>JAHBVG010000099.1 GCA_019637695.1 Caldilineaceae bacterium | reverse complement strand
CCGTCAGCACGCTGCTCTTCGACCGTCCGGCCTTCAAGAATGTGATCTGCCTGGGCCACATCCTGGCCGAGGATGGCGCGAAGATGAGCAAATCCAAGGGCAACATCGTCAGCCCGTGGGATGTCTTCAACGAACACGGCGTCGACGCCACCCGTTGGTACATGTACACCGCCGGCCCGCCCGGCAACTCCCGCCGATTTAGCGTCAATCTGGTGGGCGAAGTCGTGCGCAAGTTCATGAACACCTTGTGGAATACGTACAGTTTTTTTGTAACGTATGCGAATCTAAGTGACTGGGGACTGGGGACTGGGGACTGGGGGTCTGCCCAATCACCAATCACCAATCTCTTGGACTCCTGGCTGTTGTCCGATCTCAACCGCCTGGTGCGCGATGTCACCGATGCCTATGAAAATTACGATGTGCTGGGGGCGACGCGACCCATCGAAGCCTTTGTGGATGATCTGAGCAACTGGTATGTACGCCTCAACCGCCGCCGCTTCTGGGACGGCGATCCGGCGGCGCTCTCGACGCTGCACACGGCGCTGGTGACGGTGAGCAAGCTGCTGGCGCCCGCCATGCCCTACATCAGCGAGGAGATCTACCAGAACCTCGTCGTGCGCGTGGACCCGTCCGCGTCTGATTCGGTTCACCTTGCCGGGTGGCCCGCCGTGGACGAGGCGCTGATCGACGAACAACTCCACGCCGACATGGAACTGGCGCAAAAGGTGACGACGTTAGGCCGCGCTGCCCGCGAGGGCGCGGCGCTCAAGGTCCGTCAGCCCTTGCAACAGGTGGTGGTACGCACGCGCACTGCCGAGGAAGAGGACGGCCTGCGCCGCATGGAGGAGTACGTCCTCGGCGAGTTGAACATCCGCGAGTTGGCCTTTGCCGACGCCGCCGGCGATCTGGTGGATGTGCAGGTCTTCCCCTTGCCCAAGCAGTTGGGGCAGAAGTACGGGGCCGGCTATCCCAAGATCCGCAAGGCTGTCGCCGCGCTGGATCAGATGGAACTGGCCGCCCGCTTCCGCGCTGGGGAAACGGTGGAAGTTACCGTGGAGAGCGGCGAAACCTACACCGTGGACGTTGGCGATGTAGAAGTGCGCACCTCCCCGCGTGAGGGGTACAGCGTGGCCGAGGACAGCGGTTATCTAGTGGCTGTCACCACCAAGCTAACGCCTGAATTGGAACTGGAAGGACATGCCCGCGAGTTGGTGCGTCGCGTGCAACAACTGCGCAAAGACGCCGGTCTGGAGATCAGCGACCGTATCGCCCTTTGCGTCACCGAAACGCCGTTGGTAGCGGATCTCCTCGCTGCTCACGGCGACTATGTGAAAGAGGAGACGCTGACCGTCGATCTGCGCCTCGGTATCGCTGCCAACGGCGTCAGCGAGAGCTTCCCCTTGGGCAAAGAGGAAGTCACCATCAACGTGACGCGGGCAGAGTCTGAAATCGTTTAGAGGCTCTTTAGAAATAGATCCACAAAGCCACACGAAGTTTCACGAAGAAAGGCTCATCCTTCGTGTTTCTTTGTGTGGCTTTGTGGATCTATTTCTGCGGATATACTGATGTCTTGATTGGGACGTTGTCAATGCGCGGCGGTGATTCGATCCGAGGAGCTAGAGATCTTCCTCGCCTTCAATGCCGCCAGCCGGGAGTTGGATGTCCATCACCTCGCCCTGTTCGTTGATCACAATGCGGAAGCCCAACATCCCCAGCCACTGGCGCGCTTCCGCGGGGATGGGTTGACCGACGTTCTCATCCATCTTGTCGATAGATGATTCCACCGCTGCTTTGGTGAAGATATCGTCCTGCCCTATCATTTGCATAACGCCATCCACGGCGATGTCCCGATTTGCATCAACCTGACCTTTGATAAAGGCCAACACCTGTCGATCTACCTGGGCGGCGTCAATGTGGCGCAGGAATCCATCATCGTCCACCACGTAACATGCCTGATCACCGACCCATTTGACCGGTGCAGGGTTGCCACGCTGATCGACAACCAACCCTTCAAACATTGCAGTTTTTGCCATAATTTTGTCCCAACCTGAATATCCATGTCTGTTTTCTCTGCGTTGAACCAGTAATTCGCCAAACTCATTTTGCCGGATCTTCTGTACCGGCGCTGCTTGCTGCGCCTGCTGTGGACCGGGCGCAGCAAGGGGCGCCCCTACCCGACGAATTCGGTTTGGTGGACTACTAGAGAATCAGCTCACTCTGGCTGCTTAGGAATTCAAGGCTGCGTTTGACGCTGGCTACTGGATCCTTCGGTTTATCATGCTCTACCACATACCACTCTGCGCCAGCGGCGCGCGCGGCAGGCAAGAGGATCTCCCAATTCAGCGTGCCGTAACCAACATCGGCCAATCCCATCTCATCCTCGTTTTCCCCGGCAGGGGCGAGATCCTTCACATGGACACGCGGACAGCGGCCGGCGTACTGATCCAAGATCGCTTTGGGATCCGCTCCGCCCGCGGCAACCCAGGCCAGATCCGGCTCAAAGAAGAGATAATCCGGGTTTGTCTCTTCCATCATCCAATCGATGACTCGCTTGCCTTCCAATTCGACCATTTCCCAACGGTGGTTGTGATAGCCCAGGCGCACTTTAGCGTCAAAACAACGGCGGCCAAATTCCTCCAGCGATTTGGCAAGCTTGAGCCAGCTTTCCACAGTATTGGTTTCGCGCACATCCTGAGGCGGCGCCGGCACGATCACCCACGAGTTGCCAATTGTCTGGTGGAAGTGGAGCAGCTTGTCCAGATCCTGGCTGAGGGCCTGGTATGAAACATGGGCGGAGACAACGTTTACATTATGCTCGGCCAGGATCTCACTAACCTGTTCGGGGCTGAGCGAGAGGCCAACCAACTCCACGCCTGTGTAACCGAGTCCGGCGACAGTAGCGATCTGCGTTGCGAAATCCTCGGAGAAATGGCGCAAACTATAAAGCTGCACGGCAATGGGTGGAACTGTACTTTCAGTCATGGTAGATCCTTCATAGAGTGAGTGGGTGATTTATCGATCACCAGTGCGGCTGAGACGTTCGGCAAGACCGGTGTAACGTTCGGCCACCTGGTTGTTGCGCACAGCCATTGCAATCGCCTTGGGTTGACCCACCAGCACCACCAAGCGCTTGGCCCGTGTAATGGCCGTGTAAAGCAGATTGCGCTGTAACATCATGTAATGGCTGGTCAGGATCGGCGCCACCACCGCAGGGTATTCACTGCCCTGGCTCTTGTGGACGCTAACCGCCCAGGCGTGGGTCAATTCATCTAACTCTAAGAAATTATAACAGACAGCACGTCCATCAAAGGTGACGGTCACCTCTTGATCAACGAGATCGAGCGCGGTGATGGTTCCCATATCGCCGTTGTAGACATCCTTATCGTAATTGTTGCGCAATTGCATCACGCGGTCGCCAGGGCGGTAGATGCGGTTGCCCAGCGAGCGTTCGGGCACACCGGGCCTTGAGGGGTTGAGCGCTTCTTGCAGCGCGGCGTTAAGTGCACCGACACCGACCACCCCTCGATGCATGGGGCTGAGTACCTGAATATCCTGCGGGGGGATGGCAAACCGGCTGGGGATGCGGCTCTGTACCAGCTCCACGCAGAGTTGCGCGGCCCGATCAGGATCGTCGGTGCGGAAGAGGAAGAAGTCGGCAGCTTTGTCATTGTCGATCAAAGGCATCTCGCCGCGGTTGATGCGGTGCGCATTGTGGATAATAAAACTATCCGCCGCCTGCCGGAAGATCGTCTCCAGCCGGATCACCGCCGCCCCAGCCAATCCCTTCTTCCCTTCTTCTCTTTTTCCCTCCCTCTCTTCTCTCTCGCCCTCCACAGCACGGATCATATCCTCCAGCACGTTCCCCGCGCCGACGCTGGGCAACTGATCAATATCCCCCACCAACAAGAGGTGCATCCCCGGCGCGATGGCTTTGAGCAGATGGTTCATCAGGATCAGATCCAGCATGGATGCCTCATCCACGACAAGGAGATCGCCCTCCAGCGGCGATTCTTCGTTGCGCTTGAAAGCGATCCCCTCCCCCGGTTGAAATTCGAGCAGCCGGTGGATGGTCTTGGCTTCGCGGCCAGTCGCCTCGGAAAGCCGTTTGGCGGCGCGTCCTGTGGGGGCAGCCAGCAGCGCTTTACGGCCAGCCGCTTCGCAGAGTTGGAGAACCGTGCGCAGGGATGTCGTCTTGCCCGTCCCCGGCCCACCGGTGAGGATGGTCAGCCGGTGGGTCAGCGCCGCCTGTACCGCCATCTGCTGCTGGGGCGCCAGGGCAAACCCACTTTCGCGTTGGAGAAAGTCGAAGCTATGCGCCCAATTCCAACCCTGGAAGATCGCCATCCGGCTCTTGCCATTCTGCAACAGATGGCGCAGGCGGTTGGCGACGCCTACCTCGCTGTAATAGAAGGGCGTCAAATAGACTGCCTGTTCCTCTTGGAGCAGCGACTGAATATCTGACGGCGTGGGAACCTTGTAATCAACTGGCGATTCAGCCACGGCATTCGCGTTCTCTGGCGGCTCGTAGAACTGGGTTACTGTCCACTGCAAAGTGGTGGCTTCAGCGCCGGGTGTGGGCGTTAGTTTAACCCGTTCGCTGCTACGCAGACGCAACAGGCCGGCGCCAACCTGTTCCAATGAAACCTCGAGCAGTTCGGCAGCCCGGCGCGTCAACTCAGGGCTAGGCAGGTAGACGTGTCCTTCATTGATGCCCTGGTTGAGTACATATTCGACGCCAGCGGCGATCCGTTGTGGCGAGTCGGCGGCCATCCCCAGGGCGCGGGCGATTTTGTCAGCAGTGACAAAGCCGATACCGTAAATATCCTCGGCCAGTTGGTAAGGGTTACCCTGCACCACGGCAATGGAATCGTCGCCATAGCGTTTGTAGATCTTCGTGGCAAGGCTTGTGCTGACGCCGTGACTTTGTAAGAAGATCATCACTTCCTTAATGGCGCGTTGCTCGGCCCAGGCGCGACCAATCATCTCGACCCGCTTGCGGCCTACGCTTGGCACTTCGATCAGCCGATCTGGTTCACTATCAATGATCTCTAAAGTTTCTGCGCCAAAGTGTTTGACAATGCGCTTCGCTGTCACCGGTCCTATGCCTTTGATCAGACCGCTGCCCAGGTATTTTTCAATCCCGGCGACGGTGGCGGGCAAAACAGATCTCATGCTCGACACTGTAAATTGCCGACCATATTCGGCGTGCATCGTCCATTCGCCGCCCAATTCCACCGATTCCCCCACAACGATCCCGGCCATATTGCCCACAATCGCAATCTCTTTTTGCCAATTGGGCAGATGGCGCGGACGGCGTTCCGGGGCCAATTTAGCCACCGTGTAGCCATTCTCTTCGTTATGATAGGTGATGCGTTCGATAACGCCGCGTAAGGTTTCCATTAAATGTAGGGTATCAGATAAGAGGGGATCGAAGCAAGTACTTGTCCAATATCGGGTCTATTTTAGATTGGGGCGAAAGTGCCGGGGACTTTACAAAGTGCGGCGATAAGTCGCCGGCACTTGGCCCAAACTGAAATGCACCCTTCAACCTCTCACTTGCCGTCCTGAAACGCGCTTATGGAAAGCTGAAACAAAATTTGAAAGATAGGGATAAATGTGCTATAGTGATCCCTGTTTAGCTGGATCTTGCGCCTCGGTATTCCAGCGGAGGTTCGGCTGAGCATCTGGACGACTGGGTTCAGGTCCCCGTACTGGGCGGTAGTCCCAGTTAACAAAAGGAGATAGGAGTACCGATGACGATTAGCAAGAATCAAAAAGTCCAAATTATTGAGGAGTATCGGCTTAACGAAAGTGACACAGGATCTCCTGAAGTTCAGGTAGCGCTCTTGACCACCCGCATCAACGGGTTGATCGATCACCTGAACACCCACAGGCACGATGAAGGATCACGACGGGGCCTGTTGAAGCTTGTCGGTCAACGTCGACGCCATCTGGCTTACCTGGCCCATAAAGATGTCGCTCGCTATCGTCAGTTGATCGAACGGCTAGGACTGCGCAGGTAAAGAATGAAGAGAGGGGCGGTCTGTTACTTCAAAAGACCGCCCCTCTTTTACATTATGGACCCGTGCATTGATTTGAGGTTTAGGTAACAGTAAGGCCCCTACAGGATAGAGTAGACTCTATCTGCGGCAATAAGCAGTTGGGACACGCCGTGTCGTGTGCTGCGCGGTAGCGCGACGGGGTTCGGCATTGGGGAATGAAGCGAAAATTCGTTTCGCGCCATTCCCCAGTTCCGTACCTCAGCTACCGATTCCTATTGGGCAATGGATGGTCGCTGAAAGGCCATCGTTGCATCTCTCTTCATTTTTGGTATAGGAAAAGAAAGTAGTTTAACGAGGTACATTCTATGAGTAACTTACAGATTTTTGATGGGACCAGGGTCTTCACCACCCACCTGGGTGATAAAGAGATCAGTATTGAGGCTGGTTTATTGGCGGCGCAGGCAGGCGGCGCTGTCACAGTTCGTTGTGGCGATACTGTCATCTTCGCTGTAGCCAGCGGCTCGAAAGAGACCCGACCCGGCATTGGCTTTTTCCCCTTGACAGTGGATTATGAGGAAAAGCTCTACGCCGCCGGTCGCATCCCGGGGAGTTTCTTCCGCCGTGAGGGCAGACCCAGCGAACAAGGCATCCTCCTCTGCCGCCTGGTGGATCGCCCTCTGCGCCCACTCTTCCCCAAGGGTTTCCGCAACGAAGTTCAGATTGTGCTGACATCGCTTAGTTCAGATGGGCAGCATCTGATCGATCCACTGGCGATTATTGCAGCATCGGCGGCGCTCTCGATCAGCGATGTGCCCTGGGATGGGCCGGTCGGCGCGGCGTCGATTGGCTACATTGATGGTCAGTTTGTGGTCAACCCCACTGCTGCGGATATGAACAAGAGCGCGCTGGGTTTGCAGGTCGCCGGCACCGAGGACAACATCCTTATGGTGGAAGCGGGCGCGCATGAACTGCCCGAAGATCTAATGCTGGACGCGCTGAAACTGGCCTATGAATCCATGCAGCCGACCATCCAGACGATCAAGCAGATGCAGTCTGAAATGGGCAAGGAAAAGTGGACCGATTTCCACATCTTCATGCCTGCCAAAGAGACTATCTCCGAAGTTAAGAGCTTAATCGGCGAGCAGTTGAAAGAATTGGTCGTCGAAGGCCCAGATCGCTCTGTACGCAAAGATCGCACCAAGATTCTGCAAGAATCTGTGAAAGAACACTTTGCCCCACGCGTCGAGAGCGGCGAGATTAATTCCGACGATGTAAACGACGCCTTCGAGAGCATTGTCAAAGAGTCTATGCGCCGGCATGTGCTGGACAACAGCATTCGTGTGGATGGGCGTGGTCCTAACGATATCCGCCCGATTTCCATGCAGGTAGGTCGCTTGCCGCGTGTTCACGGCAGCGGATTCTTCATGCGTGGGGAGACACATGTGTTGACAATCGCCACGTTGGGAACGCCAGGCGAAGCTCAACAATTGGATACATTACAGCCGGGCGAAACGAAGCGGTATATGCATCATTACAACTTCCCTCCCTACAGCACCGGTGAAGTCTATGCCATGCGCGGCCCCAAACGGCGCGAGATCGGGCATGGGGCGCTGGCGGAGCGGGCGCTACTCGCCGTTATCCCTGAGGACTTCCCCTATACGCTGCGCCTGGTGAGCGAGGTCATGAGCAGCAATGGCTCGACCAGCATGGCGTCGGTCTGCGGCAGCACACTGGCCCTAATGGATGCAGGTGTTCCCATCGATGCGCCTGTAGCCGGCATCGCCATGGGCTTGATCCAGGACCCTCAAAATCCCAGCAGCTACAAAGTTTTGAGCGACATCCAGGGCTTGGAAGATGCGCTGGGCGATATGGACTTCAAAGTGGCGGGGACGGCCCACGGCATTACGGCTCTTCAGATGGACATGAAGATTCAGGGGCTGGACTTTAACATCCTGAAGCAAGCGATGGAACAGGCGCGCCAGGGGCGTCTCCACATTCTGGAGAAGATGCTGGCTGTGATCTCTGATCCGCGTGAAGAGTTGAGTCCTTATGCGCCGCGCATCCTCACCATTCACATCAACCCCGAGAAGATCGGCAAGGTGATTGGGCCAGGCGGGAAAACCATCCGCGCCATTCAAGACGAGTACAAAGTCAAGGTCGATGTGGAAGAAAATGGCACGGTCTTTATCTCTGGACTGGACGGTCTGGCTGCTGAGCAGGCCAAACGTGAGATCGAATCGCTCACCGAAGATGTAGAGATTGGCAAGATCTACACGGGTCAGGTGGTGCGCACCGAGCCTTACGGCGTCTTCCTTAATCTGGTGCCAGGCATTGATGGGCTGATCCACATTAGCCAGTTGGCTGATTACAGGGTCGGCACTGTCGAGGAAATTGCCAATGTGGGCGACGAATTGACGGCAATGGTGATCGACATCGATCCCGGCGGCAAGGTCCGTTTGAGCCGCCAGGCTGTACTCGAAGGGTGGACGGCGGAAGAGGCACGCGAACGCGATCGCGGCGGTAGCCGAGGCGGAGATCGTGGCGGCGACCGCGGTGGAGATCGGCGCGGCGGCGACCGCGGTGGGGATCGCAGCAGTCGTGGTGGGGATCGTCGCGGCGGCGACCGTGGCGGGGATCGTGGTGGCCGTGGCGGCAACGGTCGCCGCGACCGCTAATGATAAAATGGGTAGATTTATACCCTTAAATTGATATTCTGTAAGCAAAAAGTCAAGACGCCGGAACTCGTGAGCGTTTCCGGCGTCTTGACTTTTCACCTTTTTAGTTGTATTTCTTGTAATAGGACCCTTATCCAGTGTGTGTCGCTTGATTAGACTGTTCGACATCTGCGCCAGATTCTTCGTCGAGCAGAGAAACCCAGCCAATGAGGTCTTCTCAGTGTTAGAACGTTCCCAATCCGCGTCCAGCGATAGTGATTCGTGGCAACCTGGCAGGCATCAAGATTTTGATTCCACCCAGGAAGTTGACACTTATACGCAAAGCTCATTGTCTCAGTTTGATTCCAGATATATCTCTGTAGACGAGCGAGATGAGCGCAGAGCGTCGCCTCTGGGGCAGTTTGGGCGAGAATTTATCCAGATTGCGTTGCCAGCGGTGCTGCTCGCCGTCATCATCCATGTCTTCCTGGCCCAGGCAACCGTCGTCTACGGGCAAAGTATGCAGCCCAATCTTTACCCCGCCGAACGCCTTGTCATTGAAAAGGTCAGTTACTATTTCCATAGCCCGGCTCGCTACGATATTGTTGTCATTGATCTCCCTCACATGTCTGAACTGTTGATCAAACGTGTGATTGGTTTGCCTGGCGAGACCATCGAAATCCGTGATGGCGTCATCCTTGTAGATGGCGTGGCCCAGAAAGAGAGTTATGCGCCGATCAGCGGTGAGACCCAACTCAGCCCAATTACGTTACGCCCCATGACCTATTTTGTGATGGGCGATAATCGCGTGAACAGCAATGACAGCCGCGCTTTTGGACCCGTATCGCGTGGAACAATTGTCGGGCGGGCGTGGTTGCGCTACTGGCCGTTGAATCAATTCCACATCTTCGGCAAATAATCTTCGAATGATATTGTTGTCCGTCGGCCAGGATCCCCTAGCAAGTCGAGCCCCATGACATCCAAACGTTGGAGCAGTACAACCAAAATCATTGTTGCTGCTGTGCTTGCCGTCCTATTGGTTGTATTGTTGATCACCTTTCGGGCGATGATCCGCCCTACGATCATTGCTCTCTTGCTGACCTTCATCCTCTACCAGCCTGTAAATTGGGTCCAACAGCGCACAGCATGGAGCCGGGGCGTTTCCATTATCTCCGTCTATCTGCTGCTGATTTTGCTCTTGATGGCAGCGCCTGTCATCTTTATTCCGCGGTTGGCTGAGTCGTTTGAGTCGCTCATTATCGTGCTGGACACGCTGGTCGTCGATTTGCAAACGGCCTCGCCTGCGCCGATCCTTACTTTGGGTGAGTATGAACTCAGCGTCAATATTCTTTTCCGCCAATTGGGCGAGATCTTGCAAAATATCCTCTCGCCAGCGGCGGCAGGCGCGCTTGGGTTTGCGTTAACCCTTACCACGACCATTTTGACGACCGTTTACGTATTGGTCCTTGGATTTTGGTTGCTCAAAGATGTTCACAAATTGCAATGGCTCGTGTTGCAATCGCTGCCCACAGATTATCGAGATGACGTACGCCGCTTAGGCCAGGAATTAGGCGCGATTTGGACAGCCTTCTTGCGCGGCCAGTTCGCGTTGGGGTTGGTGATCGGCGTGGTGACCTGGGTGGCGATGACGATTGTTGGGCTGCCCAATGCAGCAGGGTTGGCGCTGTTGGCCGGCATTATGGAATTTCTGCCGACTGTTGGCCCCGGCATTAGCGGCGCCGTGGGGACATTGGTAGCGCTCTTTCAGGGCTCGACCTGGCTGCCCGTGAATAATTTCATCTTCGCGCTGATTGTGTTGGGGATCTATGTAGTGATCACCCAGGTGGAAAGCGTCTATTTGATCCCGCGATTGGTGGGGCGGCGGGTTCACCTGCACCCGGCGGTTACCTTCACCGGTATTATCAGCGCTGCAGTGACTTTTGGCGTGTTGGGTGTGCTGTTGATCACGCCGACGATTGCCAGCGTGCGCGTGATCCTCCTCTACGTGTTGCGTAAGTTGCGCGACGAGGAACCCTTTAAGCCCACCCATGTGCAAACCGAACTGCGTATCCCTGGGCTGGTTGCTGGTCATCGCATTGAGGCCGTTGTCTTTGATCTGGACGGCACGCTCACTGAATTGGATTGGCGCTTTGCCGATGAAATGGCTCAACGTCTGGCCCAGTTGGATCGCTTTTGGACTTTTGAGCAGCGCCGCTACTTCTTTCAACAGGTGATGGCGCTGCTTGAAGGAACCGTCAACCGATGGATTGGTCTGCTCTTGTGGCTACAATTGCACGATGACGTGCGCAGGATGATGCCCTTCCTCAACCGGCTGCGCGGCTTCCCCCCCGCTGCGGCGCTGACGCTGCAACCAGGCGTCCACGAACTGCTGACGAATCTGGCATACTCGTACAAATTGGGGCTGCTTACGTCGCGCCCATGTCAGGATGTGAAGCTCTTTTTACAGAACAATCATCTGCCCGAATCCCTCTTTATGAGCATCACCACACAAGATGATCAGCGCCGTTTCGCCGCCGATAGTGATGCCATTCGCAAGAGCATCGATCTGTTACAGATCGACGCCGATCAACTTCTCGTCGTGAGCGATTCAGAGATGAAATTGCGTGCAGCCCAGGCGCTGGGTAGCGTCACCTGTGGGCTACTGTGTGGATTGGGCAGTAAACGTCACTTTGTCGACGCCGATCTCGTCCTCGCGAAGCCCACTGAACTGGATGCATGGCTCTGAAAATTAGGAAGTGAACTTGCGGTTTCTCTAATTTTCACATGATAGCGTATACAAAGCGGGTGCGCAGAAGGTGCGACCGCTTATTTCTTATTCAAGAGAAGGAAATTCGATGGTCAAGGTTTTATTTAGTTACGATATGATGCAAGGGCGCGAGGAAGAGTGTCAGCGGTACGTTATGCAGACATTGGCGCCCGGGCTGGCTCGTTTGGGTTTGCGGATTAGCGACGCCTGGTACACACTCTGGGGCGAGCATACACCTCAAATATTGGGCGGCGGTCTTTTGGAAGATGAAAGAGACGCGGCGCGTCTGCTAAACTCTCCTGAATGGGAAACGTTGATCGAAGGGCTAGATCCCTATGTCGAGAATTTTCGTGTGCGTGTGATTGCTGCCAGTGGACGGATTCAGTTCTGATTGGTTCTGTTTCCTTTCCTCTGGCTTTTAGAACACCTATCTGAAAATGAACGCATCTTCTTCTCTACCGCCCTCTGCTCCGAAGCCCCTGGCCCTGATAGTCTTGCTGGAAAGTATTGGTCACATTACTGGTGTAAAGATCCCCCAATGGACAATGGAAACCATCGACTTTGTCACTGAGGAATACGCCAAGTGGCTGCTTAAGCGTCTGGGCGCCTATCAACGCTATAATCGGGTGGTGATCCTCGAAGATGAGCAGGTGACGGGCAAAGAGATGACCGATACTTTGATCGAGACAAGCCAGACTCACCGGGTGGATCAATTGTTGTTGGTGCATGGGCAGGAACACTCGCTGGTGGGCTATCGGGGCAAGGCCCATGTGGATGGCGCTGTCTTCAAGCCCTTGTTGCGCGCTTATGAACAGAACCCTCGGTTGTTAGATCTACGCATGGTCTATGGCCTCAATTGTTATGGCGCCAGCCTGGCCCCTGTTTGGATGCAATTAGGCGCATATGCTGTCAACGGCGCCGTTGGTGTAAATTGGCTGCCAGAACCCAGCCTGAGCCTCTTCCTGCGCAGGTGGCTAAACGGCGCATCCTACAGCCAGGCCGTTGCCCATAGTCATTCCTGGGCGATCCGCGTGGGCAAACGCATCTGGCAAGACAACCCGGATGGCAGCGATCATCCTTGCATTGCGGGCAGCCGGCAGATCATCTTTGGACGGCGCGATCTTACCATCCACACAAGCTGATCCTTGCCAACCAGCGCACGAACCTTCGTTAGAATCGCGTAAATCCTCTTCTGACATTTTGTTAACCCTGCGCTTATGTGCATCTAACACAGCAGCGGTATCGTATAATTGTACGCTGCAAGGAACCCCAGGTTATCCAGGCAGCATCCAAATGTAGCATATCTTTAGGTTATGTAACATGGATCTGGATTTCTAAAGGAGGTATAACAATGAGTAGGATCGTACGTTGGGACCCATTCCGTGACATGGTAGCGATGCGTAGCCAAATGGATCACATTATGGACGAATGGCTGCGCGCATCCAACGCCGAGAACGGCGAAAATAGTCAGGCCATGCGTCTGGCGATTGATGTCAGCGAAACAGAGAACAATTTTATCGTCAAGGCATCTATCCCTGGCATTAGCCCGGATGATCTCGACATTAGCTTTGCGGACAACACGCTGACCATTCAGGGTGAACGCAAGGACGAACACGTTGAAGAGAATGAGCGCTTCCATCTGCGCGAACGCCGCTTTGGCCACTTCATGCGAACCATTGCGTTGCCGCTGGCGGTGAATGCAGACAAGATCGAGGCTCAACATGAGAACGGCGTGCTTACGCTCACTCTGCCCAAGGCGGAGGAGACCAAACCACGCAAGATCTCGATCCGCAATAGCCAGCCTGTCGTTGAAGGATAGTTTTTAGCACAGAGGCAAAATCTCAAAGGCGCCCAACTCTATCAGAGTTGGGCGCCTTTGATTGGCCCCATAAAGGAGAATGCCCGCTGCTGGTGTATAACCAACAGCGGGCGCCCGGAGAATGGTACAAGGAGAGAAGAAAGAGGAATAGGTGGAATTCCCACTGCAAAACCTACCCCACGAAGATTTTGCATTCCAACCTATTGAGTGAGAGTTTAGCACGTCGCCAACCTGCCCGCACTGTGCATCTTGTACAAAATTTCACCACTCAGCGTATGCTAGTTTGTATCGGTTGTCTCTTTGGATGAAAATTCCATTTCTATTCGCGTCGATCCACAAACAGAGATGTCGAACTTGAACAAAAAGGAGTAACGAGTAGCCAGGATCTACTCATTACTCCTTTTCATCTTATGGGACCAAAACTCTATCTATTACAGAATCGTCATGCGGCGCAGGCGAATCGATCACCGGCGATCATGGCGTGGTTGCTGATATCCCCGATCATCGGCGCGGCGCGCATAAGGATCATCATCAACGGCGTTTCGATCAACTGGTTCAGAATACGCATAATTTGGTCGAGAATAGAGTTGTTCGACCGGTTCCTCATAGCGTGGAGGCGTCGGCGCCTGGGCAACGGGCGATTCCGACGGGCGTAATCGTTCACCGGGGGCTTCGCGGAACGGACCTGTGACCGGCGAAGGAATAGGCATAGGCCGTTCGGCCCGCTCAGGGAGTGGAACTAATGTGTTACGCACATCCCAGCGCAGCAATCGCACGGTTGCAAACCCTAAAAGCGCATAAAACCCCAGCGTAATAATCGTCAACAGCGTATTCACCAATGAAAGCACAAGGTACTGACCCCCTGTCCCCTCAAATTGGAGCGACTTGCCATCCAGGTAGGTGTGCGTCAGAATGTAGCGACGCACACGGGCATAGCCCCAGAAGTAATAGAGCCCCAGCGTAAGGATAGAGAAGAAGACCAACAAGAAATTCTCAAAGAAGAGATCGATCGCGTCCCCCTCATACTCTAATCGCTGGCCCGTCGGCAAGATCGTATGGGCATATTGCCATCGCAGCATCCGAGTTGAAGCAAATCCCAGAATGCCATATAGTCCTAAGGTGATAATGGTAAGGGCGGCAATGATCAGGAATTCCACGAATGCCTGACCCCCTGTCCCATCAAACTGTAAGGGCTGATCCTGATAATAGGTGCGATTCGCAATCACGCGCTGATAGCGGGCATATCCCCAAGGGGCATAGATACCGAGTGTGATGATCGAGAGAATACTGATCAAGAGCACATTGCCGAAAATATCGATCCATCGGCCACGAAATTCTAAGTTGTGCATTGGGTAGTCCCTTTCACACATGGAGGGCGATTGGGTAGATCCTGTAATTGCATAGAATCATGCAGGTAAAGTATATCTTACCCAGCGACACATGACAAGCTCTTGTAAAGCATGGGCTAAATAGAGGTACAATTAACCAATGGATTTGTCCGAAGAAACCTTGCAGAAGACCAATACTCAGCTTGTTGAACGCTGTTTGAACGGCGACGATGACGCCTGGCAGGAATTAGTCGAACGCTACGCCAATTTGGTCCACTCTGTGCCGGTCCGCTATGGATTGACGGCAATGGAGGTGGATGATGTCGGGCAGGAGATTTTCCTGATCCTCGCTCAAAGCCTGCACCAGATAGAAGATCCGGAGCGGTTGCCATCCTGGCTGGTAACCACGGCCCGCCGCGCAACCTGGCGGGTGATTCAGAAACGGGATCGAGAACAATTGATCGATTCTATCCATACCGATGAAGTCGATACACTTTCAACAGATTCATCCCCGCTTGCCAGTGGTCAAATCTTAGGGGCGTCATTGCCCACAATTGAGGAATTGCTCGACGGCTGGAGCTATCAAGAAGCGATCGGTCAGGGCTTGAAACATTTGGAGGAACGCTGTCGCACGTTGATTCACTTCCTCTTTTTGGATCGAGACGAACCTTCGTACGAAGAGATCAGTTCACGACTGCGAATGCCCTTAGGGAGTATTGGCCCTACGCGCAACCGCTGTCTGCACAAACTGCGCTTGATCCTGGAAAGGCTGGGGTTTAGCGGCTTTTTCAAGTGAGATTGCCATCCTCGCTGGGGATGTATTTTTCCATGGGGTCAAACACTCTTTCTAAACGAGGAGAGCCTTTTGTCCACAGGATCACCTCATCGACATCAATTTGCGGGCCTGGGCCATTCTGACAGGCGCAGTAGCGGGGGATCTTCCCTAAAGAGGGCATGATGAATCATCTTGATGATGAGCAATTGTATCAGGCCGCCTTTGCGGATAAAACATTCGCAGACGAGGCGCAACATCACCTGGCTGGCTGCAAAGTCTGCCAACAGCGGGTAGCGAATATCCGCCGTCTGGTTGCGGAGATGGCAATCGCCGCGCATAGCCAGCCGACCGCTCGTCAGTTGGCGCATTATCGCCAACTGGCAAGTTATATCCACCGTCAGCCGTCGCCCTGGTCGCGCCTGATTACACAGATCCACCAGATGACGCTGACCCTGGACAATCGTCAGCGGTTAAGCCTGCAAGGATGGCGCAGTGGTAGCGTCAAAGGATACCGGCTGCTTTACTCTGCCGACTCAGCCGATGTGGAATTGGTGGTGGAAGCAGAGGGAGAGAGACGCCGTATTGAAGGCGAGATCCTTCCTTTACAGCCAGCTACACTGAACATCCCCGTCCTGGTGGAATTCCACGCCTCTGGAGGGCAGTCTGACCAACCTGAGATCGTTGTGGAAAGCACACTGCAAGGACGCTTCCAGTTTAATGGCATTCCCTTAGGCTACTATAGCCTTATGATCACGCCGATAGAAGGGCCTTACCTGCAAATTGAGGACATCAACATTACGTGAGCAACACCCAGCCGGGCGGACTCATCCCCAGTCTGCTTGTTCAACTGGATACAGACGACACGGGTCTGGCTTTAGCACTGTTGCGTTCCCATGATTTGGCTACGCCGGAGACGGCGCTCCAATTGGTGAATGTGGCGTTAGAGCGAGCCGAGAGTTCACCGCGTTCAGCCGCGCGCTGGCTGGCAATTGCCAGCGCGCTTGATCCTCACACCGACCCCCACAATTCTCTTCAGGCCCAGATCCACTATGCCCACGCCCGCGTCTACCTGCAATCGGGCGAATTGCACAAGGCCGAAGCGTCGCTCCACGCAGCACAGGACGCCTGGCAAGCCCTTGAAGATAGGAGATCGTTGGCGCGCAGTTACCTGGGCATGACCCAGATCCTGGCGTTGCAAGGACGCTTTGACGAGGCCGAGCGCGCGATCCACCGGGCCATCGATCACCTCCCTCCGCGTACGCCTCAACTGGCATGGGCGTACAGCAATCTGGCTAACCTGCTCGACCGCCGCGGGGATTACGAAACCGCCGTCCGCACCTACGACCACGCCCGCGCGCTTCTCGTGGCGCTAAAAGGGGAAGCTCCGCTAGAAGCACATGCCGAATTCGACGGCGAAATTGCCGAGGTAGATCTAAATCGGGCCAATGTACTTGTGGCATTGGATCGTCCCCAAGAGGCGGAGGAGGGCTATCTGCGCGCCCTTGCTCATTTCAAACAGCGCGAAGATCCGCTCATCCAGGGGCGGATTGAGAGCAATTTGGGGAGTCTCTACCTGCGCACAGGACAGTACGCGCAGGCGATGGAATCGTTCTATTGCGCCGAATCTCTGCTGCTAGGCGAGATGCTTCTGGTCGAACCCGTTGATGTCGCGCAGTTGCGCCAGGCTGACATGCTGCTACTGGACCAGGCCAACGCCTACCTGGCCTTGAACCTGCTTTCCGAAGCCGCATCCACGCTGGAACGTTGCCAGAGCCTTTTTCGTGCAGCCGTTCAGCCCTACGAACTGGCGCAAAGTCTCTATGCGCTGGGCCTGATCCATCTGCGCCAGGACGACGTGGCAGCGGCGCGTCTTTGCTTGCTCGAAGCGCAGAATCTTTTCGCCGCTCTGCACAACCATCCTTGGGCCAACCGCACGGAACTGGCGCTGGCGATGCTGGACGAACGAATCCAGGATCAACACAGCGCCGCTACCCGTTTGGATCAACTGTTGGATTCGCTGACCCGGCAGACAACGCAGGGAGAGCCTTCGACGCGTGATTTAAGCACCACAGTGGAAGCACAATTGCTGCGGCTTCAGATCTGGCTAAACGAAGAGCAGATTGCCTCTGCACAGCAAATGGCGGATCAGATCGAACGAATCCTGGCCCGGAGTCTGCCTCTGCCCCATCTTCGTCTGCGCCTTGCCTATGCCCGTGGCAACATAGAACTGGCTCAAGGAGAATTTGACGCTGCTCGCCGTCATTTTTACGAAGCGCTGCGCTTGATCGAGGATCAGCGCATGTCGCTGCCCATTGAGGAATTCCGCACAGCTTATCTTGCTGACAAATTCCACATTCATAGCAGCCTGGTGTTGAGCTTGCTTCACCATGAAGAGGAAGCCTCCAAGGATCAGATCGCCGAAGCCTTTGCCGTCATCGAACGCGCCCGCGCCCGATCCTTGTTAGAGCGGTTACAAACCACCTTGCCCGATCACAACCGCAGCCAGGCGCCATCCTTCGTACCTCAGTCAAAAGACGAGCTTTATCAAAAGCTCCATTGGCTCTACAATAGCATCCTGGGTGAAGGTATGCCCAATCCCACCTCGGCGCAAGCAGTGCGGACCTATGAAAGCCTGCTAGAACGATTCACATGGAAGTCGTCGCAGGCGTTAGAGACGGTCGCCGATCCCTTGCTGGCGCAGACTCAACCAGTGTCGCTGGCCCAGTTTCAGGCCAATCTGGCCGAGGATCAACAGGCGCTCTTCTATTACATTGTCCAACCGGGCGGGCAGGGGCAGCCCCATGCCGACGCTGAGGGCGAAGTGATGCTCTTCCTCATGGATCGAAAAGATGTCCGCGTTTTTCGACATCTCTGCACAGCGGATGAATTGGCGCGCGCCCAGGCGGAATTCCAATTTCAATTGGGACGCGCCGAACTTGGCGCTGACTATTTGGCCCGGCACAGAGCGCGATTTGAGGCAGCGCTCTACGCTGCGCTGGGGAAGTTATACGATCTGCTCATCCGACCGGCAGCAGATCATCTCTGCGCGCCGCGGTTCTTGTTGGCGCCCTATGGATCGTTGCATCGAGTCCCCTTCCATGCATTGTGGGATGGGGAACGCTATCTGCTCGAACGGTTCACCTGTAGCTACGTCCCCAGCGCCAGCGTTGCTGTCCACACGGCGCGGATCAGCCATCCGCGGCAACCGTATCACACGCTGGCTGGGCTTGCTCTGGACGATCCAGCCATTCCCCACGCGCGGCGTGAAGTTGAAGTCGTGGCTCGTCACTTCCAACAGAGCTGGCTCTATCTAGAGGAAAAAGCAGATCGCAATGGCTTGACCTGTGCAGCCGCACAGGCGGATATCCTGCACATTGCCACACATGGCATCTTCCGCCCGGATAACCCATTCTTTTCGTCGCTCAAACTCGCCGATGGATGGATCGATGTGCGCTCGCTCTACCAATTGCCCCTGTCCGCGCGGTTGGTGATCCTCAACGCCTGTGAAAGCGGCAGTGGCTGGGTCCAGGGCGGCGATGAAGTGATAGGACTGGCGCGCGGCTTTTTGGGCGCAGGCGCGCACAACCTCGTCGTCAGCCTGTGGAACGTGTACGATGCCCGCGCCGTTGACTTTATGTCCAATTTTTACGAACGCCTTACCGTGGGTATGGATGCGGCCGCGGCATTGCGGGCAGCGCAACGGGCAGCCGTCGCCGCAGGGGATCATCCTTATTACTGGGCGTCTTTCTTCGCGATCGGCGTCTGATGCTGCAACTTACGGAGATGTGCAATGGATCATCACAGCCCAAAATCGATTTTTCCCAACCGCCCTCGACTTTGGATGGTTCCTCTCTTGGCCATGGCCGTGGCAACGCTGCTCATGTGGAGTGCTATCCCCGGAGAAGCCAGTCTGCGACATGAGCGCGCCCAGGCGCAGACTATCAAAATCGAAGGGATGATTAATGAACTCCCCACCGATGGGATCTACGGCCTCTGGGTTGTTGCTGGTCATCTCATCTTTGTGCCAGAAGAGGCGCAGATCCACGAGCAGGCTGGCAAGGTCGCTATTGGCGCTGCCGTTGTTGTCCACGGGCAGCTACAGCCCGACGGCTTGATCCACGCCAGCCGGATCAGAGTCACCAAAGAGAAGAGACAGGATGCTGATGCGGGTAAGTTGCTCGCGCTGGTTTTAGATAGCCCAGAGAGCGCCAATGGTCAGGGCGAATGGCGGGTGCGCAGTCATCGCGACCGGGTATGGTGGCTCACAGTGGATGGACAAACCCAGATCATCGGGCCGCTGCCGCAGAAGGGGCAATGGGTTGAGGTTGAAGGCATTTCGCTTCAGGGAAACAAGGTCCTGGCGCGTACGCTGCGCGTTGACGATTATGTAGCCAATGAGGTCATTGTGCGCATCAAAGAGGGCGTAACCATCGAGACAGTGGCCCAAAGACACAATTTGTCTGTCATCCACCGGTTGCTCCAGAGTACACAGATCTATCTTCTGTCCAGCAGCCATGAGGACGATGAAACGCTGTTCGCGCAACTCAAACACGATGACGACATCCTTTGGGCGGAACTCAACTACATTGGCAGCGTCCCCATGGCCGATCCCTACCAGATTTGGAAATGGGGCGGCACTGATCCGCAAGAATACGAGAACCAGATCGCGTTCGACCAGATAGCCCTGCGCCCTGTGCAGCCCTTTTACAAAGGGGATGGCGTGATCGTCGCCATCCTCGACACGGGGATCAGCCTGACCCATCCATTGTTCCGAGGTCGGTTGGGGCTGGGCTACGATTGGGTTGACGACGACGACGATGCCAGCGAGGAAGGGGATGGCCTGGCCTGGGGACACGGCACTCATGTCGCCGGCATCATCGCCCAGATCGCGCCCAACAGCACCATTCTGCCTGTGCGCGTTCTAGACGCCAATGGGCGCGGCGATATCTTTATTGTGGCCTATGCCATTGAATGGGCGGTGGCGCAAGGCGCCGATGTGATCAATTTGAGCCTGGGGACAGAGTACGATTCTGAGGTATTGCGCAAGACCATCCGTGACGCTGCGGCGGCGGGGGTGATCATCGTGGCGGCGGCGGGCAATGCGGGGGGGTACACCATCCAATACCCGGCGGCTTACCGGGAAACGCTGGCCGTTACCGCTGTGGACGAGATGAACCACAAGGCCGACTTTGCCAATTATAACGATTGGGTGGACATAGCCGCGCCCGGTGTGGGCATCACCTCGGCGATCACCGGTCCCGAAGGGGATGGCTACGCCAGTTGGAGCGGTACGTCCATGGCCACGCCTTTTGTCAGCGGTGTCGCCGCGCTCAGCCGCGCTAAGGATCGGGACGCGTCCACTGTCGCTATCCACCAACGCTTGATCGAAAATGCCGTCGATATTAATTTCCTCAACCCTGATTTTCAGGGCCGTGTGGGCAGCCTGCTCAACGCGACTGACGTACTCGGCGCGCCGATTCAGATTTACGTTCCTGTGGTGAAGAGGTAATTGGTGGCTGGGGATACGTGACAGGGGAAAGGGATATACGCACTCAATGTCATTAAGTTAAGCATCGTAATGGACTGTGGCAGGTGCAAATGGCAGATGTTTCTGCGGTCTCCCATCCAGCCTTAACTTAATGACATTGACTACGCACTACGCACTACGCAGATCGCGCAGCCGCTCGAAGAGTTGACGTTCTTCACGGCTCAATGTTTCGGGCAGATTGACGTTGATCTCCGCGTAGAGATCGCCGCGCTGCTCAGGACTCTTGAGATTGGGCATGCCCAACTTGCGCAGTCGGAAGCGCTTGCCGTTCTGTGTCCCCGCGGGGATGGTCAACACCACCGGGCGATCCATGGTTGGCACTTGCACCTCGCCGCCCAAGACAGCCGTGTAGAGATCGACATCCACCTTTACCGTCAGATCGTTGTCATCGCGCGCAAAGCGAGGATGCGGCTTTACTTCGACCATAAGATAGAGATCCCCCGCGGCAGCGCCCATGCCGGGGCCGCCTTCTCCACTAACGCGGACGCGTGAACCCGTGCGCACCCCCGCCGGGATGTTGACCTCCAGGCGTTGGCCGTTGTCGCGTTGCAGCATCCGCGTGGTGCCGTAATAGGCTTCTTCCAACGTGACCTTCACCGGCGTTTCCACATCCTGGCCGCGACGGGTGCGTGGGTTGAAGCCTTCAAAGGGTGTGCCGCCCGTGTTGCGTTGACGGGTGCCCGGGGCCGCGCCGCCGCCAAATAGTCCCTCAAAGAAGTCCGAAAAGCCACTGTTGTTGCCGCGGCCAAAGCCGCCGAACATCTGCTCGAACTCCTCGGGCGTAACCGTGCGCGTGGATCCATTGCCGCCGAAGCCGCCGATGTCATCGGGGTTGACGCCGGCGCGATCATATTGCTGCCACTGCGCGCCAAAGCGATCATATTTCTTGCGCTTCTCCGGGTCCGAAAGAACGGTATACGCCTCGCTGATCTCCTTGAAGCGCTGTTCCGCATTCTTATCGCCTGGATTCACGTCAGGGTGGAACTGGCGCGCCAACTTGCGATAGACCTTTTTTATCTCGGCCTCGTCGGCGTTCTTACTTACACCCAAAATTTGATAGTAATCTTTATAGTCCATCGTTGTGTATCCTGCCATCGTTACACCTTATAGAGAAGCCATTTTGAACATCATACAATTCAGTACGGGTGCTGCTTGCCGCACCCAACGGACGCAGCAAGCGGACGCAGCGTCCGCAAGCGCTCCTACGAGTGTACGAACTTTATGTGTACTCTATTATTACGCTTCCACGCCACTACTCACCAAAACACGGGCCGGACGCAACAGTTGGTCGTCTATTAAATAGCCCGTGCGCACTACTGCCGCCACGTGATCTTCGGGCAGTTCCGCATGGGAAACCCGCCCCAACGCCTCATGGATCTGCGGATCAAAGGGCTTGCCCATTGGCTCCATCGGCTGCACACCATGTTTCTTCAATGTTTCTAAAAAGGCGCGTAACGTCGCCTCTAGATTCTGGCGGAAGTTTGCTTCCACCGTTGCCGATTCCTGCGCTTCGTGCGGACGATCCATGTGCTGCAAAGCCAACTCCAAATGATCGGCCAGCGCCAGCATATCCTCTAAGATTTGATTGCGCTGCTGGGCCACCTCAACGGCAATGCGCCCTTCCAAACGGCGGCGATAGTTCTCGGTTTCTGCTTGCAGCCGCAGGTATCGCTCCTGCCATTCGCCTTCGGCCTGTTCATCGCGGTTAGAGAGAGAGCTTATCTGCGCCTGCGCCTCTGCTAATGCATTCTTGGTAGCAATCAACGCTTCGTTGAGATCGATGGCCGTTTTGGTCTGTTGGCGCAATGCCTCCTGGCTGGTTGCCAACTGCTTCGCCATCTCTTCCTGTTTCTTCTGCGCTTCTTGATACGCGTTTACCAACTGATGATAATCCTCCAGGGTAGGCTGCCGCCGCTGCGGATCCTGCGCCTGCCGTCCCTGCGCGGGCCGCTGCCCCCGATTATACCGCTGAAATGGATCGTAATAGCTCATCTCTCCCTCATCCCAAATTCTTTACCTTCATTCCAGTTCCTGTCTGTTTATTGTAATGAAGGTTCGTTATACTCACGTTACCCTTTTATTAGAGAAGTGTGTGATAAAAGAGGAAATTGATCCACGAAGGTACACGAAGGAGAAGATCTCTTTGTGTACCTTCGTGTACCTTTGTGGATAAAAAGTGTATTGGTCAACGACATGGTGGAATCTGTAGGTGCGGGCCGACCGCTGCGGTCGGACTGTAACCGCACGTTCACCTGTAGACGTGCGGTTTGTAACCGCACTACGTTTCATCATCTTCCTGACCAATACACTTTGTGGATAAAAAGTCTTTTAACGAACTAACGCCGCCAGCTGCGCCTCAGCCAGGACACCGCCTTCTTCGAGCAATGTTTGCACCGCTTCTTCAGAGCGGGCTTCGGCGTAGATGCGCAGCACCGGTTCGGTGCCGCTAGGACGGATCAACAGCCAACTGCCATCGTCAAGGATGTACTTGACCCCGTCGCGGTCGCTGATCTGCGCGATGGGTTGCCCGGCCAGGCTCTGCGGCGGCGCGGACAAAAGCCCACGCACCAGGGTCGCTTTGTCGAAGGGGGTAACGCCGCGGTCATCGCGCGCGTAGTAAAAAGTTCCCACGTAGGGGCGAGCCATGAGTTCGTCCACCAGTGCGCCAAGCGTCTTGCCCCGTTTGGCAATCAGCTCGACCAAGAGCAGCCCCATCAGAATGCCGTCGCCTTCGGGGATGTGGCCGCCGATGCTGATGCCGCCGCTCTCCTCGCCGCCGATCAACACGTCGTTAGCCAGCATGAGGTCCGCAATGTGGTTGAAGCCCACCGGCGTCTCGTGGACGGCAAGACCATAATGATCGGCCAGTCGGTTGAGCATCTGCGTGGTACTTACCGTTTTCACCACACTGCCGCGTCGCCCGCCATCCTCGACCAATGAGACGAGCAACAGCGCCATGATCGAATGAGGATCGATGAAGCGCCCATCCGGGTCCACAGCGCCGATGCGGTCGGCGTCGCCGTCAGTCGCCAGCCCGACTCGATAGCGGCCCGTCGCCATCTCCGCCGCCAGTGGATGCAGATGGCGCGCAATCGGCTCTGGGTGGATGCCGTTGAAGCCGGGGTTCATTTCGTTGCGCAGTTCCACAACCCGGCAATCGGCCTCCTCCAAAAGACGGCGCAGATGGATGCGTCCGGCCCCGTACATAGCATCCACCACCACCGAGAGTTCGGCGCGACGGATGGCTTCAAAATCGACAAGTTTACGTACATGATCCCGATAAGCGGGCAGCGGATCAAAGCGGCTGATCATGCCCGCTTCCACCGCTTTGGCATAGGCGAGTACCTGGGGCGTTCGGCCGGCCGCATGGTTGTCGCGAATGCGCTGTTCCACCGTTTTGGCTACCTCCGACGTAGCGCCCCCGCCATAGGACGCCTTTAACTTAATGCCGTTGTAGCGAGGCGGGTTGTGGCTGGCGGTGATCATCACGCCGCCGGCCGCGCCTTTCTCCACAATCGCATAGGAGATCATGGGCGTGGGCGCGTCCCCTTTAGCCAGCCAGACCTGAATATCATTGGCAGCCAACACCTCGGCTACAGCAACAGCATAACGGTCGCTGAGGAAGCGGGTATCGAAGCCCACCACCAACGAGGTAGGCTGGAGATTAGACATTGGCGGTTGGGTCAATGTGTAATCGGCGATGGCCTGCGCCACTTTCCGCACATTTTCAAAGGTGAACTCTTCGCTGATCACCGCGCGCCAGCCGTCAGTGCCAAATTTAATGGGCATAAGTGGGACTTTCTAGTTTCAAATAGAGTAATGAGTAATGAGTAGTGAGTAATGAG
>JAHBVG010000098.1 GCA_019637695.1 Caldilineaceae bacterium | reverse complement strand
CGTAGTCGATATTGTTGCAACTAGAAGCACACCCGGATTGCACAAGCAGGATGTCGCGCCACCAACCTACCCAAAGCGCCAGCAACGGGAAGAGAAGTTCGTTGTTACGATTGGTTGCCAGCTTCTGAGCAAAGAGCAGGCGCTCTATGCGGTTGGATTGAGCTAATTGGCGCAGTTCCTGCAATCGCTGACGACGTTCTTCTCCTTGTTCCCTGGCCTGGATTTGGTGTACGGCCCACCCTAGTCGCCCAGCGGAGAGCCTCGCCCAGAGCGCTGCTTCTTCTGCTGGCGCTTGCCAGCGTTCTACCAATGCATGTTCGATGCGATGGCTGTCAATCGGGCGTAGATCCAAGACCTGACAGCGGCTGATAATCGTCGGTAGCAGCCCGCTACGATCATGGGCTGTTAAGCAGAGTACCACGTGCGCTGGCGGCTCTTCCAATGTTTTGAGCAGCTTATTGGAAAAGCTGTCATTGGCTTGATGGGCATCTTGAATCAGAAAGAACTTGTAACGCCCCTCAATTGGATGCAACAGCGCTTCGTGGATGATCTCAGTGGCCTGTTCCACGCGCAACACGCCATTCAGCCGATCCACGTCGCCGTTACGATCTGTGGGTTGGACAAACCGAAAATCAGGGTGCCCGTTCTTCTCCATGAGGAAGCAAGACCGACAACGTCCACACGGTCGCTGTTGCGGATCGGTACAAAGTAGCGCCCGTGCAAATGCGATAGCTAACGTTGTCTTGCCAATTTGAGGAGAACCTAAAAACAAGTAGGCATGGCGCGGTCCCCTTATATCGGCCAGGGAGCGCTGTAATAGATGAATCGCCCACTCGTGCCCTACCACCGGCCATGGGGTTGTGGCAGATACTGTCTGCTCTTCAAGCATATTGGTTCCTCGGTTAATGCCCATCTGTCCGATGATTCTATCATAGGAAGCAGGCAAGAACCAAGCACTTATCCAATCAAAAAGCGGGAACGGGCTATACAAGTCCCGTTCCCGCTTTTTGTGCCTGATTTGGGCTGAGATCTTACTTGATCTCGACGACAGCGCCTTCGGCCTCAAGCTGCTTCTTAACATCCTCGGCCTGTTCCTTGGGGACAGCCTGGACGACCGGGGTTGGCGCGCTCTCGACCAGATCCTTGGCCTCTTTCAGACCCAGGTTGGTGACGGCGCGCACAGCCTTGATCACGTTGATCTTCTTGGCGCCCACGTCCTTGAGGATGACGTCGAACTCGGTCTGCTCTTCGGCCTCTGGGCCAGCGGCGGCAGCGCCAACAGCAGCGGCCATCGCCACAGGCGCAGCAGCGCTTACGCCCCAGGATTCCTCAAGGATCTTCACCAGTTCGGCAGCCTCAAGCAGGGTCAGACCATCCAATTGTTGCTTAATTGCTTGTAAATCAGCCATCTCTAAAATTCCTCCAGTAAATAGAAAATATTCTTGTTCACAGTACCCGGTTTGCACCGGCTTCATCACGATAAAGAGTGAGGATATGCTCGCCACTCACAAAAAGTCTCATCCTAAAACCCGTTATGCCGCTTCCTGCTCTGCACGGGCTTTGAGTACACGGGCAAGGCTTGCGCCAGGCTCGTTGATGACGCGCACCAACTTGCTCGCCGGAGCCATAATGGTACCAAGCAAAGTAGCCAGCATCTGCTCACGGGTGGGCAGGTCAGCCAGGCTAGCGGTATTAGCGGCATTGATAACATCGTTCTCCAGAATAGCGCCTTTGACTTTAATGACTTCGCCGCCGGTCTCGCGAATCCAATCAGTCAGGGCTTTGACGCCCTTGCCAATATCCTCGCCGACAAAAGCTACAGCACTGGGACCTTCTACCAGATCGCCTAAATCGATTGTTCGACCGCTCTGTTGTAGCGCCAGTTCTAAGAGCGTATTCTTTGTCACCATGTAGCTGGTGCCATTCGAGCGCAGACGGGCACGCAAGGCATTGATCTGGGGTACACTAGCGCCACGATAGTCGGTAAAGACAATAGCTGATGAGCTTGCGATCTGCTCTTTGTAGAGCGCAACCAACTCTGTTTTCTTCTCACGATTGATGGCCAAGAGAGTTTCCTCCTTTCCTCAAGATTATCAAAATGGGCATTTGTAGAAGCCCTTCCTATCACTGCGCACACGGCAAAGCAGAATTGCTGTCAACGCGCCGCAGAAGGATGACTATTGTGGGGCAACAAAAACGCCCCTTAATCCGAAGATAAGAGGCGTAATCGTGGCGCGAGCGATACAAATTGTATCAGCGGTCCACAGCGTTTACCTCGGCAGGCGGCGGCAAAGCCACACTTATGCATCTGCACCTGCTATCTTCGGCACCGAAATGTTGTCGGCGTATTTACTTGTAAACTATACTATCCTACCCATCACTGCGCCATCTGGCAAATCAAAGGATAGCGTAGATCAACGACTATTCAGATCGTAGAGCGGCGGCGGCATTTGTGTCCACTCTCACGCCGGGTCCCATGGTGCTGGTCAGCGTTACCCGCTTGAGGTAGATCCCCTTCATCGCCGCGGGTTTGGCGGCTGTCACAGCTTCCATAAAGGCTGTGAAGTTACCCATCAGCTTTTCTTGATCAAAGCCAGCCTTTCCAATCGGCGCGTGGATGTTGCTGGTCTTATCGACGCGGAACTCAACACGGCCCAGGCGGGTTTCATGAATAATACGGGGCAGATCTTCGGCTGGAATAATCGTTCCTGCTTTGGGGCTGGGCATAAGACCACGCGGACCGAGGACACGGCCCAGGCGACCGACAATGCGCATCATGTCAGGTGTAGCCAACACAACATCAAAATCCAGCCAGCCTTCCTGAATTCGTTGCGCCAGATCTTCGCCGCCTACATGATCAGCGCCTGCATTACGCGCCAGTTCCTGACCATCAGGGCCTGCAAAAACCAGGATACGTACCTCGCGACCTGTGCCGTGGGGCAATGTAACCACGCCACGCACCTGTTGATCCGCATGGCGGGGATCGACGCCAGTGTTCAAATGCACTTCAATCGTCTCGTCGAACTTGGCAGTCGCAGTGCTTTTCACCAATTGAATTGCTTCATCGGGCGAATAATATTGGGTGCGATCTACTTTCGACTGCACTCCGTTGTAACGTTTACTATGCTTGGGCATAATCTTTCCTCCGTGGTCCAGACGGGTTTCCCCTCCCACATGAACGAAATAAAAATAACTTTCGAATTAGTCTACAATGGTAACGCCCATACTGCGGGCTGTACCTTCCACCATGCGCATAGCGCTTTCCAGAGGCACATCACCCAGATCCTTCAATTTGATCTCAGCGATCTCGCGCACCTGCTGGCGGTTGAGTTGGCCCACTTTGGCCTTGTTCGGCTCGGCGCTGCCTTTGGACAGATTGGCAGCCCGCTTGATCAAGTCCCCGGCAGGTGGGGTCTTGGTGATAAAGGTAAAAGAGTTATCCTGGAAGATCGTAATTTCGACCGGGATAATCTGCCCTATCTGTCCTTGGGTGCGTGCATTGTACTCCTTGACGAAGCCCATAATGTTCACACCCTGGGGACCCAATGCCGTACCAACCGGAGGAGCTGGGTTGGCCTTACCAGCCGGAAGTTGCAGCTTCACAATTGCTTTGATTTTCTTTGCCACGGAATATACTCCTTACGTTTCCCGTTCCAACTGGAGAAAGTCCACCTCAACGGGCGTCTCCCGATTGAAAAAACTCACCATCACACGCGCTTTGCCTTTATCGGCGTCGATGGCGTCAACAACACCTGTAAATTCGGCGAAAGGCCCTTCTGTGATACGGACACGTTCACCCACCGAAAAGCTAACCTTTACCCGTGGCGCATCAGATTCGATGCGGCTCATGATGCGGTCAACTTCTTCCTGGCTGAGGGGCGTCGGCTTATTACCCATCCCTACAAAACTGGTGACGCCGGGTGTATTGCGCACAACGTACCAGCTATCCTCGTCCATAATCATTTTAATCAGGACGTAGCCAGGGAAGACACGCCGCTCAACCTCTCGGCGCACTCCATCCTTGATCTCGATTTCTGTTTCCGTAGGGACGACGACCTGTAAAATGCGATCCGTCATGCCCATTGATTCGGCGCGGTGTTCAAGGTTGCGTTTGACCTTGTTTTCCATGCCAGAGTAACTATGAATCACAAACCACTGCGTCGAGGAGTCGCCGTCCTCTTTATCCCCCTCTGCCTGACCCTCAGCACTCAGAAGATGCTCTTCAGCGTCAGATTGAGAATCATGATCAGGTTTCTTGGATACTTCGTCCACAAGGGCCTCCTTGACTCGCCGGCTGAACACATTTTCGTCTACAACTGCAAAGGATGCCGGCAGTACTGCTGCTATGGATGCTCGAAACTGCACTCAGTTGGACCCAACGGCTAAAATGCCTGGACAAGAAGCGCAATCAGGTAGCTAAAGAGCGAATCCACAGCAAAGAGTACAACCGCAGCAACAGCCGTCACCGCCAGCACAACGAGGGTTAACCGAATCCCCTCCTGGCGAGTCGGCCAAGTCACCTTGGCAAGTTCAGCACGGGTATCCTTAATATAGCGGACGAGGGCGTTCTCGCTTTTTTGTACAGATGAAGAACGGCTCACTTGAACCCCCAATTCTAAAACAGATCGTCCATTACGATCGAGAGCAAAACGTTATCATAGGTTGCGCTTGAAATAGCCACTACTGACTATTCCCTGGCGGAAAATGACCACCGACGACCGCCGGTGGTCATTTTGTTCAGGCAGGCGAGACAGGACTTGAACCTGCAACCTGCGGTTTTGGAGACCGCTGCTCTGCCATTTGAGCTACTCGCCTATGACACCGGGAGGGTTAGACAACCTCCCGGTTCAATCTTCCTCAAAATTACAGCAGTCAAACCGTCTACTTGACGATTTCGGTGATGGCGCCAGCGGCAACGGTGCGACCGCCTTCACGGATGGCGAAGCGTCCACCGTTCTCCAACGCAACCGGCGAAATCAACTCGACGACCATGCTGATGTTGTCACCCGGCATCACCATCTCCACACCTTCAGGCAGTTGAATCTCGCCGGTGATGTCCATGGTGCGGATGTAGAACTGCGGACGATACCCCTTGAAGAACGGTGTGTGCCGCCCGCCCTCTTCCTTCTTCAGCACGTAGATCTGGCACTTGAACTGGGTGTGCGGGGTGATGCTGCCAGGCTTCGCCAACACTTGCCCACGTTCGATCTCGTCGCGGTTGATGCCGCGCAGCAGACAGCCCACGTTGTCGCCTGCCTGTCCTTCATCCAAGAGCTTGCGGAACATCTCCACACCCGTCACCACCGTACGTCGCGTCGGGGCCAGCCCCACAATCTCCACCTCTTCCATCGGGTGGATCACGCCGCGCTCGATGCGTCCGGTCACCACTGTGCCGCGACCTTTGATGCTGAACACATCTTCAATCGGCATCAGGAAGGGCTTGTCCATCTCGCGCACTGGGGTCGGAATGTACTCGTCCACCACCCTCATCAACTCCCAGATCGGCGCATACTCCGGCGCATTCGGATCGGTGCTTGTACTCTCCAACGCATGCAGCGCACTCCCGCGCACAATCGGAATGTCGTCGCCAGGGAAGTTGTAGCTGTCGAGCAATTCGCGCAACTCCATCTCCACCAACTCCAGCAGTTCCTCGTCTTCCATCATGTCTACTTTGTTCAGGAAGACTACCATCGCTGGCACTTCCACCTGCCGCGCCAGCAAGATGTGCTCGCGTGTCTGCGGCATCGGCCCGTCCGGCGCAGCCACCACCAGGATCGCCCCATCCATCTGCGCCGCACCGGTAATCATGTTCTTGATGTAGTCGGCGTGCCCAGGACAGTCCACGTGCGCATAGTGCCGCGTCTCTGTCTGGTACTCTACGTGGCTGATGGCGATTGTGATCCCGCGCGCCTTCTCTTCCGGCGCATTGTCGATCTGGTCAAACGCCGAGAAGTTCGCCCATCCCTTCATCGCCAGTACTTTGGTGATGGCTGCTGTCAGCGTTGTCTTCCCGTGATCCACATGCCCGATTGTCCCCACGTTCACATGGGGCTTCGTTCGCTGAAAAACTGCTTTTCCCATTGGTTCTCTCCTAAGCTCTGCAGAGTATGCACTGGAACTACTACTTCATCTTCTCGAAGAAGCGTTTTAGACCAGAGCCTCCCTTTTCGTATCTTACGTTTGCATCAGCGCACCGCCGATAGGATCGGCGGTGCGCAAAACCTACAAATCTTTAAGGAAGCGCAGGCACATCGCAAACCTTAGTACTATACCTTACACCACCTATTATGACAAATTTTGAGGACCATTATTTGCTTTCAACTCTCTGGGTTCAGGAGTCTAGATGCAAGTCATGGTCCTCAAATTTATTATGCGAATTCTCGCTTCAGTACCTTGTCAGATACAGATGCGCTCACGGGAGCGTACCTGTCAAACTGCATTGTGAAATTACCGCGTCCACTGGTCATTGAGCGGAGCGTAGTGGCATAGCCGAACATCTCGGCCAGCGGTACTATCCCACGCACAGCAGTAATGCCAGTAGTGCGTGAATCCATACCTTCGATCTGTCCGCGCCGGCTGGAGAAGTCACCCACGACGTCGCCCACATATTCATCGGGGACCACAGATTCAACCTGCATCATAGGCTCTAAGAGGACCGGGGCAGCGCGCTGCTGCGCCTCTTTAAAGGCCATGCTGCCGGCGATCTTAAAGGCCATTTCGCTGGAGTCTACTTCGTGATAGCTACCGTCAACCAGCGCAGCTTTCACATCGACCACTGGATATCCGGCCAATGAGCCACTCTCCATGGCCTCCACAATCCCCTTCTGAACAGCGGGGATATATTCACGCGGGACAGTGCCGCCGACGATTTTATCTGTAAACTCGAAGCCCTTGCCTGGTTCGTTCGGCTCCACTTCCAACCAGACGTGACCAAATTGACCACGACCACCGGATTGGCGGACGAAACGGCCTTCGACACGGACAGGACGGGTAATCGTCTCGCGATAGGCAACCTGAGGGCGGCCTACGTTACACTGCACACGGAACTCGCGTTTGAGCCGATCCACGATGATATCCAGGTGCAACTCGCCCATGCCACTAATAACAGTCTGACCGGTTTGATCGTCATACTGAACGCGGAAGGTGGGATCTTCCTCGGCCAGTTTTAACAGACCTTCGGTCATCTTGTCCTGATCAGCCTTGGATTTGGGTTCAACAGCAACCTTAATCACAGGTTCGGGAAACTCAATGCTTTCGAGCAAGATCTCATTGTTCGAGTCGCAGAGCGTGTCGCCAGTGAAGCTATTCTTCAAACCTACGACAGCGGCAATATCGCCAGCGTCACAATATTTGATCTCTTCACGTTTGTCAGCGTGCATCTGCAACAAGCGGCCAATGCGCTCACGTTGTCCCTTGGTTGAATTGTAGACCGTCGTGCCAGCCTCTAGCGTCCCTGAGTAGACACGTACATAGGCCAGACGCCCAACGAAAGGATCGGTGACGATCTTGAAAACCAAAGCGGCAAAAGGCTGCTTGGGATCCGGATCGCGTGTGATTTCAATATCTGTACCGGGCTTCAGACCAACCACAGAAGGTACATCCTTTGGGCTGGGCAGGTAGCGCACAACTGCATTGAGCAGGGGCTGGACGCCTTTATTGCGCAGCGCTGTACCACAAAGCACAGGCACCAATTCGCTATTGATCGTGGCGCTGCGCAGAGCGGCCACCAACTCAGCGTTTGTGATCTCTTCACCTTCGAGGAACTTCATCGTGAGTTCATCGTTGGTCTCGGCAATGCGCTCGATCATCGTCGAACGCGCTTCTTCGGCGGCGGCGCGCAGATCAGCGGGAATCTCCTCAATAGTCGGTTTAGCGCCGAGCTCATCAGAGAAAATAACCGCCTTCATATCAAAGAGGTCAATGACCCCCCTAAAGCTGTCTTCAACGCCGATTGGCAATTGAATCGGCAGTGGATTCGCCCCCAACCGGTCAACGATCATATCGACAGTTCGCTGGAAGTTAGCGCCCAGGCGATCCATCTTGTTGACAAAACAGATGCGCGGCACATTGTAGTTATCAGCCTGACGCCAAACAGTCTCTGACTGTGGCTCTACACCGGCGACAGCATCAAATACAACGACGCCGCCATCGAGTACGCGTAGACTGCGCTGAACTTCAGCCGTAAAGTCAATGTGCCCTGGCGTATCGATAATGTTAATCTGAACCTGTTCACCGGTGACGGTATCTGTCCAGGTGGTCGTGATGGCCGCCGCTGTGATCGTAATGCCACGCTCACGTTCCTGAGCCATCCAGTCAGTAACAGCAGTTCCATCGTGGACCTCACCCATACGGTGGATACGGCCCGAATAAAAAAGAATACGTTCGGTTGTTGTCGTCTTACCAGCGTCAATATGGGCAATGATGCCGATATTACGCAATTGCTCAAGAGGCAGATCAATGGTCATGAGTTTCCTACCGTATTGCTACAAAACAGATGCATCTGGCGATTTCGTAACGAAAATGAGTTGTCTCCAGGACGAAGTCAACCGTTTGCAACAGTAGAACATCCCAGACACAAACTGTCCGGCGGCAGAACAAAACGCACACCGGACACAAACAACGCGGCACAGACTGCCCACAGCGCCATCTCCACCGTCCTTCATGGATTGGGATTTCCTCGCCGTATCCAAAAGGGAACGGAGAGGTCGCTGTGGCTAGAACGTGCCGCTAGAATAGAACCAACAAAAAACGGAAGGATGTGGCGACAACAATCGCGCCATCCTTCTCTTTAGCGGAAGTGAGCGAACGCCTGGTTGGCCTCTGCCATCCGGTGTGTTTCTTCACGGCGGCGGACAGTTGCACCTTCGCCGCGGGCGGTGTCCATTAGCTCACCGGCAAGACGCATAGCCATGTTGCGGCCACTGCGGTTGCGCGAGTTCATGATCAGCCATCGCATGGCCAGGGCCTGGCGACGATCTGCACGAATTTCCATCGGAACCTGGTAAGTAGCGCCGCCAACACGGCGGGGCTTAACCTCGACCAGAGGCGTAGCATTCTTCAACGCTTCCTCAAAAACTTCCAGGGCCGATCGGTTGGTGCGCTCGGCGATAAGGTCGAAGGCATCGTAAACAATGCTCAACGCAGTGCTCTTCTTGCCTCTTTCCATAATATTGTTGATGAACTTGGCTACAACTCGGCTGTTGTAGCGCGGATCGGGGATAATATCCCGATGTTCGGGCCGATTTCTTCGCGGCATGTTCAGAATCTCCGTATTGCGATTTCAGTGCAGCAAAAAGAGTGTTTCTAATCCCAACTAAGGATCACAAGATTATTTTGGCTTCTTGGTTCCGTACTTGCTGCGGCCTCGTTTGCGGTTGTTGACACCAGTGCTATCTAGCGCGCCACGTACAATGTGGTAACGCACACCAGGCAGATCTTTCACACGTCCACCACGCACCAGAACTACACTATGCTCCTGTAAATTGTGTCCTTCACCAGGAATGTAGGCGGTTACCTCGATCCCATTGGTTAGGCGAACACGAGCGACTTTGCGCAACGCAGAATTCGGCTTCTTTGGCGTGGTGGTGCGCACCTGGGTGCAGACACCGCGCTTCTGAGGATTACCACCCTTCACGCGCTTGGTGCGGCCAGCCAGCGTATTCAGAGAGTACTGAAGCGCAGGGGCTGTTTCTTTCTTCGGTTTGTTCTTGCGGCCCTTGCGGACCAGCTGGTTAATTGTCGGCAAAGGAGCCCTCCATCTTCCTAGATTTCATTTCTTCGCCTGATTTCAATAAATGCAGCAACGCTTCTCTCCGAAGACGCTACCAGACCTTTGCATTGTATCCCAACGTTGGCTGAGACGCTGCGAGCAACCAAAATAGACATGCTACCTGGGTCTGCTCAGGCCCACGATCTAAAATTGTAGCACAAGCGTCAAACGAAGGTCAAATTAAACTGGTCATAAAACAGATACGGTTTTTGCCCAAGTTTCGGCAAAAGGGGCGATACTCATTGGAGTATCGCCCCTCAATTCACTTACTTCAACAACCAGGCCTGGCTTAACTTAGATCAACATCAAGCTCTTCGTTCTCTTCGTTGCCAAACTTATCAAAATCGAGATCGATATCTTCATCGTCATCTTCTTCAGCCGCATATCGGGACATCATTCCCAGAGGGCTGAACCCCATTTCGGCCAAACTAGCCAGATCGCTCATATCCAGATCGGTATCGTCCAGATCGATCATTTCTAGTTCGTCCAGATCGTCCTCTTCGACCTGCTTGGCGGCCATATCGATGGCATCTTGCTTCTCCTGAGCCCACTTCTTGCGAGCACGGAAGCCGGTTCCCACTGGAATGAGCTTACCGATGATGACGTTCTCTTTGAGGCCGCGCAGTTCATCGCGCTGACCACGGATGGCCGCCTCGGTGAGGACACGCGTAGTCTCTTGGAAGCTCGCCGCCGCCAGGAAGCTCTCGGTATTCAACGCCGCCTTGGTCAGCCCCAGCACCACAGGCTCCGCCTTGGCCGGACGCCCCCCGTTTGCAACCACGGCGTCATTCATGTCCTCGAACTCGAAGCGGTCCACCAACTCACCAGGCAGAAAGTCGGTATCGCCAGTAGCACGGATCATGACACGACGCAGCAGTTGGCGCAGGATCACTTCAATGTGCTTGTCATGGATCGCCACACCCTGGCTCCGGTAGACCAACTGCACTTGCTCTAGCAGATAGATCTGACAGGCCTCACGTCCCTGGATGCGCAGGATCTCCTTCGGGTTCTTGGAACCTTCGGTGAGTTGATCCCCGGCCTTGACAGCGTCACCTTTGTCTACACGCAGGCGGGCATTGGCCGGGATGTCCTTCTCCCAGGCGTCCACGTCTTCGCGGCGGATGATTAGCTGGCTGCCATCCTCTTCGACGAAAACCTGCCCATCCATACCGGCGACAATGACTTCCTCATCATTTTCAGGATTGCGAGCCACGATCGTGTCCTCTTGTACGCGATCATCGGTCTCGACAAGCACGTGATAGCCCAGCGGAATGGCAACTTCGCGCCGCTTCAGTTCAGTCCGGCTGACCTTGAGCATACGTTGGTCGCCTTCCCACCAGATGTCGACGTTGCCATCGATCTCGCTGATGACGGCTTCACCTTTAGGATTGCGCACCTCGAAGAGTTCCTCGACACGGGGCAGACCCTGGGTGATGTCGTCGCTGCCGGCCACCCCACCCGTGTGGAAAGTGCGCAGCGTGAGTTGTGTCCCCGGTTCACCGATGGATTGGGCAGCGATAATGCCCACTGCCTCACCCTGACGTGCAGGGCCACCGCGAGCGAGATCTTCGCCGTAACACTTCTGGCAAAGGCCAAACCGCGCCTCACAAGTCAGCGGATTGAAGACATATGCGCGGTCGATCTTATATCGCACCAGCATATTCATAGCCGCTTCGTCGATCACCGTATCCTTTGCCAGGAGGAGTTCGCCGGTTTCGGGATTGGTGATATCAGCGGCCAGGACACGGGTCGCCACCCGCTCGATGAAACTTTCACCGGAGGCTCGTGTATCCCCAGCGTTGATCCAGATGCCAACGTTGGTGCCACAATCGTCCTCGGTGATGATCACATCTTGAGCCACGTCCACCAGACGGCGGGTCAGATAACCAGCATCCGCTGTACGCAGCGCCGTATCGGCCAGACCCTTGCGCGCGCCATGGGTACTCAAGAAGTATTCCAGCGCAGTCAGCCCTTCGCGGAAGTTCGAGCGAATGGGCAGCGGAATAATGCGTCCGTTCGGGTCGGCCATCAGACCGCGCATACCTGCCAACTGACGGACTGTGTTTACGCCACCCTTGGTGGAACCGGAGCGGGCCATCGCGCCCAATCCTTCAACCGGGCTGAGCAATTCGCGCACAGCTTCGGTCACCTCGTCGGTGGCGCGTGTCCAAAGTTCGACAGTCTTCTCGTAGAGTTCTTCTTCCGTGATCAGACCACGGCGGTACTGCCGTTCCACTTGGGAGACTTCATCGGTCGTGCGATCCAATATCTCTTGCTTCTGCTCAGGAACCTGGATATCGCTGACAGCAATCGTAATCCCCGACTGCGTGGCGTAGAGGAAGCCCAGATCCTTAATATTGTCGGCGACCTCAGCCGTCTGCTCTCGACCCAAATGCTTATAGCTACGTTCCACGATCTGGTTCACAACCTTCTTGTCGAGCAATTCATTGACAAACCAGAGTCCTTCGGGCAGCGCACGGTTGAAGATGATACGCCCAACCGTTGTGCGCATAATTCGACTCTTCGGCCAGTCTGCGCCGAGTAGACGTGCTTTGCGCAAAGCAGTGCGGATCTCATTCACTGCGGCAATATCAAACGCAGGGATAGCGGCGATCATCGCCTCCTCACCCTGAGTATAGGCATCCATCATCTGCCCAACTGTACGGATACCGGCGGCTTCGAGGAGAGTCTGCACATGCTCGTCCACTTCAATCTCATCAAGCGACATCTGGTCTAACTTATTCGTGAAGTAGACGCGAATCGGCTTGCGCAAGCCCAGACGCCCAATGCTGTGAAGATACTCAGCTTCTTCCAAACTGCTGAAGATGGGCAGTTCACTGTCTGGCTTCTCTTCGTCCTCTTCTACGGTGAGGTAGTAAGCACCCATCACCATGTCTTTGGCCGGGCCAACAATCGGTTCACCGCTGCTGGGTTTGAGCAGGTTCTGGCTGGCGAGCATTAACGAGCGCGCTTCTTCCACGGCCTGTTGGCTCAACGGGACGTGTACCGCCATCTGATCGCCGTCAAAGTCGGCGTTGAAGGCAGCACAGACCAATGGATGCAGATTGATGGCGCTGCCTTCGATCAGCAACACCTCAAACGCCTGGATACCGAGACGATGGAGCGTCGGCGCGCGGTTGAGCAGCACAGGCCGCTCGTGGCAGATCTCTTCGAGTACGTCCCAGACTTCGGGGCTCATACGATCCACCATGCGCTTGGCGCTCTTAATGTTGTGAGCATAGTTGTATTCCACCAGCCGGCGCATGACGAAGGGCTTGAAGAGCTCCAAAGCCATCTTCTTGGGCAGACCACACTGATGTAATTTCAATTCAGGACCGATCACGATGACGGAGCGGCCCGAATAGTCGACGCGCTTGCCCAACAGGTTGCGGCGGAAGCGTCCTTGCTTGCCTTTGAGCAGATCGCTCAAGCTCTTAAGTTTACGCTTGCCGCTACGGCTGACGGCGCGACCTCGGCGACCGTTGTCCACAAGGCTGTCGACGGCCTCCTGCAACATGCGCTTTTCGTTGCGCACAATCACGTCCGGCGCGCCCAGTTCGAGCAGCCGCTTGAGGCGGTTGTTGCGGTTGATCACACGCCGGTAGAGATCGTTGAGATCGCTGGTGGCAAAGCGTCCGCCATCCAATTGCACCATCGGGCGCAGATCGGGCGGGATCACTGGCAGCGCCGTCATGATCATCCACTCGGGGCGGTTGCCGCTCTTGCGGAAATTCTCCACAACGCGCAGACGCTTGGCCGCTTTCTTGCGACGCTGCTTGCTGCGGGTGGTGCGGATCTCTCGGCGCAATTCTTTGACGAGCTTATCCAAATCGATCTTGGCGACGATGTCGCGTACGGCCTCAGCGCCCATGCCTGCCTTGAAGACGCTGCCCCAGCGATCCGAAAGTTCGCGGTAGCGTGTCTCAGAAAGCAGTTGCTGCTCGGCCAGATTCTTCAATTCGTCCAAATCGCCTTCCATGGCGTCGCGCAGACGCTGTTGGCGATCTGACAGATCCTCGCGCAGGCGACCCACAACGGCTTCCAATTCCTGGCGGATATGGTCGCGCTTCGCCTCAATAAAGAGACGAATATCGGCCTTCTCTTCATCCGACTCGGTCTGGAGTGCATTTAGCCGCTCTTGGACGTACTCGTTGATCATGCTATCGTGATCTGTTGTGACAGTCTCGCCTTTGGCTACGATGACATCATCCACGAATTCGAGGCGCTTTTCTTCGCTTGCTTTCTTGCCAATATTAAGTTGGATCCAAAGTTGCACACTTTGCGCCTGACTGATAGCCTCTGAAGATTGCTGGTTGATCCGCTCATCCAGGACCTCGATCTGCTTTTCTTCGTCGGCGTCGAGTTCATCAAGTTGTTCCTGGGCGACCCTTTCGAACTGATCGATCTGAGTTTGGGCCTCAGCTTCGATCCGGGTAAGTCGCATTTGCAGTTCGCGCTCGTGGCGCTGAATAGCGCGGGCGCGGGCATCCTCGTTCACCTCGGTGATGATGAACTGGGCAAAGTAGAGGACGCGCTCCAGATGACGCGGACTGATATTGAGCAACAACCCCAACCGGCTGGGCACACCCTTGACATACCAGATATGGCTGACGGGCGAAGCCAGTTCAATATGGCCCATTCGCTCACGTCGCACTCGGCTGGGCGCTACTTCAACCCCACACTTATCGCAAACGATGCCTTTGTAACGCACCCGTTTGTACTTTCCACAGGCGCACTCCCAATCTTTGGTTGGGCCAAAGATGCGCTCGCAGAAGAGACCGTCTCGCTCAGGGCGGAGCGTTCGGTAGTTGATCGTTTCCGGCTTGGTCACCTCGCCATAGCTCCAATCCCGGATCTGTTCCGGCGAAGCCAGCGAGATACGAATGGCGTCAAATTCTCGTACTTCCATGAATTTATCTCCTTAGAGGTGACTGGTGATTAGGGATTGGTGATTGGGATTAGAGAATCTCTCCCCAGTCACCAATCACCTGTCATCTGTCGCCTATTTACTCGCTGCTGCGGCTCATCGGTCCCGGTATGTTCAGGCTGAAGCCCAATTTGGGCAGCCGTTCCTCGGCGTCTTCTTTGCCGAATTGGATCACCTCATTCTTGTCGTTGATCACTTCGACGGCAAGGGCCAGACTCTGCAATTCCTTAACCAGGACACGGAAGCTTTCGGGCACGCCAGGGCTTTGGATCTCTTCGCCCTTGACGATCGCCTCGTAGGTCTTCACACGGCCTGTGACATCGTCGGATTTGATGGTCAGCATTTCTTGCAAGGTATAGGCGGCGCCATAGGCTTCCAGCGCCCACACTTCCATCTCACCGAAGCGCTGCCCACCGAACTGCGCTTTGCCTCCCAACGGCTGCTGGGTGACGAGGCTGTACGGCCCTGTGCTGCGGGCATGAACTTTGTCCTCGACCAGGTGATGCAGTTTGAGCATTTGCACAACGCCAATCGTCACTGCGGAATCGTACGGTTCGCCCGTTTTGCCATTGTAAAGGCGCTGTTTGCCGGTGGTGGGCAGCGGCCAACCGGTCTCGCGGCTCAAGGCTTCTGCTGCATCGTGTAGACGCTCATCCTTCAGCCCAGTTGGATCACCGCCGTGGTACTGCATCCATTCGATCAGGGCCACATCGCGTGCAATCCGATCCGAATTGCGGGTTGTGTGTGTCCGTCCATGCTGCGGTGGGATCACATCTTCAGGGTTGTGTCCTCGCTCACGCAACCATTCGCGCAGGGCGGCCTGACGGGCGTAGGTTTCATCATAGTAAAGCTGCTCAGGATCATAACCTGCATCTTGCAGCCAGTTGAGAAGATAGAGGCGGCGTGCATCGCCATCGTCCATCAACTCCTCATTCGGAATGCCCTGGGCCTGGATAAATTCCCAGGCCCGACGTGAGGCAATTGCCCAGGCGCGGTCGATCAACCAGGCGCGTGACAGCTCAGATTCGATCTCCAACTCCTTGGCCCCGTCAAAGACTGGCGTCTCGGCCAAGAAGCCCAAGCGAGAAGCAGCCCACCCCAGATGCGCTTCCAAAATCTGGCCGATGTTCATACGGCCGGGCACACCCAACGGGTTGAGGATGATATCCACCGGCGTGCCATCATCGAGGAACGGCATATCCTCTATGGGCACAACCTTGGAAATAACGCCCTTGTTGCCGTGACGACCGGCCATCTTGTCACCTTCGGTAAGGCGGCGCCGTTGCGCCACCCCCACACGGACCATCATCTCGACGCCTGCGGGCATGTCCTGATGCTCGTCGCGGGTGAAGACCTTGACATCCACCACCTTGCCCCGTTCGCCATGGGGCAGGCGCAAGGAACTGTCCTTCACTTCGCGTGCCTTCTCACCGAAGATAGCGCGCAGCAGTTTCTCCTCTGGGGTGAGTTCGGTTTCACCCTTGGGCGTGATCTTGCCCACGAGGATATCGCCAGGCGTCACCTCGGCGCCGATGCGGATGATACCATCTTCGTCCAGATCCTTGAGCGCATCCTCACCAACATTGGGGATATCACGTGTGATCTCCTCAGGGCCGAGCTTGGTTTCGCGGGCTTCGACCTCGTGTTTCTCAATATGGATCGATGTGAATTTATCATCCTGCACCAGCCGTTCGCTGATCAGGATAGCATCCTCATAGTTGCCGCCTTCCCAACTCATGTAAGCGACGACAACATTTTGACCAAGCGCAAGTTCGCCATTCTCTGTGCTGGAACTATCCGCCAACACGGTGCCGGCATCGACCCAATCGCCCTTGTTCACTGCCGGGCGTTGATCGATACAGGTACTCTGGTTGCTGCGGTTGTACTTGCGCAGCGTATAGGTGCGTCGTGTGCCATCTTCCTCTTGGACGATGATTTCGGCGCTGGTGACGCTAACGACTTCGCCGTTGTTCTTGGCAACGATCACCTGCCCCGAGTCCACAGCGGCGGGATATTCCATGCCGGTTCCTACCACGGGCGCATCTGGGCGCACCAATGGGACAGCCTGGCGCTGCATGTTCGATCCCATCAACGCCCGGTTTGCATCGTCATGCTCCAGGAAGGGGATCAGCGCGGCCGATACGCTCACGATCTGCTTGGGCGATACGTCCATATAGTCGATGCGTTCCGGTTCCTCAAAGCGGAATTCCTCGGCGCGACGTGCGGAAGGACGCGGGTTCTGGAAGTGACCAACCTTGTCCAACGTCGATGACGCCTGGGCAATCGATGCTGTTTCTTCGGAATCAGCGTTGAGATAGAGTACCGACGAGCTAACATAAGGGCGGACACGAATTTCGCTAAGACCGTCAACTTGTGCAATGCGCTCGGCCAGCGCCTGATCCACTTCGATCCCCTTTTCGGCGATCACGTCGCCCGACGCCGGATCTGTGATTTCCTGAGCCAACTGATGGCCGATCAGGGCATCGGGGCGGTTCTCTGCACTCTTACGGACCTCACGATAGGGCGTCTCAATAAAGCCAAAGTCGTTGATGCGTCCATAAGTTGCCAACGAACCGATCAGACCGATGTTGGGACCTTCAGGCGTCTCAATCGGGCAGATGCGTCCATAATGGCTGTAATGGACATCGCGCACGTCAAAGCCAGCGCGTTCACGGCGCAGACCACCGGGGCCGAGCGCGCTCAAACGTCGCTTGTGGGTCAACTCGGCCAGTGGGTTGGTCTGATCCATAAACTGGCTGAGCTGGCTGCCGCCAAAGAACTCGCGGGTCGCGGCCACGACGGGGCGAATGTTGAGCAAGCTCAACGGCGTCACCTGCTCAGGGTCACGGATCGACATACGCTCGCGCACAACGCGTTCCATGCGCAGCAGACCAATACGAAGCTGATTCTGAATCAACTCGCCCACGGTCTTGATACGGCGGTTGCCCAGGTGATCGATATCATCGGCGCGCTCACGCCCATTATTAATGTCGATAATCCGACGGAGTACCGCCACAATGTCCTTCTTGCGCAGCGTTTCAATATCATCGTTAGGGCTTGGCAACGTCAGAATGCGAACGTTGAGCGGCGTATCCAGACGCAGACGGCGATTGAGCTTGTAGCGACCAACTCGCCCCAGATCATAGCGACGAGAGGTGAAGAAAAGGTTCTGCACAAAACTCTTGGCGTTGTCGAGCGTCGGCGGATCGCCAGGGCGCAGCTTCTTGTAAAACTCCAGCAGTGCGTCTTCCACCCCTTTCTTCACATCATCGGTAGGGTTGCCAGTGGGATCGCGCTCTAGCGTCGATTCAATAAAGGGATGATCGACGTTGTCATCTACATCGGCGAATAGCTCTCGAATTTGCTCATCAGTGCCAAAACCGATGGCGCGCAAAAGGATGGTGGCGGGCAACTTGCGTTTGCGGTCAACCTTCACGCTGATTATGTCACGCTTGCTGGTTTCAAATTCCAGCCAGGCGCCGCGGCTTGGGATCAACTTGGCGCCGGCCAGATCGCGACCAGTGCTGCGATCCTCTTCAACGGTGAAGTAAGCGCCCGGTGAACGGATCAACTGGCTGACGACGACTCGCTCGCTGCCGTTGATAATAAACGTGCCGGAATCGGTCATCAGCGGAAAGTCACCCATAAAGACTTCCTGCTCGCTGATTTCACCGGTGTCGTTGTTGACCAACCGTACATTTACCCAGAGCGGAGCCGAGTAAGTTATGTCGCGGACACGGCATTCCTCCTCTGGGTACTTCGGTTCGCCAAAATGGAAGCTCCCCAAATGCAGCTCCAAATTCTTGTTGAAGCTGACGATCGGCGAAATTTCATCGAAGAGTTCTCGCAAGCCTTCCTGTTGGAACCACTGGAAGCTATGGAGCTGGATCTCGATGAGACGCGGCAAGTCGACCACGTTGGGGGTGCGGGCATAGGACTTGCGAATTGTCCTACCCTTTACATTCCTCGTGTTGGGGACAGTTTGAGTCATGTAGCATCAACTCCTTGAACGAGTACAGTTTCACCCTGAAGGCGGGTGCGCCTGGCCAAAGGCCAATAACAGGCGTGCAACATGAGTTGCACAGAAGAAATCACAACAAAATTAGTCCAAACGGGTGCTTTCGGCTTTGAAATCAGCACCTGATCTAAAAATACAATATGGCACCCTGCAAATATCGATCCCTGGTTGGCTGCTCTGCCTGGGATGGTATTCGCATCGAGTGCCTCTACTTTGATGGATTAAACCGAACGAAACGGTATGCAATTTTATACAACAATGGATCGATAGCTGATCCAGTATACACAGACCGGGTGATGACTACAGGAAGCTATCTACCAGTTTTCTGTATAGAACAGCAAAAGCCCAACGCCAGCACAGCCGATGTTGGGCAAACTCTCTACGCGGAATTCAAATTCGCATTAACTTATTCGATCGCAGCAAATTCTTTTAGCCAATAAAAATTTATGCACTGGGTGCGCCTTGAGCCTCTACGTAAATGGAGAGTATACTATAGACTTTTCCCTGCGTCAAATTCAACTTGGTCCAAAAAATTATTGGTTCTTTGGGAATTCATTGGGTAGCGCAGTTAAAATCTGAATCTTGCTTCTTTGCGGGTGCATTTGAGTTTGGGAGCGCTCCGGTTGGGTGCGTGACCCGACCGCCGCCGGTCTGTGACCGGCGCAGAGCATTCTCGCCCCAAATTTGGGACGCGCCCCTCCTTCGCAGAGTGGTTGCCGCTGGTCGAGCTTCAAGCTATAATAGAGCAGAAGTTCATCAAAGCCCGATTTGCTTACACAGAGGAGAATAGCTGTGGCCGATTTCATTAACAATCTTCCGGTCTTCATTGTCGTTGTCCTTGTTTTAATGTGGCTGATACGCGCATCACTGCGGATTGTCAAGGAATATGAACGTGGTGTGGTCTTTCGTTTGGGCCGGATTACAGCCGCCAAAGGCCCCGGCCTCTTCTGGCTGATTCCTGTGGTCGATCAGATGCAGGTGGTCGATCTACGCGTGGTGACGCTGGATGTACCCTCGCAAGAGGCGATTACCAAAGACAATGTCACAGTGAAGGTCAATGCCGTCTGTTATTTCCGCGTGCTTAACCCTATTGATGCTGTTGTCAACGTATCCAATTACCTGGTTGCCACCCAGCAGATCGCGCAGACCACGCTCCGATCCGTACTCGGCCAGAGTGAACTTGATGAGTTGCTCTCTGAACGGGATAAAATCAACCAGGAACTTCAGCGAATAATTGATGAACAAACGGAACCCTGGGGCATCAAAGTTAGCGTTGTCGAAGTCAAGGATGTCGAACTCCCCCAGACGATGCAGCGGGCGATGGCCCGCCAGGCTGAGGCGGAACGCGAGAAGCGCGCCAAGATCATCCATGCCGAGGGTGAAATGCAGGCTTCTGAGCAACTGGCGGCGGCGGCGCAGGTCATGGCAAATCAACAGGGCGCGCTACAATTGCGCTATCTGCAAACTCTCACCGACATCAGCGCCGAACACAACAGTACCATTATTTTCCCCTTACCTATTGAACTGTTGACACCTTTCTTGGGGAATCAATCCAACCGAACTTCCTCCCCATCCGGTGGTAGACTCGAACCATAAATGGGTCTTGAACACCCGCAAGAATGAGTTGTCATGTCAATCAGTAGCTCAAAACAACATCACCCGGTCGATCTGACAATCAACCGGAGTGCCAGTACTCTGGAAATAGAATGGGTGGATGGGCACAAGAGCTGCTATCGGCTCGCTTGGGTTCGCAAGGTCTGCCCATGCGCTTCTTGTCTGGACGAACGCAGACAGGCCGAATCGGATCCGCTGCGGCTGATGAGCGGTCCTCTGCCTAGCGCAGTGGTGGAGGACGCAGAGTTCGTCGGCAATTACGCCGTCCGCTTTACCTGGGCCGATGGACACGCCAATGGGATCTACGGGTTTGCGAATCTACGCGCGTCCTGCCCTTGCTCAGAATGTAACCAGAGCGAGCCCGATGCACTCCTGAGCGCATCTTGAGGATCGTCTTATTGTGAAGCGTTTCAGGTCCGAACTGGATCTCTAGAAAGGAATTGGAAGAATGGGTGGTTCTCTCAGGCTCGCCCGCCTTTGGGGCATTGATATTCAGGTGCATTGGACCTTTATGCTCATCCTGGTCTATGGCGCATTTGCATTCAGCGTCGGTCGCGCTGATCCTGTGACTGGCGCGCTCTATGGAATTTTGGTGATCATTCTCTTGTTCGCGTGTGTAGTGCTACACGAATTAGGACATGCATTGACTGCCAAATATTTCCATGTGAACGTGCCCTACATTACATTGCTGCCCATCGGCGGCGTTGCCCAATTGGAACGAATGCCCCGGCGCCCCTGGCACGAGTTTCTGATTGCCATCGCTGGCCCAGCTGTCAACTTTGTGCTGGCGTTGATTCTGCTCCCCTTTGCCATCTTTCTGTTAGGAATGTCCATGCGCGCTGGGGAACTGATCAACGTCTGGGATTTCTTTGGCTGGATGTTACGGCGGATGCAACAACCGGGCCTGGGAAATTTGGTCCTCTATCTGACGATGACCAATATTTTGTTGGGTGTTTTTAACCTGTTGCCAGCCTTCCCAATGGATGGCGGACGTATTCTGCGTGCATTGCTTGCCATGACCTTGCCCTATGTGCGCGCAACGCGGATTGCTGTCTTTGTCGGGCGGGCAATGGCTATCTTCTTCGCGCTGATTGGGATTTCGCAATTTAACATTTTCTTGCTGCTCATCGCCTTCTTCGTTTATGTGGGCGGTCGCGGTGAATTGGAAGCTGTCGAAAGTCGCTATGTACTCAAAGATTTCCATGCGCGGCAGGCGCTCAATCGCAATGTCCATCAACTTTACACCAGTGAACGTGTAGATCGCGCCGTAGATCTGATCATGACCTCCTATCAAGCGGACTTCCCTGTCTTCGATTTGTCCAACAATTTTGTAGGGGTTGTCACGCGGCCAAGATTGGTCCAGGCCCTGCGCAGTGGAAGGCCAGATCAGCGCATCGGTGAAATCATGCTCCCGGCCAAGGATATCCCCGTGATCTCGCCAGAGATGAACCTGGCCGATGTTTGGGATTGCATGATAGAAAATCGCAGCCAGGTTGTGGCTGTCAAAGAAATGGGACGATTCCTGGGGTTGTTGACGCTAGAGGATATGAGCGAAGTCATTCAGGTGATGGGCGCAGCCAAAGAAGGCGAAGGTGAGATCCGATTGTCCACACCGGCCACCCATTGGACGCCAGCCCCGACCCCTGAAACTGAAGCAGCCGTGGAAACGCGCCTGGATGCACAAGAATCTGATACCCAAAGCGAAGATCGTCGACTGGGCTGATAGGCTGCGCAATGCCTTTCTTCGAGACGGAAAGTGGGATCATCCATTATGAGATTCTGGGCGATGATCCATCGATCCCTGTGCTGACGCTGTTGCACAACTTTATGAGCAGCGGACGGTCAGCCTGGGGACCGATGATCAACGATCTGAGCGCTCACTACCGCATCCTATTGCCCGACTCGCCCGGCCACGGACGTTCTCAAGGATACCCGGACAGTTTTGATCATCGGCAGATGGCGCGCCAGTTGGCCGATCTCATGCGGGCAGAGGACGCCCACACCGGGCATTTAGCCGGTGTGAGCAGCGGCGGCATGATCGCGCAGCAGATGGTCCATCTGGGCTGGGTAGAGCCAGCGACTTTGACGCTGATCAGCACAACCTACAGCAACGATGCCAGCATAACGGGCGCGGATCGAGCGCTCAAGCCGGAGAATTTCAAAGCGGGGCAACGTTGGCTGGAGGCGACAGCCAGGTTGCATGATCCATATCATTATCCGGGTTATTTTGATGAAGTTCTATTGGGCAACTTTCGGCAGTTGACAGCAGAGCAGACGATCAACCTGACATTGGATGATCTATCCAAATGGGAGATGCCCGTCTGCCTCATCCACGGCAGCGAGGACGAATTCTTCGCCCCCGCGCTGGTGGAGGAGATGGCAAGCGCTATCCCCACCGCCGAACTCCATTTGATCCCACAACAGCCGCACGCGCTGATCTTCAAACGACCCTGGCTCGTTTCAGAGATCATGCAAGATTTTCTCAAACGCCATTCTTCCATGTAGAAAGCAGCGGACATGAGGCCCAAACTAGAGCATCCGATTAAGATCGCCCCTTCGATCCTGACCGCTGACCTGGCGTACCTAGCTAAAATTATCCGGGAGACCGAAGCAGGCGGCGTCGAGTACATTCACCTTGATGTGATGGACGGTCGCTTTGTACCCAACATCACCTTTGGTCCACTCCTGGTTTCGACAATTCGGCGTTTGACCGATCTGCCGCTTGATGTCCATTTGATGATCGAGGAGCCTGATCGCTATCTGGCCGATTTTGCTGAAGCAGGGGCCGACATCATTACCGTCCATGTGGAGACGACTCCTCATCTGCACCGCACAATCCAGCGCACAATCGAACTGGGATGTAAGGCAGGTGTCGCCCTGAATCCTGCGACACCTGTGGAAAGTATCCGTGAGATCAGCCCATTCGTAGATATGGTGCTGGTGATGACGGTGAACCCAGGGTTCGGCGGTCAGAAGTTCATTGAGACGAGTACGAGCAAAATTGGGCGTATGCGCGCGTTGCTCGATGAGTTTAATCCGACCTGTGATTTAGAGGTAGATGGCGGGATCGGCGATCACAATATTGGGGATGTGATCCAGCGCGGTGCTAATGTGATTGTAGCTGGCAGCGCCATCTACAACGACGATGCCTCGATTGCGGAGAATTTGGCTAGGCTGCGGGCAGGGTACGCCAAGAGGGCAGAACGATCAAGAAACCGGTAGCCAGATCGCTATCTGGTAGACATATGGAATCACAAATAGAAGACTGTCCAGACGATCTAACATCCCACCGTGGCCGGGCATAACGATGCCGCTATCCTTGGCGCCGACTTGACGCTTGAGCATACTTATCGAGAGGTCGCCGAAGAGCGCCAGTACACCGCCGCCTAAACCGATCAGCGCGCCAATTTCTGAGCTGGCTACAATCGGCGTCGCGCGGACGAAAATTGCGCCGACCACAGCGGCGCAGATCCAACCGGCGATGGTCCCTTCCCAGCTCTTTTTCGGGCTAAGACGGGGCCATATTTTATGCCGCCCCACTGTGATCCCCACAAAATAGGCAAAGGTATCATTTGCCCAGGTGATCAAGATCACTAGCAACATCCACCAGAGTCCATTGGGGAGCAGGCGCAGCGCAATGGCCTGTCCCAGCATCACCCCCAGATAGACAGCGCCCGCCGTGGTAATCGTCCAATTTGTGAGTGGCTGCTGAGTCTGATAGAGCGAACGAATCAATGTGAAGATCAAGCCGGTTGTGAGCAGTAGCGAGATTGGAAGATAAGTTGGCTGCCAACCAGCGAGGACAAGCAGAACCAACCAGGTAATCCCGACGAGGCGATCAGGCTGATACCCGCCAAGCCGCATCAGCCCATAGAATTCAAAGCCGCCTAAAATCGCCACAAGTGTTATCAGGCCGATCCACCAGAACCCGCCCCACCAGAGGGCAGAGATGATTAGCGGCATAACTATCAATGCGACGATAATCCGCTGTTTCACTACTGTAGGCTCGACTCTCAGGAGGATTGGATAAACAGTAAAAGGCAGGGGCAAATAGGTATACTATACAGGCGTCGGTTCAGCATCTAAAACCCGACCAAACCGCCGTTCGCGCTCGTTATATTCTACCAGCGCCTTATACAATTCTGACTTGTCAAAATCGGGCCAATAGGTGGGCGTCGCATAATACTCAGAATAAGCCGCCTGCCAGATCAAAAAGTTGCTAAGGCGATACTCACCGCCAGTGCGGATGATCAGATCGGGATCGGGCAGATCGCCAGTATATAGATAGCGGCCAAAAGTCTCTTCGGTCAATGCGTCAGGGGCGATGCCGTCGGCGACAATTTGACGCACAGCATCCAAGATTTCGCTGCGTCCCCCATAATTGAACGCAACATTAAGGATAATCCGGTCGTTATTTTTCGTTACATCCAATGCATAGAGGATCTGCTTTTGGAGTTCGCGGTTGATGCCCGCCAGCCGCCCGCTATGACGGATCTGGACACCCTGCTCGTGCAACTCGTTGAGCCGCTGACGAATGGTCAACCCGAGCAGCCGCATCAAACCGCTCACCTCTTCTTCTGGGCGATTCCAGTTTTCGGTCGAGAAGGCATAGATAGTGAGTACCTTGATCCCAAACTCGACGCAGCCTTCCAATACAGGGCGGATGTTATTGACGCCAGCCTGATGACCAGCATGACGAATATAGCCGCGGGATTTCGCCCAGCGCCCATTGCCGTCCATAATAATGCCCACATGATAAGGAACCGAGCGAAGGGGAGGATACTCTATCTGTGCTGTGCTACTCACGGTAAGTTTAACTCCTTGAACTCGTACTGCCCCGTATGCTGATTGGTCAACAAATTCGACGGTTGTTCCCGATACAGCGGACAATCGGTCCAGGGCTACTCTCTTCGTACCAAAAGGAAGGGGTGAGATGATCCCACCCCTCGTCTCCAACGCCATCAGTCAGTCGATTGTCACCCACCATCCACCCGCTCATCATCAACCAGGGTCAGGCTAGATGGTCATGATCTCGGTTTCTTTGGCCTTGGCGATCACATCAACCTGTTCGATAAAGCTATCGGTCTTTTCTTGAACCTGATCCTGCCCGCGGTGGAGGTCATCCTCGGAAATCATACTTTCCTT
>JAHBVG010000097.1 GCA_019637695.1 Caldilineaceae bacterium | reverse complement strand
AAAACAGAAGTCAGAAACCAGAACGCAGAAGCTACCCATGAGAGATGGGGACGACCACAACTCGAAAACCGTCGTAGCTGTCCCAGTACCTCGGGAGGTCCCCGTAGCGGGAAGACGCAGTGGCGCTGGCTGCGCTAGAATACCACGAACCGCCTCGCAGCACACGCCCTTCATCCCCCTCTTCCTGAAAACGTTCTGGATTGTTGTACTCGTTCAGACACCACTCCCACACGTTGCCGCTCAGATCAAGAATGCCATATGGCGACTTCCCCTGTGGGTAGAGGCCGACGGCACTGGTCTGCCCCAACTTGTGCGGCTCTACGCCCGCCTCGGTCTCGTCCACATTGGCATAACCGGAGATGTACTCGGGTCCCCACGGATAGATGAGGCCATCATGGCCGCGGGCGGCCTTTTCCCACTGCCACTCGGTGGGCAGGGTAATGCGCCAATTGCCATTCTGCGCTTCGGGCGGCAGCAACGAGGGGTCATCCATTGCCTGTTCGCTCAGCCAGCGGCAGAAGGCCAGCGCCTGGTACCAGGTCACCCGTTCGCGCGGATGGTTCCAGAACTTGAAGGCTTGTTCCGCCAGATCGTCGTTGTCGCTTTGTGCCAACCCCTGCCACCAACGCCCATTGCGCAGCCCATCCTCGGCGGCGACAAAGGCCTGGAACTGGGCGTAGGTGATGGGGTAGCGGGCCATCCAGAAGGTGGGTTCGCGGTCGCGCTTGCCATCTTGATAGATGAAGTCGCGGCGGCCTTGCGCATCGGTTTCGGGGATCTTTACCCAGTCGATGTCGGGCATGCCATCGGGGCGCAGACCGACGCCGGGCCGGGGATCGCCCAGGCGGTCCAGCGTACGCGAGGCGGCCAGCCGTTGTTGCGGGTCGGTATGGGCGTGGGTGTGATCGGTAAAGAGGAAATCGGCCAATCGTTGGGCCTGGCGGCGACGCAGCTCCGGGTCCAGCCGTTCAATTTCCAGTACAGCCGCCGCTGCCAGCTCCAACCCGGCCAGCCGCGTGGCAGGGTCGCTGCCGGGGATAGCCGAAAGCCAGTTGAGAAACGCTTCGGCGTAGGGCGCGTAGTCGGTCTTGGCAAAGCCATAGTGGAGCAGAAAGACCTCTCGCCACCAGGCGTCCCCTACATATTGGCGCAGGATGGGCCAGGACGCTTTGCGTTCTTTGGCAAGCAGGCGCGCCGCCAGAAATTCCTGAAAGGTGAGGTGCAAGAATTGAAAGAGTTCGCCCCGCTCTTCCAGCACGCCGCCGCGCAGACGTACTGCCGCCACGAAGGTATCCAACTGAGCGGGCGAAAGTTTTTCGGCCAGAATGGCGCGGATACCCTCAGCGGTCTGGGTGGCGCTGCCGCGACCTCGGCTGTGCATGGCCAGGGCCAGGTGCGAGAGCCAGATCTGCTGCTCTTCCCAGGGGCCGCCCCAATTGATCAGGGCCTCGCGGCTTTCATCTTCTGAGAGGTACTGGGCCTGCAGAATGACTTTGACCGCAGCCTCGTAGAGTTTGGCCCGTTCCCGCGGCAGTTCTGTCTCGCCCCATTTGACGCTGATCACCATGGTGGTCATCAACGGCGTGTCGATGAGAGGCGGCAGGTTCTGTTGGCGGTAGCGCTGGTTGATCTCCTCAATGGCGCGCACAATCTCGTCGGTTTGGGTGGCAGCCTCTGCGCCGTAGATCAACCCACACCAATTGTGGACCAGGGCGTGGATTTCGTCCGCGGTCAGGGGCTGTACATCCAGCCTCACAAAATCGTCGCCAAAGACGGCATTCTCGCGATAACCCGCCTCGCGCGCCGTGACCACAAAGAGATTTCCTGGATAGATATCTTGGGCCAACTGTTCCACCTTAGTGCGGATCTGCCCCCGCTCGGTCGAGTCCACGATCTCATCCAGGCCATCGAGCATGATCAAACAGCCGCCGCCCAGGAGCAGGCGGTCGAAGAAATCCTCAGAAAGCTCCAGGGCCGGGCTACGTCGTTTGAGATACCAGGGTACAAAGCCGGCCAATGTGCCGGAACGGGGATGATCCAGGCTGCGTCCTCTGGCATTCTGGCACTCGTCCCGATATTGGCGGTAATAACGCAGGGGAATGAGCAGGGGAACAGGCGCTGTGCGTTCGGCGGGCAGGGTAAAGGGGAGTTCACTGCCGTTCTGGGCATGGTCTGCCAGACAGAAGGCCAGGTAGCTGAGCAGGGTACTCTTGCCGCTGCCCGCGCCGCCGATGATGGCAAGCCGCGGATCCGTGGTGAGCAAAGCAGCCAGCTCCACCCTCTCCCCTGCTTCCTTCTGCTGCGCCACCAACGCAATATAGGCTCGATTCTCGGCCAGGGGATCGCCAGAAAAGTCGCGGGCCAGTTCTTCAATCTGGCGGCGTGCGGGCGGCGTAAAACGGCGCAGTGACAAGGGCACAAAGACCTGGGTTAGATTGCGCACCGGGCGTCCTGCTGTGGGGCGCAGGCTCTCCAATCCGTAAAGGCGAGCCTGGGCATAGGCCCGCTGTACCCACCCCAGATAGTCGAGCAAGATCCGCCGAAATGCTTCCTCGCTCAACGCGGCGTCTCCTGGTCCGCTCTGGTAGGTGTGGTAGATGTGGGTGATGGCGTCGCGCCCGACAAAGTTTCCATTGGTGATGGTAACATCGTCAGCGCTACTGCCGCCGCCGGTGTCGATGTGAGCCGTCGTCCTTGCATGCGTCTCGCCTTCCCGCCCAAACCAGATCCGCCAGATCAGGAAGCCGCCGCCGATCCCCCACATGATCACCTGCACCAGGCTGGCCAGGCTCTGCCAGCGTTCGCCCTGGTTGTCGAGGAAGGGGAGCAGCCAGGGCAGCCACAGCCGCACAGTGAAGCCCAATCCAATCAATGCTGTCATCCCTGCCAGCGTGAGCGCCCATTTCGCCCAGCGCGGTATTTCCTTCATGCGGATTCTCCTATCGTCGTGGCACAAGTGCAGAAAATATATCACAGCCTTGTTCCCAGGAAAATTCGTTTCTCAGGAGACCCGCCAGGTTGCAGAAAACCTGGCGGGTCTCCTTACCGATAATGTCTAATCGAATGGGGCGGGATAGACAGGCGGGCACAGCGACCCGCCCCTACAAGATCAATCCCCTGCACCGCCATTGTTTGACAACTTCCCCGCAACGCCACTATACTCGATTGCCAGAATCTACTCTACATTTTGTAGCGCCGATGAGGAGTTCCCTTGTTCCACTGCTGTTGCCCTGCCTGTTTTTGTCCTTGTCCATAGCGGAGCGGTAGCCCTGGCGACGGGGTCTGCCGGTCTCCGCATTTGTGTGTGGAGGGAACCGGTGGCACAGCGCCTATCTTCAACAGCGTCCCGGAGGTTTCCCACGGGGCGTTGTTTTTGATTTCGGCATGAAACGCGGGCCACCCATTCACCATTCACCATTGACCAATCGCTATGAACTACATCGATCTAAACCGCGTCCAAACGCTGCTGGTTGAAAAGAATCTAGACGGGCTGCTCGCCCTCTCGCCGGAGAACTTCGAGTATGTGTCGGCCGTCTCCGGCTTTCCGGTGACCATGTGGCGGCGGGGTGGACCGGCCTCGGCGCTGATCTCGGCCAGCGGACGGACGGGATTTGTCATCCCAGAGACGGCCCACGCCGCCGTGCGCCGCGCCAATCCGCGGGCGACGCTCGCCAGCTATCCCCTCTGGATCGAACGGGTGGATGTCGAGGAGATGGCCGCGCAGATGCCGATTGAGGAGCGCATCGCCCTCGCCACGGCGGGCCGCCTCCACACCCGCCCGGAAACCTATGATCCCCGCCGCGTGGACGACCTGCTGGGCGAGATGTTCCACCAGTTTGGGTTGGCGCAGAAACGCGTGGGCGTGGACATGGAATTCGTCCCCGCCGCTGACATGGCACGGCTGCGCGAGCTGCTGCCCGACGTTGCGTTTGTCAACGCGTCATCGTTGATCCGCGAACTGCGGCTGATCAAAACAGGGGCTGAGATCGAGATCCTGCGCCGCGGCGTCGCCATCACCGAAAGGGGGATCACCGGCGCGCTGGTGGGGCTGGACGAGAGGACGTTGGCCGCGGATCTGCGCACCCGTTTCATTGAGGCGTGCAGCGCGGCGGCGCGCCAGCAGCGCGAGTTGGGCTTCCAAAGCGCGGCGACGGGCGTCCATCTCGGTCCACTGCTGTGGGATAAGATCGACCCCACCCGCGCCGCCCGCCGCGGGGACATCGTTCAGTTCGACAGCAGCGTGCAGATCCGCGGCTACAAGACCGACATTGGGCGTACCTTCACCTTTGGTCCGGCCAGTGACGCCCAACGCCGCATTCAGGATGCGCTGTTGGCCGGCTTTGCGGCAGGGCTGGAGAGGTTGCGGCCCGGCGAGCGCTTCTGCGATCTCTTCTTCGCCGTGCAGGATGCCGTGCGCGCTGCTGGTTTCCCCTCCTATGCGCGGGGACACGTGGGTCACAGCATCGGCAGCGACGTGGACGGCGAGGAATGGCCCTGGTTTTCGGCCACGGAGACGCGCATCCTCGAACCGGGGATGGTGGTGGCCTTCGAGGTCCCCTACTATGTCAACGGCGTGGGGGGCTTCCAGAACGAGGACGATCTGCTCATCACCGAAAGCGGGCATGAATCGTTCAACACGTTGCCGCTGGCGTTGGGGGAAGTCTAATGCGTAAGTAACTATACAGATCGTGTAAGGGCACGGGTGGGGGCGGGAAGAAAGCTCGCCTATGGCTCGACATTTGCTTCCGCCCCCACCCGTGCCCCTACCATATTGCGACCCACTATCACATCATCACAGGAGAACCGAACCATGTCAACCGAACAGAACAAACCTTTGCAAAGCGGGAAACTCTCGCGCCGCGCCTTTCTGCGTTGGAGCGGTATCACCACCGGCGCAGTCATTCTAGCCGCCTGCGCGCCGACGGCAGCGCCCACCACCGCGCCCGGCGCGGCGACGCCCGCGCCGGCGGAGCAGCCGGGTGCGGGTCCGCGCGTCGGCGGCGAGCTCGTGATCGGCTCAATCCAGGAGCCGGACAGCCTCAACCCCTGGCTCACCGGTCTCACCGTAGGGCTGGAAGTCGAGGCCATGATCTATGACTCGCTCACCCGCGTCGCGCCCAATGGGGAGCATGTGCCCTTCCTGGCCGCGGAGGTTCCCACGTTAGAGAACGGCGGTATTAGCGAAGACCTGCTCACGTATACCTACCGGCTGCGCGACGATGTGTCCTGGCACGATGGCACACCCTTCACCGCCGCCGATGTGGTCTTCACCTATGAGTCTATCGCCAACCCAGAGGTCAACGCCCGCTCGCGCACCGGCTTTGAGCTAATCGAGGGTGTCGAGGCGACCGACGATCACACAGTCGTCTTCACCCTCAACCGGCCCAGCGCCGTCTTCCTCGAAACGTGGGGCTATCGCGGCATCCTGCCCAAGCACATCTTCGAGAACGAAGAGATGAACACCTCCGAGTACAACCGCGCGCCCACGGTGGGGACCGGACCGTACAAGTTTGTCGAGTGGATCTCTGGCGACCGTATTGTCGTGGAGCGCAACCCCGACTATTACCAGGAGGGCGGCTATATCAACCGCATTGTCTACCGCATTGTGCCCAGTTCGGATGCGCTGCTCACCATGTTGGAGACGGGCGAGATCGACATGCGCTTCAGCATCATCGCCGAGCAGGTGCCGATTGTGCAGGGGCTGGCCGATTATACCCTCCACGCCACGCCGGCCCACGCCTATTTCCACTTCACCATCAACAACACCGATCCCATCCTGGGGGATGTGCGTGTGCGCCAGGCGTTGACCTACGGCCTCAACAAGCGGGTGATCACCGACACCGTGCTGGGCGGATTGGTGGAACCCCACGGTTCGCCGGTGGCCCAGCCCAGTTGGGTCTATGTGGACCACAATGACCGCTATCCCTTTGATGTGGATCAGGCCGCGGCCTTGTTGGAAGAAGCCGGGTGGACATTGGGCAGCGACGGCATCCGCGCCAGGGATGGCGAGCGCCTCTCGCTGGAACTGCTCAACATCGCCGGCGACAGCGAACGCTTACAGATCGTGCAGATTGCCCAGGCCATGTGGCGCGACATCGGCGTGGAGGTCAACATCAGCCAGGTGGACGCGCCCACCTTCGTCTCGGCCATGACCACCCAGACCTATCAGTTTGCCTATGGCTTCTGGGGCTTCTCGGTGGATCCCAGCGGCTACAACGAACGCTGGTTGAGCAGCAGCACCGGCCACTGGCTCAACTACGACAAGCCAGAGGTGGACGCCCTCTTGCTGGAGGGTCTGCAAACGGCTGACCGCGACGCCCGCCGCGCCATCTATGAGCAGTTCCAGGAGACCGTTGTCGAGGACGCCACCAATATCTACGTCTACAACCGCGTCTTCTTTGACGCTGTGAAGAACCGTGTGCAGGGCTTTGTGCCCAGCGCGTCGAATTCGACCAATATGTGGAATGTGCATGAATGGTGGCTGGCAAGCGAGTAGGGTGCGAACGGTATAGGGCTGAGGTATCGAGAATGGAATGAGTAAGGAGTAATGAGTCGATTGAGATCGATTCATATCAACTTGAACCGGATCATGTTCAAGTTACAAGATCTCTGGCTTGACCTACTCATTACTCCTTACTCATTATTCGTTGAGGACTAACTCTTGGGTCGATACATCTTGCGCCGTCTGCTGGGCGCGATCCCGTTGCTGCTAGGCATCTCGGTCTTGATCTTCGTGCTGATCCACCTTCCCCCGGGTGGACCAGCCGATATCTACGCGGGATCGCCCACTGCATCGGCGGCAGATCTGGCGCGCATGAACGAGAACCTGGGCCTCAACGATCCGCTGCCCATCCAATATCTCAAGTGGTTGCGCGGCATGGTGACGGGGGATTGGGGCGTCTCCTATCGCGACGGTCGCCCCGTCACCACGGCCATCCTCGAACGGCTGCCGGCTACGCTGGAGCTGATGGTGGCCTCCCTGCTGATCGCGGTTGTCCTCGCCATCCCCATTGGCATCTATACAGCCACGCGCGCCAACCGTCTCTCCCGCTACATCGTCAACGCGCTGACCATGTTGGGGATCTCCGTCCCGACCTTTTGGACCGGGCTGATGGTCATTCTCGTCTTTGCCGGTCGGCTGGGCTGGATTCCCAGCGGCGGCCGCGGGGACCGGGGCGATCTGCTCGATCAGGTCCACCATCTCATCGCGCCGTCGCTGGTGCTGGGGCTGGTGAGCATGGCCGGGTTCGCCCGCTATGTCCACTCCAGCATGATCGAAGTAATGCAGGAGGACTATGTGCGCACGGCGCGAGCCAAAGGGCTGCACGATCGTACTGTGGTCTGGCGGCACGCCTTCCGCAACGCCAGCGTGCCGGTGATCACCCTGCTGGGGCTGGAAGTGCCGCGGCTCTTCTCCGGCGCGCTGGTGACGGAGGTGGTCTTCTCGTGGCCGGGGATTGGCCGCCTGATCACCGAATCGATCTTGGGGCGCAACTACCCGGTGCTGATGGGCGCGTTCATGTTTTCGGCCTTCCTCACCGTCCTCGGCAACCTGATCGCCGACGTCTGCTACGGGCTGGTCAATCCGCAGATCCGCTATGAATAGACCAGAGAAGAAAAATTGATCACAGATTTCACAGATTTTCACGAATTCGGAGGATTTGGACACGGATTGCCAGGATTTCCAGGATTCCCAGCAAACGTAGCCGCTGCTTATAGCTGCGGTTCTGCGTTATAGACAGCTGTGCGGCTAAAAGCACGCACCTACGTATGCCAGACGAAGCTGTGCGGCTAAAAGCACACACCTACGCATGCTGGAAGCTATCTGAAAATCCTGTGAATCCGTGTTCAAATTCTTTGAAATCTTGTAGAAGATAGAGCACCCATGACCCAATCCATTGCGGGCGCGGCTGATTCCAATAGCATATTGGTTACCCGGCGCGGAGGGAACTCTATCTGGCGGCGCTTCCGGCGTAACCCGCTGGCCCTCTTTGGGCTGACGGAGCTGATCCTCCTGGGGATCAGCGCCATCTTCGCGCCCGCCCTCGCCCCTTTTGACCCCAACCGCGTCAACCCCTATGACGCCCTGCAACCGCCCAATGCCGTTCACTGGCTGGGGACCGACGACCTGGGCCGCGATGTGCTGAGCCGTTTGCTCTACGCCGGGCGCGTCTCGCTGCTGGTGGGGATCGGCTCTGCCTTCTTCGCCGTCCTCATTGGCACGCTGCTGGGCGCGCTGGCCGGCTACTATGGCCGCGGCGTGGACGCCATCATCTCGCGCAGCATCGACGTGATGCTCTCCTTGCCCGTGGTCCCCCTGGCCCTGGTGATCAGCGCCTTCAGCCAGATCACCCCCCTGCGGCTGACGCTGATCCTGGCCGCCGTCTCGTGGATGGGGGTGGCGCGGCTGGTGCGCGGGGAATTCCTTGAACTGCGCACGGCCCAGTTCACCGACGCCGCGCGCAGCATGGGCGCGTCCGACCTGCGCATTATCTTCGTCCATCTGCTGCCCAACGCCATCTCGCCGATTGTGGTGGCGGCGACCTTGCTCGTGGCCTACGCCATCCTCATCGAGTCCGCGCTCTCCTTCCTCGGTTTTGGGCTGCAACCGCCCACGGCCAGTTGGGGCAACATGCTCTACAACGCCCAACGCTACCTGCGCAACGCCGCCTGGCTGGCCGTCTTCTCCGGCGTGGTGATTACCCTCACCGTCGCCAGCATCAACTTTGTGGGGGATGGTCTGCGCGAGGCGATTGATCCGCGGTTGAAGGAACGATAAGAACGAGAACTCGAATTTGCCAACACGTTCGCGCAGAAATTGCTTAAGTCTCGCCGTTGTGGTATTGTGTGATTGCCCCCCTTCGTCCTCATCTTCGCCGCACGGGGCTTATGGTTCGTTTGATCTGCCATAGAATTTCCGCGCGGGTGAAGGATGGATACCGAACGCCTTACAAATCTCGCACACTTTCAAGAACCGTTGCAAACCAAACCGCTCGATGTTGGCCGGTTGCTGCCCCAGAGATGCCACCTGCTCGACTGCGTGCCTGCCGTACTTCATCTGCTGAATGAATTGTAGAAATATAGTTCCCAGCCCGATCTGCTACTTCCTGAATCCGAGGCGTACATGGCTGTCGGCGATCTATCAGGTACTATCTGCTGCATGGAGGATGCCCAATGTGGCTACTCCGGTAACGGACGTGCCGTGGATAAGATCCACCTCACGGAACGCATGTTGGTGAACCAACTGACACAAGGGACTTTCTGTCCCGTGATGTTAGGAATCTATAATGATCCATTGGTTTCATGCCATATACATCGGTTCTGATCGTCGTCACCCCACATAGTAGAAAGGAATCATGATGTCACATATATTGCGCAAATACTTCGGACGATCGTTGATTTTTTCTATTTTTGCGAGTCTACTCATTGCCTGCGGCGGTGGAGGTCAGGCACAGGTTGAGTTTGGAGTCAAGCATTTACGAGATCAAACTGGAGAACAAATCAAAGAAATTGTCTCATTTGAAAATGAGTCAGGCTTAGACAATAGCAGCGGTCTAGCACCACTTCAGGTTCAGATTCAATTTGAACGCAATTACCGCCATCAGATTATTGAGCGATTGCAAACCAATGAAATCTCTGGGCAACGAGTGAGAGATAAAATCGTAGAACTCTACAAGTTGCCAGTGCATGATCCAGAAGGCACCATTCAGAAGGCGCTTTGCCCTGTGTCGGTCGTGATTCCTGCAGGTCAGAAAGCCCGGATCACAGTAGAGTGGACTGAACGATGGGCTGAAGGGATAATCAACCGAGGTGCCCAAGGCGATGGTGACAGGCTGGGGAATTTCACTGTTTTCCTCGGCTACATTGAGCCTTGCAGCCTTGTTGACCAACAAAATGTCAATTAGTCAGAAGCCGAGTCGCCAGCACCAACGAGAAAGTGACAATCATGCAGCAGGGGATTGAACTGCAGGCAAAAGAGATCGATGTCTGTCGCCGAGGCAAATTGATCTTGCGCAACGCTTCGTTTACGATTCAGCCGGGAACGCTAACAGCTATTATCGGGCCTAATGGAGCAGGCAAGACTACGCTGATGCGTGCCCTGTCTGGCGAACGCCCAGACGGAGGGCAGGTACTTATCAATGGCGAGGATATTTATGCAGATCCAGAGTATTGGCTGCAACAGGTCGGGTACGTGCCCGTCGATAACATCCTTCATGAGTACCTAACCCTGTACGAAGCCCTAATCTATATTGGTCGATTGCGACTGCCGCATGCGACAGAAGCAGAGATAGCGCAAAAAGCAGATCGACTGCTGACTGAATTTGATTTTCCATCTACGGATGCCAGACGTAATCGGCCCATTAAGGTATTGAGCAGTGGCGAACGCAAACGTGCTAACATTTGTTCTGAGCTACTCATTGATCCACCACTCTTAATGTTAGACGAGCCAACCAGCAATCTGGACCCAGACGCAGAGAGAAACCTGATGCATCTGCTGGCTGAGTACGCCCATAACAATGGTCAGACTATCCTGGTAATCACCCATACACTCAATACAATTGATGTATGCGACGAGGTCATCTTTATTGAGAATTCTCAACTACGCGCGGCTGGTAAGCGGCAGGAGGTTCTGGAAACTCTGGAGAGCCAGATTCCAGAGGCTGACCCAACCGCGCCATCCTTCTATCGCTGGGCTGAGATTTTTGAGCATTTCAAGACGCGCAACGAGCATCTAAAGTGTTCCAAGAATGGTACTCCACGCTCAAATCACAAACAAAGCCAGGATCGACGATCGATACCCACTGCGACTTGGTTCTATCAGTTGCGGTTGCTCTTGAATCGCTACACCAAAGTAAGACTGGGAGACCAGTGGAGTTTGGTCGGAACCCTAATGGCTGGATTGAGTGGTCTGCTCTTTTTCATTCTCCCCGCCGAGACCTTTATTAAGCCCCATGATCCCAGTGAATGGGCGCTTGCATTGGTTCAGGCTCGACAATCTGTCTATGTGGTTTGCCTGGTGGTGACTCTGATCGGACTGATCACTAGCTATACGGAGATCTCCAAAGAGTTTCGCATCTATCGCCACGAGCGTCTTAAAGGACTGTCACCTTCTGCTTATTTCATGTCGAAATGGATCTGGCTGACAGCCGCAGTTGGCATCCTGGCCCCCATCCTCCTTATTGGCTTTATTGTGTTAGTCTACCAACAGCCTCTGCCAGACTTTCCAGAGCCGCGCTGGGGTGAAGAGGTGACCTGGTGGGATCAACTGCTCCGCTTTCAACTAGTCGGACTGGTGACGACCAGTGCAAGCCGGCTGATTCTGGTGACGTTGATTTTGGCCTGTATTTCGTCGGTTACACTGGGGCTGCTCATTTCGACCCTGGCTGGGGATAGTGACAAAGGCTATCTCTATTTAAGCTTTGTGGTGGTTTTCATCGTACTATTTTCTGGTTTGATTCGTAATGACAAATTAGAAGATCTGATTGAGACCTTCTCTTTTGCCTCTACCGGCAAATGGGCCTATGAGGGAATGGCATCGAGTCTGAGCATCTATTGCTGGCTGGATAGCTGGCATTTCGACGAGTTCAACAGCACAGGGCACATTCTCTCGGTCTGGCTGGCATTAGGAATCTTTATATTGGTGGCAGGGTTTTTCGCAATTCTAGTCCTGCGTATGCGCGATCCCTGGTATGGACGCTGGTCGAATCTGCGCCTATTAGCAATACGAGATCGATCCAAGCTTGCTATCTACTTCTCAGTTTTGATTCTGTTGTTAAGTTATACGCTGTTTCTGAGACAAGTCTCCCATGACTACTATTCATTGACTTATTGGAGTCGCGGGGACTTTGGTGGCTCCAATGCATTTGAATATGCGCACGTAGACAAAATGATCGATCCAACCCTGCTTCAGACCTGGAATAGCAAGATGAGCCAATCCTGGTGCGGCGATCTCTACTGATGCAAACTGGATCTCCAATACACAAGGAGAGAATCATGAAGTCTGTTCAAACACTGCTCAAATTAACCATCATCGTATTGTTGTCCACTTTTGTTCTTACACCTGCTACTGTTCAAGCCCAAAGTTGCACCGCCGGAACTATCCGTGAGCGCATCTCTGGCCGCTACACCATCTCTGAACAGTGCCAATGTTCTGGTACTGGTCTCTTCCAGACCTGTCGCTGGCGCACACTCACTCGAACGCCGATTACAGAAACACAGACACCGACTCCAACGCCAACTCGGCGCTCGACGCAAGCGGCAGCGACACCGACGCCGCCAGCGACATCGCTGTTCTATAATCTTCCACCAGCCAGACTCACTTCACCTACGGGGCTGTATGCATCACCGAATCGAGGAGAATTTATTGTTCCAGCCACCATTCCCGCTGGAGAAACAGTCTATGTGATGGGGCGCAACGCTACCAGCACACATATGCGCGTGGTCTGGAATACAGGAGTAGGATGGGTACCCGTTTCGTTTACCGACTACAATGGTAGACGTGACCGCATGGCTCCATTGCCCATTTTTACCCGCGAGCCACCTGCCTGTGCCATCCCTGTGACCACCCAATTTGGCCTGAATAGTAAATGGACTAGTAATCAACGGCAGCGCATCGCCGTGATCATCGATCTTTTCCGCTCTCAATATGGTGAATTCCCCCGTTCGTTTTTGTCCTTAGAAGTCAATGGCCAGGCCGTGGATAGCAGCCGTCGCCAGATCGTAGAACAAGGGCAATTCTCGCTCAAGGATGTCGTCTTTACTTTGCCCAGAGATCTGCAAGCCGGGGACAGGTTAGGCTACATCTTGGAAACCACCAGCCAGGAACCGCTGACCTTTATGTCCACCATATTCAGCATTCCCCAGCGTTGCCAGTGGAACATTGATTGAGTTTTCACCACGAAATAGGAAGTAATATGCCCCGACATACTACGTATATGCTGGTTGCAGTCCTGTTGATATTGGCCGTAGCACCCTGGATCGTGAGTAGTTGTGCCGCAGAACCGCTGATTCCCGAAGAATTGCGACTGGAGCGGGTGTATTTTGAGGCTACTGTGGATGCTGGTCAACAGGCCAGAATGCAAGAAGAGCGCGATGCGCCAAGTTCATTTGGGATTGTGCCATTGGGCACAATTTCTCCCGAAGATGCACCGACGCCGACACCAGTACAGATTGTCATCACACCAACTCCTGAACCAATTGAGGAGCAGGAGGATGAAGCGGAGGCAGATCTCCTGGAGGATGAATCCGAACTAGCCGAGGCGGCCAATTCAACTACATCCTCCACCGTGCTAAAGGTAGAGACGTCCGTTGCGGCAGAAACACCCGTACCTACCGCCCGCATCATCATCATCCGTTCAGAGGCAGCGCAGCCCACAGCACTCCCTGCCGTAACAGAATCAGATACATTGACAACCACAGAAGAGATCACCACCGTAGCATCAATTGCCCTACCATTGAATATGGTTGCTGTGGAAGATCTAATCACAGAGCAGATGCTGGCTATGCAAGTACAGCAAGACGTAGCGGACACAGCGCTCTCAAATCTGACTATCACCTTTACGCCGGAAGGCGTTCAGGCCATGGGTTCAGTTGTCTTGCTTGGTGGCATCAGGCAGCCACTGGTGGCAATCGGAACCTTTGTCGTTGAAAACGATAGCCTTGTAACAAAGGTTTCTTCCATTCGCCTGGGCAGGTTGGATGTGACTGAACGCTATCGCGGCCAGCTTGAAGCTGGCGTCAACTCCAGCCTCTACCGGCTGCTACCCCAGCGTTATGTTCAGTCATTTGAATTGTCACATGGGGAGCTTCTGGTTCACTCGCAGGTGAGACAATGAAGCAACCGAGGTTGCACCGTGGATTCAAGCGCGTTTGCATAGTCATGTGGTTATGCACACTCATACTCAGCGGTTGCCCAGCGGAGTCGGCGTCGTCGCGGCCTCCATCTGCCGCGATACTTCCCCAGACAACCGCACTAACTGAGATTGACAACCAGGCAGTACGTGAAGAGGCGGAAGCTGCGCCCTCCGCGATCCCTGAGCCAATCCTACCGACGCCAACCGCCACTGTTCCACCAACGCCGCAGCCGGTTAAGATCACCGTTCAATCCTCTCAATCTACTTCATCAAGTGCAACTACAGTTCGGGTTGCCACTGCTACGCCTGCGGCGACCGAGGCAATCGCCACACCGGTTATTTCGACAGAGTTAATCGGTGATCCAGAACCTGTCATCTTCATTGGCTACTCCATCCCCCACGCCTGTGGACGCGGCGATGTGGTCGCTGCAGATGGTCACCAACTCTATGCCACACCGCGCCTGCTCCTCAACAACAGCAACTTTCTGGCCCTGCTGCCCGAAGGCGCGCAGGTAGATATAATCGACTGCAATCTGTGGACCGATACCGAAGATCTAAGCTGGCTGGCCGTGCGCACAGCGGAAGGCAAATTTGGCTGGATGTTGCTGCAGCCGGATAAATTTTACATCACGCTTTTCCCGGTGGCGCATGCGCCCGTACGCAGTATCACGGGCATCCCAGCTGGCGCCACCGTAGCCTATGTGCCCCCGTCTGTGGATGCATGTAGCGACAGGCCAGCCTCTAACGAAGCGGTCGCCACCAGCATCGGCGTGGATCTGATCCCCATTGTCGGCGATCTGAAAGGGTTGCAGGAGGCCACCACCGGCTGCGACGCCATCACCGGTGAAAGCCTGGGTGACTGGCGCTGGCTTGGCCTTTTGGGGATCATTGGCCTCAGCGAAGTAGCTTTGGTTCGCCACACCCTCCGCCACGGGGGTACTGTGGCCAGCGGCGCACGTGCCATAGGTAATGTGGACGCAGCCCGACATGGCGATGCCGTGATGATCACCGGACGCAATCTAGACACGGTAGCGGACGCTGCCAGAGTAACCGGCAAAGTGGACGCTGTGGGCAGTGCTGCGACAGGCGCGGTGCGCGCGACCCAAAGCCAGGCTGGGCTCTCTGACGAAACGTTGAAGATATTGGCAAAGTTTGAGCAACCCTGTAGTTTCAGTGGCGACACTCGGGTTGCCACGCAGCACGGCCCCAGACCCATTCGCCATATTCAACCCGGTGATCATGTTCTGGCCTACCATGAAGCGCTGGGTACCACAGGCTACTACACCGTAATCGCGGCCTTTGCCCACCTGGACATGGAGATTGTGCGCCTGAGCGTGGGAGAGGAGCATCTGGAGACCACACCCGAACACCCCTTCTATGTAGACGGACGTTGGATTCCGGCGCGGGATCTGGCGATTGCCGATGCTCTCTCCTCAGCGGCCGGTGATATGCAGCCCATAAAAGCGATCAGCATTGAACGGCGACCACAGGTCATGTATAACCTGACTGTGGCCCAGGCACACACCTATTATGTGGGGGATGGTGAGTGGCTGGTCCATAACGCATGTTCTCAGAAATTGCGCCGCAATCTGGCAGTACCGCATGAATGGGAGCAAAACAAAGTTGCTTGGCAGGCGCATCACATTGTTCCTGGAGAATTTGAACAGCATCCCTTCGTCAAAAGAGCAATTGATAAAGGCAACTGGCAAATTGATGGAAAGGATAACGGCATTGCACTGCCTTATCTGGATGAAATTGCTGCACAGTACAACCTGCCGGCACATCGCGGTTATCACAATCGATACAGTACCGACGTTGGCACACGGTTAGATGAGCTTGAAGATATGCGAGTTGCTCAGGGTTGGACAGACGCGCGAGTACTCAGGGAACTCAACGACTTGGTCAATGACTTAAGAGCCGAGATTCTCGGGCGTCCTGCTGGCAGGCGTTTAGATTGAGCGGAACATTGATTTAGCTGTGGCATGACTTTAACTTTGGGGGACAACATGTATTGGCTCTATCGCACCCATATTTTTTCGATGCGTAATCGCCCGGTAATGGCAAAGCTTGTCTCCCCGGTGCCTACCTCTACAACTGACAATGACTGCGGTTTTGGTTTTACTAGCCCGCGACAGGATGTACCGTATGGTGTTGCTCTCGAATTTACCTATCAGGTGAGTAGCAAGCATAACCATCCAGACAATTACGCTGAAGACTCCGGTTTTACGCTTTATTCTCAGCGGCTGATCGATATTATGTCAGCCTTTGAAGTGAAGTTTGAAAGTTTTCCTGTCATTATGGTAGACGAGAAGGGAAACGAACTGCTGGATCTAAAATACTGGGTCTTTCATTCGTTGGAGGGTGTATTAGAGGCAATGGATGAAGAGAAATCGGGCTGGACTGGCAACCACCGTGAGGGAATTCCGCAATTGGTGCTTGACTATAGCAAATTTGAACATCGGCCCATATTCAAGTGCAATCATGTCTATGTCCAACTCATGCGCGATGATCTAAAGCAGGAAATCCGACGTCTAGGGATTGCCGGGATTGATTTTCTTGCCCCAGAGCGTTTCCGGTCTGGTCGTTACGGTCCAAGACCTGACTATGATGATTAGTCGTTCATCAAGTCGATGTTACTCAGAACCTGCGTTTGCTCACACATCGTAAAGGAACAAGAAAGAAGGTGAAGAATCTGTGCAGCTTTGTTCTTGCTGTGTCGCTTTTTATTCTCACCGCCTGCGTCACGGCAGTAGACGACGCGTTACCCTTCGACGAGTTGCCGGAGATTGTTATCGGCGCAGAAGTTGAGTTGGTCGCGTCCCCGGCTCATCCTACAGCGTACCTGGGACAAGGCCGCGTACCCGCAGGCGGTCAGGTGTCTGTCATCGGTTCGGTACCGGACTCGGCATGGCTCCTGGTACGCTACGAAAGTACGATTGGATGGTTGCCTGCGTTCTATTCTCAAACTAATATCGGCAACCTAAGTGCTGCACTCATGGTGGAAGGCGCGTCTGCGGCATGTTCTCGCTATCTGGATACGATTTTCATCGCCGATGAACCGTGGCAGAGTAACAGTGATGAATCGCTTTTTGTGATTGGCAGCGTATTTCGCCCCCAAATGGGGGACGGCTTTGACGATGCCACACTTGATATAGTCCTCGAAGGCAAGGGTGTAGCTGTTGCTTCGGACTATGTCCATGTGCAACTCACCGATGCCAGCGCGATCATCCTTTTCGTCTTCACGCTGCAAGGGTTGGATCGTAACAGTACCGTTCGCTTCGACCTGGCCGACTTGGCTAAAGAAACGCTGGAGTTCCAGGCGGCCTTCTTCTCCAATACTTGTCCGGATACACCTGGACATTTACCCATTGGCAAACTGCGTGTTCCTTCCCCGATCGACATGGCTGCAACCGTAGCTGGGCCTACTCCGGCCCTACCCTCGGTGTCTGCCTCTGCATCGGCTGCAGAACAGCCGGAACCCACCCCTGTTATCATACGACCAGTCACAGAAATAGTACCCCCTAGTGTGCCGGCCTATCCTGGTCCCAATTTGGGCGGTCTGCTCACTTCAGACACACGATTGACTGCGGCGAATAGTCCTTATGTAGTACGCAATTTCGTCACTGTGGATGAGGGTGTAACACTCTATCTGGAGCCGGGAACCATCGTCAAGCTAGATACGGATATGGTGATCGGCGTCAAAGGTTCTCTACGCAGCCTGGGCACCGAAGACAACCCGGTTATCTTCACTTCCCTCAAGGATGACTCAGTGGGTGGAGATACCAACGAGGATCGTAGCGCTACTTCGCCCACGGCAGGAGATTGGGGGCAGATATTCTTTGCACCTACTAGCAGTAACTCCATCATCGAGTACACAGTGATTCACTATGGTGGGCTGCACCAGGCGCGAGGATGGTGGGTAGGGCGTAGTTGGTATGGATACACCAGTATAAACGGCGATTGGGTGGACATATATCCGCGTCCTGGCGACAATAATGTGGTGAACTACGGCGGCAGCATCCGTCTTGATGGTGCATCACCCACGATTCGTAATACTACGATTACCAACACCGAAATCGGGATTGTCATGGCGGACGGTGCCGCACCGTCCCTGGACGGTATCGAATATCGTGCGGTAGGACGTCAGACCGCCCGACAATAGAGGTCGTTGCACACAATTCTTTAGCTATACTGCGGACGGATAGAAAGCGGTACTTTGTACTCCCGAAACCTATCGGTTTCAACCTGTACGCAGTATAGCACCTCAAGGAAGGAACAGGCAACGAACACTTCTCGCGCTCTGAATTGGCTTGCTCATACTAGCACTGTCCGCCTGCATCATGGCGATAGAATAGGACTTGGCATATGATTCGTTACCGGAACTAACGCTGGTGACGCCGATGGGATCAGTAGCCTCACCGAATGTCTTTAGGTTGGATGGCCATCATTTTCTCTGACACTAAAAGGTGCATGTTACGAAACGAAACAATGTTCTGATGCACAACAGTTGCCACGTACGACTCACGGCATGCAGCATATCGCCGAAGTCTACCCTGGTAGTCGCTACGACGATACCTGCCTGGCAGAAATTCAAGTATGGGGAACTGATTAAAGGGGGAAAGATGCAAAAATGGCGAAGCGCGCTTCTGTCGCTCCTGCTAATGCTGGGTTTGGCCAGCTGTGTTACAGAGATCAACCTGCCCCCAGGGGGATATGATCAGTTGGATTGGATCGTCTTGAGTTCTGACTACCATCTTACGGCGTCAGCATCCCATCCTGTTTCTGAGCTACCCTTCCTGGATTTGCCCGCCGGTGCCGAGGTTCAGGTCGTGGGAGCGGACACCAACTACGCGTGGCTGCTCGTCCTGCACGAAGATCTGCTGGGATGGATGCCTAGCTTCATTTCGAAGACAGGTGTCGGTCGCTTAGCGCCGCCGGTCATCATTGAGCCACTCCCAGGCTGCACCACCTTCCTGGGCGCGACCTTTGACCCTGCTGAAACCTGGCAAAGCCTGAGCCGGGGATCCGCCATCATTCAGGGAGCTATCTACCGTCCCTGGGCCGATATAGCCTTTGATGAGGCCTGGCTGGAAGTGAAGATTGATGGCGCGGGAGAGGCTGTGGCCGCCGACTTTATCCATGTGCAACTAACCCCCACGAGCAACCTTATCCTCTTCACCTTTGCCATTGAGGGTCTGCGCCAGGGCAGCGAGATCTTCTTTTTCGTGGATGATTCTAGCGGCGAGCCTGTCTCCTTCCAGGCCGCCTTCTTTGCCGATAAATGCGACGATGAGTGGACCGGCGAGTTTGAGGATCAGATGCCTGTGGGCGAGTTGAAGGATACTTTCCCCACCCCGACATCCACGCCGACTCCCGAAAGGGGCGACGAACCGCTACCTCCAACAACTCCTCAGCCAGTGCCGACCATTAGGGTGACCAGCGGACCACGCCAGATCGGGCCAACCCGCGAGGAGATCCAGGCCCTTGTCGACCTGTGGGATGTGATCCACCACGAGGTCGACTACACGCTCGATCCTACCGATCTGCCCCTGGTACTCACTGGCGGCGCCCTGCGCCAGCAGGAACAGACCCTGCGCAATCTGCGCGCCGGCAACTGCTACTGGATCTTTGAAAATCTGGCACCGTCGGAAATGACAGGCTGGCAAGTCATCTCCGACAACGAGGTGATTGTCACCATGCGCAAACATTGGGATGGCCGCCTCTACTGCAATGGCCGCCTGGATCGCCGCTCATCTTTCAACGAACCTTTTGAGGTGCGCTACCAGATCATCCGCACCAGCCAGGGCTGGCGTATTGCCGAAAAAGTTCCGTTGGACTATCAGACCCGCGCGCCAGGGGCTACGTCCACCCCACGTCCTGCGCCGATGCCGGAATCTGGAAACCAACAGGTCTGTTCTGGCGTCTATCCCACCCGGCTGCGCGTCAACGGCCAGGCATTTCTAGACGGAGATCGGCGCAACAATGTGCGATCAGGGGCAGGCACCAACAACCGTCTTGTAGGCCAGATCCAGCCTGGCGAAACCGTAACTATCTTGGATGGTCCTCGCTGTGCGGAAAGTATGGTCTGGTGGTACGTGCGGAGCAGCCAGGGTGTGGTTGGCTGGACTAGTGAAGGCGCTTCCAACGAATACTGGTTAGCGCCTCTGGGCAGCAGCGCATCTCCACCAGCGGCGCAGACACCCACCCAGAATTCCCAAGATCAGCTACGCAGCAGTTTGTTGGCAAAATCACGCAATTCGTCGGTTTCTGTTAGCTACCAAAACGAAACCACTCGCTTTGCCGACGCGCTGGTCTACAGACTCCACGAGTTTCAACTGTCACGGGAAGGCATTACCGAACAGGCTATGACCAACGCAATCTCCCGCGCCGACGCCGGGGATCGTATGAACGGCGTGGTGCAAACGGTGTGGAGCGACTGGTTGAGCAATCTCTCGTCAAGTCGATTGGATCCCTATCAGACTGATCCTGGAACGCGCGGCATGTCGCCCTTCCGCCAGCTCATAGTGCGCATGATCCAGGGACGGCAGGGCAATCTGACCGCAGCCCAACAGCGGGCGCTTTACAGCCTCTTTACCCGGCCAGAAAATCCAAGCGTCTGGCACTCCAATGTGAATGGTGTGATTGGGGCGATTAACCGGGAATATTTCTAGATCTGCCTGATCCATTTACCATCCATCCATGTCCACAATAGAAGTAGAGATGTAAATGAAAAAGAGAAGATCCTTTGGGGGGAGTGGTCCGCTTCTGACAAATGGCACGGGAAGTGGCCACTGGATGATTTTCTTATTTAGACGGGCCATTATCGCTGCTTTGGGCTTGCTTGTACTTCTGACATTTGCTGCCAACGTATGGCCTGTTGCGGCCAACGCTACGCCTGATGAGACTACGCATCTGAAAGGCGTAATGATGTCTGTCGTTGAAGAGTCTGACCTGCTCCCTGTCCTGAGCCAGGCAAACGTTCCTATTACAACAGAGCAGGAGCCTGCAGCGCCGCTTATCCATACTGTGCAGGCTGGCGAAACTCTCTCCCAGATCGCAACCCGCTATGGGGTGACCGTTGATGCGATTGTGGCAGCCAACCAGCTCGCCAATCCCAATCTGCTCCATATCGGCCAGCGCCTGGAGATCCCTGGCCCAGGCGCGCCCACACCGGCGCGTGCCGCTGCAGAACGCCGCCCTGTTCCCACATCAGAACAGGCAGATGCATCAATTCACTATGCCTGCCCGGCAAATGCCGCAGCCTATCCTCTCTCTCTGCCAGCAGACCCGATTCGTCTGGTCGTTGTTGAAGGCTATCTCTATTTTGTGGCCGACGGCGACCTCTACTATCTGCCTATCGCTGACCTGGTTGCACAGGAAAACATTGCTCCTGTCAATCTGATGCCCACACAGCGCGCTGTTGGCGCGAACTATTTTATCCAGGAGTTGGTCTATCTCTCGGTGGATGCGGCTACGGGTGAACTTCTGCTGCTGGACAAAACGAATGACATCTACCGCTACTCCGCTGTCAGGGGTTGGCAGATGGCCTATCCAGCCGCACCGGTTCCCGGCCAATATCCTGATCCACAATTTCTGGCGGTGCAAACGGTCGATAATAGAGTCTATGCGCTTGACTCAGATCTCAGCCGCATCTGGATCTTTACCCCAGGTGCGAAGCTGCCGCGGGCGTATCTGATTGAGGGGAGGCTCTCGTCAGGCGTAGATTTCGTTCTCGCGCAGAATAGTAGCGGCGGGATGAGCGCCTTCGTCTTCACCCGTGAGGGTTATCTGTTTGGCATTGAAAACGGCTGGCAGGTGCGCCGTCTGGAGCCCTTCTCTAGCGCAGCGGCCATTGATTGGCCGTCACAGATCTTCCAGGCTGGGGATCATCTGGCGGCGGTGAGCGGCGATCAGCGTAGTGTGATTGGCATCGATCCGCGTACAGGAGGGGTTGCCTGGAGAATAGTTTTTCGCTTTTCTGCCATGCCAAGGTTGCGCAGCACAGCCATTCTCGACGACACACTCTATGGCTTGGCAGGACGCAACCTCTATGTGGCGAAGCTATCAGACACCAGCACAGATTGCCCGCCTGTAGTCTACGATGATACCTTTACGTTTCATGGCATTGGGCTAGAGGGGCTTCTGCCCTATGCACAGCTGCCCTTTACCAGTGCAACCCTGCCCATGCGCCCACGCTCCTATCCAGGCGCGCGCCGGCTCTACCGTTATGGTATCCACAAAGGACTTGATCTTTACAGCACAGAAGTGGCAGGCTTGAGCGTTGGCTCACGTGTGCGGGCAATTGCTGACGGCATAGTCACCCGCATCGACAGTGACTACCGTGAATTCACGCCTGCCCAGTATGAAGAAGCTATCGCCCGCGCCGAAGCAGAACACCGTACACCACCGGATGTGGCCGACCACCTCCTGGGCCGCCAGGTGCGTATCGATCACGGCGAAGACGTTGAAAGCTGGTACGCCCATCTCAGCGCCGTCCCTACCGAGGTCGGCGTCGGAGACGCAATCGCACAAGGCGACGTGGTTGGCAGGGTCGGCGTCTCAGGCACCAGCGCGGGTGCGAATGGAACTCAGGCGGGCGTCCACCTCCATTTTGAGATCTGGATTGGCGACCGCTACCTGGGCCAGGGCCTCACCCTCTACGAGACCATGCGTCTCTGGCAGGCGCTCTTTGCTGGCCCACAGCGCAGTGGGGATCGCGCCCCGGTACTCGCCACACCAACAGCAACGCCTGCTCCTTTACTAGGCGTAACGCCTGCACCGCCGGCAACTTCTGATCTACCCGACGACCAGCCCTGCCAGCGGCCACCGGACGACTACACGCGCGTCGCCATCGGTGAACATACCGTCAACGCCCGTACTCTGTGGATGCTGCAACTGGCCAGCCATCTCTACACAGGTCGCGGCGATCCTTTACGTGTGACACAAGGCTCTTATACCAGCAGCCTGGACGCCAGTTTTGGCACCCATTCTGGCGGTGGGGTAGTGGACATCAGCATTCGGACCAGGGCAAATCCTGCCGACATCCTGACTGTGGCCGAAGCTTCTGAATTGGTGCGGGCGCTGCGGCAGGCCGGCTTTGCCGCCTGGCTGCGGCTGCCCACCGATCTGAACCCGCCTCCCCCACTGCATATCCACGCTGTGGCTGTGGGCGACCGTGAACTCTCCCCGGCAGCCCGTCTGCAACTTGACGGACCTGAAGGCTACTTCCGTGGCCTGGATGGGGTTCCGTCCGAACATGGCGGACCAAAAGCAGACCGAGAAGGTGGTCCGATTATGTGCGATTGGATGGTGGAAGCTGGCTTTGATGATCTACGATAGATTCAAGTAACTCCCAGGAGACGAGAGATGAAGATGATTCCGACAAAGGGTTTACATGCCTGCCTGCACCTGGCGCTTTTGGTAGCCATCCTGTTCAGCTTGAAGCCGCCCGTGGCCGGCGCTGCGCCTCGTCAGGTCAGCCTGGCTGTTGAAGACGCCGATAGCCTGCCCCTCTCGCCAACCCTGGCATGGAATGGCACCATCTATAGCTTGACTTTGAGAACGACGGGAGAACCGCTTTCACTTGAAGCCCTCTTCAGCTTAGGCCCACAAGCGCTGGCCGACGCTGGTGTTACCGGGCTACTAGTCCGGCGTAATGGTGTCGCCATCAATGACAAAGCTGAGGTGACAGAGCTTCTGGATCTCTACGCCGCCGCCATAGAGATGTATCACACAGAACCGGCCCCACAAGATCCTCTGACCTTTATCGAAACTTTGAGAAGAGTTATTCGCCATCCGCTCTTTATGGAGCAGCGGGTACGCGCCCAACTACGCAATGAACAGGCAGAGATTGAGCAACTGTTGCGGATCCTGATCTCGCCGGGGGGTGCAGATCCGCTGGCGGAGAGCTTTGTACGTGAATTTCAGCAGGCTCTCTTGCAGACAAATTATTCACGCGGTGCTTTTGCACAGACCCTTTCCAAAGCACATTTTCATAAGATCGCAAAAGCGCTTGTCGATCTTCAGATCATTGAGATGGTGATAGATGAGCCGGTGCTACTCGAGTTTGCTGTTGTTCTCTTATTAGCGCGTGCAGACGCCGCTCAACGCCTGGGCTGGCTAGAAGAGTTAGCCAGTTCTTCTGCCGTGGTATTCAATGCGACAGAACGCGCCGCGATCCAATCCATCCATGCAGAATTTGAACAGATTGAGCAAGATTGGCAGAGCGTTTTTGGTAATTTGATTGAGGATGAAATGCTGCCCGGCCAGGTGTCGCAAAGCGACGTACTGGCGTGGCTTCACGAACGTTTTGGACCTGCCCCTTTGTGGTCGCTCTGGCTGGGTCCACTTTACGCCATTGAGCACGAACGGCCAGTCGGCGACAACTTCTACGATCATTTCCGCCTGTCTCAACAGGCCGTTGAGCTGCACCAGGCCCTGCTCACCGCCCGCGCCGATCTCGCCTCCACCGCCGTGGTTGGCGATCCCTATCCGGGTGAAATTGCTCAACACTTCCACCAGATGAATCTCCTGGTCGATCTGGCTGCCGCCGCTGCACTGCGCAGCTATGCAGACGGGGTAGAGGCCACGGCGCAGCGCGGCTGGCTGGATGTGCTTTCGCCCCTGGTCTGGAGCAGCGCTGAGCCAGAAGAAGTTGTTGAACAACTGCTCGTTCTGGCCGAACAGCGCGCTGCCATTTCTGCTCGCCAACCTCTGGTCGATCTGGCCGTGCAGACCGCGCAGGAGCTTGCCCTGCGCGAGGATCTGCCCCAGTGGAGCCTCTACACCAGCACAACCAACGTCAACCAGATGGTCGTGCGAGATGAAGCTGTCTGGATCGCTACAGGCGGCGGCCTGGTGCGACTGGATCGCGAGAGCGGCGAGCGCGCCCTCTACCACGCGCTGAACGGGCTGCCAGACAACCGCATTGTACAGATGCTCGAAGACACCAATGGCAACCTGTGGGTGGTCAGCGAACGCGGCATCAGCCGCCAGGACGCTGACGGCGCGTGGCAGAATGTCTTGCCCTGGTCCTCTGCCAGAGAAAAGCCGCTGACCCTGGCCCCAGACGGAACCCTTTGGGTAAACATGATAGACCGGGTGGCCTACAAACAGCCTGAAGAGGACGAATTCGTTGTACTGACTAGAGAAGAGGGATTCCTGCTCGATCGTGTTGATTATCTTAGAATTGGTAACGATGGTTCAGTCTGGTTTTACACACACAGAGAAGCGACTCGACTCTCGCCAGAGGGCGAATGGAGCACACACGATGGCAGCGAATTCATCAGCGATACATGGGTGCGGAGCGCTGTGGCTGCCCCCGATGGATCACTCTGGTTGACCACGGAGAAAGATCTGTTTCGCCTGGATACAACAGGCGAGTGGACACGCCTTGGCGACCAGGAAAGGATTACTTTCCCAATTTCACGTATCGAGTTTGATGCCGATGGTGTTCTCTGGCTTGAGGCCCAGAGCGGTGTGCATAGTATGGATCTCACCGGCAAGTGGACTCTCTATCAAAGAGAAGGAGACAGGAGCATTGTCGGGATCTTGAAGCGTACTGACGATGGTTCTCTCTGGTTCCGTGGTGATGGAAGTATGCGATATCTCACCCAGGATGGTCGCTGGTTTCTGTACGAAGCGGGGAAAGCTTTTCCACAAGATGCGACTGTGCTAGATGTAACTAGTACCAGCCCAATCTTGAATTGACGAGTTTGATAAGATGTGGTTTCCTGAGCAAGGTGCTGAAATGAGAGCAGTATGGCGAAAGGAAACCCAAATGGCA
>JAHBVG010000096.1 GCA_019637695.1 Caldilineaceae bacterium | reverse complement strand
GGGCACGTTTACCTTTCGCCGCGCCAGATCTGTGCAACGCTTCCCTTCCTGGGCTTAACCTGTTTGCCACTGCCTGAGTTCGCCATGGCAACCCTGGATCTGAGAGGCGACGATACCGTTCCTGTACACAGCGCCATGGGCATCAATCTGCGCGCCGACGACGAGCGCTACTACTTCGCCCCCAATATGCATCATGGCAGCTTGCCGAACGACAGCTATGTACAGTCGATGGTTGCGCAGATGGCACGCGGTGAGCTCTGCAGTTACAAAGACCAGCCCCCACCGCCCCGCGCTGACCGGACAGCAGCGGCCACGGCGAGCAGCGGTTTGCCCCTGCGGGTCTCAGGCACTGAGATTCTCGTGGTGGGTACGGCCGATCTTCATATCTATGACAGCACTGGGCGTCACACCGGTCCCATCACGCAGACCTACGCCATCGAGACCGACATACCAGAGATCGGCTACGACACTGCCAATGGCGGGGTGATCGCCATGCTGCCTGAGACTGGTTCCTACACACTTGTCCTGGAAGGCCGCTCTCCCGCCGGTGCAGCCCAGTTGCGCATCAGCGCCATGCAAGAGGGTGAAGTGACCCAGGCGTTGGTCTACGAGACGGTTCCGATTACAGTGACGACGGCAGCCACGCTCACCCTGGCGCTGCCAGGGCTCCCAGTCGGGACGACGCTCGCCTTCCAATACCAGGAAGGTGATGCAGTGCAGCAGGTCGGCACGCTGCCCCTCTTGACCGGTCCTGCCAGCCGCGATCTGGTCCCACCCACCAGCGTGATCCAGATTGGTGAAGATGGCAAGGTGACGATCACGGCCGAAGACAACGCCGATGGCGCCGGGGTGGACAAAATCCTGTACAGCGTGAAGGGGTCCATCGGGCCATTCTCCGTGTACACAGGTCCCTTCCTCTTGCCGGATGGGACCAAGGAGATCGTGGCCGTAGCCCTTGACCGGGCTGGCAACGCCGAGTATCCAGGGGCCAAGCTTAGCCTCGGTCCGGCAAACCAGATATTCCTGCCGGTGGTACGCAAGTAGGAGACGACAGACGTTCCCCTCTTGTTTGTCTTGAAAATGGCAGCCCAGCGGGTGATGAGGGATCCAACCAATGCCACCAGCTTGAACTTGCCAGCGGTCAACCGTTGAGCAGCCACCCTAACCCTGTGATCATTCAATCGTCTCTTGCTATGAATGGCGAGATAAGCTGATTCCTGTTCATACGCTTAACAGGATCACTCCAATCGCTAAGGAGATCATCAGGGCGATCAAGCCGACAAGCATGAAGCGCGCGCGACCACTATTATCGCGGTTTAGTAGATAAAAGACTTCATGCTCTCGCATCAATTGTGATAAAGCGACTAATTCTTGCCGCCGGCCGTCCCTCCAGCCAGCGCTAACTAGGAGTAAGAGGACTCCGATTACCCCGGCCCATACGAGACCATTTCCGTATTGGTGTATGGTTTTCCATCCAGCGAGGAGGTGAATGACACCAATGGTTAAAAAGATGAGAATATCCAACAATATAACGTCGCGAAAAATATGTAACAAAGGGTGAGTGCTTTGAGAGTTTCGCATACAATCCCCTAAAGTGCATAGAAGATGCGTACCTGCGGATTTTGGATGGAGCTGATGTCTACTGCCACTGCAGCATCCGTGGTTACAGACAGGATTGATGCCCACAACGGGCATCATATTGATTGTAGCTCACCAGCTTGGGCGATGCCAGGGACAACTGACCGAACCTGACCGGTACATCCGTCCCTGGCGGAATACGGCTGAACAAGTAGGACCTGGTTAGAGATTCGGATGAGGTTGCTTCGCGTACCAGCAAGGAAGGAGAAAGCTGATGAACTGGGAAGAGCCGCTCCATGGCACTCCATTGCCCTGGCTTCTGGAAGAGGATCCGCTCAATCCAGGGATACGTTACTTCGCCTTGCAGGATCTCGTCGGGCTGCCGGCCGATTCAACAGACGTTATTGCCGCTCAGGCAGCGGTCATGATGAGTGGGCCGGTTCCGGCCATCCTTGCCCAACAACGCCCCGAGGGTTACTGGATCAAGCCCGGCTACCTGCCAAAATACAACGGCACCATGTGGTCGATCATCTTCCTGGCGCAGTTGGGCGCCGCCGGTCAAGACCCGCGCATCCACCGGGCCTGCGAACATCTATTTGACTATGCTACTGCCAAAAATGGGGGCCTGAGCGCAGACAGTCATAACAGCGGGCTGATCCACTGTTTGCAGGGCAACCTGTGCGCGGCGCTGATCGACCTCGGCTATCTGGGCGACGAGCGCTTGCAGAACGCCCTGGAGTGGCTGGCGCGCAGCATCACCGGCGAGGGCATCGCTGTCTCTACAGAGAAAGACGCGCCCATCCGCTACCTGCGCAGCGGCAACAGCGGATTGCGCCATGTAGCCGAAGGGCCAACTCGCTGGCCGCCTGCTCGGCGAGACACCGGGTTATAAAGGGAAGGGCGTGGTAGTGATCCCACCTCCTTCCATGGACAGTTGGAGGTTTCAGCTATGTCTACTCGTAAAGTTATCTCACTCGTTCTCGTGGCGATGCTTCTGAACATTGCCTTCGCGTCGGCCCCGTCTCGGCGTGTGCCTGTGGTTGCGGCAGCAGACCCGGGGGTCATCGCCTACGTGCGCCGTTCGACGCACGATATCCATCTTATCTCGCCGGACGGCGCCGACGACCGGCTGCTCTGGACCGCTCCGCACCCAAAGTCGCCATGGCCGGCGTATGCGCTCGCCTGGCGGCCCGACGGCGGTGAGTTGGCCTTCTCCAGCGACCACGAGGAGACATGTTCGTATTATGAAAGTGACGTCTACGCCATTCGCCCCTCAGTCGCCGGCTACCGGCGCATCACTAACGCGCCGGCCTGCGCCACGCTCGCCGACCTGCCCAAAGGCTCTGTGACGGTAGATGTTAGCGTCTACGGAACTCCCGGCTAGATGGTCTACGTGCAGGGGGCGCCGAGGGCCCGATTTGCCACCAATGGCACGATGACCTTCGACAACGTCGCTGACTTTGGGCCGGGGGTGCTGCAGCGCACAGTTGGCATCGATACCGACCTCTGGGGCGAGCGGCGTTCCGAGGGTTATCCACCTTATGCCGACGTCCTGCCCGATCAGACGGTGTCCGGAGGCAGCGTCACTATCCCCGGAATCGGCATCAGCCAGCTCGGCCCCGGCAGTATCGCCTGGAAGCCCGACGGCTTGGGCCTGACCTATGCCATGCGCAGTGGCTCTCGCATCAATCAGATCTCTGCCGACCCGCCGTACGGATCCATCGGCGAGGAGATCCCGGTGGCCGCCGGTACAGTGCCCAGCCTGGTTGCCTGGGGCCCGGATGCTGAGCACAGCGATCTATATCTCTACTTCGCAAGGGATGATGGGATCTACCTGAACACCCTGACCAACCCAGGCGGTGGCACAAAGCTCGTGGATATCGTCGCCTTTGAGGGCGAGATGGTGTTCGACATTGAATCGCTATGACTATGAATATGAACGACACGGCACCAGCAACCTCTTCATGTTCTTTGAGCCGCTGGCTGGCTTCCGTCATGTGGAGGTCACCGACTAGCGTACAATGATTGAGTATGCGCACTGTATGAAAGCGCTTGTCGACGTTCACTATCCAGATGCACAACTGATTCGTGTCGTACAGGATAATCTCAGCACCCATAAACCGGCGGCTCTCTATGAAGCCTTCCCACCAGCCGAGGCTCGACGCATTCTGGAGCGTAGTGAATTTCACTACACGCCCAAACATGGCAGTTGGCTCAACATGGCTGAAATTGAACTCAACGTCCTCAACACTCAGTGCCTGGACCGGCGCATTGCCGACAAAGCGTTTCTCGTCTCTGAGGTCGCCGCTTGGCAGCAAGATCGCAACCAGAATGCTTCCACGGTCAACTGGCAGTTCACCACTCAGGACGCTCGTATCAAATTGCGCAAATTGTATCCATCTTTTTAGCTGTGTCGCGACACTAGCATGAGGCTGCTGATGCGATGTGCAGCCTCATGCTTGATCGAGCCGTATTGTACAGAAGAAGGGGGCTTGACCACGCCGTTGTTGTTTGCGTTCATTGCTGTATATCCTTAACTTACCTGATACCCCGCGCAGCCTCAGTTGTGTGGCCAATTGTTTCTATAGCTTGTTTCCAACAAAAGAGGTATCTTTTCCTGGCTTGAGCTCGACGGCGTACATACATCGCCCTGGGCTTAGTGGCCGCGGGCCTCATCGATTACCTGCTGCACCGCGTCGATCACCAGCGCGGGCTGCTCGGCGTGGATGGCGTGCCCGCTGTCCTCGACCACGATCAGGCGGCCCTTGGTACTGAGCGCAGACAGGCGGCGCTGGGCTTCGGGCCAGTATGGGATCTGCTCCATACTCTGCCCTGCCGCCAGGACGATCAGCGGCAGAGCGCCCAGCGGCGGGGCCGCCTGGAGTTGGCCGTCGTCGGTCGCCCGCTGCAGCGCTTCGGCCGAGGTGGCGTCGAGACCCCGCTGTCCGCTGGCGAAGAGCGCCATCTCCAAGCGCGTCTCGTCCGTCATCGCTGGCGCCCCTTCCAGGCTTGCGCCAAAGAGACGGACCAGGCCCAATGTACGGGCCAGTCCATAGAGATTACCCTGCGTTGCGACCTCCTGCTGGAAGGCCTGCACCTCTGTCGGTGAGCTGTGTTGGTCAACATACTCACTGCGTGTGTCGACCAACACCATCCCGGCGACCTTGTCAGGGTGCTGCAGCGCGAACATGCGTGCGTTCTTGCCGGCCAGCGAGTGCCCTACCAGGATGTAAGGCCCGGCGATGCCGGCGTTGCCGAGCAGTGTGTGCAACTCGCTGGCAATCCGGGCCGGGGTGCGCAGCGCCGGGCTGTTCTCGCTCCAGCCCATGCCGGCGCGGTCGTAGGCACATACGCGGGTCGTCTGCCCAATCTGCGTTTGGACCAGGTTCCAGTCGAGCGACGTGCCGCCCAGCCCGGCATCAAGCACCACTGTAGGGGCGCCCGTGCCAACACACTGGATATGCAGGCTGTAGCCGCCTACATCAACGAGTTGGCCAGGCGCCGGATAGGCTTGCGCGTCCCCGCGGGCGGCGATTGCTTCATAGCTCGCCCCGGCCAGCGCCAGGCCAGCGAACAGGACGAGTACCACGCCCAAACCAAGGGCGATCCGGCGTATTCGCTTGCTTCCAGTGCGCCCATCTGCGGTTGGTACATGCATCGTGTTCGTCAAAGGTGTCATTGTGAGTTCCTATGCCATTTAGTAGCGTTGATAAGTAGGGTTACGGCGCGCCAGCCGCAGACGAGGCCGGAGTGCAAGGTGAGACTTCGATCAGTGTTAATCCCAGTTCGCACGCCTTAGGCGCTATTCACGATTTTACTGGTTCTGGCAAGGGTAAAAGTGATTCTGCCGGGTTGCTGGTTCTCGTAGCCTGGGAAACGAATGCGGAAGAATTGAATCCCCTGAGGATCAGCCATCCCCCGATGAACATCTCCCACAGGCCGCCTGGGATCGAGGAAGCCAGACCCAAACCGGAGCCCATCATTTCCGATACCATGCCGACAAAAATGATCGCGTAGCCAACGAAGCCCCAGACTGCCAGCCAGCGCGGAACTAACCTTGCTCTATACAATGTGTAGCAAAGCATCAAACCAGTTATCCCAAGCGTACTCATGCCGATCTGGTAAGCATACTGGCTCGCCGCTACGGACACAGCACTTAGGGCTTGCAGGTAGAAAGTGTCGGGGGCCGCAGCTTTCAGATACTCGTTGCCCAATGGTATTTGAAGGAGAAGGAAAAGAACCATGATGGCAACAAAGACGGCATCCATGATCCTGCCACTGAGGTAGCCAATGGCAATACGCTCGCCATGTGGCTTCAGGACTGGGAACATTAAGACCCCGTGAGCGGCGTCGCCAACGACGGCCACCAACCAGAGTAGTGCGCCGATTGCCAGCATCATGCTGTTTACGGAAACGGTGGCAAGGTGATCCGGCGCACCGATAACGGACTTGATGAGCATCTCCCCACCGATGCCTACAACGAACCCCACGAGGTACATTGCCCCTACGACTGCTGCGGTCGTTCTATAGGTGTTTATTTCGACTTTGGTCGTCATCGTGTTTTCTCCTGGTTGAACATGAACAATGGTCGATGAAGTCTTACAAATAACGTTTATCCGTTTTCTTTATCAATCCTCTGGATCGGGAAAACTCCTTTCTCACGTTGATTGATACGATAGACAGAAATGAGGGTTAATCCCAGGTCGCGCGCCTTGTCGATCAAGCCGTAGAGCGCGGTTTGGTCGCGAACCAGTCCCGTGATCAGGGTGTTGCCGTCGGCATTGTGTGTGATCGTCAAGCCATCGAACCAGGCCGACCAAGTAGCATCAAGCATTTCATTGACGGTAATTTGATAGTGTAGTGCCATTCTTACCTTCCACCCAGCGCATTTCGGTTGACGGGCGTCGCGTCTAGCTACGGCCCTGGTATGATCACGCCGCGTCATGTCCCATCACCACTTTGCCGTTGGCGTGCCCTGCTTCCTGATAGCGCAGCGCCTCCGCTCCCTCGGTCAGCGGATAGCAGCGATCCAACACGGCCTTGATCTTGCCCGCCGCCACCAACTCCTGCACATATGGGTACCTCCCGGTTCTGCGCGGTAAAGTGAAATAGGAACCGTAAGCCGTCGCAATCCAGAAGTATTGATTAAGAACACAGATCCTCACCCACCGGCACCTATTGTTAGGGTGTGCCGTTATGCTCGACCGCAATTACGACTTTTCCTTTGGCATGCCCAGCTTCAACATAGCGGACTGCATCTGCAACGTCATGCAAGGGGAAGCATTTATCGATAACAGGTGTCACCTTGCCCGCTTCGATAAGATCTTTCACAATGCTCAGATGCTTTTGGCTGGGTTTTGCCAGCAAGTTCCCAATGGTCTGCCCACCCTGCTTGGAGCGCAGAGGGCCGAGGATCATGGCCTCGAGCATCTGCTGCATGGAACCGCCCGTCGTGACATAAATGCCCTGGGGAGCCAGAACACGCTGATAGGCGGACAACGGCTGATAGCCATTGGCGGCAAGAATGAGGTCATACTGCTTGCCACTTTGGGCGAAATCTTCTTTGGTGTAGTCGATGACATGATCCGCACCCAGCGCACGCACCATCGCGACTTTGCCTGTGCTGCACACGCCGGTGACTTCAGCACCTAAGGCTTTGGCAAGCTGCACCGCAAAGGTACCTACACCGCCAGACGCACCATTGATGAGCACCTTCTGCCCTGGCTGAATTCGTCCCAGGTCAGTCAGTCCTTGCAAGGCGGTAACCGCCGACACCGGGACAGCGGCGGCTTGCTCAAAGGTCAGATTGGTGGGCTTCAGCACGAAGGCGCTTTCAGGGGCGGCGACGTACTCGGCAAAAGCGCCATACCCACTGGCAGACAAGTCACCAAAGACCGCATCGCCGGGATGAAATTGTGTTACATTCTTGCCCACGGCTTCAACCCGCCCCGCGACGCTTGCACCGAGCCTCGGGTTTTTGGGATTGAGCAACCCTTCCGATAAGCGCAACAGATAGGGTGCGCCACGCATGCGATGCCAGTCACCCGCCGCGGCGGATGCGGCAACGACTTTGACCAGCACTTCATTTTCTTGCGCAACCGGCTTTTGCACTTCTTCCAGTTTCAATACGTCTGGTGAACCATAATTGTGAAAAACAATTGCTAGCATCAGAATTCCTCCTGAGTATGTGATAGTTTTGTATCCTGTTTTGGCGTGCCATTATCTCTAGGTCCCGAATGAAGCATAGGCACAGCGTAGCGGGCTCCTGGGTGGAGCCGCATCCAACCAAAGGTGGACTGATGGTGAGGAGGTGGGTGGATTTATCGTTTGAGAGGGGGTGGAGCTAGAGCAGTTGCAACTCGCGTGCTCGTGCAATCGCCTGGGTGCGACTGGTGACTTGCCACTTACTGAAAATATTGTTGGTGTGGGTCTTGACGGTGCTGAGCGCGATCATCAGGATCTGCGCAATCTCGCCGTTGGATTTGCCATCGGCAATCAGGCGTATCACCTCCAACTCGCGCTGGCTGAGGGGCTCAACGCTGAACGCCGAACGCTGTACAGGCCAAGCTTGCTTGCTCACACCCGGTTGCACATTCGGCGTTGCAGGGAAGGCCGCTAGAAGCCGGGTTAGGTAGTCGGGCGCGATGCCGTGTGCAGCGGCGGTGTGAAGCATTGTCATCATTGCCATGCCCTCATCCACAAAGCGGCGGATGTAGCCTTCCGGCGCGGCGAGGGTTACTGCCTGTGCGAGCGTTGCCAGCGCGTTACTACGCGCTTCCTGCGCCCACAGTGCCAGCGCACGCACAATCAGGATCTCCAGTACGCTGCTCATACGCGCCTTGGTAGTGGCGTCTTCCATCAGACGTTCGAGAAGGCGCAGAGACTGTTGAAGCCAAGAGCCACTAGGGTCGGTGCCCGCCCGGGCAATCCAGATCCGCGCCAAGATGAGGTACTCCGTTTCGCGCACAAAGGGGAGTTCATCTAATGCATTCAAGCTGTTCGTATCCGCCCAGGCGACGGCGAACGCAAGGTTGCCCTCGGCCAGCGCAAAGTGTGCCTGAACCGCGGCCGCGCGCGACAGCAGAGGGGAGACAAAACCGCGTCGGCGCGCTAGATCCATATAGCTTTCCAGCGTCAGCTGGGCCGTAGCGTACTCACCACGCCCATGCTGCAAACGCGCCAGGGCCAAATAGCCGAGTGCTACATCCTCAGCGTCTGTCACTAACCTGCCCTGCAACTGTTCCATGGCTTGGGTAAGGTGCTGCTCGGCTGCATCCAGCTCATTCCACTCGCGCAACAGATCACCCATACCTGCATAATAGGCCGGCCCTTCGAGCAGCAGATGATCAGGTTCGGCTGCGATCTGGGCCATCTCGCCAAAGGTGGCGGCTGCGGCGTGGAGCCGGCCTTGCAGCACCCGCAGACGGGCCAGGTTGGTGATCGCAGCCAACGTTCCCAATAGGTGATCCGCAGCACGGAACGGTGCGACCACCGCAATGGCGCGTGCTTCTACCTCGCCCCTCACATCGCCGCTCACACGAAAGGCGCGCGCGAGATGCAACATAGCAGTCGTGCGGGCAATGGTCTCGCTCTCCGGCAGCAAGCGTAGCACCTGCTGTCCGAAGGCGACGGAGCCGGCGAGATCGCCGGTGTAGCGGGCAATATTGGCGCGGATCGCCGCGGCACGGCCCTGGATGATCTGGGCTTCGGCGGCTGGTGTGTTGGGTTGGATGCATGACTCTGCATCCCGGATGCGGGCCTCGGCGGCCTCTAGCTGATTCGTGAACAACAGGGCCAGGGCGTGGATAGTGCAGAGCAGCGGGTGGGCGCGGAACCACGCCTCCGGTAGCGCGCTCAGCCAGCCCAGTACGGTCTGGACTTGCCCAGCGACGATGATGCGCAGGCCGTGCTGCTCAATCAGGTGGGCAATCCGCACCTGATCTGTCGCCATCTGTGCGTGGTGCATCGCTTCGACGACGAACCCTTGCCGTTCGTACCACACACTGGCGCGGCCATGCAAGATGGCTATCTCTTCGGCAGGTGTGCCATTTGTCAGATGCTGCCGCAGCACCTCAGCAAACAAATGGTGGTAACGATACCACTGGCGATTATCGTCCAGTGGCACGACAAACAAATTTGTGTGTTCTAGCTCTTCAAGTAGGAGCTGGCTGGAGGCTGAGAGACCTGCGCGCGGAGTGTGCGCAGTGGGTTCCAAGTCGCGTGTTTCTGACCCTACTACGGCATCACACAGCGGGCCGGACATGCGGTCGAGGATAGCTGTATGGAGCAAGAAGGTGTAGATGTGAGCCGGCTGCGATGCCAACACCTCATCTGCCAGGTAGTCCACAATATAGCGATTGTTACCACTAAAGGCGCGGATGAAGCCACTGCGGTCGCGGTGGTCGCGCATTGCCAGTGCCGCCAGTTGCAGCCCTGCGATCCAGCCCTCAGTGCGGGCCTCCAACGCGGCTACGTCGGCGGAGGTGAGAGACAAGCCCATCGTTTGATTAAGAAAGGTGGCTGCTTCATCAGGAGTGAAGCGAAGATCGTTGGCACGCACTTCGGTCATGGCCCCACGTGCGCGTAGGCGAGCCAGTGGCAGCGCCGGATCTGAACGCGTTATGATGACCATATGCAGGTTTGGGGGTAGATAGTCGAGCAGCCACGCCAGCACACCGTGAATAGCCGGTGCCGTGATCAAGTGATAGTCGTCAAGAACGAGGACAGCATCGCCCATTGGCAGAACGCTGAAAGCATTAAGCACGCTCGTCAAAATACGTTCTATCGGCGGTGGCTGCGGCGATTGAAGCAGTGTAAGAGGGGTCGCACCGACGCCTGGTGCAAGCGTGTCAATGGCAGCAATGACGTAAGTCCAGAATTGAAACGGGTCATTATCCATACTGTCGAGCGACACCCAGGCAAACGGCAGGGCGCCACCTGTTTCCGTCGCGCGCCACGCGCTCAGCAGCGTCGTCTTGCCGAAGCCAGCTGGAGCTGCGATGAGAGTCAATTTGCCCGTCAGACCGACCTGAAGGCGTTCGAACAGACGGGCCCGTGTGACAAGGTTGGACCGAGTTGGTGGAGTATGAAACTTGGTGGTCAGGAGCAAGTCAGACACGCATAGCTCATTTGTGAACAATGACGGCACGATTGTGTCACCATGATATCACGAAGCCATCAAGCGCGCTCAGTGTTCCCACCGAGATCTGGTTTACTAGATTCCTGGGGCTACCCCGTGAGATTGTGTTGTGGCAACAACCGGAGCATATCTTGGATGTGTAGGCAGGGGTAACTAACTCATCTAAATGTGGGAGAAGAATTACGCACATTTTGATGGAGAAGAGGCTGGCTGGCTGATCCATGTTGGAACGCGCCATCCTTTATAAGATAGAGTCGTCTTGGTTCACCGCATTGGGTGAAGGACATGAAACGGAAAGTATCCGTTTCAATTTCACCCCAAACCATTTACCGAAAGAAAGGACTCTATCTATGTTAACTGCAAAACGCCTGGGGATTTTTATCGCAAGGACAGTAGGCTATGTAGCGACTTTCGCCGTGCCGGTGTTGATCTTGAGCTATCTGGTCATGATGAAGTCCAACGCCACCCTTATCGCTCCGCCGCCTCCATTCGACGCGAACGCCGATCTACCCCGCCCGATCCACGATCCGGGGAAGCCCACCGTTGCAATTTTGGCAAGCAACGAAGGCACGGAGATCACCGACCTGCTGGCCCCCTTTGAGGTATTCGCCGCCTCGGAAGCGTTCAATGTCTATACCGTAGCGCCGCAACGCATCTTCACCCCCTTCTTGTGGGGAGGCGTGGATATGCTACCCGACTACTCGTTTGCCGAGTTAGATGAGTTGCTGGGCGGCAACCCTGACGTGATCGTCATCCCGTTTATCCAGAACCCGGAGAACCCAGAGATTGTCGAGTGGATTCGAGACCGTGCTGGGGAGAAAACGCTAGTCGTCTCCATCTGTGGCGGCGCCCATACCCTGGCCGAAACAGGGCTGGTCGATGGAGGCAAGGTGACAAGCCATCATAACTATCTGCCGCTGCTGGAGAGTCGATACCCGCAGCTTGAGTTGGTACGCAATGTGCGCTACACCGACAATGGACGGACCATCACTTCAGCCGGGATCACCGCCGGCATCGACGCCAGCCTCTATGCGATTCAGAAGTTAATGGGCATCGAGACGGCGGTGGCAACGGCGCACAAGCTCCATTACCCCCATGTACACTTCTTGGAATCATCGGACTATGATCTGGCTGTTTCGCGCGGCCCACAGCTGGCGCGGGATCTGAACGCTAGCCTGATTCTGAAGCAGGAGACCTTCGGCGTCTATCTCTTTGATGAAGTCGGCGAGATCGACCTGACGGCGCTTTTAGACAGCTATGGGCGCACATACACTGCTCACACCGTCACGGTGGCGCCAGAGCGTAAGGCCATTCGGTCTCGCCACGGTCTCTATTTGGTCCCCCGCGTTGATTTCGCAAGCGCTCCCCGCTTTGACCGTATCCTGGTGCCCGGCGATGCTTCGGCTCCCGTAGACGCGCTGATGGCGTGGCTCCAACGTGAACAGCGGTTGACCATTGAATTTTTCTATCCACAGATGGCGACCGATATAGACACGCCTCCCTTTGCCTTTGACGTGACCCTCACCGATCTAGCCCGGCGTAGCAGTACGCTGGATGCACAGAGCGCAGCGCTCTCGCTGGAATATCCCACCGAACATCTGACGCTGGCAGTTCGGCAGTGGCCGCTCCTGCGCCTGTTGCCTGCATTGCTCATCGGCGCGTTAAGCCTAGGATCTCTCTTGTGGTTAGAATATCGATGGCGCGCCAGGCGAGTATTAGCTACTGCGGCGCAGTAGCATTTCCATCCATAATGGCATCTCCATTCAGTTGTTGGGTCTAGCCTTCGAGATTGGCTGGACCCAGCAACTGGCCCTCACCCCTTAATCCACTCCTCGCGGACTACCAAGCAGCGTACCAACCACAAACCAGGTAGCCAGGTTGTACATTCGCACAGAAATTCACCTCACTATGGAATGTTCTCGATCTGTTTAACGATTCCCCCACCTGTGCGATAAGCATACTCAGCCCACGGTTTTCATTCTTATTTGCACGGTAGTTTTGGATCGGCGACTGTCTATATGGTCGGAGCCATATTGACGGCCAGATCTATGGCGTCTTCGGCATGAACTACTGCCAGATCCGCGTCTTCAGCGGTGGATATATGCTTTTTTACAGTCTTGGCGCAGCGCGCTGGGCAGGCCATCCAGAATGCACGTCTCTATGAACAGGCAAAACAAGCGGCTACCCTGGCCGAGCGGCAACGGCTGGCACGCGATCTGCACAATTCAGTGACACAGGCCGTTTATCGCATACTGCTCTCCGAGGCAAGCAAACGCCAGCGCAGAGCGGGAACCTGGAACGGGTCCACGAACATATGGGGTAAATCGGAGATATAGCCCAATAGGCCCTCAAGGAGATGTGCCTATTGGTCCAGCGATTGCGTCCGCTGACGCTGGACCAGTAGGGTTTGGCAACAATTGGATGCCGTCGAAAAACGCGCGGGCGTGCGGTCAACGGTGAATGTGGTGGGAACTGTCAATCTGCCGCACGCTGTAGAGGATGAACTCTACCGGATGGCTATGGAGGCACTGAACAACTCACTGAAACATGCTGCTGCTCCCGTAATCATACAGCAACAGCGCGCCGGATCATCGACCGGCGCGCTGTTGCACTAGTACAGCCTTAATGCGTTCTTGCCTGGAATATCACACGGTTTGTAGCATATTTATCTACTGTTTGGATGGCAGCCCCTCTGATTCCGCGTGTAATGCCAGCGGTGAATCTATCGACAAAGGCGCGCTCAGGGTACGCAGGAAAGCGATCAACTGATGCTTTTCCTGCGCTGTCAGAGCAAGGGCCTCCAGTTCGCTGTGTCCTGCCGGCGCCTCGGGCGCCTGGCTGTAATGTGCCACCACCTCGTCCAGGGATCTAAATTGCCCGGCGTGCATATAGGGAGCACGTTCGGCCACGTTGCGCAGCGAAGGCGCCTTGTACTGCCGCTCCAGCTCGTGACCCTCTGCAATCATGAAGCGCAGATCGGCACAGTCGTCTGGTCCGGCGTCACTGTAACGGCTCAGGCAGTTGAACTCGTCCGTCAACGCCTGCTGCGCCCCCAACGCTCGTCCCCGATCCTCGGGCAGATCTGCCGCAGCCGGGACGCCCGTGTTGTGGAAATGGTTGTCGGTGAAGAGAGGCCCATTGTGACATTGCAGACAATTCGCCTTGCCGATGAAGAGGCGCAGGCCCGCCACCTCGTCGGGCGTTAGCGTGTCTTTCATGGTCTCCTCATCCTCTGCGACTACCGCTTCTACATAGTCATCAAAGCGAGAGGGAGTAGGCATGATGCGCCGTTCGTAGGCAGCGATAGCCTTGCCTATGTTGACGAAGACAAGGGTGACAATTTCTTGCTCTTGCGCGCTCATGGCATCCCAGGCGGCGCGGGCGACAGCATCCTCTACAGGACCCGCGCTGGCGGGGAAACCGGCGAGATCCGGCAGCGCGCCGAAGAGGGTTTCATACTCGACTTTGTAATACTGTTCGATCAGGTGGACGTACTGTGTACGGTTGCCGCCATGCTCTACCGGGTTCTCCAACGGACCGAGCGCCTGCGCCCACAGACTGTCTTTGCGCCCATCCCAAAAGAACCAGGGGCTGTAGGCCATACCGGCAATCGGCATAGAGCGCCGGTTGGTGACGCCCACCCCCTCGGAGAGACGTTTGCTATCCTGAAAATCAAGCTGGGGCAGGTGGCAAGTGGCGCAGGCAACCTGTCCATTGCTGCTGAAACGGGTGTCAAAGAAGATCTTCTCACCCAATGCTGCTGCTGCCGGGTCATCGTCGTACTGATTGGACGGATCCTGAGCCAACGGAGGCAGACTGCCGATCCAAAGAGAGCGTAAGGTGGCGATCTCATCTTTACTCCAGGCTGAGCGCGGCCAGAACAGGTAGGCGGCAATGCTACTGGAGACCAGGATGATGCCACCGAGCAGAATCATCACAGTTCGAGAGAAATGCGGTGTCATGGTTCCCTACCCCTTCTATAGAAAGATGGAGAATGGCATCAACCACTCTCCATCTTTCGGAAATCGGCCTTACTTCAGCATCATGTTAAAGCGTACTTGATCGGTCTGCCCGTCGGCGGTGACCACAAAATCCACCACCCACCAGCCAGGCATGTGGAACTTCAGCCCTTCTACTTTGTAGTCGCCATTGCCCAGGTAACCAGTTACCTGCGGGCGGGTGGGCAGTCCATGTCCATGTTGGGGCATATCTCCATCCACAGTGATAGCAGCGCTTTCCACTGGCTGGCCCTCTGCCGTCTTTACATTCAGTGTCCAATTTTGTATCTGGTTGATCGGCACGCCGCCGGAATCCGAGGTGTAGCTGATCTCATAGATCCCCTGCTCGGTCATGCGAGTGGTAGAAGTATCCAGTTCAACGGGTACATAGTTCATGCGCAGCATCATGATCCCTAGCCCAATAGCGATGACGAGGACGATGCTGATAATGATGGCACTAAAGGGAAATTTCTTGATTCCGAATGGCTGGCGAGTCTGCTTAACAGTAGTTGTGTTCATGGGTTCCTCTCTTGTTGGTATACAGCTTGGATACGTGTGTGACTGATACAGCGATTGTAAAAGATAATGACGCCTGCAGTATCAGTCCAAAAGAGTAGGAATGGCTGAGCGAAAAGAGGATAATGAGGAGAAGGCTACTGGCAGGATTACCGCCCTATTCCCTGTCGGAAGCGCCATCGGAATCCAACAAATGATGTACGATGGCGATTGCACCATTGAAGTGGACCCCATTGTCAAGACAGAGATGGAGGCAAAATATAAGTCCCGAACTTCAATGCCCCAGATGTGATTCGGGTAAGTGGCCGTGACGTTGCGCAGCAGATAGGGGTAGATGGCATGAGCCTGGTTGCGTTTGCTCAAGTTTGGACCAGGACAGACGCCGGCAATCCCCATTTCCCGCATGTGTCGTTGCACGGCCTTGCGATTGACGCTCATTCCAGCCTGGCGTAACTCGACGGCGATACGACGTGACCCGAAAAACGGACACGCTGTATAGATCTCGTCGATGCGATGCTTGATGGCCACCTCTTCCGCTGACGGCATCCGCGGTTGATAGTAGAGGCTGGAACGGCTAACCCCGAGCAACTCCGCCTGAACGGTCAAAGGGAGTTCTGGTTGTTCACGCTCGACCAGCGCCCGCCGTTCACTTGCCATCAGGCTGGAGACCAGATTTTTTTCGGGTGCCCCTGGGCGCAGTTCACCTGCGTCGTGAGTCGGCCGATTTCTGCGTAGAGTGCCTCTACCTGCTGTTCGTGTTGTTGGGCCAACTTATCCACTGTCTGCCCTTTGGGATTGAACAGTTCCGGCAAGCTGTTCACTGCAATCTTTTTCCACTCTTTGAGCTGGCTGGGATGCACTCCTTTTTCTGACGCCAGTTGGCTCAGCGTCTTTTCTTCTTTCAAGATCTCTCGAACGATTTCTGCTTTGAATGTCGCACTGTATTGTTTTCGCATGGCTCTCTTGGGACTTTATTCTTGACCTTTTCACTGTCCATATTATTGGGTCCATTATAGGGTGGCAACAGCGCCGACTGACTGAGAATAGCCAGGAAATTGTTAAGGAAGGGCAAGAACTATACAGCCGCCTGGCGAAATTTGTCGATCACTTAAGCAACGTTGGGGCCAACCTGGGGCGCACAGTGAACTCGTATAATGATGCCATTGGATCTCTAGAACGACGGCTGCTTCCTTCTGCCCGTCGTTTTCAAGAATTACAGGTAACAATGGAGACGTTGCCAGCACCGGCCAAACTAGATGATCCCGTTCGTCGAATTGACACGCATGGAATGGCTGAATAAGGCTCATCTAAGAAATAAAGTATCCGCCCAAGTCCCCAGCACTTCACGAACTCAGGGGGGCGTTATCCCCCCAGACCATTCGCTTGGACGAAAGTGCCGGGGACTTTCGGTCGCTTATTTTCTTGAGTCTGCCTAAGTAACCTCTCATGAATCGCAGACTACAACGACAAGGTGTCAATCAACTTCTGAGCGAAATCTATAGTGGAGAACGCCTTCTCAGTCACATTCTCACGGACGGCGGCCTGAGTCCATAGGAGGTAGACGAATTCTCTGTCGATTGCTACGACGATGAAGAGGAGTTCATGGCGGTTCTCATCACCCTCAACGAGCGTCTGGACTGGCCGCTGACGGCGCAGTGGGCAGTCCAGACAGTCGAAGTCTTGGGGCTGGACGAATCAGCCAGTAGCCTGCGCCGGGGTAGGGTTGCAAACGTTCGGTGGGAGGGCAGGGAGTACACGATTGGATTGGCCGACCTCACCTTCATCGATCTGAACGAAACCAGCGCCGAATGGCTGGCCATGTTCCACTGGTGGTCGGCGTTATCGTAGACAACCAGGCTGGGTAGTGTCGCAATTTGGCTATAATCGTACAGATCTATGGTGAGTTTGTAACAGGGCGAATCCAAAGACCATGAGATTTAACCACTGATGACACCCACCTTGCCCCTCGCCGTCCCATCCCGACTCGTACTGGGTCATCCCTGGGCAGCTCCTCGCCGGAGAATACCCCGACCACAAGGATGATGCGCAGGCGCTAGTTAACCTGCGTCACTTCTGCAAAAACGACTTTGGTTGTAAGATCTCTTTCATGAGAACGGTCTCGGTCCCCGACACTCAGGACCCTGGGTCCGTTCTCATGGCCCAGGCCGCCCACCCCTCTCCCGAGGACGCAAGTCCGAGTGGCAGAGTGGGGGTGGCGGAGGGGCCTATCCCCATTCCGCCTGGCCGAGAGGCGGGCGGGGTACTGTGGCTGAGAAGCCCAGGTCTGCTTAGTATACGGCCAGGGAACCGTCGCGACGGGCTTGTTCCAGCCCCCACTGGAAGACCCAACTGCCCACTAAAACAAACAGAAATGCTTGAATGCTCAAACCCAGCCAGGTGAAGTCATGCCACAGCATGATCCAACCTGCGTTCTCCAGCAAGATGGCGCGCAGGGCATCGATGCCCCAGGTGATCGGCACAACCCACTTGAGCACGACAAACATCGCGCCCAGGCTGTTGAGCGGCACCAGCGCGCCGGTAACCAGGAGGGCGAGCAGGGAAATCACGCCAATCAGGCTGGCGATCTGTTTGTGGACCAGCGCAATGCCCCCCAACAACAGCCCCATGCCCAACGCGCCTGTCACCGTCAAGAGCAGAACCGCCAGCGCCGCTCCATTGAACACCAGGGGCAGATGGAGGACGAGCATTAGCAGCGCTCCCAGGAGCAGCGTGCGCAGGGCCTGCGTCGCAAAGGCAGCGACCACGCGCAGGGGAAAGAGGAGGAGGGGCGAGACTGGAGAAAGTAGCAACGGTTCCAGCGTGCCCGTGCGCATCTCTTGCACCAGGTCCCGGGTCGTGGCGCTGATCACGCTCATGGTCAAATTCCAGACCAGAAAGCCGATCAGCGCCGCCATCTGCTCCTGGCGTCCATACCCGTCTGCCACCCCTGCAAAGAGCACCAGCATCAGGGGAAACGAAATGAGCCAGAGCAGGAGATCCCCCAGCAAATCGAAGCGGTACGACCAGGACTGTTGCCACTGGCGCCGCAGTTCTGCTGCAAACAGGCGAAGACTCTGCATGGTTTGCCCCTTTCAATACTGCGCCAACTGTCCCAGCAGGCGTGCTCGCTCTTCCCCCTGGCGTAGGGCCAGCAACCCTAACCCCAGATAGAGGAGTGCATGGCAGACCAGCCAGACGCCCTGCCAGGAGATGAGTATCTGTGGGAAAAGGTGCGGTTGGCGAAGGAACTCCTGCAAGAGACGAATGCCAGGCCCCAGTGGCAGGATCTGCGCCAGCCAGGCCAGCCAGGGTGCGTGGTCCAACGGCACCAGCGCCCCTGTCACAAAGAGCAATGCCGTGGAGATGGCCAGCGTGAGGGAGGCAACGCTCTTGTAGACCAACTGCAACCCCACGAGCAGATAGGCAATGCCAAACGCGCTTGCCTGTGAAATAAGAAAGAGGACGAACAGAATGGGCAGCATCCTCAGATCCAGATCCAGCCCCAGCAACAGCAGCAGGATTGCCCCCATGATGGCAACGCGCAGGCAGTAAGTGATGAGGATCACCAGACTGCGCACAGCGAGGAGCCACAGGGGCGACACAGGGGCAAGCCACAATTGCTCCAAGGTTCCCCACTGACTCTCCATCACCACGTGGTTGACCGTGCGCAGAATGCAGCCATCGGCCACGCGCCAGGTGAGAAAGCCTATTAGCGAGAGGAGCAGTTGGGGCGATGTGTACTCGCCTCCTGCCAGGATTTGGAAGAGACCGGACAGTAAGAAGAACCCGGCGATGAAGAGAACCTGGTCGCCGACGAATTCCAGGGCATAGGTCTGCGTGTGGCGCAGTTCCCGGCGCATCTCGGCCCCCAGCAGACGTAGATAGGCGGTCACGGCTGTGCTCCCGTCGTCAGGCTCACAAAGACATCCTCGAGCCGGGCGCGTTGATAGGAAACGGTTTCAATGCCGATGCCTGCCCGATCCAGATGCGCAAGCAGTTGGACCAGCGTGGCCTGTTCATCAATGGTGCAGGTGAGCGATGGAAATCGGCCATTGCCGCTGATGGACAGAGCGGGATAGGTTTGCTGCAGATCGGCCAGTTGCTGTGACGCCAGCGGCGCACAGAGGGATACCTGCACAGTTTGTCGATGCAGGTTGTATTCCTGAAGCAGCTGATTTGTTTCGGCGTATGCCACCTGTCGTCCGCGGTGGATCACAAAGATCTCATCGGCAACTCGTTCCGCTAGATCCATCTGATGTGTGGTGAGGACAATGGCCTTCCCCCGCTCGCGCGCCAGGTTGATTACTGTCTTCTCTACGACGCGCGCCGCTTCCACGTCCAGCTCCAACGTCGGCTCGTCGAGAAGCAGAAGATCCGGATCATGTAGAAGCGCCGCAGCAATGGCCAGCTTCTGTTGCATGCCGCGGCTGAAGTGGCGGACCTCGCGGTCTTTGTCGTCGTGAAGTCCCACCAGGTGGAGAAGTTCCTCTGCTCGCTGGCGCAACACTCTGGGCGGCACCAATCGAACGGCGCCAAAGTAGAGCAGGTTCTCCCAGGCCGAGAGGCGCCAGTAGAGATTGCGCGCTCCCTCCAACACAGCGCCTATGTGTCGCATGGCAGCCTGACGTTGCTGGATCACATCCTGCCCCAGGACGCGCACCTCTCCAAACGAGGGCAGCACAAGCCCTGCGATCATTTTAATCGTGGTGGTCTTACCCGCCCCATTTGGCCCCAGCAATGCCAGGAGTCGTCCCGATGCAAGGGTGAAAGAGACCTCGTCCACGGCTGGTTGCGCCTGTTTCGGATACTGCTTGCGCAGGTTCCGAACTGCGAGATAGGGCGCAGTATCTACACTTGAATGTTCCATCGCTTCTACCGTTCAGGGTTCGCCTATGGCTGGCTTGTACGATTCAGCAACGTCTCGAATAGATGCGTGGCATAGCTGTACAGCGTCGCTGTGTGCTCGACCGGCAATGGCTTCAGCGCTGCCAATGCCTTTTGTTCGTAGACTCGGGCCATGGCAACGACGAATCGAAACGCATCCATATCCTGAAGAATGACACCGATCTCCTGTGTCTCTTCAGGCGAGCGATTTACCGTTTTCCACAGTGTCTGCAACTGGCCGTGGCGTGGGTGGTCCATTCGAGACAATGCATACAGCAAGGGCAGTGTGACCCGACCCGCCTGTAGATCCCCTGCCGATTCAACGCCGAAGTCCCAACAATCATCGCGCAGTTGGAGCAGCATGCCGACGGCAAGCCCGTACTCCTCCAGCGCTGCCACTGTTTCGGAGGACGCACCGGCAAAGCGTGCGCCGCTCCAGGTGACGGTTGCATAGATCATGCCAGATTTAGCGGCAATCTGGCGAAAGTAGGCGGCTGTGGTGTGAGGACGTTCAGCCGCCTGCTGCTGCGCTGCCAGCAGGCCCGTCCGCGCCCAACGCTCCAAAATTGCGCGGTGCGTTTCCTGCGTCGTGTTCAGAGAGGCAAGTGACTGCTGCGCCGCAAAAAGAAGCCCCAATCCCGTCATCATGACCTGATCGGGCGGCCACTGTATCCACGGGTGGTGTTTCTCATCCTGATCCTGGAGATCGTCAAAGAGATCCGAAGCCAGATTGGATAGGACCCAGGCTGCCGTCAGCGGCAAGGCTTCCTCGGACGAACCACCAACAGCGCAGGTCGCCAACGCCGGCAAAAGCGCATTGTCGCAAAGGTCTGTTCACGCCCCGTCCAAAGCGGCATCCCGTGAACGATGTCTTCACTTGAATTGCTCATCGTCATCTCTACCTGTTGCTGGGCATTTTGTAAGTTACGTGCGCTGTATACCTGGATCATCGGCTCTGAAATCATGAATGAGAATGTGTTCTGGGAGATCCAGGTGCTGAACGGCCGCGTAGACATGGGCGTTCAGGACACGCTGGGCTTGCGAGAGGATCAACAGATCAGGTGTGTCCATGCCGATCATGCAGGCAATGGCTTCTGCTTCTTCGACGGCGGTGGTGAGTTGGTGATCAAGCTGGGACATGGTGATTTCCTTTCGTTAATGCATGAATGTGGCGAAATGGGAACCTTTCGCTGACAGGGGTACGGTCAAATCAACGACTGTTCCCCCTTCAGGCGGTGTAGAAAGGGTTAGGGACGCTTGAACAAGCCGTGCCCATTCGTGCATGCCGGCAATCCCAAAGTGATACGTACGCAATAGATCGGAGAGAGAAGCGTTGCCGAGATCGCAACCACAGCCGTTGTCCTCCACGCGCAGATGCAGACTCTCGTTGGCAACCAATGAAACGTGTACAGCGGAGGCATGGGCGTGTTTACGCACGTTGTTCAGCGCTTCTTTAAGCACATGATAAACAGTCATCACAACTGCGGACGGCGGCTGAAAGTCAGCCGGCAGATCGAGATGAAGCGTCGTCATGATCTCGATATCCCGACGCATGCTTTCCACCACATCACGGACCAACAATTCCAGCCCCTGCTCGAGCAGGGGTGGGTGCAGATTGGCGCAGATGATACGGATCTGTTTTGCTACGCCCAGCAGTTCCTGACGCTGTTGCGTCAACTCCCGGCGGGACTCCACTTCGTCCTGCTGATTGGCCAGGTGGTTCAGCCGTCCTGCCACCACAGACAGTCGTTGCAGCGGATCGTCGTGCAACTCTGCCGCTAACTGTACTCGCTCCTGCTGGCGCACACAGAGTAGCTGTCGAGACATGGCCCGTGACGCTTCAAACAGGCGGATGCTGGCTACGGTCATCGAAAGCGCAGATCCCACCTGCTTGAGGAAGCGTACATCGAGTGCGTGGAAAAATCCATCCGGTAGCTTCGGCCCCAGAAGCAGAGCACCCACAAGTTGGCCATCGCTGTACAGGGGAATCACAATCTCCAACCAGGAGTGCGTATCGAGCAGGGGGTGCGTTTGCGCCGAGGCCCGGACAAGCGCCGTCTCCGGTAGCTCACTGATGTTCAGGACTATCTCCTGAGAGCACAACTTGGTTTGGGCAACTCGGACGAGAGATGTTTGTTCTGCTAGAAGGAGACATGCTTCGCGCACGCCGAGTAGAGAAACGACATCATCAAAGATGCCGATCAATGTCTGTCGTTCTGGATGGCGCGCGAGTCTCTCTGTGTAGCGCTCAATGTGTTCGGTGTAGCCCACGCGAGAACCGTACACAACCACATGAATTCCGTCTTCGATCCGTTTTCCGGCAACGGCAAGGCTCCCCAAGGAGAGGCTTGTGGCAAGCACGGTGGAGAGAGGTGACGGCAGATGGAGCAGTGGTTGTAGCGCCAGTGCAATCGACAGCGCCGCATAGACCGAGAGAAAGAGCAGGATCAGCCCTAGACCTGTGAGGGAGCGGGTGACGATCAGATCCAAATCCAGATAGTTGCTGCGGTGGATGGCGTACCCGTATCCTGCCGGTATCAGGAGCAGAAGCGCCAGCCCGATCTCCCAGGGCAAAATGGGCGTACCAATCAGCAGGCGCGGGATCAGAGACAAGAAAACCAATGGCAGGACCGCAAAGCAAGTAAAGAGCAGGATCACCAGGATCTGACGACGATGAGCAGGCGCAGACGCACGCCAGTAGGTGTAGAGCAGGGTCAGGGGATTGAGCAGGAGTCCTATACCCACCATGAGCAGGATGAGATCATCGAGCAAGATGCCGGTGTGGGCGAAAAAGCTTGTTCCCTGTGGCAACAAAACCAACATGTTGAACAGAGAGGCCACGCTAATTAGAATGGCAACAAGATAGCCCGCCGCCAGAATTCTAGAACCAACGAGACTGGTGTCACCACCTGGCAGGAGTGCGAGTTGGACAAAGGCCACAGAAACAAGGGGCATCAACGCGTCTGATACGAGCCATGCGGTGGGCACATTATAGAGTGCGGCTTCGGACGCGGCGAGTGCTACAGCCAGTCCCAGTCCCACCAACCCAACTTGCCATGCCTGCTTGTGCTGTGGAGACGCTGCAAGCAGAATGAGAGTGGCCACAATCCAGCCCCCCAGGGCCACAACGCCCGCCGTTGTGCGCTGCCGAATTTCAGACCAGGTCATGGGGAGCGCAGGGAGATCCAACCCCTGCTGAGTCCCATTCCGCTCGATAATGTAACGATGGAAAGGCGCGTCCTGCGAGAACAGATGACGCCAGGGAGAACGCAGAACAGGCCATCCATCAATCTCCAGGATTCGATCCCCAGGCGCAAGCAGGCCTTCTGCCGCAGTGTCGGGATAGGGTTCAATCACCTCCATGCGTCCGTCGTCCGTCCAGCGAGACAGGAAAGGATAATTGGGTACGAAAGAAACAACAGCAAAGGTATAGAAGAGAATCGCTGTTAGCGTCAGAAGGAGAAGGGGAACTCGTACCTGACGCAACAGCCAATCTCGACGCCACGGGATCTGCGGTACAGATTGCATTAGAATCTTCCTCTGTTACTCCTCGTCTGAGAAGGTCTGGAACAGGGATGTTACATCCCCACCGTTTGGCTGCTCTGCCGGTGGTGGCGCCAGCAGTCCCAGTTCGAGTGCCTTGACAAAAGCAGCAGCCAGATTGGTAACGCCCAGCGCGCTGTAGATGGTGCCGAGATAGTGGGTGAGTGTGTGGGGGCTAATGTTGAGACGCTGGGCAATCTGTTCACGCGGGAGATCTGGTTCAGCGAAGACAGCCTCGAGAACTTCCCTCTGGCGACCCTGTAGGAGAGGTGTTGCGCCAAGCTTGCCCGTCATCAACGCTTTCTGGATCTCTTCCGAGAAATAGATGCCGCCGGCGTGGACAACGCGAATGGCCTCGGCCAGCACGTCTGTGAGGCCATCGTCTTTCAACAAGTAGCCTTGAACGCCAGCGGCGACTGCCGCACGAATCAGCGGTGGTGAATCGTATTGCGAAATGACAATCACACGTGTCCCAGGATAGGCCCGTCGTAGCTCAAGCACAGAAGCAATGGTCGAATGCCGGCTGCCAAGGCGCACAGATGCGTCAGGGCGGGATGGCAGCCGAATATCCAGCAGCAAAAGATCCGGACGATGCGAGGCAATCAGCGGCAAGATCTCTTCTCCAGAGGCACCCTCGGCAACGAGAGAAATATCACTGTGGCGCTCCAGGATATGGCGAATGCCAGAGCGGATCAGGGCATGGTCATCGACAGAAACAACAGTAATCGATGTTAACGGCACGTGGCGGTTCATCGGATCATCAATGAGTATGAGGCGTGCAAATGTAAGAATAAAAACGTGAATAACGCCAGTATAGTGATCCAAACGCCAGCGTCAAGAATGGCAATTGCGGCATACGAGCGGTCTATCGGCAAGAAATTGTCATCTACCAGAGAGAACATGAATGCAGGAATAAATTTTACTTACGAATAGATTAAGAAAGTTTAGGAGATTTTACGCATTTCTATAGCCCAAATTGTTATCGATTTTCGCGATTGACCAGCGCCAGCGTCTCCTGTTCAATGGAAAGCGGCGACACGACTTCCTCCGTCGCCCCGGCTCTTTTATCTCTCACCGACGACACCACTGTGGAGGAAACCATGCCCGCTGCTCATCCCCTGCCGCGCAAACATGCTTCAGCCATTCGAGACTCGCTGGACGACCTCAAGTGCCTGGCACAACGAATTGGTCTGCTCTTGACGCAATTGGAGGACACCGAGCGTCCGTCTAGCCGCTCGCTTAAGAGTACGCTTCAGGAGATTCAATCAGATTGTTATGCCGTAGCGCTACGCCTATCCGAGATTGAACTGGCGCAGAACTGTGATAGCTGCCCCTGTGCTCCCGCTCGGACCTCGACCGAGATCTACCTGGCCCTGCTCAGTCAAAAGCTGCGCCAGATGGCGGAAGAGATGTGGCAGACGGCGCAGACAGGTCCCCTCCTCTCTATCCACGACCACGACCTGCACAATTAGGAGGAACAATCCATGCGACGCAACAATAATGTCTTTCTGGTTGGGACCATTATGCAGTATGCTGAGCGAACGATGGAGGTGGAGGGAAAATGCATGCCTCTGATCGATCTGTTGCTCCAAACGGACAGCCCCAAAGTGTCGGGACAGCATAAGGTGCTGGTGCGAGGTCGCCAGGCGGAAGAGTTGAAACATTTCCTACAGGTGGCACACCCGGATCTACCGGATCTGATGGTGCTGGGCTGGCTGCGCAGTGTGCCGGACGAGAGCCTTGTAATGGCGGAGCGGGTGACGGTACTAACCAGTAAAGAGGTGCGGCGAGCCGCCGTGGCTGCCATTCGACAGGAGCGCGAGGAGAGCAGTTTGCTGCCCGAAGCTTAAAATATCGATTCCACAGATTGTCAGTGTCAGAAACCTTTGCTAAGATGGTACAAACGTTCTGGTTTCCAAAAGCTGCCACCAGAGGAGGGAGAGGATGATGCACTGGCATCTGCCAGAGTTGTTGGAGGAAGCGAGACGTAGGAGTGGGGAGTCACTCAACCTGCCGCACATTGCAGGCGCAACTGGGCTTTCCGTCTCGACGGTCTACATGCTGATCGAACGCACGCCGAAACGGGTGGACATGAACACGCTCAACCAGTTGCTCATCTACCTGAGTCGCTAC
>JAHBVG010000095.1 GCA_019637695.1 Caldilineaceae bacterium | reverse complement strand
ATGCACAGCTTCTGCAACAGACATATGCCCTCGCTGTTGGGCAGTTTCACCTCGTTCAGACGCGAAGTTGGCATTGACGATTAATAGTTCTGCATCTCGCGCTACATCATGAAAGGAATCGAGTAGCATAGTATCTCCAGTCACAATCACGCGGTTGCTATCCATATCCTGCAAGATGTAACCGATACTGGGTTTATCGTGATGCGATGTCGCAAAAGCGGTGATTCGCACAGATGCTAAATCAACCGATGTATTGTCTGTGAGAGGATAGAAATCTACCTGCATACCCGGCGATGCACCTGCTTTTGAGCGGATCATTGTTACCAGTACATCAGCACGCAACAAGGCGGACTCAGGACCATAGATAGTCAGGGGAGGTGCATTGTGGTTCAGAAAGCCGATCATCGCCAGCAAGCCTGTTATTCCCATGATGTGATCGTAGTGGTCGTGGGTAAGGAAGATATGATGCAAGTTGAGAGAGCATTTTGCGCGCAGAAAGTTGTATTTGGTGCCTTCACCGCAGTCGATAAGCAGATTGCACTGTTTCCCAAAACTAAACCAGGTTGCGCTATCAAATCGCTCTCCATCTTTGCTAGGAACAGCTGCGCCGGTACCAAGAAAGATGAGACGGGGCATGGCCTCTCCTTCTCAAAGTGTGTTACTGTGGCTGAACGAAGAAAATTGATCAGGACATAAGTGTAGAGGAGGCTGTCGGTAACTCCAATCGGAACGAACTTCCCTTATCAATTTCACTTTCTACGGTTACTGTGCCACCGTGCCGTTCGACTACGCTTTTGACTATTGGCAATCCCATTCCCATTCCGTCTGATTTTCGAGAAGCCTGAAATCTATCTTCAAAAATACGCCCGATTATCTCTTCTGGGATACCAACTCCTGTGTCCTCGATTTCGATATATACCCAAGACTGATATCGCCCACATCTGACTGCTATGGTTCCATTTGGGGTAAATTTGACAGCATTCTCCAGAACATTGCGAACCGCAACTGTAATCCAGAATGGATCGCAGTGAAGAGATAATTCTTGGAACTCACTTTCTAGCAAAAATTGCAAACCTTTTTCGTGAATAGCGGGAGTTACATCGTTAACTGCGGCAGTAATGCAGTCCATCAAATCAGTGTTTGAGAGATCGAAGGCGAAGCTGCGTTCAAATATGACTTGCCCGTATTGTTGTATATCTCTTACTGTCTTGACGATGTGGTTAAGGTGTCTTTCAATTCTCGCTCTGTTTATCTGCCCCTCTATGAGAGCAGTTTGAATCTGGGTAACATAATGAGGAATGATACCTAACCCATTCACTTCGTGGAGCAACCACAATATGGGCTGTTCTATGGTCATATAGGCAGGTTGCCTCACTCCCAAGTCATCCCGGTTGTCGACATTTATTTCATCAAAGTTAGAGGTCATTTTGAACTACCATGACTGGCGACGCCCAGGTTGCATTGTCGCGACCTTTTTGCCCTGCAATTTCTGCTCTTGCGTCCCGGAGTGCAAAGGCTGGCAGTAATGTTCTCCAAAGAGAATCGTAAAAAGACAGAGCGAGTTCCTTCGCCGCTTCATCCTCAACCGCCCAGCGATATCCCAACACAATGGGTACGCCTGTGCTGACGAATCCATCCATAATACTGTAAAGATCTCCTCTTCCTACCTGGCTTGCTGTGTGCGCACCGAGACAACAACTCAAAAACACTAGTCGTAGTTCATCGTTCCACTCTATGAGCCTCTGGATAGCTGCTGCGGTTAAGGAACCATCCGCCAGAACCAATCCTCCCTCCTCTGGAAGTGCTTTTTCATCGTAACAGTGACCTGCGAAATGGATGATATGGTATTTTTTGTTCAACAGTTCGGTTACCTTTTTACAGGTAGCTTCTTCTTTCAGAAGTAGATCGATGCTGGGATGAATTGCCAACTGCCGAAGCTGGTGAGCCAGTAGATCTGCTATCTCTTGGGCCTCTGCACAAGCGCCTGGTAATGAAGCGCCCACTATTAACATGCGCAATGAACGGTTTTCTCCAATAAAAGACGCGATGAACTTATGGAATGGTTGGAGTCTGCCAGCCGCACGCGCAATTCTGCGGGTCAGTGGATAGCTCCGGGCGAGAGATGTGCGTTCATCTCGTATCAATTCAAAAGGAACACCTACCAAATCAACAGGACCTTCAACTTGAATCCAAATATTTGGGTTATTGGTAGCTAGCTGGCGAACTTGTCCTAGATGCTCCGCTACTTTGGAGTCTTGTTGCAGCAATGCATAAACTTCTCTGCCAAGGTCCCGTGCCTCCTCACGCCAGTTTTCTGGTTGGCGAGAATCCAAGTCGAGGTTCAGCCGGTTGCTGCGGCGGAATAGGGCAGATGTATCGAGATGGACATGAGGATTCGCCGTGTAAGTGTCGCGATAGTTGGGATAGAGCAGCTGGCTACCAACCAGTCTATTTCTATCAAGCGTCACAATCCACCGGTGACAGGTGGAATGTTGAGCCTCAGCCCGATTGATTCTCCCCTGGGCGATTGCAGCTTTTGCCTTCTCCAGAAAATGGTCACCATCAAATCTGGATTTCTGTATAAACCCCGAAGCACCGTAATTGCTCAGGGCTTTAACCACATTGTCATGATAAGGCCAGCCGGTGACGATAATGAGGCCAGTATGGGCGTTGGGTTCAGAGGTGCGTAATCTATGAAGTAAGTCCATTCCTTTTAGAGAATCACCCTCTTCAGGTCTTATCGGATCGTCATCCAAAGCCAGATCTACTACAACAAGATCGTAGAAAACATCTTGTATGATCCTCTCTGCCTGCGCCAGTTCTTCTTCGACGTCGATCTGAATGTCATCTCCTAAACCCTTCCGAAGAATCGATGCCTCTTCCTTAGCCCAGACCTCAGTGTCTTCAACAATAAGAATACGTAAAGGTCTCATCAGATACGCTCCAATTTTTCGACAATTAGGGATGCTGACAACAAGGCATGTTCTCGTTGTACAACTGGGAGTTTATAGAATCGAATCATGTTAATGCCATAATAAAAAAGAGCTAGGTAGTATTCTTCTATGTGATTCCCAGGGTTTTTACCAATGAGATTTCGCGCAATCTGACGCAAATGCACAACAGATGCGTATGCCTTTGAAACAGCAGAATTGTTTGTGGGGAACTGTGTTATAAGTTGATCAACATCAGCAAAGCTCTTGGCCGAGAGAAGGAACTCTTCGAGTTCTAGTCGTTCGTTCAGAGAAATTTCATCAGGAAGCAGTGTAATTCTGATCACTGTATCAAGCTCTGCTACGTCGCGTAAAATATGGCCAGGACCAGTACGGTAAAAATCGATAAGCCAGGCCTGTTCAGCCTCATCCACAAGGATATTGGATGCGTTAAGATCGCCATGGGTTATGCATTCGTACGTACTCTTGATTTGAGTATGAACTATGTCAGACTGTAGCGGATTTGGAAATACTCTCCGTTTGCTCAACCCACCGAAGACGATCTGTTGTTTTCCCTGAACGGTTTTGAGTCTTTCGAACCCTTCTGACAGCGACTCCTCGGTATACTTGAGTACGGCCTGGTAATGCGACGATAAGGACAATGGTCTTAGATTACCTATGTTCGCGTACCATGTACCACATGTGTTTAGGAAGAGGTGGTCCAAAAACCTTTTGATATCCGCTATGGTGGAGCGTTTGTAAAAATCCCCAAAATTTTCAAGTTGAGTTCCAGTGGTACCCAAAAGAGAGTAGCTGATGCCTCCCAGTCGAGGGGTTCTTTGTAGATTAAGAACTGTCGTGCGGCGGTTGCCACCGACATAGTTTTGAACATACCGTTCAAAATTGGCGTATTCCTTGTCTATCATGTCGACTTCGCCATATTTGACCACGACATGTTGTCCACTACCAGATTCGTAAAATGGTTGTATACGCAAAACGCCTGTGCCACTCATTCCTTTCATAAGAGGCGTTACAATGATGCTCTTAGCGGAAGCAAAGAGACGGCAAAACAGATCATCCAACTCTGTTACTAGTTGCTCTTGGAGTGCAGAGTTATGCCTGACCCACTGATCTTCAATCCACAAGCCCGTCACAGCCTGCTCAGGAGCGTTACCCTTTCCAGTGAATCTATTCCATTCGATCTGCAAGTCTAGATTGATTTCAAGTTTTTGATTAATAACTTGGCGCACCTGTTCAAGGAATGCTAGGTTGTCGAAGTGATGCTTGGCAAGAAAATCTGTGACTGCATAGTCGCGAAACGCTTCACGCATCTGTTCTGGGGTACCGTAAGCGGAGAGCATGATTGCTTTCGTAGCTGTACCCAACCCATATCTTTCCTCTAACAATGGTAAAAACTGCATGCCCTGCACGTTGTCTGGGTCTGAGTCCTCCATGCGTATGTCCAAGATCAATAAGTGATAGAATGTGGACTCTAGTCTCTCCAGTGCCTCCTTGACAGTACTTGCAACATCCACATAAAATCCATCCATTCTCAGTGTATCAGAGAGAATTGCCCGCCACTTTTCCAAGTCATCGACAACGAGAATACGGCCTGTTCTGCGTTTCATCTGATTCCCTCCTCTTTGACCCGCTCGTAACTATCACGACAAGAGTGGCGGCGAAGTACTTGTTGCACCACATCAGCAAAGTGAGAACCTTCAACTGTTCGGTTCGTCACGTCGCGCGCGCCTGCTATGAAAAGCTTACGCATTACTTGTTGTGACAAAGAAGTTACAAAAATAATTAAATTATGATGATCCTGTAGCAAGTCGGTAATCAGTTTGTGTTCATCGCCCCCAATCTCAGAACAACTAAGAATTACAAGATCGGGATCGAGTGATGCAGCCTCTGTTCTTGCTTGATCATAGGAAGAAAGGGATGTCACTAGATAACCGCTTCGACTCAAGGTATCTGTCGCCAATGTACGCCAGTAAGGCTGCTGATCAATTACGAGGATTCTCTTATCTCCCATCATGGCTGTCATAATGTTCCATCTCTTTCTGCCTGCGGAAGTAGTAGCGTAAATGTGCTACCCACACCCCGTTGGCTGTGAACGTGCAAGTCACCGCCGCTGGCCAGTGCATTGCGCCGAGCACTCCAAAGGCCGAACCCTGTCCCCGTCGGTTTCGTAGAATAAAACAGATTGAAGATTTTGGATAACTTATCTGCTGAGATTCCCTCACCAGTATCTGTAATCTTTAAAGCCACATAGCCGCCCCGTCGTTCTCCATGTACGGTGAGTACACCGCCTGCTTTCATGGCATCGATCGCATTGGTGAAAAGATTATACAAAATATCCGACACTTGTGACAGCTCGATCTGGACGGCTCCTAAGTCTTCGGCCTGCTCAATGCGTAACTCGATTGAAGGTGGGAAATGAACCAATCTTCTCGCTTCCTCGATCAGTAGATGCACCGGTACTCTTTCCCGTTTTTGATGGCGATCCACACCTCGTTCAAATGATTTCAGTTCCTGACCCAGTTTTTCACTCATATTGAGTACTTGTTGCACATCCTGAACTACCTTCCCCAGGTAGTCATTGACCAGGGTATCAGAAAAGCCTGCATGACTAAGTGCATTAGTAATGTTATTGACGTATGACCGTACCAGCCCCAGATTGTTCCCAAGGCGATGGTTTAGTTCGTAGGCTTGCTGACCAAAATTTGCCATAGCCTCCGCTTCAACGGCACGTACCTCAATTTGCTGTCGGTGGATGGCGCTGGCAATTTGATCGGCGATGCCTTCTACAAGAGAAATATCGTCGTCATCAAAACCAAATCTTTGCTCAAATGAAATATCTAGATTTCCATAGTATTGGCTGTCAACCTGCATAGGGACAACTAACTCACTTCGAGTCCAAGAGTTCCCCTTTCGATAAGTGACGCCATCTGGGGGACTATTCACATCGTACACTGGACAGGTTCGCCTATGGCGGGCCACCCAGCCGTTGACACCCTCATCGATGGCAATTGGGCGACGCTTGCTCGGATCATATTCAGATCCTTTGCTGGCAATCAGATCCAGGCGCTGATCTTGTTCATGCCACAACCAGGCACTGAACGAACGCGCCTTGCCCAGTTTCTCAATTCCTTCATTAAGGGCAATGTCGTAGATGGCTTTCGGATCGAGTGGAGCGCTGAGAAGTTGCCGACCGATGTGAGCAAGAACCTCGAAACGATGGCGCGTTTTGTAGATGTCTTCAAGAAAACGAGCGTTTTGGATGGCAATAACGGCTTGCCCGGCGAGTAAATCCAGAATCTCAACGTCATCCTGGTCGAATTCATAAATTTGATGCGCTTCCAGATTAAGTACCCCGATCAATTCTCGCTTTCCAGACAGTTCAAGAATCAGAGGAACGGCAACTTCGCTGTGAACATCTCTATCTCCCTGATATCGAGTATCTTTTTGTGCATCCCCGAAGGTGAAATATGGAGTCCCTGTTTGTACCACATGGGAGACGATACCTAGTTTGATGTTTTTGGGTGATTTGTCCTTTTGTACAGCATCAAGAGAGATATCTTGACTGCGTTTCAGGTAATACGAAGCGGCAAGGTTCCCTTCTTCGTAAAGATAGAGATCTGCTGTGTCAGCTTCGGTTAAATCGAGAGCGCTCACCACAATCTGTTGCATGACCCTATCAGGATCTCGTTGCTGAGAGATGATCTGCTTATCTACGTCATGCAACGCTATCAGACGTCTTTGGCCTTGAGTAGCCTTCTCAAACCTCTCTGCGTTGAGAATCGCAATAACTGCGTAGTCGGCGAGCGCCTGTAAAAGGCTGACGTCGTGCTTGTCAAATTTACCAACATCAGGGCTTTCTAAATTGATGACCCCAAGTATTTCCCCATCATACAGAAATGAAACCACAATTTCTGAGCGCATATTCTGAAAATAGGATACATATCGTGGGTCGTCGCTGGTATCTTTGATCAAGTCAAACGGTTCCTTGTTCTGTACCACCCAACCGGTAATACCCTTATCTAGCGGAAGCCGTTCCATTGATGAATCAACCTCTACATCATCCGGGTGACGAACAGCACGCAGTTCCAACTCGTTCGCTCTTCTATCAACCAGGCGCACTCCACCGATTGAAGCACCAGTGAGATTTAAGGCATGAGATAGGATAGCATCAAAGATCGCGTCGACATCCAGTTCTTTCGTTAACTGCTTGCCAATCTGCATCAGGCTCTCGCGTTCTTCCCTCAGACGTTTTTCACGTTCATACGCCTGAGAATTCTTAATCGCCAGCCCCACGCGCCCAGCTAGTGTAACGAGAAAAACCTGATCCTCGTGGGTGAAGGCCGCTTCTGTCGTGCTTTCCAGGTTGATGATACCGATCACCTGATCCTCACCATCGAGTATGGGAACATCTATCTCCGATAAAATATCATTGGATACTTCAATATAAATGTCCTTCCACGTAGGATCTTCTCGCACATTGTCAACGCGCGCCGGAATCTTCGTCATGAAGACATGTTGAAGAATTCCCTTGTTTTCCGCAATAGGAATTATCGGTGTACCGGGACGATCTGCGTAGGACCCAACGACAGCTTTTTTCTCAAGTGTCTCAGCTTGTTCATTGTACAGGAAAATCGCTGCTTTCTCTGCAGCAACATGCGTCACTATCTTTTCCAAAATAATCTGCAGAATCTCGGAAAGCTGAAGCGTCTTTCCAATTTCGCCTTCGATATCCTGGAGCAGTTTTAGCTCGAATTCGCGACGTTGCGTCAGTGCGCCAAACCGGCGTGAGTTCTTGAGAGCGATTGCAGCATAATTCGCCAGTCCCTGAAAAAGTTGTCTTTGTGGTTCATCAAAGCGCTGGGGATGGCGAAAATTGATAAAGAGAACACCCACCGCTTCGTTCCCTACGCGTAAAGGCATGGCGGCAGAAGATAGGATTTTCTCCCTTCTCTCAAAACTTCCGGTGCGGCTCTTTGGATCGCCGCCAGCCAATTCGTACAGACTTTGATTCTCTTTTCCGTAGACAGGCTGCTCTCGATGAATTACTAAGTAGGCCATATCGTCAGGGGTTGTACGAGTGGCCTGAGGAAAATCTGGCTGGAGACGCTGACCACTTGAATATGGTGGGAACTCGAACTTGTCTATCTCTTCGTGATAAGGGAAAAGAACAGTTATATCGGACTGCGTTACGGCGCGGATTTGGTCTACTATAGATTGAAGAATCTGTTCCGAATCAAGCTGTTTTGTGAGTAGTTGTCCTGTCTGGTTTAACTCCGTTAGTTCAGTGAAAAGGCGGATATTGCTAAGGGCTAGAGCTAAATGGTTTGTGAGCGCTATCAGAATCTGAACATCGTTCTCATCGTAGACATTCGCATCAGAGTGTTGGACAGAGAGCGCTCCCATTGGCACATCACCGCGAAAGATAATAGGAAGAAACAGCAGTGAACGTTCATTTTGTATTGTGCCAGGGATGTTGCTCAGTCGAGCATGAAATTCCTCATCTTCATTGAGCAAATCTGGCGACTGAATCATTTTCTTATTCTCAAGTACCCATTTGCGCCCTCCTTCGTTGGGCTGATCCTTCAACCACGTATACTTACCCTCTTCATACATATAGAGATCAAACAGACCCGATTGAGGTTTGTATTCTGCAAGCAGAAGGAAGATACTGACATCGAGAATCCCCGACAGATGTTTATACAATTTGTGAAAAAGAATCTCTACTGTTTCGAGATCCTGGTTGATATCCTGACCAATGCGTGCTACCTCTCGGTAACGGCGCAGAAACCAAACATTTTCCAGAACCAGAGCGGCTTCTTTCGCAAAGGCAAATATTTTACTTCTTTCCTCCTCACTAAATTCATGTCTGTCTTTATAGTCAAGGTATAGTAGGGCCAATGGCTTACGCTGCCGCTGCGTAAGCAAAGGAACGGCCGCATATGATCGAAATCCCTCCGCTTTGGTGAAGGCATTTTGGTATTCTGGCTGTACTTCCAGACCCTCAATGAAAGCGCCTTCTGGAGATTGCATGAATCGTCTCGTAAATCCATCATCGCGAGGTCCCGGCCAATTCTTATTGGCGACACCCACAATTGTCAATTTATCTAAAAACTTCCCTGTAATAGGATTGATGGCCGCGATAACACAGGCATCAGCAGAAAAGCGGTGTAGTGCAGTTTCAGCTATTTTTTCCAAAGCAAAATTGAGGTTTCCAGGTTCACCAAATTCCCAAAGAAAAGTCAGTAGTTCGTTAGTTCTGCTGTGAGTGGACATTCTAAAATCTCCTGCTTTATGTTTTCTGATTACTCCACCACCGACCGCAACAACGCCATATCTGCTGGCGTCAAGGGCAGATCGCCGGCGGGCATATTGGCTGCGCCATTGCTGCTTTGAGTCCCTCCCTGGGACGGATCTGGCGCTGAGGGTGGAGTCCCCTGTGTGGCTGGCGTTCCGGGGACCTGCACCGTCGCGTTCCCCATTTGGACGCGTAGATCCGGCTGAAAGCCGCCGCTGGTAAAAATCGTGTTGAGTTGGCCGGGGTTGTCCTTAATGGCGTTGACCAACTGGATCAGGGCCATATCGGACATGTTGGCCCCTGCATTGCGTAGCCGTTGGATCAACTCATGCTGGGCGGCGCCGCTGAAGCCCAGAGCCAATGCATCTGTGTAGGCAGAGACAATGGCATCTGGAATCTTTAACCAGCTAATCAGCAGCGATCCCTCACTGACCTCCACGCCATGACCTGCCAGATCGGCGATGGCTCGCTGTTCTAACATCCCCCGGATTTGGGCTGCATGGGTGACAAAGGGGCTGAAGAGGGAGGCAAAGTCCTGGCGGTTTGTATCCTGTGATGTCGGCGGCTGGGGTAGAGAACGCACCAGATCGAGCAAGATGCCCTTCAAAATGCGGATCTGCTGGTCCTCGCGTTCCGTTTCGTCGTAGTAGATCTCATCTTGCGCCATCCGCTTCGGAGCCAGGCGCATCTCATAATCCAACATCACCGTCAAAGGGATGCCGCCATGCGTGAATATATTGGGGATACCCAGGCTGCGCACCTCGCGCCGGCGCACAAATAGCTGGCTGACTTCTTCTTCCAGCGGGCGCAGCAAGTAGGGACCAGACCCCACGACGCGGCTATGTTTGTCCATCCACTGCAATATCGCCACATACCCTTCGGGGACGGTCCGAACGCTTCTGGCAAACCAGATCAACGTCAGGACCCCTAGTATCATCAACCCCAGCAGAAGCGTCACCATCATATCTGACATGGCTAATTTCCTTATTTTTTGACGAGATCAAACTGATGGCGCACGTACTCAGCAAAGAGCGGCGAGAAGATCACCGGCGCAGATTCGTAGCGGATCAGCCCGCGTTTGCGCAGAAAGAGCAACATTTCGGGTGAGACCGGCTGGTTAAGGACCAGCGCCCGTAGCGCTTCAACCTCCTCAGCGTGCAGATAATCTACAATTTTTTCACAGGCCGACTGGATTTCAGATGGATGGTGAACGATCTTCAAAAGCGTGTAGATCGATTTTGAAAAGGTGTGATAGAGTTCGTTGAAGAGCGCTGCGAGCAAGCCACTATGCCCGCCAGAAAATTCCCAAAGGAGGTCAAGATGGTTGGGATCGATCGCGCTAAACGCTCCCCCTCGCCGCCGCACCAGAGCGTCGATCATCGAATCGGTATCGCTCCTCTTGTAGGGGGGCAGCGCATAGATGTGGTCGCGGATGATCTCGAAGAACTTGCTCTGTTTGCCGAGGCCAGGCTGACCCCCGATCAACTGGGGCATCCTGTGGGTGATGACGAGAAACGCAACGTTGCGCGTGGTTCTGTGGTCGTCACGTAGGGTGCGCAGATCCTGTAGGAACTGGGCTTCTTGATGGCGCACCATGCTTTCAAACTCGTCAAAGATGAAGACGATACGCTGTTGGTGCTTATCGCAGAGGTGTTTCAACAGTTGTCGCAGCCTGAAAAAGGGAATTGCATCGCTATCGGCAGACAAGCCTCCCTGCATACCAGCCTGGTGGATCAGAATGCGAACTACTTCAGCCATGTGTTCATAAAGTTGGGCGCGGTCGATGTTGGGGCTGCAATCGATACGGCGGAAATGGATACGGGCTGCCTCAGAAGCGGGGAGCGAGCGCTGTGCAACTTCGGGCGCCTCTAAAAAACGGGCCAGATTCGATTTGCCTACGCCAGCCAGTCCGACAAGACAGGCCGAATCGCCGTGTTGAACCACCGTCATCAACTCGGTGACGAGCGCAGCGCGATAGTTCAGCGGGTAGCGGTTGAGAATGAGAGACATTGGCGAGCTTCTCCCATCGATAGCTGTGTAGATAAGGGCAAGGGCAGGGTTTCAAACGATGTAGGCAGCGATGAATTGTGAACGTAGCTTACTGTGTCCAGGAGGAAGTGTCAAATCGTTTTTTTTCTGCCTTCGTGTTATTCGTGTGCCTTCGTGGATCAGTATCTTCTAGAATGGCTTACGGCAAGCGGCGCATGACCTCTGCCAGCGGCTTGCGCGGGGCAGCGATGGGAATCAGGGCTGGATAGCCGAAATAGAGAAAGCCGACAATCTCCTCCGCATAGGGATCAATTCCAAGCAGGTGATAGGTTTGTGGCTGCTGGGTTTGTTTGCCGGTACTCCACTGCATACCCAGTCCTTCGCCCCAGGCAGCTAGTTGAATATTCTGGATGGCGCAGCAGGTTGCCGCATAATCTTCACGGCGTTGAAATGCATCGCTGCTGAGGATGCTGGTAACGACGACTATCCGCGGCTTGGACATCAACTTCTGCACTGCGCCCGTCCGCACCTGTTCTCGCGTGGCGGCGTCGGTGTCGACGCGCATAGATTGGATCTGCGCTTCGGCGCCCGCCTCGGCCAATACTCGCTGCGTCTCCGTCCCCAGCACAAGGAAGCGCCACGGTTGGGTCATACGATGATTTTGGGCCCAGAGACCGGCGCTCAATGCGTGTTCCAACAGCGCGTCGGGTACTGGGTCCGGCCTAAACTCCTTGATAGTGCGGCGGTTCAGAATAGCGTCAAACAATTCCACAGCGGATCTCCTGATTCGTGATAATAGCTAGTCTCCTCCGTGAGGATTGCTCTATCATAATCTAGCTAATCTTATTTGTGAATCTGGTATACTTTTGAGTATCTTTACTCATCTCTAACCCCCTTCTGAGGATAACGCCATGACTGCGTTGCATCGATCTGTGGTCCGCGCTCAGGCCAGGCCGGGACGCGTGGATGAAGCTGTTGCCTATCTGAGCGAACGAATCGAGACCCTATCCGTCGGCCATAAACCGGGCGACTTGCTGACAGTGAGCCTCTTTCGATGGGACAACCTGCTGATCGCTTACTGGGAAAGCGTGGATCGGCTCCTCTCCGCCGAAACGCTCTTTGGCGAGCGCTTTGATCTGCTCGAAATCTGGCCGGGGATGGCGCAGCCGCGCGCCTTTGTGCCGATGATGGACATCTTCCATTACCAAGAGCCGGGCCGCGGCGGGGTTGATCCACTGGAAGATTGGCGGCGCAAAACGCCAGTGGATCGCATCGGCGGGCGGCTGGCGCGGCTGAAACCTGAAATGGTCAGCAGCTACATCTTCTACCACTACCAACTCCAAGAGGAGAGGCCGGGCCGCGTCGATAAGTACGGCCTCATCACCCTCCACGAGGATCTGATCTTCTTCTATCAGGAGTATCCGCCCGTGGTCGAAGAACCGCGCCGCGCCGGCAAACTCAGCACCGCCAATACGCCCGACCACTGGCACGACGTCATGTTTCCCCACTTTTCGCTTTGGGACGATGCGCCCGCCGGCCAGGAAATCTGGCGCACAATCTCGTTGATCGCCCATCGGCGCGGGTGAGACGGAGAGACGAAGAGATGACGACAATTTGATCCAATCCGCGCCAACCGTTAAGATGGGGACACTATAAGGGATAGGTGACTGGGGACTGGGGATTGGGCAAAGAGATGATGGGATGATGATCGTCCGAGATTCATCCTCTTATCATCCCGCCATTACACGCCGACGAGCCCAGTCACCAATCCCTAATCCCCTTCCCGAGGAGGCAGAGCATGACCATTCAAACACCAAAACAGATCGCACGCGCTTTGGATCGCGTGTTGCACAAAGTGACACAACCGGCGCGCTATACCGGCGGCGAGTTGAACAGCATCGCTAAGGATTGGTTCGATCCGCGGATTCGGGCGCGGGTGGCGCTGGCCTTCCCTGATATTTATGAGTTGGGCGGCTCCAACCTGGGGACGGCGATCCTCTACAATTTGATCAACAAACGCGAGGATCTGCTGGCCGAGCGCGTCTACTGTCCCTGGCCGGATTTTGAGATGATTATGCGCCGGGACGGCATCCCGTTCTATGGATTGGAGACGCGCCATCGCATCCTCGATTTCGACATCTTCGCCTTCAGCCTGCCCTACGAGCAGCTTTACACCAACGTCCTCACCATGCTCGATCTGGCGGGTATCCCCCTGCGCGCTGCCGATCGCACGGATCAACCAGTGGTCATCGCCGGCGGCTCCGGCTGCTACAACCCCGAACCCATGAGCGCCTTTTTCGATGCCATGGTCATCGGCGAGGGGGAAGAGGTGATCTTTGAGGTGATCGACGCGGTGGAAGAGTGGAAGAAGGATGAATCAAGAATAAAGAATGGGGCGACTGATCCCCTTTCTTCATTCATCAATCATTCCGTCACCGAACGTTCGCGTCAGAGGCTTTGGCTGCGCCTTGCACAGATTCCGGGTGTCTACGTCCCCGCGCTCTATGAGCCGGTCTACGCTGCGGATGGGACGCTGGTGGAGACAAAGCCCATCCACGCCGCAGCGCCCGCCGAGATCCTCAAGCGGGTGGTGACGACACTGCCTGCGCCGGTGACGAAGTTCATTGTGCCCAACATCGATGTCGTCCACAACCGGGCGGCGATTGAGATCATGCGCGGCTGCACCCGCGGCTGCCGTTTCTGCCAGGCGGGGATGATCTTCCGCCCGGTACGAGAGCGCCCGGTGGACGAAGTGCTGGCCGCAGTGGACGAGATGATCGAGCATTGCGGCTTTGAGGAAGTCTCTTTCCTCAGCCTGAGCAGCAGCGACTACAGCTACGTTGAGGAATTGGTCCGCCGCACCATGGAACGCCACGGCGCCAAACGGCTTTCGGTGGGTCTGCCCAGCCTGCGCATCGAGAGTTTCAGCGTCGGCCTTATGGATCTGCTCGAAAAAGGACGCCGCCGCTCTGGCTTTACCTTTGCGCCCGAAGCCGCCACAGATCGGCTGCGCGATGTGATCAACAAACCGATTGCTTCGGATGAACTGCTCAAAACCGCCGAGGAGGTCTACCGTCGCGGCTGGACCACGATCAAAATGTACTTTATGATCGGCCACCCCACGCAGACATTGGAGGATGTACGCGCAATTGCCGAGCTTGCCAAAGCGGTGCTGGCGGTGGGGCATCGCTTGTTGGGGCGCAAGGCCAATGTGCGCATCGGCGTTAGTACCCTCGTGCCCAAGCCGCACACGCCGTTCCAGTGGGTGCCCATGGAGGAGGAATCGGTGATCCGGGCGCAGATCGAACTGCTCCAGCGCGAGATGAGGGGGCCGGGCATCCACTTTACGTGGAACAGCCCCACCGAGACACTGGTGGAAGCCTTCCTCACCCGCGGGGATCGCAGGTTGGCCGACGTAATTGAGCGGGCCTGGCGTTTGGGGGCCAAACTCGACGCCTGGGGCGATCATTTCCGCTTCGACGCCTGGCAGGAAGCCTTCCTCGATTGCGGTCTCGACATGGATTGGTACGCGCGCCGCGAACGTCCACTGGACGAGACGCTGCCCTGGGATCACATCTCCGCCGGGCTGAAAAAGGAGTTCTTGCAGCAGGAATACATCCACACCTATCAGGGCGGTGTGGTGGACGACTGTCGCGAACACTGCTTCTCGTGCGGCATCCTCGGCTACTTCAAAGAGCAGCGCCGAGACGCGCCCGACGCCGGCTGGGCCTGTCCGCCGTTGGGCCGCGACAAGGATCGCCAGCCTGTCGACATTACGCCCATTCCGCTCTACTTCAACGACGAGATGTCGCCGGAGCGCCGCGGGCAGTTTGATCAGCGCGTTCCGCAGCGGAGGGAGGGGACGGTGAGCAAGCAGATCGTGTTGGATGTGGGCGACGATTGAGCGATTCGCCACTTTCGGAAGATGAAGGAGCAAAACATGATGGATATAAAAGTAAGACAGATTCTCACACAAGCGACTCAGATACTTGCTCTTGACGAAGAACAACTTCTGATTGATGGCGTTGCTGTACTGCTGGAACAGAGACTTCTTCAGGTCAATGCACAGATCCTTGAAATTACGAGCCGTTACAATGTATCCTCGGTGGAGGAAATGGATCAACGCTATCAGGATGGAACTCTGAGCGAAATTGGCTCGTGGAAAGATTTCCAACGGCTGGATCATTTGGAGTATGACCGAGATCAGCTTCATCAATTGCTCGATAGGACTCGCTCGCTTCGCCAAGCAGAGACTGAGGTCGTAGCTGCCCCATGACCGAAGTTGATGTTGTCGCCCTGCGCGATCTGGCAGTAGTTGAGTTTGCCGATATTGTGGCGTATACATCGATTCGTCATGTCAACGAACTGAGAATCGTTCTTACCGATCACAGCTTTCTTGATGTCTGGTTTTCCTTGACAATTCGTGACCGCTACAGTTACCACTGGGAACGGCGGTTGATTGATGGCACGATCTATCGTCACGATAATGCGCCAGATCAGAACTGGCAACATGTCTCAACCTGGCCGAAACATTTTCATGACGGTAGCCAGGAGAATACTACTGAGAGCTATATTAGCGATGATCCAGCAACAGCGCTGCGTGAGTTTTTGACCTTTGCACGCACAAAACTGGCCCAAGAATAACCATGTCCCGACCGCCGATTCCGATCTTGGGTGTGCCCATCCACAATTTGACCTATGACGAGACCTTCGCCCACATCAAGCGCATGATTGCAAGCGGACAGCCTCATCAACTGGCGACGGTCAACCCAGAATTCTTGGTGATGGCGCAGCGCGATCTTGATTTTCGACGGGCGCTGCTGGATGCGGATCTGCGCTTGGCCGATGGGGTGGGGTTGCAATGGGGAGCCATGTTGCAAGGGACCCGTTTCGTCTCGCGCGTGGCGGGCAGTCAACTGGTTTATCGATTGGCGCCGCTGGCCGCGGATAAGGGATGGCGTCTCTTTTTCTTGGGCGCGGGGCCGGGCGTGGCGATGGCGGCAGCGGAGCGGCTGCGCGCAGAACATCCCGCCATTCAGATCGAGGTCAACGGAGCTGATCCCACACCGGAAGGGAGCGCCGCAGCGCTGCGCCATATCCGCTCCGTGCAGCCCGATATTCTGCTGGTGGCCTACGGCGCGCCCAAACAGGATCTATGGATCGCCCGTCACAAAGCCGAAGCGGGCGTGCCGGTGATGATCGGCGTCGGCGGCACGTTGGACGTAATCGCCGGGCGCACGCCGCGTCCCCCGCAGTGGATGCACGACCTGGGCTTCGAGTGGCTCTTCCGCCTGTGGAAGCAGCCGGGCCGCTGGCGTCGTCAACTGCGGCTACCCATCTACGTGGGGATGCTCCTGGCGGAGAAGGCAAAAGGCAAAAGGCAAAAGGCAAAGGTGTAGGGGCAGGCGGCAGGGTTGCAAGTTTGCAGGGTTGCAAGTTGCAGGTGACAATTGTTCACGCAACACGCAACACGCCCAGTCACCAATCACCATTCACCATTCACCACCATGACCGAGCAAAAACAGCGCATCCGCTTCACCTATGAGAAGGGCGAGGCGGTGAAATTCATCAGCCATCAGGACGAGTTCCGCCTGTGGGAGCGGACGCTGCGCCGCGCCGATCTGCCCTTACTCTACAAACAGGGTTTCAACCCGCAGCCGCACATCCAATTCGCTGCCGCGCTGGGGCTGGGGATGACCGGCGTCGCTGAGATCGTTGATGTGATCTTCAGCCCACCGCTGCCATTGGCTGAGATTGCACAGCGCGTCTCCGCCAAATTGCCACCGGGCGTCACGCTCCACGCTTTGGAAGAAGTGCCGGTGAAGACCAAAGCGCCGCAGTCGCTCACCGTCGGCGCGGATTACACCATCCTCATCTACGCCGAGCCGGGCGAAATTGAAGATGAATTGCTCCAATCGCGCATTGCGGACTTTCTGGCCCAATCCGAGATCAGGCGGCAGCGCGAGCGTCACGGACAGCCCTACGAGTACAATCTGCGCCCCCTCATTTTGGAACTGCGCTACGACGGCTATGATCCCGCCAGCGAGGAACACCGCATCTTTTTGCGTGTGCAGGTGCGCGACGGCGCTACCGGTCGCCCGGACGAGGTGGTGGACGCGCTCCATTTTGACGATTTCGCACGCACCCTGCGTCGGGATCGCCTCTACTTTGCCGACCGCGCCGAGGATCTCGCTATCTTCGATCAATACCCGGTGATCAGCCAGGCCGAGATCTCTCGCGGCGATCCTCCGCGGCGATCCCGCGGGCGCAAACGCAAAGGGCAGCAAGGTGGCACGTCCCAAACAGCGGCAGAAAAGGGGCTGAAATCCTTCGCCGAAAAGGCTGCCGACGAATTTTCCTCTGATTAGATCACCTCTATTTTAGTTGCTTTTCTTTTTGGACAATCCCTGCTATCGTAAGATCTCCCCTCCCAATCGAAAACACAGGACTTGTCCAGTCGTGATCTCCGCTGGCGCTGCTCCTGTGGATAAATCTACTGGGTTCTTGTCCATAGGAGGATCAACTATGCAGCAAAGGCAATCCGAGTTCGTTCGGCAGACATCGTTGGGCATGCGCATTATGATGGCTATAGCCGGTGTGCTTGTGTTTACCATCGGCATTCCACTCTTTTTGTTGACGGAACAGACCGAGACAACTTTCGCATGGACTATCCAGTCGTCGTTGACTGCGGCCTTTCTGGGCGCGGCCTATTGGTCGAGCGGTGTGTTGGAAATGCTTGGCGCTCGCGAACGTATTTGGGTAAATGCGCGGGGCGCTGTGCCTGCTGTCTTGCTTTTTACAGCGTTGACACTCGTGGTTACGCTCATTCACATCGACAGTTTCCACTTTGATAGCCCCCATGAGTATACGTGGGCGGGCGCCTGGGCATGGTTGATCGTCTATGCGGCAGTGCCCATTGTCCTGGGCGTTTTGCTGATCCATCAAACGACACGGCGCGGCGATGATCCCCCGCGCCGTCTCCCCATCCCTGATCTGATGCAGGCAATGTTAGTCTTCCACGCGTTGGTTATGATTCCGCTGGGGATAGCCCTGCTGATTGCGCCCACAGAGGCAGCGGCGCTCTGGCCCTGGTCCTTGACCCCATTAACTGGACGCGCCATCGGCGCCTGGCTGACCTCTATCGGCGTCGCCGCCTTCCACACCTATTGGGAGCGAGATCAGCGGCGAGTGCGGGCGATGACGCGCAGTTACTTTGTTTTGGCCCTGTTGCAATTCATTGCGCTGGCGCGCTATCCAGGCGAAGTGGATTGGAACGATCTGCGGCTCTGGGTCTATCTCTATTTTCTGGCGACGATCCTGCTGATCGGTCTTTGGGGTTGGTTTGGCAAGTCGCAGGCCAGCCAGGAGCCAGTACCGGCGTAGGATTCATGGATGGCAAGCCTGTCCCATCGCCGACCACAACTTCTCCCCTCGCCATAATGCTGGGTTTGATAGGGCTTATACTCCTGATTGTGCTGCTGATTTCGAACTCAAGCGACGGGCCAACCGCCGCAACCCCCACACGATGATGCTCAGCGGGATCAGGGCGATCAAGGCCAGGGGGATGAGATAGACGCCGATCCAGATGGCAGCGCTGCCCAGAAATTGCAGTGTACTCACCAGGGCCCGCGTCGCATCGCGTACAATGACTGACGCCCGCCAGCCGGTTTCGACAATCGGCTGGTTCAATGCGTCGGGGATCAACTCGATGTTCAGCGTCGAGAGCGAAACCAGATTGTCGAGCATGTTTTGACGGCCCTGCAACTGCTCAATCTGCCCGCGGATCTCAGTAATCCGGTAGTGGACGGCCATAATGTCGTCTGGGGTGGAATTGGGCTTTTCGCGTACTTCGGCGAGCAGCGCCCGCAGTTCATCCTCGGTGGCGCGCAGATTGCGCAATTGCGCTTCCACATCGCTGTATTGATCGGTTACATCCTCGCGGGTGATGTTTTCGCCCCGCACATCCATCGCCAGTCCTCGCAGTTGATCCATGACCACCCGCAATTGTTCGGCAGGGATGCGCAGCGTCATGCTGCCGCGCAAAAGTTCGCTGCCGCTGTAGCTGCTCTTGTAGAAATTGGTGTTGGCAATGTAGCCACCCACACCCTCTAACATCGCTTCAATCTGCCCGACTGCGGCCTGTGTATCTGCCACAACCAGCGTCATGCTGGCGTTGGCGATGACCTTGCGTGCTACTTGGGAGGCAGGCAGCATCTCGGCGCTTGCTTCGGCCTCTTGATAACTTGGAGACATCCCCAATGAATCTGCAGGCATGGCCGCTGGCGCCGCCGCCGGCGCGGCTGTGGACATCTCGCGCGGACTGGCCGCGCTACAAGCTGCCCCCAAAAGTATGCTCACCAACAGGATCACAATTAGCAGCGGAGTTCGGACGATATTCATAATGTCCTCGATTGGGGTAGGGTGGATCATGAAAGCGAAGTTGCCTTCATTTCCCTAGACGGAGATCCCGCGGGGAATGTTCCATAGAAATCAACGCAGAGACGCAGAGAGACAGAGATGCAAAGAAGAAGGGAACACAGATTGCTTTGTACCTTTGCTTCTTTGCGCCTTTGCGTTAAATTTCTCCCCTCTGCGTCTCTGCCTCTCCGCGCCTCTGCGTTAAACGATTCTATGCGGGGACCGGCTCGTAGGCTTTGATCCGATCCAATGTCTGCTCGTAGATCTCGAAGTGTTCACCCTCGCTCTCTTCGGGATCTACAAACTTGTACCACATGGCGTGATCTGGGTTGTCACCGGAGAGTTGACGGCGGCTGACGCGGATCGTCCCCTCAGGGCTGTGCCACTTGACCTGGTAATCCTGCAACAGGATGTATTCGCCGGCGTATTGATCGACGAACTTCTCGCGGTTGTCTCGATAGTAGAGCGCCTGTTCGCACATCGTCTTCAGCCAGGAGTAGTTTGTCTGCGCCGAGTCAGTCACCATCGAAAAGAAGGTTCCTTCGGGCTGCGGATCCAACTCAGAGACGAAGTCGATCTCATCGAGATTCACTGTGCCGAAGCCGTTGTCCGCGGCCATCTTCACCGAGTTGCGATCGCGGTGGAAAGGCGGCGTCGGCCAATCGGCCTGCGGATCGTGGCCCATGATGTGCATCAAACAGGCGTCGGTGGAAATCACATGATCGCCCGCCATCAACCCGTCTACGACGCGGCCCATGCCCACACCTTTGCCCCACTCCTGACCGGCCTGACCTACCAGCGCATCCACAATGTTGAGCGCCGGGTTGAAGATGCGACCCAAATCGGCCAGATGATAGGGCATACGCACGAGGTGATGATAGTAAGTGCGCGGCTTGCCGCCGTGGAATTCGGGCGGTACCAGGCCGAAGAGATTCTTGAGACAGCCGGTGACGCCCATAAAGGCATGGTTTTTGATCAATGCCACGTCCACCATCTCATCGGCTTCGATGGCGTCTTTCATCATCACATATTTGCGGAACATCAAGCCGCCGCCGGGGGTCTCCACGGTGACATAGGGCGGGCGCGTCCCGTCGGCGTAGCGGACGCCAAACTCCTCCAACAACGGCGCAATCTGTGTCGTGCGCTGGACGGTCTGGTTGTTGTACATGGTGTAAAAGCTGCAATCCACGCAGACTAACTCGGCGCTGGTCTTCTCGCGCAGCAGGCGCAGCGTCGCCCGCACCACGCTATCGCTGACCAGTTGCTGGCGGTTGCGATCATCGTACATCACCAAATTCTCAGGCGCCTTGTCCTGGTTGAACTTGATGGCGATGGTCCTGGCTGCGCGTAACTTTTCCCATGAGCGCTGTAACGGTTCGGTGGCGCGGACCAGCGCTTCGTAGACGGTTTCATCGTCCGCGAGATGGTCACAATGGACGGCGCGGACTTGATAATCGGGCATCGGGGACATTGAACTCCACTCCTCTGGGATAAGGTGAGGCTCGTATGAATGAACAACAGGGTTTGTATTGTACCTGAATGGGGCTGTCGTGAAAAATGAACGCGCCAGGGACTACCGCAGTCCCTGGCGCGTTCAAAGATCAGGCGAGGATCTAGTAGTCTGCCAAACCAAATTGTTTGAGTAGGGGCGCTGCTTGCTGCGCCTGGAGCAAATCAGGCGCAGCAAGCAGCGCCCCTACTGAAGATCCGACAAAATAACTTTGGTGGACCACTAGCGCTTGCGGGCCGTCAGCGCGAAGAAATCCGCTTGCGCTGCGTCAATGTCACCATGCAGCGACGGATAGAAACAGAGATCGGTGAATCCGCACTCGACCAACAGGAACGTCAACTGATCATCGCTGTACGCCTGCATGTTGGCGGCGTGGCGGGTGATCTCGCCGCTCTGCCCGTTGATGATGAAGTAGCGTTCGGTGGCAATTTGGCGATCCTCAAACCAGAAATTTTCGGTGAGTACGAGATGCGGCGCTTCCGAAAAGAGACCGCTCTTGCTTGTATACCAGGACGGCGGCGATTCCCCGCTGCGTTTGACGACATCCACCGTGTGGGGTTCGAGCAGCAGCAGCCCGCCATCATCCAACGCCGCGTGGATCTTGCGCAGGATGGCGCGGGCGTCGTCCGGGTGGAAGACGTTGAACTCGCCGAAGATGAGCATGGCCAATCCGTAGCCAGAACCATACTCGACCCGACGAATATCCCCATGCACGAATCGGCAGGGGAGATTTTCTTCCGTTGCCTGTTTCTGCGCATAGTCAATAGAGGCGGGAGAGAAGTCGATACCGGTGACCGGATGGCCCAACCTGGCGAGGCGGGTTGCGTAGAGTCCGGGTCCGCAGCCCAGATCGAGGATGCTGGCCCCCTTTGCGCCCAGCAGCGTCCCATGCATCCACGCCACATGGCGTTCGATGCGCTCGCTGCGCCGGCTGGCATGGTCATGCTCCTGGCTGAGATGTTCGCGTAACATGCGCCGGCTAAACGCAGGATCGTTCCACGGGATCTTCTCCCCTTCGGCCCACGGTTCAGGAATTGATTGGCGGTGGATGAGATCGAGTAGGTTCATGGGTGGGATTGGGGAATGGATATTGGGTATTGGATATTGTGCATGATGCGAGTATTATCTTCTGCGATCTACGGTCGTCCATCCGCTATCACTCTTCGAGCCGGTTGTAAAACTCCACCGCCCAGCGCCATTCTTTCTGATCCTCAGCGTTCCACCACGATTGGAGGATGCCGACTTCACTGCCGGGAAGCAATACAGGCAGGCCGATATGTTCGTCGCCGGGCCAGAGATCGCGGCGGGTGAGGGCGACGCCCTCCTTTTGCAGCAGACAGATGGGCGATTCCTCAGTCGCCTCCAAATCCTGTCCGAAGGCGATGCGATGACCGTTGCCGTCGTGGACCTCCACGGTGAGTACGGGCGGCGCAGCGTGGACGAGCAGCCGGTCCGTAGGGTCGATCCTGCCCCGGCCCATCCACACACCGTTGCTGGCCGCTTCGGGATACCAGATGCTCCAATCTTCGATGGCTTTATTCGGCATGGGGAAATTCCTTTCTTCGCTCACCCGGTGTGAGCGACAAATAGACTCCCTTTACCTTATCAGCCCAGTGCCAACTGTCGTGTCAGAGCGATTCCTTTGTCGCTTCGTGTGGACGTTAACGATCCCTATTTTAACCGATAGCCACAGCCAGTAGCATGATGGCAAACGATAAATCCATCAGCACATGGATGATCGCGAAATAGGGCAGCAGTCGTGGACGCCAGTGTAGCATGACGCCGATGGCGAAGGCAAAGGGAACGTACATCAGCCCGCGCCAGAGTAAAAAACGGCTGTCGAAGATCAGCGGTATGGCGAAGTGCTGAAACCCCAACATCAACGCCGGCAGGATTACCGGGCGCAGATCGGGGAAGGGACGCGCATCCAGCCGCGGCATCACATAGGTAAAGTAAAGGGCAAGTTCGACCAATCCCTGGGTGATGGGGAAGAGCAGAAGGCTGGCATAGGCAGCCCATAGCGGCAGCGGACGCACAAGCAGGTCGAGCGCAATTTGTGAATCTTCAAAGAGCCAACTTGCCAGCCAGACGTTGGGGAAGAATCCAATTGAGCCGATAATCAGCATCGAGCCAAGCAATACCAGCAAATCACCGCCGAGGGTCTGTCGACGGATGCGGAAAATCTCCCAATAGTTTTTCCCTTCGGCGCGGTACAGCGCAATCATGGCGATCAGGCAGATGAGGTTGGTAATTGTTACGCTGAAAGGCCACCAGTTCGCACCTTGATCCCAAGTGGTGGACGCGCCCGCCAGGAGAAAGCCTATGGCAAAGATGCTTTGAACAATAACAAACAAAGCTGTACGTCCAAAGAGCAAAAGCCAGGGCGCAGTTCTGATCGTCATGATGATCCTTGGGGACTGTTGAGTGATACTCTAATTACCAAGCCCCATGCTCCAGGCGGGTCCGTGACCCGTCGCCAGGTCCGTGACCTGGCTAGAGCAGGGCTTAGGAGTTCGTGATATTGGATGATGGATCGCCCACATGAATCCAGGCGGTTTGATTGTCTCATGCAATGGATCAGCGCGTCTACGGCCACAAAGAGGATGTACAGGCCGACTTTTGATGGAGAAAGTGTCCACAACAATTAACCCAGCCACATCTGCCAGAGGGCGATCCCCAGCGCAGTGGAAAATGCGTTGAGCGCCAGCCCCAGCCCCATCGCTTCGATCCACCCAAAGCGGCAGAGCAGCCGGTAAACCGATCCCTCTACAAGGGCGACGATCAGTTCCGCCAGATAGAGTTTGAGCGGAAAAGGCAACCCGATCAGCGGGAAGGTCGCCCAAAAGATAGGATGGGTGATGAGATTCACCGCGAGGACCACAGCCACGACGCGTCCAAGGCCAACCGCATCCTTACGGCGCAGCGCCCAATAGAGGATCATGCCGCCCGCTTCACTGAGCAGAGTGACGAAGAGGGCAACACTCTGGATTGAGGACATAAGAATTGAGAATGGGACGATGCGTCGAGTTAGTGATTGCAAGTTTGCAGGTTGCAAGTGGCAGGTGACAATCCTTCTCGCAATTCGCAATTGCCATTGTTCACGGATCACGCAACACTCATCACGCCCCACGCATTACGTTTCCATCATCCCATCAACCTTCTCTCACCGTGTTACGCAGATGAGACACTCGTCCACTTCGGTGTCGGGGTTGTCCACGCATTGGGCGTCAGTGTCGCGTTGGCAGACGCCATTAGGACCGCCGCAGGTGGCGTAGCCATAGCTGCACGGATCGCCCACGGCGCGTCCTTCACAGGCCCAATAGGGCGCAGGGACGTTGCCCATCATCAACAACATGGTGAGCAGGGTAAATACAACAAAAAGACGGGTGCGATTCACAGGGGATGCCTCCACACAGAATGATGAATGATGAATGAGGAATTCAGTATAGTCCTCATCCAAGTCAATGCCAACTCTGGCGATCTGGTAGAATAGAAGAACGCGGCTACTTTCTCTGATCCACCTCAATCCAAAGGAGCGAATATGCGTATCGTTATTATCGGCGGAACAGGACATGTGGGGACCTATCTCGTCCCCAGGTTGGTGGCGGATGGACATGATCTGATTGTCGTCAGCCGCGGCCAGCGCAAGCCCTATCAGCCGCACGCTGCCTGGCAGGCCGTCCATTTGATCGACGCCAACCGTGAGGCCGAGGAAACCAATGGCGCCTTTGGTGAGCGCATCCGCGACCTGGAGCCCGATGTCGTCATCGATATGATCTGCTTTACGCTGGAAAGCGCCCAGCAACTGGTGGAAGCGCTCATGGGGCAGGTGCAGCATTTCCTCCATTGCGGCACGATCTGGGTGCATGGACCCAGCGTCGAAGTGCCCACCCGCGAAACAGCGCCGCGGCGTCCGTTTGGCGAATACGGTATTCAGAAGGCAGCGATTGAGCGCTATCTTCTCGATAAGGCGCGGCGGGAGGGCTTCCCGGCCACCGTCCTGCACCCTGGGCATATTGTCGGCCCCGGCTGGAATCCGCTCAACCCGGCAGGCCATTTCAATCCGGCGGTTTTTTCAAGTCTGGCGAAGGGTGAGGAAGTGGCGCTGCCCAATCTGGGGCTGGAGACGGTCCACCATGTCCACGCCGACGATGTAGCGCAGAGTTTTCAGCGCGCCATCGAACGCTGGAGCAGCGCCGTGGGGGAGAGTTTCCACATCGTTTCGCCCGCTGCGTTGACGCTGCGCGGCTATGCGGAAGGCATGGCGGCCTGGTCTGGACTGGAAGCCAATCTCAAATTCCTGCCCTGGGACGCGTGGACGGAGACCGTCTCTGCCGACGAGGCCCGCGCCACCTGGGATCATATCGCGCATAGCCCCAATTGTAGCATCGAGAAAGCGCGCCGCTTGATCGGATATCATCCGCGCTACACCTCGTTGCAGGCCGTGCAGGAATCTGTGACCTGGCTGATAGAGCAGGGCAAAGTGACAAGATGACAAGGTGACATCCCCCAATCCCCAGTCACGAATTCCTCACTCGCGCGGATAGATGGCGATCTTCGCACGTAGTCGCTGCGCCAGGTATCGGGTGTATTTCACATTTAGGAAGGTAGGTAAATGGAGTTCCAGTCGGCATC
>JAHBVG010000094.1 GCA_019637695.1 Caldilineaceae bacterium | reverse complement strand
TTATTCGTATCCACGACGTATCCACGTTATCGTTGTCCAACCCTCCTCGGACGGGTTCATCTTCTTTCGGACTTGCATATTGCCATTAGTCACGGGCACGCCAGTGACAACGTTTCAATCCCTCGGACGGGTTCATCTTCTTTCGGACTTTCCTGGAGTAAACCATGTTGAAAAGTATCGAATTGTTTCAATCCCTCGGACGGGTTCATCTTCTTTCGGACACCAATACCAGCACAAGATCGCCTCCGGTTTTGGTCGTTTCAATCCCTCGGACGGGTTCATCTTCTTTCGGACTTGGCGACTACTGGCGTGGACAGGGGCATCGTCCAGTTTCAATCCCTCGGACGGGTTCATCTTCTTTCGGACTTCGTCACATTGTGGACCGTCATCCAGATGTCCTTGTTTCAATCCCTCGGACGGGTTCATCTTCTTTCGGACTCGTATTGCCCAACCACAATCTATTGTTGAATGGAGTTTCAATCCCTCGGACGGGTTCATCTTCTTTCGGACACAAATGCTCCCCATACGCTTATACTGTTGTCAGGTGTTTCAATCCCTCGGACGGGTTCATCTTCTTTCGGACCTCTTCCTCAGTCAATCGTAACAGCACGGGCAATTTGTTTCAATCCCTCGGACGGGTTCATCTTCTTTCGGACTGTGGAATGAATTAATAGGACTGATCGAAGAAAGAAAGTTTCAATCCCTCGGACGGGTTCATCTTCTTTCGGACAACCGACAAATGATGCAGATCGGGGATGTTAAGCTTGTTTCAATCCCTCGGACGGGTTCATCTTCTTTCGGACACCAGATGTCATTTGAACAGATAGCGCAAGAGATTGTTTCAATCCCTCGGACGGGTTCATCTTCTTTCGGACAAGGTGACAATCGCATCATTGTTTGGACTAGCAAAAGTTTCAATCCCTCGGACGGGTTCATCTTCTTTCGGACGACGGCGAGAAGTACGTCGAGGCCCTTGGGCTTCTCGTTTCAATCCCTCGGACGGGTTCATCTTCTTTCGGACAACGCAGTACGAAGCCGAGGACTTGGGGCTATGAAACGAAAAGTTTCAATCCCTCGGACGGGTTCATCTTCTTTCGGACACTCGTGACGGCAAATGCCGCTGACGCCGCCGGGCGGTTTCAATCCCTCGGACGGGTTCATCTTCTTTCGGACCAGATTGTTTTCGTAGTCGTTGAGTACCAACTGGCGGTTTCAATCCCTCGGACGGGTTCATCTTCTTTCGGACTACGCTCAAATTGCTCCTCTTTGTGCGGTTATCCGTGTTTCAATCCCTCGGACGGGTTCATCTTCTTTCGGACTCCTCGGTGGGCGCAGCGTACAACACGCGCCGCCCTGTTTCAATCCCTCGGACGGGTTCATCTTCTTTCGGACGATGACCACCAGCGGCTGCGGTTCCGGCAACGGTTCGTTTCAATCCCTCGGACGGGTTCATCTTCTTTCGGACCAATGTCAGCAGCAAAATTCGCCAGTCGCCTGTACTGTTTCAATCCCTCGGACGGGTTCATCTTCTTTCGGACACATCTCGACAATGCCCCTGCCGCATTGTTCGGTAAGTTTCAATCCCTCGGACGGGTTCATCTTCTTTCGGACACCGCCCGCCACGTTGCGCCGCCGTCCAGCGACAAGTTTCAATCCCTCGGACGGGTTCATCTTCTTTCGGACCGGCGACGATCTCCTTGCTGCGATCCCAGGATGGAGTTTCAATCCCTCGGACGGGTTCATCTTCTTTCGGACGCCATACAGATTGACGCCAATATTGGCGCGGCGTTCATGTTTCAATCCCTCGGACGGGTTCATCTTCTTTCGGACTCGCGAATCAGCGGGCGCACGTCCACAGTGGGCAATGGGTTTCAATCCCTCGGACGGGTTCATCTTCTTTCGGACGTCGAAGTCGATCACTTCGTCAGGGGTATTTGCCAAGTTTCAATCCCTCGGACGGGTTCATCTTCTTTCGGACCGAGGATGGGCGTCAGCCGGTTATGGAGGATGACGTTGTTTCAATCCCTCGGACGGGTTCATCTTCTTTCGGACCGCCCTGCTGGGCAGCCTGCGCCACAGCGACGGCGGTTTCAATCCCTCGGACGGGTTCATCTTCTTTCGGACTTCATCCCCGTCTTGACCGATCTGGGGCGCAAGCTGTTTCAATCCCTCGGACGGGTTCATCTTCTTTCGGACTAATCCCCTCCCCATCCCCGTGAGGCTGACATTGACCGTTTCAATCCCTCGGACGGGTTCATCTTCTTTCGGACCAATGGCCTATGCTCATTCATGGCAAGAATCTGCCCGTTTCAATCCCTCGGACGGGTTCATCTTCTTTCGGACGCGTGCTGCCCCTCTTGCCAAAATCGCTATCTGCAGTTTCAATCCCTCGGACGGGTTCATCTTCTTTCGGACAGATGTAAATCGAATGTCCTTTAACAGTTGCATGTTGTTTCAATCCCTCGGACGGGTTCATCTTCTTTCGGACGGCAAGCGCAGGGGCTACGTCGAACGCAGCGAAGTGTTTCAATCCCTCGGACGGGTTCATCTTCTTTCGGACGCCACTACTGTCGGATCTGTGCAATCACCACAAATCGTTTCAATCCCTCGGACGGGTTCATCTTCTTTCGGACCCCCTGTCACCCCTACAGGTTTGCTAAAACAAAAAGTTTCAATCCCTCGGACGGGTTCATCTTCTTTCGGACTCGTCATGGTCCTGCGCTTTTTGGAACTCATTAAAAGTTTCAATCCCTCGGACGGGTTCATCTTCTTTCGGACGTAGCAGCGACTTGGTATCTGTGATATTGCATCCTGTTTCAATCCCTCGGACGGGTTCATCTTCTTTCGGACCCCTTGTTCATCGATGAAAGCCTCTTGTAGACGATAGTTTCAATCCCTCGGACGGGTTCATCTTCTTTCGGACGTTGTCCCTTCTCTATCTGTCTCCACTCTCTGATTGTTTCAATCCCTCGGACGGGTTCATCTTCTTTCGGACGCCATATCTGCAAGTCGAGTTGACAAAGGAAGAGGAAAGTTTCAATCCCTCGGACGGGTTCATCTTCTTTCGGGGTGGCGCAATGGTCCGAAACTGGCTACCTTGTTGAAAGTTTCAATCCCTCGGACGGGTTCATCTTCTTTCGGACCCGTTTGTCGCGCCCTAAAAATAGACCAAAAAATATGGAAAGCATCCCACTCTTTGTTTGAAAATCGACCAAAGGAGGGGCAACGATACGAAAGTTGCACGAATCTTCATAGCATTCTCCCACCAGCGAGAAAATTGGAGAAATGGACGGTGACGATCACCAATTTACAGATGTCTCTATGCACCCTGCTCTCTTTACAGCAGAGTTCAGCGGTTGTGCGTTTGCGAGCATCCCCCTCTACTTAGCGGCCTGCTGACTTGCTCGCTTCATCAAAAACCGTACTTCGCCCCCATGCACAAACTCATTTTATCACAACGAGTGGGGAGGAAACGAGTTAGCGAGGTCAGATCTTCAGACCAGAAACAGGTCTGGTTCCTTGGGCAACGCGCCCCCCAATGTCTCCGAACGAGCCGCACAATTGCTGCACAGCACATAAAAGCGCACACTGTCTTCGTCCAGGCTCAGATGATCTTCCAGCCGACGCCGCAGTTGCAGGTATTGTTTCTCGGTCAAATAGCACTCGAACAGGCTGAACTGCGTCCACTGCCCGAATCCACTCAAGATTTTGTGGATCTTGGTGCGCCGCCGGTCGGACGGAATATCGTAGGCGATGACGTACAGCGTCGTCGTTCGTGAATCGGCCATGTCGGTCTGTCAGCGAATCTGAAACGGGCGGTAGACCGGCACTTCGCCCATCAGATACTTGGCCAGCAGCCGGGTCTGAAGTTCAAAACAGCGGCGGTAGGTGGCTTTGTAGCCAAAGACCGGATGCTGAATCTCGGTGTTCAGGCGCTGCTCGAACTGCTGCAAGAATCGTTTGCGACCATCGGTCGTCAACTGAAACGCGCCGAAGCTTTCTTCAAAGTGGCGGGCGTCGACGATCTGTTTGTTGATCACTGTCAATACCACAGAATCGACGATAGGCGTACGCATCTCCTCCATCAGATCAAGGGCGAGGGCAGGTTTGCCATAGCCTTCGCTGTGTAAGTAGCCCACGTAGGGATCGAAGCCAACCAGGCCGATGGCGCTGAGCAGATGGTTCATGAGCAGCACATAGCCAAAGCTGAGCAGGGCGTTGACCGGATCGGTGGGTGGGCGACGATTGCGGCCAGAAAAGCCCAAATCCTGTTTCAACAGCCGTCCATAACCGCCAAAGAAGGCGGCGGCGCTGGCGCCCTCGAACCCTTGAAGTGTGCCCAGCGCTGATCCCTGCTGCGGACGGGCCGGATCAGGGGGACCATCCTCTTCGACAGGTAGCCGGTCGACTTCAATGATCATCTCGCCGATGGTTTCGGCGGCGCGGGCAACCGCAGGATCGTTCAGTGTGCGGTTGCTGCGCAAGAGCAGGGTGCGCTGGTTGTGCAGTTTGCCGCGCACAAAGCGGGCGGCCAGCCCTACACGCTTGCGATACTCTTCATGGGCGCGGAATTGGGCTGTGCGCACGAAGACATTTTTGCTGACCTCCGGCGTCAACCGACCCTGAAAGCGCCCGTGGTAGTTGCAGAAGCAGACATCCACATTGCGTTCGAGCAGGGCCAACAACGCCGGCGTCGTCACCGTACTATCCCCCATGACGATCACCTGATCGACCTTCATCAACGGCACACGCACGCTGCGGTCGGGCGTGTTGGTCTCTGCGTTCGCCGGAATTTTGACGACGAGGGTATCGCCATCTTTGCGCACAGTGCTGCGGGGTTCGGTAAGGTAGAGGGTCGTCATGGTTAGCGATGGTCTCCTGGTTGGGTTGAAAGTTGCAGCGTCTCTTGGGGCAGACAGATCTCATGCAAACTGCATCCCCGGCAGCGCGCCTGCTTTTCGGTATGGGGCGGGATCAGGCCAAGCGCCAGCGTTCGCTGCATGGCCTCGATGGTCTCTACCGTCTGCGCCCGCAGGTCGGGCGTGAAGTCAACGGTGACGCGCCGGCGACTGCCAAAGTAAAAAATATGACCGTGACCGATCTGCCGCCCCGTCATCTCTTCCAGGCAGAGCGCCTGCGCGCAGAGTTGCGCTTCGTCGTTGTCCCACTTGCCCTGTTTGCCCTGCTTGTACTCGACCGGCGCCAATGCGCCGTCCTCATGTTCTTCGATCAGATCACAAAAGCCGGTAATCTGGAGCGCATGGCTGTAGACATAGACGCGCCGGTGGATGCGGACGCCGCTGGACACGGTTTCATAGCCCGGTGTGTGGGCGCGTTCGTGGTTTTGCACCCCGCGCAAGACGTGGACATTTTCGATCATCTCCCCTTCGACGTACATGTACCAGAAGCGGCGCGGACAGTAGGCATATTGGTTGATGTAGGAGAGGGGCAGCATCTCGTTCATCGCAACCTCACCTGCCCCATGCCGTGGGTGGTTTTGTAGCCGACGCCAGTGTAGAAGGCGAAGTGCAAGAGCCGGTTGAGGTGCGCGGCATACGCCGGGTGGCTGTCGTCGAGCAGCCGGTACTCCAATTCTCCGCAGCCGCCCGTGTAGGTCTGCTTTTTGTAGAAGACCGGCTGTGTTTCCCAACGCCAGATCCGCCCGACCACCACGTTGCGTTCCACCCAGGCTTCAAAGTCGAGACCCCAATTTTCCCCGGTCAGCCGATCCCAGCGTGTGCGCAGACCGGCCAGCGTCATCTTGGGCGCGGGGAAGAGTTCCACGCGGCGGCGTCCGTTGTCGGCGTCGCCCCAGTGGAAGGCGGTGGGCGAGGCAAATTCCAGCGCCCACTGTGTTTGGGTCTCGTTCATCTGCTGCAGGGCTTGCAGGGTGGTGTAATCTACCCACGGATGGCTGCCGGGGCTGCCCAGCACTTCGGTGATGGCGAAGCGAAGGTTGCCCAGTCGAATCGACGGGCGAAAACTGGAGAGAAGATGGCGGGTGAAGACCATAAAAATTTGTGGATCGAGCAGTGTCAGGCGCAACCAGCCTTCTTCGCCCCGATCCACGTAGATGCGTCCGTCCCGCGCCGATTGTCGATAGCCATAGAGCGGCGACAGGCTAAAGGCTTTGCGGGTTTGGGCGTCGTGCATCTGCCCCGCCAGCGTGGGATCCACGGCGTCGATGGTGGCGTAGAAGGCGGCGTGTGCCAGTTCCCCCACGGCGCCGGGCAGCGCGCCGCGGTCCTCGGCAAGGAGTTTGAGCACCAGGGCGTGGAGGGGGTGGGGTGCTATCAGAACGGTGGGGTTGGGGTGTGGTTGGGGTGTGGACATGATCTCTTCCTTTTAACGAGAGCAAGGGATGAATCCCGCGTCTGACAGCGAGAGGTCGCCTCAGCGACCGGTTCCTAGCGCCTGGGGGCGCTTCTCGATGTAAGGAGCCGAATTCATTCGCCGCGACCGGTTGCACGTATGGAACACGGTGCATGGGAACCACGCCGCAAGGGATGAATCCCGCGTCTGACAGCGAGAGGTCGCCTCAGCGACCGGTCCCCAGGTGTGAGGAGCCGAATTCATTCGTCACGATTTAAGCGATAGGCCAGACCGGCTGGGATGCAACGTTTGTCACTCAACCGGTAATGTGGCCCTCTACACTGAGTATTGTCCATGAGAGAAACTGGTGGCATCGATATCAGATCATATGCTAGCACATAGCAATCTGGCGGAAGGTCCAGTGGGTTGATTGGCATCGTTGCCGTAAACTCTCCTGTGTATACTTCCATAGGTCTCTCTACATTCACTACTTCTACAGCCGCTTTGCTCATCCACTTCCCCAAACGAACCCACTTCGGTGGTTGCCACAGTTCGGCACTGAGGACCATGAATTCAAATGTACTGCCTACGGCCAACTCCTTGGCGCGTCCGAAACTAGGGGTATTCCGGCTACCTGGTTCCATCTTCACCCGATAGCGATTGTCTGCATACTTGAACGTGTTGAGTTCAAAGGTGACCGTGAGTGGGCAAGCAGGCGTTACATAGAGTTGCCGATCGTTGAGGACCGGCAACTCCTCTACATAACGGGGAACAGCCGTGGCATTGAAGTACGGCGATGTTGACAACCCCAACGCATAAGTCAACCCGTAATTGTGTAAATAGCGCCCAGTCTCGTACAACCTGCCGATTTCTCTCGTTGCGTAGAAGAGATTCTCGTGCAGACACAATCGACAGTGTGTAATGTGCATTGCTTCCTCCGCTATTTCTTACCCTTTTTGCCTTTGGACAGCCACGCCTCGTGATAATTTTCACTGTCATTCCACGCTGCCTGCAACAACGCCTTTACAGAATTCTCATCGGATGATTCCTGATTCAGGCTCTGTAAGAAGGCGGCCAGATCGTCACCTTGCAACAACTGACTGATGACAACTCCATCCTCTTTGACCAGGTCTGGCAAGAGTTGCTGTGCGATTGCCGTAGCTGCGCCTATATCCACTGGATCGGGTAGGTTGATTGCGCCCTGAGCTTTCAGTGCGTCATAGAGCCGCTGGGTAAACTTAAGGTTACTGAAGATCTCCCCATCGGCCAGCACAATACCAATAATACGATTCTCGACCCGGCCCGTGCGGGTGGTCTGCGCGCCATAGCGCCGGGTGCGCAGTACATTGTTCAAAACATAGCGGAAGAGAGGCAAGGTCAGATCGCGCATGGTCAGCACACTGGGGAAGATGACCTGTGGACGGACATGATCCTGCTCATTAATGCGGCTGGTCACGTCGCCCCGCTGGCTCATGGTGCCGCTTTCATAAGGGGCATTGAGGGTAAAGGCTTCATGGCTATCATCATACGGCGTCAACGAATAGCAAGTGTCGCTCAACACTTTGCTCCGTTCTGAGCCAGTGTCGCCGATGGCATAACCGTAGCTGATAGCGTCGGGCGTCCATTGGCAGAAGCGCACATTGTACTCGTCGAATGGCAAACCCATAGCGTCCTCTGCCTCTTTACTGCTGCCATCAACCGATTCCGCGCTGATAAAACCATAGCGGCGCAACAGTTCTCGGCCCACCAGTCGTTCGGGCGTGGTCTGCTTGCGTTTGAACATGGTCAAACGGGTGATAATTTGCTTGGACGATTCTCCGTTAGAACCCGCGCTGACCCTTGCCGTATTCAGCTCCCCGTCTGTTTGAAAGAGGAGATAGCTATCGGTGATGCGCAGCATTACAATGTGAGCATACGATCCACTTGGCTTGGGCGGCACTTGGGCTGGGAAGTGGCTGGCATTCAAGGTCGTCATAAGTTATCTCTCCTGAAAGGGTAAAGTAGAAGGATTGATATCGGTTAAGGATATGAAATTGCTTGGCTATTCGGGGGTGTCCTCGTCGTCAGTTTCGGGTTCGATTGCTTCGCCTGCCTCGCGACGCTCCTGCCAATAAGCTGCCTCGGCGGTGCGATACAGAACTTCACAGGCATTCTTAATCAGGTTCAATTGCTTGCCACGCAAGGACGCCTTGTCGCCTCGGAACGCGCCGTAGTAGAGATCTTCCACAAAGTAACGGGCAAATTGAGCAATCGCAGCATCTTGCTCTTCAATCGTCGAGCCTTGCGGTGGATAGGCCAATCTCTCACGGAAGAGTTGACGAATGCGCACGTACAAGCGACCATGTACGGCTTCTACCAGCGATTCCGGGTCAGAAAAATTGCGACTGTCTGCATCCAACACAGTCTCCGCAGCCAGGCTGATAGGACGAATTACCGCATGTGTTTTGCGGCTGCGGGTTCGGTAAAATTGTCGATAGAGTTCAGTCAATGTACGTGCGTGGCTCATTTCATCCTCTCCTCCCTGAGTCAGTGTGCGATAGTGTTCTAGATAAAGTTGGGCTTTATCGAAAGGCAAACCATCCAGCTTGGCCTTTCGTTGCCACTTCTTCAAATACCAGAAGGCATACAACGGCGATTCAGACAGATGGCGGGCCAGGGTTGGAAATTGTGGCCAGCGGTAGAAATCTTTGCCACCTGGTTCGCTGTTGCCGTCCAAATGGATCAGATAGCTGGTGGCCAGCCGTTGCAGTGTAGGCAAGAGATGGTCAAGATTGATCCGTTCCCTACCCACAATATAGCCAATGGCTGCATGGGCGCCGTCCAGGAAGACTGTTTCGGGGAGTTCGTCCGCTTCTGCCAGCACTGGCATCTGCGATTCACTGGCAACAACCTTGACATCCACGCATAGGGGCAAAAGCAACGACAAAAAGGCGGGATGTACCCAAGACTCTGCATCTTTTGCATCGCGGCCTGGCGGCGGCACGCCCAAAAAGTAGAAGGTAACTGGCTCATTGTCTGGAAAGTGCATACGCAGGTAACGATCCTCTGCCTCGTTGAATTCCGCTTCGGGCGTCATCAGGAGGGGTTCAAGACGCTGCCAGGTGGCAGGATCCAAATGCAGACGCGAGATGCCATCCTCATCAGTGATCAGTTGACGACGTAGTTCGGTGAAGCTGATACGGCGCAGGCGACTGTGCAAAATGCGGAAGACCTCTAGTGTTTCTGGCGTGAAGAAATAGGTCGGATAAAAGTAGAGATAGCGCAGCCGCCGCCCCTCAAACCGTCCACCGCTGGAGTTGGAACGGTTCATCAAAATTTGCCGGAGCATCATCTCCAGCCCGCAAATTGAACAGATGTCGCGGATAGCCGAGGAGCCGTGCAGCGCCATTTTGTTGCTGTAAACCTGCGGGGCAAAGAGCGCAGCAGCTTCCTCCTGTTTTGTGACGGTATATGGCGAGGAACAGAGCGCACACATGGCCGTTGTGCCTCGTCCCCGCTTTTTGGCATGGGCATAGCGGTCCAGTTCGATGGCGAATAAGCTGTTTCTGCTTTTTTCCTCTGTCAATTCGGTATTTGGACCGCAGGTCAACACCTGAACAACGTACTGGCGCAGGTCAGCAAAACCATCGTCGGCGTTTGCCGGTAGATCCGTCTCCTGCTGCTGTTCGAGCAGGTAGGTTTTCAACTGTGCAGCCAATTGGGCGATGCGCTCGTTCCATGCCGCAGGGTCAAGGCCAGGTGCGCGTTTCAGGTAGTGCCCCACGGCAAAGTACCAGTGATATCCCACGCCGCCGGCCCTGGCATCGCGTGGTACACTGAGAAACGCCTCGTATAGATCGGTTAACCCCATTGCTTCAATGAGAATGCGGACCGCACTGCTACCACCTGGGAGTTCACGGGCGATTTTTTCTGCCGTGTAGCACCACTCGGCCATTTGATCCACCCGAAAATCATCGGGCAGATCAAGGTCTACATCTGCATCCATCCAGCCGCTTTCACTGAGCTTTGTATACCGTTTACCAGCCGATGGTTTCTTCCCCTCGTGGATAATTTTGGAAACCGCTGCTACAGCCACATCCAACATATCCGTTGTCTCAAAAAAGAGACCATAGTAGTTGGCATACTTCAATCCTTTGCCATCGCGTCCGAAACCAGTTAAAGAATTGGAGAGGCGCAAACCACCCACTCGTCGCACGCGTTGCACTACCGCTTCCGCCACTTGATCTAGGGCTGGCGGCGTTGACGCCTCCTTGCGCGCCAGGTAAACAACCCCACTGGGCGCATAGAGCAGAGGGACACAGTCATCGCTCTGACGGCTTTCCAGAGCTGCGTTATGAATTAAATTCGTGAGTATTCCCCGTACATCGGCCACATGGTGGTAGACCAACCGCGCGCGTTGATGACTCAGGGTGCTGATTTCGCGGTGGATCGCCTGATCCGCTGTCACGACGCGTGGGTTGCGCGCAATGTAGGCCAGGTAGTCGGCGAGTCGGCTCAACTGTTCAGCCAGATCCAATTGGGGGCCGGGTAGGGTCAGGCGAGGCAGTGCGGCCAAAATGCGCAGAGTTCCCCATTTGATCTGTGTGTTACAGGCCACAAAGATGAGATCGTGCAATCGCTGGTCCAGACCGCCAATAGGACGCAGAAAGTCATCAAGTTTCAACTGTTCGCCCCAGGTACGGAAAATTCGCTCCACCACTTCCTGATGTTGGGCAGCGTTGACGTTGTCGTGACGCACGCCCGCAGCTTCCAGTTGGGCTTCCACCTGGGGTAACTTGAGCCAGTCATGTAGCACATAGCCGGCCATGAAGATCCGCCGCACCGTGTTATCGTAGTAACGAAACTGGGGCGCCCCCCACCGTTGTAGCGTGTGGGCAACATGCAGCACCGGGAAAAGGCCGTTGATCAGATGAGATCGCATGGACTGATCGTCGCCGTAGCGCTCGACACCCTTGACTCCCTTCGCCTGCATCTCTTCGGCAAAAATACCGCCTTTAGCAGTTACATGGCCAAGCAGATCTGACAGAGTGGGCGCAACGTGGGTCACAAAGTCGTTGATGACCGTATCGTTACCCCAGAGTTTAGTAGCAGCTATTCGTAACAGCGCCGAGAAAATTGGCTCTGAAGCCAGACCACTTCCTAGCTTTTCTATTTCCGTTTCTTCTTCGATGGCGGCGTTTGCATCAAGATCAAATACTTCGTCTTCATCATAGGTTTCTGAAAATAAACTTGGCTGTTGAACGTTGGATGCCATTCTCTCCTCCATATTATGTAATGATTGCTCCACCGCCGCAGTCAATTCCCCGATGGCGTAATGCCACATCCAGCAACAGGGCTTCACGGCCAAACGCAATTATCCCTTGTAAATCATCGCGACTCTTAAAGGCAAAGAGTGGAAAGAGCATGGGCAGCCGCAACTGTGCCTTCCACTCCAGCGGGTGTTTTGGACTCAGGCAGATCAACGCAGGCAGTTGGCGGCGTTCCAGTTTGCGATTGATGTCGTTCAGCCCTGGCACGAATTCATCGCTTTCCACGGTGATGCCGGTTAAAACGGTTGCCACCCCAAACCGATCTGCGCCCCATTCCATTAAATCTCGCTCAATCTGAATCCGATAATTGGTGCGTTCCGGGCGAAACCCTCGTATGCGTAGAAAGCCGATGGGATGGGATCGTTCAATAGTTCGCCGCTTCAGACCAGCCTGATCTACAGCATTCCAAAAGTCTTCCTCCGTTAGTGCTTCGAGGCGACCATTGGCAAGGAGTGCAAAAAGGTCATATGTCTTAATCTTCTCCGCCCCTTCCTCGGTTTCGTCCAGCACGCCGCACATGAAATGGCTGCCACCTCGAAAGCTAACAGCTTCATCCACGAGTACTTTCTGGTTCTCGGTTAAGCTGCGCAGACGTCCGAACTGACCGTTCATACTCATGCGAAACGTTTTCTGATAAAGTTGGGCCAGTTCTTGAATGGCTTGTTGATACTGACCGCGAACAGTATAGGCGCTAAAGCCCTTGAGTATGCGCGCAGACTGAAGACTGCCCCATCCTTGAGCGTAGCCTGCAAAATCCGTTGGGGATGGGAATGCCCACCGGATGGCCTCGGCCAGCACTGCCCGATTTGTTTCCATTCCGTCGATCAGCGGCGCTGGCTCTTTGTTGCGACCCTCAAAAAGGGCTTCATAGCTCCATTGAGGAAGGACAGCGTGGGCCTGGAAATCGCTAAATAGGTACTCAATCCCATCTTTGGTGAAACTGTTATGTCGCCCCAAACGTCCTAACCGTTGCAAAAATGAGCCTGCATCTCGGCTTTCAAAAAGAAGGAAATTGATCTGAAAATCTACCCCCACATCCACAGTACTCGTCCCCACTAATACGTCGCAATCATAGGAGATGGCCCGACGGCTTCGGCTTGTAAAGCCAGTATTTTCTCCAACTTCCAGACCATGCGGTTTGAGTGCTTTGGTCAACCGTTCTACAACTCGCTTTGCCTGGGCTACGCTGTTGACAATCACCGCACCTTTGGCGGCTGGCCGATGCTCTACAAAAAACGGAATGAGCGTATCTTCTAGATGCGAGTCCAGCCATATTTCCACAGCACCGACGCTGAAATTGATGGCGCTGCCGTGTAGAATGCGCCGCCATAGTTTTGGATCAGGCGTCTCTGCCATATGGATGTACTCGCCGTGGATAATCTGGACAGACAGGCCGGCTCGTTTCAAATAGTCGAGCAGCAGTTGATTGGGTGTAGCCGACTGAAAGAGAAATTGACGACGATGAGTACCCGCCAACTGGTGGATCAACAACAGTGCATTCATTACACTGATGACCTGAGGTGTCTCGAAAACGTGAAATTCATCAAACGTAAACTGCTGATACCGGTTGACCAAAGGACCGATGAGTTTATCTGGTGTATCGCCGGTCTTGCCTTGCCGCCGATAGAAAAGTTGCATGATATAGTGGAAAATATCCGGGTTGGTCAGCACAACATCGTGATTTTTCGCCAGGCTCATCAGCGCGTCGCCCCGAGTCGAAAAGTCACCTTCATCCATCAGATCATCCAGCACAGCGCTGTCTATCTCCTTCACGGCTTCTGTATACTGATGCCATCGCCGCCAGGTAAGTGCAGCCTGTCGGTGTTGATCGCGAATCAGTTCATTGGTTGGGTACATGGCAAACAGGGGGCGTTTCCACCCTTCGACCAGAGAAGGCAACTGTCCGGCCAAACTCTTACCATCGCCAGTCATAGCGACATTGAAGACTACATCAGGGCCATCTGTTTGGGTCAGCGCTCGATAGGTATCTACCTGATGTTGAGATAAGCTCCATCGAGGCGGCAGTTTCTTTTGAATCTCTACTGGTACTGCTTCCGCAAGACGTGAATAGACTGGCAGTGTCGCAATGGTCTTCATCTTGTTCTGGTTATCCCTGTATGTGACGTTTGTCTACATCCTCACTTGTACTGTCAACCGTATGGCTGTGCGCCGATTCTCATTCACCAGGACATCTATAGTTTCAGGTACTAAAACAACAGGGCACTCGTCATCTAGCAGGTAACGCCGTGCGAGGACCGTTGCTTTCATCATCTGATTCACCGCGCCTGCTCCAATCGCCTGCACGTACACGCTCCCCTCTTGACGGATCAAGGCGGCAATTGCACCTGCTACAGCAGCAGGATGAGAATAACTGGCCACACGGATGATTTTGTTCACTGTCTATGCCCTCGGTTTGGATACTGTGCGAGCAACAACGCTGATACTTTCATCCTCGCACATTGACTCCCCATTTATTGAAGGAAGCTATTGGTTTTTGCCTCTTGACCTCTCTAATCAAGAAAGTTATCATTACGCCTATGATCGGGTGGTCTGGTGATGTCGGCGGTCATCAACCCGTGGCGGTAACCAGACATCAGCTCCCACGACGAAAGGGACCCCCCGATCTTTGGGATTGAGTTGCCACGGGAAAGCTCGTAGAATCTATCCCATGTTGACCTCATGCTCTATACACCACCGCCATCCCCTCCACCAACCGCTCCATCTCTCTCCTCGCCTCAGGACCACCCTCGACACAGCAGTTAGGACCGTAGCCCAGCAGCAGGCGGCAGGCGCGGAAGAGATCATCGGTGGTGGCGCTGATGTGGATCCACCCGTCCGCATTGACGTCGACCACCTGCATGTCCTCAAAATGGCGGGTGACGCCCAGGCGCGCAATTTCGGGGGCAAGCCGGTACTGCAACCGATAACGGGGACGCTTGGGGGGAACCGAGGCAAACTTGTCCGGCAGCACCTGGATGCCGTCCGCCAAAATCCGGCCCAGGCGATACTTCTGCCACTGGCCTTGTTCCCATGTGCCGTAGGGACCTTCGACCTTGCGGCGGTAGGCGTCGAGGTAAAAGTGTCCGCGTGCGGCGTCGAAGAAGCGATTCCACGGTTCTACCGTATGGACGCGAGGGGTGCCGTCATCCTGGCTGGGGGAACGGTAGGCAAAGCGCAGCAGCCGGTGGCCTGAGATTGCACGTTTGATGGCTTCTTCAACTCGTGGATCGATTTCGTCTTCGTCGCGCCGACGCAGATCCATTTGCAGACGATGACGGCGGAGCGCCACGGCTGAACGTTGGGATTCTGGCAACAGACTCTGCACCCGATTGAGGAAGCGCTGGACGCTTTCGCTGTTGGGTGCGCCGGGTTGAAAGGCTTCGGAGAGAAAGGCCAGCGTATCCAATTCTTCATCGGTCAGGCAGAGTGGCGCAAATTCGCCAAACCCACCCAACTCGTAGACCGCCAGGTTGCGATCATAGCTGGGCAGGTCCACTTGCAGCGTTTCGCGTAAGAATTTGATGTCGCCTTCAAAAATGCGCTGTTGCGCCTTGTCAGTATCGGCAGCGCCATAGGCCGCCCAGCCGAGATCGATCTCAACACAATCCATGAGCGTTTCCCGGTCCGCAGGTCCACGCTGGAGACGACGCAGCAAACTCAAGCAGCGATGGAGTCGTTCTTGGGCTGTTGACATATCCTATTCCTGACGCGTTGAAAAGTCTTTGCCGCCGGGGGATCAGGGGAGTAGGCTGCGATGGACGGCTGTTAGTGTTGGTGTTCAGTATAACGGTTGACCGAAACAAACTCAATTCGCACTTTTGGTGTATGATGAGCCATATTGCAGGTGTGCAAGTGATCGACGACATCCGTCAACGCAACTCGCCCCTCGCAATTCGCAATTCTGACCACCCAACACGGAGGCCCCATGCGTATCCTCGTTGCCGAATGCAAGCAGGAGATCTCGTCGTTCAACCCGGTACTCAGCCACTATGCGGATTTTGAGACCGGAGCCGGCGCGGCGATCTTCGACTACCATCAGGGGTTGAACACGGAGATGACCGGCGCGCTCGACATCTTCCGCCAGCGCCAGGATGTCGAGATTGTCCCCGCGTACAGTATCCGCGCCATTACTTCGGGCGGGCCGACGGCGCAGTCCGATTACGAGCGGCTGGCCCAGGAATTCATGGACGCAATCCGATCTGCACCGCCGGTGGACGCTGTCTATTTTTCGCTACACGGCGCCATGGCTTCTGAACTGGAGCCGGACCCGGAAGGCTATTTCTTGCAAGAGACGCGCAAAATCGTGGGCGATCACGCGCCGATTGTGGCCTCGTTCGATCTGCACGGCATCCTCACCGACCGCATCTTGGAAAACGCCGACGCCATCGTTGCCTTCCACACCTACCCACATGTGGATTTCTACACCACCGGCGAACGAGCGGCGCGGCTGTTGCTCAAGATCCTCGACGAAGGTGTAAAGCCGGTGACCGCGGTGGTCCCCATCCCTGCGTTGGTGCGCGGCAACGAGTTGATCACCGCCACCGGGCTGATCGGCGGCATGATCCGGCGGGCGCAGCGCATTGAAGCGGAGCCGGGCGGCCTCTCGGCGGGGATCTTCATCGGCAACCCCTTTACCGATGTGCCCGATCTGCGCTCGAACAGCTTTGTGGTTGTGGATGGCGATGTGGAGCGGGCGCGGCGCGAAGCCATCCAAATGGCCGAGGACTTTTGGGCCGTCCACGCGCAGATGCAGCAGCCGCTGATCTCACTGGCCGAAGCGGTGGAACGGACCAAAGCCAATCCATCGGGCACGACCATCTTCACCGATGCCGCCGACGCTACCAGTTCCGGCGCTTCGGGCGATAGCAACGCCATCCTCGCTGCCTTGATCGAAGCGGATTACCGGGGACGGGCGTTGGTCCCCATTGTGGACAAAAACGCTGTCGAGGACGCCTTTCGCGCCGGCGTGGGCGCGACCATCCACACCACGCTGGGCGGCAGGTTGGATCGCAAACGCTTCACCCCGCTCCCCGTAGAAGCCAAAGTGCGGATGCTCTCCGACGGCGACTTTGTCAGCGAGAGCAACAACGCCATCTGGAGCGCGGGCAAAACCGCGGTGCTGGGCGTGGGCAACCACATCGTCATCGCCACCAGCCGCCCGGTCAGCCTCTACGACCGCTCGCTTTTCTGGGCGCACGGCCAGGAACCGAGCCGCTTCGACGCTGTGGTGGTCAAATCGCCCCACTGCCAGCCCCACATGTTCGCCGATTGGGCCAGCCAACTCCTCAACGTAGACGCGCCCGGCTCTACCAGCGCCAACCTGCCCTATCTCGGCCACACCCAATGCGCGCGCCCCATCTTTCCGCTGGATGAGAATGTGACGTTCACGCCGAGGGTCAAAATCTTTCAAAGATGAGATTAGACGATTAGGAGATTGGGGATCGTATCCCCAGTCCCCAGTTCCCAATCCCCAATCACCATTCACGAGGAACCTATGAAAATTCGCGAAATTCGCGCCGCCGGCCTCTACGGCGTCACCCCAGAGGGCGGTTGGAGCAACGAAATCCAGGAAGAAGATTGTGTCCATACGCTGATCGCTGTGATCACCGACGAGGGGCTGACCGGCTATGGCAGCGTCTTCACCAGCGAGGATCTGGTGCGCGGCTCGCTCAAAGTATTGGAACCGCTCTATCGCGGCGAACACGCGCTGGAGCCGGAGCGGGTCAGCGAGAAATTGCACCAACATACCTTCTGGCAGGGCCGCGGCGGGGCCGTCACCCACACCATCAGCGGCATCGACATCGCCCTGTGGGACATCCTGGGCAAGGCGACCGGTCAGCCCGTGGGCCGTCTGCTGGGCGGGCGTTACCGCGAGCGGGTCAAGCCCTATGCCTCGCTGCTCATGGAAGATCCCGATCCCCTGCGCAAGCACTTGCTCCAACTCAAAGAGGATGGTTTCCGCGCCTTCAAAATGGGCTGGGGACCCTTCGGGCGGGTCAGCGCGGCGTTGGACGAAGCGATTGTAGAAGCGGCGCGCGAGGCCATCGGCGACGATTGTCTGCTCATGGTGGATGCAGGCGGCAGCGACGCCTATTGGCGGGGCAATTACAAATGGGCCATTAACACGGCGCAGATGCTGGCCGATTACGATGTGCATTGGTTCGAGGAAGCGCTGCATCCCGACGCGCTGGAAGATTACGTCCATCTGCGCCGCAACGCGCCCTTGCCCATCGCCGGCGGCGAAGTACTCACCCGTCGCCAATCCTTCCAGCCCTGGCTGCAAGCCGGCGCATTCGACATCGTCCAGCCCGACGTGACCAAAGTGGGCGGCATTAGCGAGGAACGGCGCATTGCCTGGATGGCGCAGGAGAACGGCGTGCGCTTCATCCCCCACGGCTGGAACACGGCGCTGGGGCTGGCCGCGGATCTGCAACTCTCCTCAGCCTTCCCCGACACCGATCTGGTGGAGTACATCACCGGCTCGCCCTACCTGGACGATCTGGTGGTAGGCGGCTGGCGTCTCGACGAAGAGGGGATGCTCGCCATCCCCAATGGGCCGGGTCTGGGCGTGGATCTCGATCCCGACGCGGTGGCGCGCTTTACGGGATCAACGGCGTTTCTGGCATAACGACTATCCCTCGGCGCCACAATCGGCTAACAGACCAATCTTTGGCAGTTCGGCGGGGCGAGGTCTATAATGCAGAGCTTATGAGGAAGATGCGCGTCGTCATCGTGAGCAAGGCGCTGATTGTGGGCGCTTACCAACGCAAAGCGGAAGAGATCGCCCGCCTCGGCGTGGATCTGACAGTGGTGGTTCCGCCCTTCTGGCGCGACCGGCGCGGACAGCAGCCGGTCGAACGACGCCACACCGAGGGCTATGATCTACAGGTGTTGCCGCTGGTGTTTAACGGCAACTTCCATTTGCATCTTTACCCAACCCTGGCCCGGCTATTGCGCGAATTGCGCCCGGATCTGCTCCACATGGACGAGGAACCCTATAACCTGGCTACCTGGCTGGGGAATCGCGCCGCACAACAGATCGGCGCGATTCCCCTCTTTTTCACCTGGCAGAACCTCTATCGACGCTATCCTCCCCCCTTCCGCTGGATGGAACAAGCGAACTATCGGGTCTGCCGTAGCGCCATCGCCGGGAATAGGGACGCCGCCGACGTGCTGCGCCGCAAAGGATACACGGGCGACGTGCGCGTGATCCCCCAATTCGGCGTAGACCCGTCCATGTTCGCGCCGGGGGATGTGCGCAATGGGGATCATCCCCTGCGGATTGGGTATGCCGGCGGCTTGATCCCCGAAAAGGGGATCGATCTGCTCCTGCGCGCCTGCGCTGGCCTGCGCGGGGATTGGCAGTTGACGCTGGTGGGGAGCGGCGACGCCGAGGACGAATTGCGCATCCTGGCCCAATCTCTGGGGATCGAAGATCGCGTGGATCTCGGCAGACGGCTGAGCAGCGGCGAGATGCCCGACTTTTACCGATCCATTGACGTGCTGGCGCTGCCCAGCCGTAGCCGCCCCAATTGGAAGGAGCAATTCGGTCGCGTGCTGATCGAAGCCATGTCTTGTGGAACAGCCGTCATCGGCAGCGCGTGTGGCGAGATCCCCAACGTCATCGGCGACGCCGGCCGGATCTTCCCCGAAGAAGATGTGGAAACCCTGCGCCGTCACCTGCAACAGTTGTTGGATGATCCTATTGAACGGCAACGATTGGGGCAAGCGGGTCGCCATCGCGTACTCGATCACTATACAATGTCCCAAATTGCCGCCGAGACTGTGGATCTCTACCGATCCCTGATCCCCAATCCCCAATCCCCAATCCCCAACCATGAACATCGCCATTAACGCCCAACTGCTCAACACCGCCCAGACGTACCGCGGCGCCGGGGTCAGCATCTACAGCCAAAACCTGATCCATGCCCTGGCAAAGCAGCCACACGGCCATCGCTTTAGCATCTTTTTGAACGATCCCGCCTTTACCATCGCCGGGATGGAGACGCGCCGCACACGCTGGCCTGCCCATCAACCGCTGGCGCGCATCCTCTGGGAACAGGGCGCCCTGCCCCTGGCGTTGATCCGAGAAAAGGCCGATCTCGTTCATGGATTGGTCAACGTGCTGCCACTGGCGACCCGCACGCCCGGCGTTGTCACCGTCCATGATCTGAGTTTTCTGCGCATGCCCGAACGTTTTCCGCCGGCCAAGCGGATCTACTTGGGCCAACTCTGCCAGTGGAGCGCCCACAAAGCGCGCCGGGTGATCGCCGTCAGCCGCCAGACCGCCGATGATCTCATGCACTTTTTCGGCGTCGCTGCCCAAAAGATCGAAGTTGTGTATAATGGGGTGGCTGACCATTTTTCACCTGTGATCGACAATCGCTTCCGCGCCAAAATGGATCTCCCTGAGCGCTTCCTGCTTTATGTGGGTACGCTGGAGCCACGTAAAAATTTGGAGCGGTTGGTCGAGGCGTTTGCAGAGTGGCGTGCGGTTGCTTCTCCCCAAGATCAGGATGTAGCCCTGGTGTTGGCCGGCGCGCAGGGATGGTTCTATGAGCAGATCTTCGGGCGGGTGCGTGCCTTAAACCTTGCGCATGTGGTACACTTCCCTGGGTTTGTGCCAGCGGAAACGTTGCCCGATTGGTATCGCGCTGCGTTGGCCTTTGTTTACCCAAGCCTCTTTGAGGGCTTCGGTTTACCGGTCCTAGAGGCGATGGCCTGCGGCGCGCCGGTCCTCTGTAGCCGGGCGCCGAGCTTGTTGGAAGTTGCCGGCGACGCCGCGTTGACCTTCGCCGCCGAAGACACAGCCGCTCTTTCGACAGCGCTGGCGCAGATCATTGGCGACGCCGCCTTGCGGCAGGATCTCCGCCAGCGCGGCCTGGCGCAGGCCCGTCGATTTTCGTGGGCGCGCTGCGCAGCCGAAACGCTGGCTGTTTATGAAGATGTAATGTAACTATACAGGTAAGGGCATGCGTGGGGCGGAAGAGTCGCCCGACAATGAAGCGATAGTTGCTTCCGCCCCACGCATGCCCCTACGTGACCTGTACAGTTACGATGTAATTGTGCATTGACGAAACATACTTACTCTGAACCTGGACGATTGAAGACAATGACGGTTGAGCCGCTGAAAAGAGGCGGAATTGCCATCGGTGAAGAGCGCAACTGGCTGATCAATCTGGTTCAGCGGGTGGATTCTGGGCTTTGGCCCTATCTTCTTCGGCTGAGCGACTCTTTGTTGATCGTGCTGGCCTTTATTCTCTCGTATCTGATCCGCTACCGGTTGCAGTGGTTCCGCTCGGTGGATCCGGTCTTTCAGACAGATTTCTCCTCTTATATCTTTTCGTGTTTGGCGTTGGTGGCTATTCTCTTTGCGCTCTTCCACTTTTCCGGCGTCTATCGCCAGCGCCGCGACCGCCTCTGGCTCGAAGAACTCTACACCATCGCCAGCGCCACCACCATCGGCGTGGTTTCGCTGATCACCGTCAATTTGATCTTCCGCCCACTGCTCTACAGCCGTCTGCTCTTCCTCTACACTGCCATTCTCGTCGTCCTCTTGTTGGGGATCAGCCGCTTTGGGATCTCGTTGGTCCGCGGCTATCTGCGCCGACATGGGATCGGTATCCAGCGCGTCGTTCTCATCGGCGCGGGGGATGTGGGCCGTATGGTGATGCGCACCATTGCCGCTCGCCCTGGGCTGGGCTACCAATTGATCGGCTTTTTGGACGATAACCCCGCCAAAGGTTCCACCGATATTGGCCGCTTCAAAGCCCTGGGTTCGGTGGATAATTTCACCCAGGTGCGCAACAGCTACGAGATCGATCTGGCGATCATCTGCCTGCCCTGGCAGAGCCATCGCACGGTGGCGCGGCTGATCAATGAATGCGATCAGGCCAGCATCAAGGCGCAGGTGGTGCCCGATCTCTTCCAATTGACCAAAAACCAAATGCAGGTCGAAGAGATCAACGGCATCCCGCTGATCAGTACGCGCGAGGTTTCGATTGCAGGCGGCAATCTTATCCTCAAACGCATGTTTGATCTCGTCTTTTCCACCGTGATCGGCGTCTTTACCTTGCCCATCAGCGCGCTGATCGCCCTGGCTATCCGTCTCGATTCGCCTGGGCCGATCCTCTATGCGCAGACGCGTGTGGGCAAGAACGGTCAACACTTCCGCATCTACAAATTCCGCTCCATGGTGATCAACGCCGATGCGCGGCGCAGTGAAATGGCAGACCTTAACGAGGCGACGGGGCCACTCTTCAAAGTACGCGATGATCCACGACGCACACGCGTGGGGCGCTTCTTGCGCCGGTTCAGCCTTGATGAATTGCCGCAACTGATCAACATCTTCCGCGGGGAAATGAGCCTGGTGGGGCCGCGCCCCAACCTGCCCGAGGAAGTGGCCCAATACCAGGATTGGCACTACAAACGCCTGTCGGTTAGCCCCGGCGCTACCGGTCTCTGGCAGGTGAGTGGACGCAGCGATCTCACCTTCGACGAAATGGTTTTGCTCGACATCTACTACGCGGAGAATTGGAGTTTGGGCCTCGATCTCAATATCCTGATTTCGACAGTGCCTAAGGTGCTGATGGGGAAGGGCGCCTACTGAGATGGCGAAGATTATGATTCTAATGAGCGACACTGGCGGCGGCCATCGCGCCAGTGCGCAGGCGCTGCAAGCCGGGTTTATCGAACGCTACGGCGACCGGTTTCACGTCGAAATCGTCGAACTCTGGCGAGATTATACTCCCTGGCCGATCAATCAACTTCCTAAGTCGTATAGTCCTATTGTCAACCGCGGCGTCTGGTTTTGGAAATTCCTCTGGGATGCCAGCCAGCAGCCCTGGGTAGTGAACCCGGTGTTGAACCTGGTAGGGCTATTTGTACGCGATACGATTCGTCGGGCTTTTGTGGACCATCAACCTGATCTCGTCGTTTCCGTCCACCCGTTGATGCAGCAGTTGGCCTTGACCAGCCTGCGCGATTGGCGCAAGGACGTTCCCTTCGTCACGGTCATCACCGATTTGGGCACGATCAACCCGCTCTGGCTTTTCCGGAAAGCGGATCGCTGCTTTGTCCCCACCGACGAAGCCTACCAGCAGGGGCTGTGCGCCGGCCTGCGCGCCGATCAACTGGTGATGTCAGGGCTGCCCATCCGCCCGATCTTTGCGCACTCCACCCTCGCCGAGACGGAACTGCGGTGGAAACTAGGGCTGGCCGAGGATCGGCTTACCGCGCTCGTCGTCAGCGGCGGCGAAGGCATGGGACCAGTCGCCACCATCGCCCATAATCTGGCCGAGCGGCTGGCTATGGATGGACGCCACGCTCAATTGGTGGTGATCTGCGGGCGCAACGAACAACTGCGCCAGGATCTATCCAAACGAGACTGGCCCATCCCGGTCCATGTTCATGGATTCGTCGAAAACATGGCCGAATGGATGGTCGCCAGCGACTGCATCGTCACCAAAGCCGGCCCTGGCACCATTGCCGAAGCGCTGATCACCGGCCTGCCCATCCTGTTGAGCGGCTTCATCCCCGGCCAGGAAGAAGGCAACGTCCCCTACGTCCTCGACCACGGTGTGGGGGCGTACAGCCCCAACCCCACCGAGATCGCCGCTATCGTCAGCCGCTGGTTCGGTCCTGAACAGGACAAACTGTCCGACATGGCGCAAAAAGCCAAAGCCCTCGGTCATCCCCAGGCGACCTTTGCCATCGTCGAAGAGATCGCTCGGCTCATCACCTGATCGGATTTCCCCCTTTCTACGTCCAATGGAGGAGTTCGGCCAGGTTGCCGCCCTTGACCCGATCCCGATCTGCTTCGGATAGATGGGCGAGATGAACATCGACGATGCGCGGCGATCCGCTGCCCCAAACCATACGCGCCGGCCCAAACGCGTCCACGACCCAGCGGGTGAAGGGGCGGGCGCTCTCGTAGAGCGGACCATCCGTTGCAAAGTGGTTGAGACCGGAGAGCTTCATGTAGACGTTGTCGAAGCGCGCCAGATCGAGGACATCGGCGAATTCCACCCCTGTACCCATGTGCGGCTCGGCCAGATGATCGATCAATACCGGCGTGGACGGATGCGCACGGATCAGATCTGTCGTTTGCCGGGCGAAGTCGGGGCCAATGTGCAATTCGACGATCAACCCCAGATCTGCCGCTGTCTCCCACAGCGCCGCCACCCCAGAATCGGCGAAGCTATCCAAATAGAGATCCTTGCCGCGGTGGGCGTGGAAGCGGAAGGCGATGATCTTTGGCTCCTGCGCCACGAGTTCGCGCAGTTTGCGCGGCGCGTCCCTGTCTTTGGGGTAGAAGAGCGCCGTGCCGCGCAGCCGTCCCGGTTCCTGGCGCAGCGCGTCGAGGACCAACCGGTGATCGTCTCCGTACGGCTCAGGGTGGACGACCACGGCGCGATCAATGCCCTCCGCGGTCATGCGCCGCAGATAATCGGCCAACGGATCTGTGGAAAGCTGATCTGCGCCCGGCACATACGCCGCCTGTGGATGCCACGGGTAGCGCTCGGTGTCGCTGCTGAAAAGGTGGGTATTCCATTCGATGATCATGGTATTTGAATCCTCTGGGTGAAAGCGGATAGCCGTTAGGACGAGTAAACTTGCAAGTTTGCAGGTTTGCAAGTTGCAGGTGACAATTTCTTACGCAATATGTTTCACGCATCACAAAAACAGAAGCTCATCGACAACAAATAACCCAAGGAGGGTTCATGCACGAGTTAATCGTCATTATCGGCGAAGATGTGGGCGAAGAGAATCTGGCGCGGCTGCGGACGGCCCATCCCGACGTGACGTTTCGTTTTTGTCCCAGTGTCGAGGAATTCGTCGCCGCCGCCGCGGACGCCGATGTACTCTTCTCCAAACGCTTTCCGCCGCCGGTGTGGGAACGGGCTGGGCGGCTGCGTTGGGTGCAGGCAGGGACGGCGGGCGTCAACCATCTGCTCGACGCCGGTCTGCGCGGTTCGCCGGTGATCCTCACCAACGCCGTCGGCGCGCACGGCGTGCCCATGGCTGAGGTGATCCTGGCGATGATGCTGGCCTTTGCCACACGGCTGCACCTGCTCATCCACGCCCAGCGCACGAGGACGTGGATCAAGGATGAGGTGCTGGCCCACAAGTTTGAGCTGGCCGGGCAGACGCTCTGCGTGATCGGGCTGGGCGACATCGGCGGCACGCTGGCGCATAAGGCCAAAGCGCTGGGGATGCACGTCCTCGGTGTGCGGCGCAGCGCAACCCCCTTCCCCGGCATCGACGCCCAGTACACGCGGGATCAGTTGTGCGACGTGCTGCCAGCGGCGGATCATGTGGCGCTCTGCCTGCCCCTCACCGACGAAACTCAGGGCGTCATCGGCGAGGAGGAACTGCGCGCCATGAAGCCGAGCGCGACCATCTACAACGTGGGGCGGGGCGCATCCATTGACGCCGACGCCCTGCTGCGCGCCCTGCACGAAGGCTGGATCGCCGGCGCCGGGCTGGATGTCACCGATCCGGAGCCGCTGCCCGCCGCTTCCCCGCTGTGGACACTGCCCAATGTCATCCTCAGCCAGCATACCAGCGGCAGCAGCCCGCACAACGCCGACCGCATCACCGCCATCTTCCTCGACAATTTAGGCCGCTTCCGCCGCGGCGAGCCGCTGCGCAACGTGGTGGACAAGACGCTGGGCTACTAAAGCGGGATAATCCTGTAGATTCTCCTCTACGGCTTACGCGTGAGAGCCCCACCAGGTTTTCTGAAACCTGGCGGGGCTTGCTCAGGGCAGGAACTCAACCTGCGCGCCGGCAAAGAGCCGTTCCCCCTTCAGCCAACACTTGAGGGGATTGGGATCGTCCAGCGCAATGCGCAGGGCGGCGATCAACTCGACCAGCCCGCCCTCCAAGCCATGCGTGGCTAATCCATCGTCGATGCCGTTGAGGACGCCCTGCGCGAAGAAATAGCGGATGGGATCGGCCTCAATGTGGACCGGCTGATCCGGCGCTTCTACTTTGGAACGACAGCGCCCGGCGTCGTTCGACGTATAGCCCCGACAGGTGAGTGGACGCACATAGTAGACCGAGCAGCGCCCATCCACCAGCAGCGGGCAGAGTTGACGGAGTCGCAGCCGTTCGTCGGCGCTCAATCCGCGCGTCTGTGCGTCGAGTTCCACAATGGACGCGTGCAGCGCGGCCAGATCCTCGGCGCTACGGGTGCGGCG
>JAHBVG010000093.1 GCA_019637695.1 Caldilineaceae bacterium | reverse complement strand
GTAATGAGTAATTTTTGTAGACGAACTGGTTTCCCTATTGGTCACCAATGGCTCTACACGACCTTACTCATTACTCATTACTCATCACTCTCCTTGCCATTTCGCAGACGAAGATTCGAGTCTACGATGACCTATCGCAGAGTGACGATTGTCGAGATTGCCAAAGAGGCGGGGGTGTCGGCGCAGACAGTCTCGCGGGTGGTGAACGGTCACGTCAGCGTCTCCGAAGAGACGCGCCAGCGCATTCAGGAGATCATCGACCGCCGCGGCTACCATCCCAGCCGGTTGGCGCGCAGTCTGTTGCGCGGACACAGCAACGCCATCGGCGTGGTCAGCTTTGGCCTGGGCCTTTATGGACCTTCCCAAACGCTGGCCGGGATCGTGCGCGACGCCGATGCGCAGGGATACTCGGTGCTACCGATTGTACTCAACGATCCGCAGCCGTCGCAGCCCGACCGCATCCTCGGCCAGCTTATCGAGTTCCATGTGGACGGCATCATCTGGGCGGTGCCGCAGATCGGCCCGAACCATGATTGGGTGGAAGAGACAGCGGCGCGGCTGGATGTGCCCATGGTCTTCATCACGGGTGAGGCGCATGAGCAGGCAACCGTCGTGCGCGTGGACAACCGCGCCGGTGGGCGGCTGGCCGCGGACCATCTGATTGCGAGCGGAAAGCGTATCCTGGGCCTCATCACCGGCGAACCGGATTGGTGGGAAACGCAGGAGCGGACGAGGGGCTGGACCGAGGCGTTGCAGGCGCGCGGATTGCCCATCCGCGCCGAGTTGATGCGCGCGGGCGATTGGTCCGCGGCGGCGGGGGAATGCGCCATGCGCGAACTGCTGCAAAGTCACCCGGATGTGGACGGCGTCTTTGTGGGCAACGACAGCATGGCCGTGGGCGCATTGAAGGCGGTGCGCGAACTGGGGCGGCAGATCCCCGAAGAACTGGGCATCGTCGGCTTTGATGACATCCCCGAAGCGGCCTATGCTCACCCGGCGCTTACCACCGTCCACCAGGATCTGCACCAATTGGGCAGCCAGGCCGTCGCCGCGCTCAACAGCCTCATCCGCGGCGCGCCAAGTCCATCATCGATTTTGATTCAACCGAGGCTTGTTGTGAGAAACAGCACATGAGATTAGATATTGGGTATTAGGGTATTGGGTATTCCGCGCAACGCATTGACGCCGCCACCCAATATCGAATACCCAATACCCAATCTCCATCTTCAGGAGAGACCCATGACCAACAATCGAAAATATACCATCGGCGTGGATTATGGAACCGAGTCGGGGCGGGCGGTGCTGGTCGATGTGGCGACCGGCGAGGAAGTGGCGACGGCGGTGCATCCCTACGGCGACGGCGTCATCGACGTGACGCTGCCGGGGGATAGCAAGCCCTTGCCGCCCGATTTTGCCCTGCAAAACCCGCAAGATTACATCGACGTTCTCAAGGTGACCATCCCCAAGGTGCTGGCCGAAAGCGGCGTCAGCGCCGAGGATGTGATCGGCATCGGCACCGATTTCACCGCCTGCACCATGCTCCCCGTCAAGGCGGACGGCACGCCGCTCTGCCAGTTGTCCGAATGGCGCAATAACCCCTTCGCGTGGATCAAGCTGTGGAAGCATCACGCCGCGCAGCCCGAAGCCAACCGGCTCAACGCTGTGGCCGAGGAACGGGGCGAGGCGTGGCTGGGTCTCTACGGCGGCAAGATCTCGTCCGAGTGGATGATCCCCAAGATCTGGGAGACGCTCAACAAAGCCCCCGATGTCTACGCCGCTGCCGACCGCTTTGTCGAAGCCGCTGATTGGATTGTCTGGCAGTTGACCGGCGAAGAGCGTCGCGCTTCCTGCACGGCGGGCTACAAGGCGATCTGGAACAAGGAGAAGGGCTATCCCGACAATGCCTTCTTCGCCGCCCTCGATCCGCGGCTGGAGAATGTGGTGGATGAGAAGCTCTCGCGCCAGATCCATCCGCTGGGCGAGCGGGCCGGCTCGTTGACCGCGGAGATGGCGGCGCAGATCGGCCTCAAAGCGGGGATCGCAATCCCCATCGGCAACGTCGACGCCCATGTGGCCGTCCCTGCGTCCACGGTCACCGCGCCGGGCACGATGGTGATGATCATGGGCACATCCACCTGCCATCTGGTCATGAGCGACGAGGAAAAAGTCGTTGAAGGCATGTGCGGCGTTGTCGAGGATGGCATTGTGGCCGGTCTCTACGGCTACGAGGCGGGACAATCCTGTGTGGGCGATCACTTCGCCTGGTTCACGGAGAACTGCGTGCCGTCGGCCTATTTCGAGGAAGCCGAAGGGCGCGGGATCAGCATCCATCAACTGTTGGAGGAGAAGGCCGCGGCACAGAAGGTGGGCGAACACGGCCTGATCGCCCTGGATTGGTGGAACGGCAATCGCTCCATCCTCGTGGATGTGGATCTCACCGGCATGATGGTGGGCATGACGCTGGCTACCAAAGCCGAGGATATGTACCGTGCGCTGATCGAGGCGACGGCCTACGGCACGCGCGTCATCATCGAATCGTTCGAGAAGAGCGGCGTCCCCATCAATGAATTGGTGGCGGCGGGCGGTCTGCCGGGGCGCAACAAGCTGCTCATGCAGATCTACGCCGACGTCACTGGCCGCGAGATCAAAGTCTCCGGCACGGATCAGGCCGGGGCCAAGGGATCGGCCATGTTTGCGGCGGTGGCGGCGGGTAAAGCTGCTGGCGGCTACGACGACATTGTGGAAGCGGCGCAGCGCATGGCGACCCTGCAAGACGTCGTCTATCGCCCCGTCCCCGCAAACGTAGAAATTTACAACCAACTCTACGCCGACTATCTGCTGCTCCACGACTACTTTGGCCGCGGCGCCAACGACGTGATGAAGCGGTTGAAGGCGATGAGAAAACGCGTACGCGAATAGTGGGCGAAAGATGTGAGAAGGGATTAGTGACAGGTGATTGGGGATAGGGTCGGAGTGTTGCCTCCCCTCCCAGTCACCAGTCACCAATCCCCAGTCACTCATAACGAACATGCTACAACACCAAGGACATTCCCATGCTCGAAGCATTGAAACAAGAACTGTACGAACTCCATTTGGAATTGCCCAAGAACGATCTCGTGCGCTGGACCGGCGGCAATGTAAGCGCGCGTGACCCCCAATCGGGGCTGGTGGTGATCAAGCCTAGCGGCGTCCGCTATGAACGGCTGCGCCCGGAACATCATGTGGTCGTCGATCTCGACGGCAAGGTGGTGGAAGGGGATCTCAGCCCGTCCTCGGATACGCTGAGCCACTGCTACATCTACCGTCACCGGCCCGATGTCAATGGGATCGTCCATACCCATTCGCCCTATGCTACCGCTTTCGCTGCCGTGGGCAAGCCGATCCCCGTTTGCATCACCGCCATTGCCGACGAATTTGGCTGCGCCATCCCGGTGGCGGGCTTTGCGTTGATCGGCAGTGAGGCCATCGGCCAACAGGTGATCGACCACATTGGCAACAGCAAAGCGGTGTTGCTCAAACAGCATGGCGTCTTCACCATCGGCAAAAGCGCCGAGGAAGCCGTCAAGGCCGCGGTGATGACCGAGGATGTGGCAAAATCGGTCTGGCTTGCCATGCAGATCGGCCAGATCGAAGAGATCCCCGCCGAGGATGTGGCGAAGTTGTACGATCGCTATTCGAATGTGTATGGGCAGCGGTGATGGAGCGTTCTTGTATACCATCATCCTTTCTGCGGCGGCGCAGTGGACTCGCGGATCATGAGCGGACTCTCCAAGAGGACATACCCTTCGCTGGGGGCGGGAGCGCTACTGCGCATGGCGCGCAGCAGTTGAATCGCCAGCCGGCCCATGTGGTATTTGGGTTGGGAGATGGTGGTGAGCGGCGGATTGGCGTGGGCGGCCATCGCAATGTCGTCGAACCCGATCACTGAGATATCCTCAGGTATGCGCAGCCCCTGATTGCGGATCGCGTGCAACGCGCCCAGGGCCATCAAATCGTTATAGGCTACAACTGCCGTCGGCGCTGTTGGCAGTGTGGACGCCAACAAGTTACTCATCGCCTGAAAGCCGCCGTCGCTGTTGGGGAAGCCTGACACAACCCATTCTGGGCGCAAAATCAGCCCAGCATCGGCCAGGGCGCGTTCCACCCCGGCGAGTCGACTCTGCGACGAATCAGAAAGGGGCGGGCCGCCCAAATAGGCGATTCGTTTATGGCCTAGATTCAACAGATATTGCGTAGCGCGATAGGTGGCGCGCTCTGAGTCGATCAGAATACAGGCAATGTCGGGGCGCCGAATATTGCGGTTGATCACCACCAAAGGCACTTTGCGTTTGCACTGAAATGCGATCAGATCCTCCGAAGGCAGGCGCGAACCCAAAACCAGCACCCCCTCTACCTCCCAGGTCATCAATCTGGACAGTACGCGCGCCTCATGTTCGGGATCTTCCAGTGTATCGAAGAGTACGAGCGTCAGCCCATCGGCCTCGATCTCCTCACCAGCGCCGCGTATGATCCTTGTGTAGAAGGGATTGAGTACATCGGTTACCAGCACCGCCACACCAGCCATGTGGGTAGGCGCCCCTGTCTGCCGTGGGACATATCCGAGCGTGCGGATGGCATCCTCCACACGGAGCCGTGTGCGATTGCTCACCGGCGCTGTGTTGTTCAACACCCGCGAGACTGTTGTCATGGATACGCCGGCCTGTTTAGCCACATCCTCAAGTCGAGGTGTCTTGAAGAGTGTGGGAGCAACTTCTGCGGTTATTTCCATACGTTTACCTCCACACTGCGGCTATCTTTGCCATGTATAGAGATAGCGAAGAAGGTTCTTCACTGAGGGTAATGACGAATGAGTCGCTTTGTGATGTGGATGGAGCAAGATTATAAACTCAATATTGATGATTTCGTATGCTCTGGGCCGGTCACGGATCGGCCTGCGACCGGGTCACAGACCCAGTTAGAGCGCAAATTGTGACCTACTGAAACTAGAAAGTAGAGGAACCTGCGTTGTCGTTGTGGGAATAGGGTAAACGCAGATTCTGAAACGAATTGACATAACTGAGGTGAAAATAATTGAAAACTTTAGTTGAATATATCATTTCTTTCATAATATTGTCAATGAACTCTTGACAGCCCGTCCGATATCGGCTACACTTCTGATTAGCTGTAAACCCCGTTTCCCCATACAGCGATTAGCAAGAAGCACATCAGGTTCGCTATCTCAATGAGTACGCCCGCCGGAAAGTATTAGATAAAATCCTTACCTGTTGAAGATGCGTCACGAGGCGGAAATTCAATAAGTATGCTGTCACACCTTGCTGTCCATCTGGCTTTGTGTTCCATTTACCCTTCACTATTGATGAGAGGAGAAGCAAACGTGCAAAGACGAAACCTTTTGTCCCATTCGCGCTGGACTGTCTTTCTTGTGATTCTGCTGATGGGCGCATTGATGGCTGCCTGCCAACCTGCGGACACAGCCGATCCAACCGCCCCCGCTGCTCCCGCTGCTGCACAACCTGCAGCGCCGGCTGCCCAACCCGCTGCCGATACCAGTGATAAAGAAGCACCCATGCTGGCTGCACTCGTCGCATCCGGCCAACTGCCGCCGCTGGAAGAGCGCATCCCTGCGAATCCCATGGTGGTTGAACCGACCGAAAGCCTGGGCCAATATGGCGGCACCTGGCGCAGTGGTCTACGCGGCGGCGCGGACAATGCCTGGCTGACCCGCACCATCGCCTACGAATATCTGGTGCGCTGGGATCCAACCTGGTCTGAGATCATCCCCAACATTGCCGAATCGTTCGAGGCCAACGCCGACGCTACCGAGTTCACCTTCAAACTGCGCGAAGGCATGAAGTGGTCGGATGGCGAGCCGTACACCGCCGATGACATCGTCTTCTGGTATGAAGATGTGCTGGTTGATCCAGGCTATTCGGCTACCCATCCTGTAGGTAGCTGGCTTCAAAGTGGCGGCGAACCTGTACGCGTAGAGAAGGTGGACGATTACACAGTCAAGTTCATCTTTGCCGCCCCCAATGGTCTCTTCATTCAGCGTTTGGCGACACCTGATGGCGCTGGCCCTGTCGGCCTTCCCAAGCACTACTGCTCACAATTCCACGCCAACTACCATGACGATCTGGACGCGCTGATTGCTGAGAATGGCGCCACCGATTGGGTGAATCTGTTCGAGTTGAAGTGTGGCGGTGTTCCCGGCACTCCGTACGACTCCGCCTGGTACAATGCGGATCGTCCTGTGTTGTGGGCCTGGGACATCACCGTTCCTTATGGTGGCAACTCCACCCAGGTAGTGGCCGAACGCAACCCCTACTACTTCAAGGTTGATACCGAAGGCCGCCAACTGCCCTACATCGACCGCTTCGTGGCCGAAATCGGCGAGGATGTACAGGTGCTGGTACTGCGCGCCCTCAACGGCGAGATCGACTTCCAGGATCGCCACATTGCCACGCTGGACAACAAGGCTGTCTTCGCCGACAACATGGCGGCGGGTGAGTATGGTTTCTTTGACACCATCCCCTCCAGCATGAACAACGTGGCGATTGCGTTCAACCTGACCCACAAGGATCCAATGAAGCGCGAGATCTACCAGAACAAGGATTTCCGCATTGCGCTTTCGCACGCCATCAACCGCCAGGAGATCATCGACGTGGTCTTCGTCGGCCAGGGCGAACCCTACCAATTAGCCCCGCGCCCAACGTCACCGTTCTACAATGAACGGCTGGCCAAGCAGTACACAGAATATGATCCAGATCTCGCCAACGAAATTCTCGATGGCCTCTTCCCTGAGAAGAACGCAGCGGGCTTCCGCCTCGGCCCAGATGGCAACCCCATTCTGGTTGATATTCAGGTAACCAATGTCAACACCACTCAGGTGGATACCATGGAATTGGTGAAGGGCTATTGGGAAGATGTGGGTATTCAGACCAATGTCAACTCGATGGATCGTTCGCTCTTCTACACCCGTAAAGACGGCAACGAACACGATGTTGCAATCTGGGGCGGTGATGGTGGTCTAGACGTGGTTCTTGAACCGCGCTGGTACTTCCCCTACAGCGGTGAATCTCTCTACGGTCAGGCGTGGGTCACCTACTACACCAACCCCTCCGGTCAGGGTGCGTTGACAGCGCCTGAGGAACCGCCAGCGGCTACGAAGGCCCAAATGGATCTCTACGATCAGATCAAGGCCAGCGGCGATCCCGCACAGCAGGCCGAATTGATGGCCCAATTGTTAGAGATCGCGGCGGACGAATTCTACGCCATTGGTATCGCGCTACCTGCCCCTGGGTATGGCATTGTGCGCAACAACTTCCACAATGTGCCCAGCCCGCACCCTGGTGCCTGGCTCTACCCGAACCCAGGCCCCACCAATCCAGAGCAGTACTGGATTTCGCAGTAGTGTTGCCCCTAGTGTTGTAACAGCGTGGGGCTTATCCTCAAGGATAAGCCCCACGTTTCAATCAAACTACTGAATCCGGTTTCATTTACACAAAGAGGTGTTATATGAAGTCCCCAGGCCCGCTGTACCGCATATTTGCACTGCTGTTGGTTTTTGGTCTTTTGGTCTCTGCGTGTGCGCCAGCCGATGCACCGGCCGCGCCGGCCCCCGCCCCCGCAACCGAAAGTCAGGCCCCTGCCGAACCAGGACAGGCTGCTTCATCGAGCAAGGAAGCGCCTATGCTGGCGCAATTGGTCGCTGCTGGTCAATTGCCCCCTTTGGAAGAACGGCTCCCTAAGAATCCGTTGGTGGTCGAACCCCTTGACTCCATTGGCCAATACGGCGGCGTCATGCGCCATCCGCTGGTTGGCTCTTGGGCGTCGCGTTTCTATTCGATGATGGGCGCCGAAAATCTCGTCACATGGACGCCAAACTGGGATGGTGTGATTCCCAACGTGGCGGAATCGTGGGACGTGAGCGACGATTCGTCTGAGTTCACCTTCTATCTCCGCGAGGGGATGAGGTGGTCTGACGGTGAACCGTTCACCGCAGATGATATTATGTTCTGGTACAACGACATCGTACTCAACGAAGATCTAACGTTGGCAAAGCCCAGTTGGCTCACCATTGAAGGTGAATTTGTGCAGGTTGAAAAGATCGACGATTACACGATCAAGTTCACCTTTGCTGCGCCCTACGGCCTCTTCCTCCAGCGGTTGGCCACCCCCGACGGCTCGCCGATGATAGAGTACCCGGAACACTACATGAAGCAGTTCCACGCCAGCTACAACACCGAGACGCTGGATCAGATGGTTGCTCAATCGGGTCAACCGAGTTGGACGGAACTCTTCAAGTCAAAGATTGGTCCTCGCGATGCAGGCAACGCGTGGACAAACCCTGATCTGCCAGTACTCTATGCGTGGCATATTACCGAACCGGCGGGCGGCAATGTGACCCGCGCCGTTACCGAACGCAATCCCTACTATTGGAAGGTTGACACCGAAGGCAACCAACTGCCCTATATTGATCGCATCGAGTGGGAATTCCTGGGCGATCCGCAGGTACTCATGCTGCGCACGCTCGCCGGCGAAGTGGAATTCATGAACTACTACGCCAACTCGTTGCAGAATAAGGCCGTCTTCTTTGACAACATGGAACAGGGCAACTATCACTTCTTCGAGCAGATTCGCGATACAGCGAATACCCTCATGCTGCACCTCAACATGAACACGAAGAACGAAGCGTTGCGCGAAGCCTTCCAAAACAAAGATTTCCGCGTTGCGCTCTCTCATGCCATCGACCGCCAGGAGATCATCGACGTGGTCTTCGTCGGCCAGGGCATCCCCTACCAGGGCGCGCCGAAACCGACCAGCGAATACTACAACGAGACGCTGGCTACCCAGTACACCGAGTACGATGTCGCTAAGGCTAACGAGATCCTCGACCGCCTTTACCCGAACAAGAACGCCAATGGCGTCCGCTTGTTGCCCAACGGCAATCCTATCGTCTTCGAGATGATCGTCGATGGCACCCGCTTCCCCGATTGGGTGAACGTACTGGAATTGGTCGAACTCTACTGGGCAGAAGTGGGGATCGACATGAACATCGGCGCCATCAGCGGTGAGCTGCTCACCGAACGCCGCGAGGCCAATGATTACGATGCTACTGCGAACTTCAGCGATGGCGGCCTGGCCACCATCCTCAATGTCGGTCCGTTCCTGATGCCTGCTGGGCCGGGCAGCACCTTCGCTCCTGCCTGGGGTGCCTGGTACGATCTAGGCAACGGCACCATCCCGCCGCAGGAACCGCCAGACGACGTGAAGCGACAGATGGAGCTTTACGAGCAAGTCAAAGCCACCGCCGATCCGGATCGCCAGCGCGAGTTGATGAACGAGATCATCGAGATCGCCATCGATCGCTTCTGGGCTATCGGCGTCAGCCTCGACACCGGCCAGTATGGTGTGGTGAAGAACAACTTCCACAACGTGCCGCTGGCTATGCCTGAATCGTGGAACTATCCCGATCCGTTCCCGACCAATCCGTGGACCTATTGGATCGAACAGTAGGCATTGGCAGATGGGGGACAGCGCGCTGTCCCCCATCCTCTCTTTTGTATAGGGACACAAGTTGGGGCGGGAGGAACGCCCATCAATGAACCACCTTTGCTTCCACCCCAACCGTGTCCCCACGATAAATGACAATAGGAATGTAACTATACAGGTTGGGTAAGGGCACGGGTAGGGGCGGGAAGCATGCCCGCCATGAAGCTGATGTTTGATCCTGCCCCCACCCGTGCCCCTACGTAAACCTAATTTGAAAAATGGGTAATTTTCAGTAAAATGGCATCACCCTACCAAGGTTCTGTCATCGGGACTGCGCTATGAATTCTGCTCTTTTGTGTGTAGTACTGGGAGGACGTTATGCTCCAATATATTCTCCGGCGTGTGCTCTATATGATTCCCACGCTGTTTGCCATCTCGATTGTCTCATTTATTATCATCCAATTACCCCCCGGTGATTATCTCACCTCACTGGTTGCGACAATGGCTTCCACGGGCGAAACAGTGGATCGAGCGCAGCTTGTGGCGCTGGAACAACGCTATGGATTAGGGCAGCCGATCTATGTCCAATATTGGAAATGGATTTCAGGCATCCTTTTACGTGGGGATTTCGGACAATCGTTCGAGTGGAATCAGCCTGTCAGTTCCCTGATCTGGGGGCGGCTGGCGCTCACTTTTGTCCTCTCGCTGAGTACGCTTCTCCTGACCTGGTTTATCGCCTTCCCGATTGGCATCTATTCGGCGGTGCGCCAGTATTCGGCTGGCGACTATGTATCCACGATTATCGGATATATAGGGCTTGCCATCCCCAACTTTTTGCTGGCCCTGGTCCTCATGTACATTGCCTTCAAATACTTCAACCAGAGTGTGGGCGGTCTCTTCTCGCCTGAATATGCCGATGCGCCGTGGACGCTGGCCAAGGTTTGGGACATGCTCAAACACCTTTGGATCCCGGTGATCATCATTGGCACGGCAGGCACAGCCGGGTTGATCCGCATTATGCGCGCCAACCTGCTTGATGAACTGCACAAGCCTTATGTGGTAACAGCGCGCGCTAAGGGGCTGTCCGAAACCAAATTGCTGCTCAAATATCCGGTGCGCATGGCCTTGAATCCTTTTGTCAGCACACTGGGCTGGACGCTGCCCGTACTCGTCTCTGGCGCGGCGATTGTCTCAATTGTACTCAGTTTACCTACGGCAGGTCCGCTGCTCTTACGAGCGCTGATGTCTCAGGATATGTATCTGGCCGGGAGCTTCATCATGTTGTTGAGTACGCTGACGGTGATCGGCACGTTAATCTCGGATATTCTGCTTGCCTGGCTCGATCCACGCATTCGGCTAACACAATAAGGGGGAGCGCTCATGGCTACTGAAGTTCGACCTGCTGTACGAGATCGTAAAGAACCCGAGCTTCCGCTCGATCCGACCGTGCCTCCGGTTGCGTCGGAAGATACAGATTCGAATGTCTACGTTGCTTCCCAGTGGACGTTGATCTGGCGCAAGTTCCGCAAGCATCGGCTGGCGATGATTGGCGGCACAGTGACCATCCTGATCTATATGGTTGCCCTCTTTGCCGAATTCCTGGCGCCCTTTTCGCCCCAGGCGTTCAGCGCCTCATACACCTATGCGCCGCCCCAGCCGCTCCATATTTTTGAGCAGACTGCCGATGGATTGCGCTTTAATCCCCACGTCAATGGCTACAAAGTTGAGATCGATCCGGTAGCCCTGCGCCGTACCTTTGTGGTGGATGACGAAGAAAAGATCCCTGTGCGCTTCTTCAACAAAGGAACACCCTACCAATTGTGGGGCCTCTTCCCCATGGATCGTCACCTGATTGGGCCGGTAGAGTATGATCAGGACCCAAATCGGATCCGGACACCAATGTATCTAATAGGGGCCGACCGCTTGGGGCGTGATGTCCTCAGCCGTTTGATCTACGGTACGCGCATTTCGATGACCATCGGCCTTGTCGGTGTGACAGTGAGCTTCCTGCTCGGTATTTTGCTGGGCGGCCTCTCAGGATATTACGGCGGCGCCATCGATAATATCATCCAGCGTATCATCGAGTTCCTGCGTTCGATCCCCGATATTCCGCTGTGGATGGGGTTGGCGGCGGCGTTACCCTCCACCTGGTCGCCGCTGACTGTCTACTTTGGCATTACCGTCATTCTCTCGCTGATTGGCTGGACAGGGCTGGCGCGCGTGGTGCGCGGACGCTTCCTCTCGCTGCGCACTGAGGACTTCGTCATGTCTGCCCGTCTTGACGGCAACAGCGAAATGCGCACGATCTGGGTCCACATGTTGCCCTCGTTCTCAAGCCATATTATCGCTTCGCTCACCCTATCGATCCCCGCCATCATCCTGGCGGAGACAGCGTTGAGCTTCCTGGGATTGGGGCTGCGTCCGCCGGTGGTCAGTTGGGGCGTGCTGCTACAAGAAGCCCAAAATATCCGCTCGGTGGCCACGGCGCCGTGGCTGCTGCTGCCAGGTCTCGCCGTCGTCACCGCTGTGCTGGCGCTCAACTTTCTCGGCGATGGTCTGCGCGACGCGGCGGATCCGTATGGACGGTAACGAGTAATGAGTAATGAGTAATGAGTGGGTAGAGAAGCCGGTCTGTGATTGGAAACAATCCTGGTGTCCAATCAGTTACTCAACCGAACTTACTCATTACTCATTCACGACTTAGACAGAAATAGGATTCACAGGACGGTTCAATGACCAACCCAAAAGACTTTCTCATCGAAGTCAAAGATCTAAAAACCCACTTTTTCACTGATGACGGGATTGTGCGCGCGGTGGATGGGGTCAGTTTTAATATTGAACGGGGGAAGATCCTCTGTGTGGTGGGGGAAAGCGGTTGCGGCAAGAGTATTACGGCTCGCTCGATCTTGCAGATTGTCGATTACCCCGGCCGCGTGGTGGAAGGGCAAATCCTCTTTCATAAACAAAGCAGCCAGGGGAATGGCGCCAGCCAGGCCACAGAAACCATTGATCTGGCGGCGCTCAACCCGCGCGGAACCGAGATCCGCGCGATCCGCGGCAAAGACATTGCCATGATCTTCCAGGAGCCGATGACCTCGCTCAGCCCGATCCATACGATTGGGGATCAGATCACCGAGGCCATTCTATTGCACATGCCCCTGACCAAAGAAGAAGCACGCGAACGCGCCATCGAAATGCTGCGACAGGTGGGCATCCCCAAACCGGTGGATCGTATTGACACCTACACCTTCCAATTAAGCGGTGGTATGCGTCAGCGCACGATGATCGCCATGGCGTTAAGCTGTAACCCTAGCATGCTCATCGCCGATGAACCTACCACGGCGTTGGATGTGACCACTCAGGCGCAGATCCTCGATCTGATGCTGGGGCTGAAACAAGAATACGGCATGAGCATCATGCTCATCACCCACGATCTGGGTGTGGTGGCCGAAATGGCCGACGATGTGGTGGTGATGTATCTGGGTACGGTGGCCGAAAAGGGCACGGTGGATCAGATCTTCCACGATCCCAAGCATCCATACACACAGGCGCTGCTGCGTTCGATCCCCAAGTTGGGACTGCGCGCCAGCGGCCAACGGTTGAACTCGATCCGCGGCATGGTTCCCGATCCCTATAATCGGCCGGGTGGATGCCCCTACCATACACGTTGCGATGCCTTTATGCCTGGCCTCTGTGATCGCATTATGCCGCCGCCCATCCAATTAGAGGATAATCGAGAAGTGCGTTGCCTGCTCTACGGCGGAACTGATGCCATCCCCACCGATGCGTCGGCTACTGTGAAGGTGAAATAAATGAGTGTAAAGACAGCCTCAACCAACGGCAAATTGAACGAGACGGCCCTTCTCTCCGCTCAAGAGATGCGCAGCGATGCGCTGCTTCAGGTGCAAGATCTAAAAATGCACTTCCCCATCCGTCGCGGCTTCTTGCGGCGTATCGTCAACCACGTCAAAGCGGTGGATGGCGTCAATCTCTTCATCCGCCCAGGCGAAACGTTGGGATTGGTGGGCGAAAGCGGCTGCGGCAAGACAACCACAGGGCGTTGCATCATCCGCGCCTATACACCCACCGCTGGCAGGATCCTCTATCGGCGCAGCGATGGCAGTGTCACCGATCTCGCCCCGCTGAATGGGGACGAATTGCGCCCCTATCACCAGGAGATCCGTATGATCTTCCAGGATCCCTATTCGTCGCTCAACCCGCGTATGCCGGTGATGGAACTGGTGGGCGAGCCGATGAAGGTGAACAATATTGCCAGTGGCAAAGAGTTGGAAGATCGGGTGGCCTTGCTGTTGCGGCGCGTGGGATTGCGCCCTGAATATATGAAGCGCTACCCCCATGCCTTCAGCGGCGGCGAACGCCAGCGGATTGGCATCGCCCGCGCCCTGGCCTTGGATCCACGGCTTGTCCTCTGTGATGAAGCTGTCTCGGCGTTGGATGTCTCGGTGCGCGCCCAGATCCTCAACCTGTTAGAGGATCTCCAGCATGAATTTGATCTGACCTACCTCTTCATCGCCCATGATCTCAGTGTAGTTGAGTATATCTGTGACCGGGTGGCTGTGATGTATGTGGGCAAACTTGTCGAATTGGCTGCTACCGACGAACTCTATGCGCAGCCGCTGCATCCTTACACCGAAGCGCTGCTTTCGGCAGTGCCCCAACCTGATCCACGGGTGCGTGAGCGCAAACAGCGTATCGTATTAGAGGGCGATGTACCCGATCCAGCCAACCCACCCAGCGGCTGCTATTTCCATCCGCGCTGTCAGTACAGCGACGGCAAAAGCTGTGTCCACGAGGAACCGCTGCTGCGCGAAGTCTACCCTAACCGCTTTGTGGCCTGTCACTACGCCGAAACTTTAACCCTGCGCGGCGTAGTCGCCTGATGATGAACCAACAATCACACGAGCGGTCACAGCAGCGTTGGCGGACAGTGTTGCTCTACCTGGCCTGTTATGTGCTATGGTTTACCTACAGCGCCCTTTCCCTGTGGACGATTCTCCAGTACCGAGATGCTATCTTGGGCTTATTGCCCATTATCGGCCCCTGGGTCATGGGCGCTGTCGACAAATTTGGGTTTCTCTTCTTAGGGCTGCTGGCGCTGATTTGGGTCCTTTACCTTGAACACTACCTGCGCACCGGCGTCGAAGAGCACAAGTTGTGGTCGCGTGCGCTGAGAGTAGCGATCATCCAACTTGTTGTTCTGGGCATCGCCGAGGGGCTGAAGTTGTTGACCGCCTTCTGGCTTTATGGTTGACCATGACCCCCTCTAACTCTCCTCGCCCCAAGTTTTTGACTCATGCTCCTGGCGGGTCACAGACCCGCCAGCCGCCGGTCACGCACCGACGCAGAGCAATCCACATCTTCATCTTGCCCTCTTCCCCATCTTTGGTATTGAATCCTCGCCTGTGATATGATCGGGCATAAGTTTCAACCAATCCGAATGCTGTGGACCTGTTATGAATCCGCATACTTTACGCGTCCTTGAGTATGACAAAATTTTAGAGCGGGTCGCCGCCCATTGCGCCTTCAGCGGCGGCGAGGAATTGACGCGCTCGCTCCTGCCCAGCGACGATCTGCGCACGGTGCAGGAATGGATGGGGCAGACGCGCGAAGCGGCAGCGCTCTTAGAGCAGAAAAATGATATCTACTTTGGCGGCGTCACCGATGTGCGCCCGCTGACGACAAAGGCCGAGCGGGGCAGTATGTTGCTGCCCGGCGAGCTGAGTGATATCCGCAGCACGTTGTTGCGGGCGCGCACACTGCGCAATACACTCACCCGCCTGAATCGTCCCTTTCCGCAGTTGGCGGATCTGGCCGGGTTGATCGAACCCTGTGAGCATGTGATCGGGGAGATCAGCCGTTGCATTAACGAGCGGTCTGAAGTTTCGGACAACGCCAGCAGCGAACTGGCGCGCATCCGCTCGCAACTGCGCATCGCCCAGGATCGGCTGCTGAGTACACTGGATCGGTTGGTGCAAAGCGACGATCTGCGCCCCTATCTTCAGGAATCGATTGTGACCCAACGCCAGGGCCGTTATGTGATCCCGGTGCGCGCCGAACACAAAGGCCAGGTACAGGGGATTGTCCACGATCAGTCGTCGAGCGGCGCTACTTTCTTCATCGAACCGCTCAAGGTAGTGGAGCAGAACAACGCCGTGCGCGAGTTGGAGTTGGAAGAGGAGAAGGAGATCCGGCGCATCCTGGCCCAGTTGAGCGATCTGGTGGCGGATGAGGCCATGTACATTGTGCGCAATGTGCAGGTATTGGCGCAGTTGGATTTTATCTTTGCCAAGGCTAAGTACGCTTATCAGATCCGGGCAACAGCGCCGGAGATCGTGCCTTTCCGCAAACCCAAACCCATCCCCGCTGAAGGACAGAATGCGGAGGAAGCTGTCCAACATCCGGGGTCGGTACTCGATTTCCGCCATGCCCGCCATCCGCTGCTCGATCCCAAAACAGTCGTGCCCATCGATGTCTATCTCGACGACGATTATTATATTCTCGTCATCACCGGCCCGAACACTGGCGGCAAAACAGTAACGCTGAAGACGGTGGGGCTGCTCACGTTGATGGCCCAAGCCGGGTTGATGATCCCCGTGGACGAGGGCAGCCAGCTTTCGGTCTTTGAGGGCGTCTACGCCGACATCGGCGACGAGCAGAGCATCGAGCAGAATCTGAGTACCTTTAGCAGCCACATGACCAATATTATCCACATCCTTGAGGAAGCGGATCCCAACAGTCTTGTGCTGCTGGATGAGTTGGGCGCCGGCACCGATCCCGACGAAGGATCGGCGTTGGCGATGGCGCTGTTGGAGAATCTGCGCGATCGCGGGCTGACAACGGTGGCGACGACCCACTACAGCGATCTCAAACTCTATGCCCACAACACCCCCGGCGTGCGGAACGCGTCGGTGGAGTTCGACGTTCAGACCTTGAGCCCAACCTACGAATTGAGCATCGGGCTGCCCGGACGATCCAATGCGTTGACGATTGCGCGGCGGCTGGGCATCAACCCAACCATCGTCGATAAGGCAGAGAGCATTGTCAAGCCCGAAGCGATGGAGGTTGAAGCGTTGCTCGAAGATGTGCGCCGGGTGCGCCAGGAATCGCAACGTACACTCGACCAGGCGCGTGAGCGCGAGCGGCAGGCGGGCGCGCTGGAAGCCGATCTGCGTTACCAGTTGGCCCGCATTGAGGAAGCGCGCCGCGAGGTGATCGCCGACGCCCGCCAGACCATGCAGGCCGAATTGGCCGAAGCCCGCCGCGAGATCGAGAACTTCCGCCGGCAGATGGCGCGAGGAACGGTGGGCGCGGCCAATGTCCATGACCAATTTGTGTCAGAGGCGCGCGAGTACCTGTCCCGCCGTGAGGACGAAGCCGATCTGCGCGTCGAGCGGCGGGTAGCCACCCCCCAATCCGTTACCCAGATCGGCGTGATCGAAGTGGGCGACCGTGTCTTTGTCCCCAATTTGCAGGCCACGGGCGAGGTCCTCAACGTCGAGTACAAAGACGGCAAGCCCGATGAGGCCGATGTGCAGGTGGGCAACTTCCGGCTGAAATTGCCGGTGCGCCGTCTGGAATTGCGCCAGAAAGCCCCCAAAGAGCCACAAGTGCAGCAGGCGGTGCGCGTGCAGAGTCGCAGCAGCGGCGGCGTGCGTATGGAATTGGATCTGCGCGGCGAACGGGTGGAAGATGGGTTGCGCCGCCTGGAAAGCTATCTCGACGAAGCCTATCTCGACGGCTACCCCTGGGTGCGCATTATCCACGGCAAGGGAACCGGTGCCATGCGCGACGCTGTGCGCAACATCCTGCGCGATCACCCGCTGGTCAGCCGTTCGCGCACCGGTCAAATGGGCGAAGGCGGCGACGGCGTCACAGTTGTCTATTTGATGAATGAGAGTGGCGCGCCAGCAGCGGAAGAGAGTGTTGAAGAATAAAAGGGGATTGGTGATTGGGGATAGGGGCGGAATCTCTGCTCCCAGTCATCATTCACCAATCCTCAACTACAGAGGAAGAGGAAGATGCTGGGACTGACCAAGGAATCGATCCCATGCAGTGTCGGGATCACAGCGTACAACGAAGAGGAAAATATCGGCGCGCTGTTGCGGGCGATGGTTGATCAGCATCTGCACCAGGTGGAGATTGTCGAGATCATCGTCGTCGCCAGCGCCTGCACGGATCGCACGGTGCCGATTGTGCGCGAGTTCATGGCGCTCGACAGTCGCATCAAGTTGATCGAGCAGTCGAAGCGCGAAGGTAAGACCAGCGCCATCAACCTCTTTTTGGCGGCGGCGACCACCGACATCTGCGTGTTGGAGAGCGGCGACACCCTGCCCGACGCCTACGCCGTGGAACATCTTGTGCGCATGTTCAGCGATCCCAGCGTGGGTATGGTCGGTGCGCAGAAGATGGCGGTCGACACGCCGGATCACATTGTCAGCCTGCTCAGCCATCTGCGCCTGCGCATGGAACATACCCTTTGCCTGGAAATTCCGCGGCTAGGCGAGATGATCGCCTTCCGCAAAGTCTTCGATCAGATTCCGTCGGATGTGGCGATGGACGAAGCCTTCGTCGAGGCTATCGTCGTGGAACACGGTATGCAGGTCCGCTATGCGCCGGATGCGGTGGTCTACAACACCGGGCCGACGACGATCTCGGATTTTGTCAAACAGCGGCGGCGCAACCACGCCGGTCATCTCTATTTGAAGCACAAATATGGCTACGCCGTCAGCAGCATCCAAAACAGCCGGGTCATCAAAGTTGCCCTCAAAGAACTCTGGGGGATCATCCAACTGCTCTGGGTGCTCTTTCTGCTGGCTGTGCTGGAAGGGTGGAGCCGGTTGTTGGGATGGTACGATTTTGCCGTCAAAGGCGACCGCCATGTGGTATGGGACATGGCCTGGAGCCAAAAACAGAACGTGGAAACGGTGCGCTCGCAAAATGGACACGGTGCAAACGGCCAGGGATCGAATGGTCAGAGCGCCGCTGTCGAGCGCCCTGCGGTGAAGGTCTAATCTCAATCCATGCGTTATCAGGACCAGTTAATCAATTTTCTTAAAATTAGCGTCGGGCTTGGCCTGCTCATCTTCCTGTATACGCGGCTCGAAGATCCCGATATGTTGTGGCAGGGTGTACTGGCGTCGAACAAACTGCTGCTGGCGGGGGCATTGATGGCCTACGCCGGGGCGGTGGCGTTGAGCGGCCTTAAGTGGGGGATCTTGTTGCAGGCAAACGGGATTCATGTACTCCCTCGAAGGCTTCTGACCTATCAGTGGGTGGCCGAGTTTTTCAACAACTTTTTGCCAGCGCAGGTGGGCGGCGATGTCATGCGCGGCTATGCGCTGGCTAGCGATACTCATCGCCGCGCTGATGCCGCCGCCAGCGTCCTCATTGACCGCTTTATGGGACTCTTCGTCTTTATGGTGGCGGCGGCGATTGCGTCCACGTCAATGCTGCTCTGGGGACGGCCAGAGGGCGGCCATTTTAACGGCGATGAACTGACGGCCATGCGCGTGATTGTGCTGGGGAGCGTGGCGATTGCGTTGATCCTCAGCGGCGTGTTGACGGCCATGCTGAGCCGACGGCTAAAATTGCTGGCTGAACGTCTGCTGGCGATTCTTCCCTTTTCCGCCAAAACCATGCCGATCTGGCAAAAACTTTCGGGGGCGTTCAACGCCTACCGCTACCAATACCGGGCGCTCTTGCTCAGTGCGGGTGGCAGCATTTTGATCGTCCTCCTCACCAGTATCCAGATCTGGCTGATCGTCCAGGCGATGGCTCCGGGCCATCTTTCGCTGCTTGAAGTCCTGGTGATCAACCCCCTCCTTGTGCTGCTGCTGGTGGCGGTGCCGCTCTCGCCGGGTGGATTGGGTGTGCGCCAGGGCGCGTTCTCGATTATGTTCTTCTTGATTGGCGCCAGCAGCGATCTGGGCTACGGCGTCGGTCTGCTGCAACAGTTGATCGTCTACCTCGTCAGTATCCCCGGTCTTCTCCTGTGGATCCACGGCAGGCGTGCAGCCAGCGTGGACCATCCCCTTACACCCGATGCCCTGCCGCGGTGAATGGGGATTGGGGACCGGGAATTGTGCAAATCCGTGTCCAATCCCTTCTGAAATCTGTGAAACTCTATGAAATCTGTGATCTATTCTCTGTGTTCTCTGCGGTGAGTTTTCTGTTGAAGGAGCATCCGTGTGCAGTTGAGCGAGGATGAGATCCGCCAGTTGTATGTGGACGGCGACGCCGCGCATGATTTCGATCATGTGTTGCGGGTGACGCGGCTGGCCGAGCGAATTGCCGCGGCTGAAGGCGCGGACGTGGAAATAGTGCGCGCGGCAGCCCTGCTTCACGACGTGCCCATTGCGGCGGGGGCGCGCAAGGCGCATCATCTGGCGGCGGCTGATTTCGCCCGTGAATATCTGGCTGTCCGCGGCGTCGATCCAACGCAGGCGGAGAGTGTTGTCCACTGTATTCAGGCGCACCGCTACCGAGATCAATCGATCCAACCGCAGACGCTGGAAGCGCGCTGTCTCTATGACGCCGATAAACTCGACAGCATCGGCGCGATTGGCGTGGGGCGCGCCTTCGCCTTTGCCGGCAGCCACAACAGTCGCCTTTGGAATCAAGCGTGGACAGACGCGCCGCCCGATGCCGAGAAGCCCACCGGCGCGGACTATACGCCCGTCCACGAATATGTGTACAAATTGCAACGGCTGCTCGCCACCCTCTACACCAAGAGCGCCCGCCAGATCGGCCAGGGCCGTCACGATTTCATGGTTGAATTTTTTGATCAGTTAGATGGCGAAATGATGGGGGAGAGATGAGCGCCGAAGAACACAAGGAGCTGGCGGCAGAGAGCCAACAGCGTGTGGCGATTGCCATTGTTACGGTGAGCGATACGCGCACGGAAGAGACCGACAAGAGCGGCCAGACGATCCGGCAGATGGCCGAAGCCGCCGGACATCAGATCGTCGATTACCGCATTGTCAAGGATGAGCCGGATCAGGTGGAGAGGGCGCTACACGACTTCGCTGCAGGGCTGGCGCAGATGATCATCTTCAACGGCGGCACGGGGATCAGCGCGCGCGACCGCACCTATGATGTGATTGTACGTCACCTGGAAAAACAATTACCTGGCTTCGGTGAGATCTTCCGTATGTTGTCCTATGCCGAGATTGGCTCTGCCGCCATAATGAGCCGGGCGACGGCCGGCACTTACCGTGGATGCGTCATCGTCAGCATCCCCGGCTCGACCAATGCTGTGAAGCTGGCTATGCAAAAACTGATCCTGCCGGAGATTCAGCACCTGGCGTGGGAAATTACACGGTAGTGGGGAAAGGTGACTGGTGATAAGTGACAGGTGACTAGGATCGTGTTATCCCCCAATCGCCTAATCGCCGTTAGAAGGAGATGGGAAAGTAGAGACTGACGATCCCAATCCCTAATCACCAGTCACCAATCATTTTTTACCGCTTAATCAAGCCCTCTTTATCCGTGCGCAGGATCACCCGATCCTCGTGGACGGCTGCAATCTGCTCTGGCATTGCATAGCGGTCGCTAGAGAAGAGTCCACTGCTGTCAATGCGGATAAAGCCTTTACGTAATAAACGTTCGCGCAATTCATCCGGCAGATTATCGTCACGGAAAACGTTAGCAAGATCATCGAGAAAACCGCGCTCGCGCATAGCTGGATTGTCGGCAGTAGCAGCGCCTGTCCCCGTTGCTGCTTCTTCGGGACTCACCGAACCAAAAAAGATCGACTCGACCTTGCCGATCCGCTCATCATCGTAGTTATAAACATCCATACCCTCGTGAACGCGCATCAAAACGCTATCCTGCTGACTATCATTCGGAAGGATTTGGCGTGCCATTGGTTTCTCCTTTTGTAATTGGGGGTAAAAGATTACACTTCTCTGTTCTACTATTATCTCTACCAAGCTGGTAACTGTTCCCCCCCATCCTAGCTGAAATATGAGGGCAGGTATAGATACCGATGTATAGAAAAAAGATACAAAAGGGGAACTACTTCGTCTTGAATGTTTCCCAGATCCGCTGGGTGGAGTTTTATGCCGACGCGCCCGAATAGAAACGGATACCAAAGCGCCAGAACCATCTTGAGACAAGCAGCATGAGAACGGCCAGGCCAATCGCGCTCAGGACCAGCCCACCGTCGATGCGTCCGGTCAGCGCGCTGGCGGGGACAGTGGTGGCGAAGGCAACCGGCACAAGGAAGGTCAAAATCGTGCGCAGCCAGCCCGGGTAGATGGTCACCGGCCACCGGCCAGCCTGATACATACTCTGGAAGATGACGAGGATGTTTTCCGTGCGGATGAACCAGAAGGCGCAGGTAGCCAGCATTAGCCAGAAGCTGTAGACAATGGCGCTGCCGCTGAGAAGCGTCACACCGAAGAGGAGTGCCTGCGCCCCTCCCACCGATGTTTCCAGGCGCGACAGCGCGATCCCCAAGATTACGATCCCCAGGATCACATCCAACATGCGCCAGATCTCGATGCGCTGCATACTCACCAGCATCTGTGCGTCGGCAGGCTTGGTCAGCGTAAAATCGAGCGTCCCCTTGCGCACGTCCTCCATAAAGCGCTGCATGGAAGGCCGGATCAACGTGCTGATCAGCCCGCCGATCAAAAAGTAGACGCCCACCAATGCCAGCAGTTCCGCTGGTCCCCAACCGCCCAACGTCTCTGTGTGCGCAAAGACCACCGCCAATCCGCCCAGGGCGACCAGCAGTTCCAATGCCGATTGGAAGATTTGCACCCAGAAGTTGACCCGATATTCCAATTCGTTGAGGATGCCCAGGCGTAAATAGGTGGCGAAGAGACGGAGGTAGTGCATGAGAAGAGTCCATACAGGATTTAAAAAGGAGGACCAGTATCGACTGGTCCTCCTTTTTAAATCCTGATAATCGAGCTAGAACTTACTGGGTAATGCCGATGTAATTAGCTCTATCTACTAGCTTGGATGCCCCTGGGAAGTTACCATCATCAACCAAGACTATACAATCTTGCTGACATGTGATGACGCCCGATCCAAACCAACCAGAACCTCCCAAGTTTGCCGGGACTGTAGGCAGCCCAGCCCATGTGCTTCCATAGAAGTTGACACCACCATTTGCCGCTGCATTCTGGTTAGCGGGATCTGGGGCATTGGTTCCATCCCAGTTGGTGAGATTCAGACTTACGCTACCTGCAACGTTGGTAACGTTCATTACCTGTACACCAGTGGTAAGTTGCTCTGCAGCCAGATGGCGATTGCGCAACAGTGGCAAATAATGAACCTTGCCCACACCTGACGAGGCTACACAGTTGTATGTACCTTGTCCTCGAACCGAGTAATTTGCACCAAACTCTGTGTCATTCACAACAGCCACCACAGGAACATTAGAGGTAAGAGTCGCATTGCCAAACCAACCATTGTTGGTTAATACTGTGTTGGCTGGCGTCTGAGTACCACCTGGCAGATTGGTGGGAGCAGAGCGCGAGTTCCCACCAGGACCCTGAAAGGCAATGTCCGAAGAATTTGCCGGGATGGTCATATTCTGTGTGAAGGTGCCGCCATTCGGGCTCAAAGGGTCGCTACGGAACGTGATTGTGATATTGGCCGCCGTATTGTTGCTGTTCACAATCTGGATACCAGTATCGCCATAATAGTTGGCCCGTGCCAGTGGGCAGTAAAGAGTCTGGCTAGCCGATGTGCCAGGAATCCCATTGAAGCCACCTACGCCTGGAGTCCCGGCAATGTCCACAAAGGACTGCGCTACCAGATCGCGGGCGGATTCGATTAAGATTAATCCAACAAAGCCAGTGGCTCCTAAATCCGTTCCTGTATTCGGCAATGTACCAAATGTACCTATATCACCGAGGTTATAGCTTCGCGACGCATTAGCTGCAAGGGTCTGATTGGTAAGCTCTTTAACCACTGTGCTGCTGCCCCGCCCGATCACTTTGATCGAGATATCCGTTGCCTGGGTTCCGCTGGCATTTTGGATGGAAAACTGGCTGGTCTGCCCGGCGAAGTTCTGAAGGATCAGCGGAATCAAGACCAATTTGCCCGGTGCAATGCTACTATAGATAGCTGCGCCACCTGATGCTGCCCAGTCGGTACGGGCAATGGCGGCTACCGGCTTATCTGCGCTTGCTACCATTGAGTAGGAGCCATCACTTACGCTCAGGCTAGGCATGTAGTAGTTTGTAGCCGAGGCCGGCGCAACCGTGCGTTCAGCCAGGGTTGTCGGATTCCCACCTGATTGTGGATAGAGCGAGACCACGACCTTTGCACTGTCGGTTGAAGACAGGTTTTGAATCTGAATACCACTGACGCCACTGCCCTGAATACCTGCTAAGCTTGGCGCTGCAAGCAAGGCTATACAGAGTGCAAGCACCCCCAGGATGAAGAACTTCTTTCGAAACATTTTACTCTCCTTTTGACAATCACAGACCGTTGACGATTGATAGCAAATACATGTGCCCAGAATAGTGAACTCTCTGTTGAAAGTCTATACTCCATTAGGGGTAAATTTGCATTTCTGTCTTGAGCGAACGGGAGTACTACGAAAGGATTACTCTCCTGGTTCGCCTGTACCTTGTAGAAATTGGAGTTGTGTACCTGCTTTGAGCATAGTATCACCGTCATGTCGGGGATCGCCAACAGTCAACACCATTTCCATATCGGCTCTTGCCTTTTCGATCTCGCCCAGGCCCAGATATAGGAAGCCGCGCTCCCAGTAAAAGAAAGCCGAATCTGGTGATAATTCAATAGCCCGGGTCAGGTTATCCACGGCCTGTTGACCGCTACCTTCTGCCAGATCGATCAGCGAGAGTACATAAGGGGCCTGCGCCAGCAGCGGGTCAAGGATCTGAGCTCGTTCTATCTCTTGCCTTGCTTCTTCTAATTGTCCTTGATCAAGAAAGAGAGAACCGAGGACGACTGGAATCTCAGGATTATCAGGATCGAGACTCGCGGCTTCATCGCAGTCAGCAATGGCTTGTTCGTAGTTATGGAGCAGTCGATGTACGTTACACCGACTCACCAAAGTGATGGGGGTTCGAGCATAGGTTAAGGATCGATTATACTCTTCCAGCGCCTCCGGTTGCCGTCGCCAGGCTGAATATATATTCCCACGTCCTGTATGCGCTCGCCAAAGAAGATTGCCCTGTCCGATCTCGATTGCCTGACTGTAACTGGCAAATGCCTCTTCATATTCACCTGCTTCAAACAATTGATCAGAGGTGGTCAGTATCTCGGTGATATCAGCCGGTGTTGGCAATGCGCTGAGGGGAGAAATCGGCGAAACAGTGGTTGAGGGTCCATCTGCTGAACGCGGGCTTTGTGTACTAACTGCAATCTGCGGGCTTGCAGTTGGCTGTGTCCCCTGCTGTAATAAATTGCTGGTAAATAGCCCAATCAAAATGACCACAATTACACCGATAGCGATAACGATGAGCAATCTTGGGCGCATAGAATAATGTCCTTTATAGATGACTGCTGTCACTGATTGTATTTACTCAGAAGGGCTTTGTTTTGCACAAATAAACACAAACTGTCCAACTGCGTTGACTGGTATCCATCGCGCTCCAAGCATAATCAGAGTTCGTTTTGGGCGCAGCCAATAGGATTTCAAATCGCCTATTGTACGAGGCACAGCATGTTCATGTTCGTAGCCGCGAATCTGAATGACCCGAAGTCCGTTCTCTTCTAAAAGATGCTGCCACTGCTTACGGGTTCCATACCGTTGTAGCGGCTGTCCATCGTCGTCCACATCGCCGGTCTGCCAGGCAATGTTGACGCTCCACAACAATCCAAAGGTGTTGGGCAGGGTGAGGCAAGCCAGTCCTGTCGGCTTAAGGACACGAGCCATTTCGCGCACCCCCTGATCCATCTGCTCGAAATGCTCCAGACTGCCAAGATTGGTGACAAAATCAAACGAGTTGGAGGCAATGGGCAACTGTTGACCGTTTGCACATATGATTTGACCAGGAGTCTTATCGGCAGCGATCTGACAGGCACTAGTGGAAAAATCAATACCGCACGCATCAATACTATATTGCCGTGCTAAATGTACCATTTGTCCTCTGCCTGTAGAAATGTCAAGGAGCCGTGAACCAGCATTTACTCTCAGTAACCGCAATATCCAGAGGAAAAATGAATCCATCTGGTTGATAGCTTCACTTTGATAAATTTGATCGTAGATAGAACGCGTTTCTTGTGTATGTCGGATTTCTATCATAGCATTCTGCAAAAGTTTGAAATATCGTGCTACCAACTTAATCGGTGTTGCCAGCCTTCACCGGAAAAGGGAACCACTGGGTAGCAGTTCGGCTAAACAGCAGCGCACAAATGCCGCCAAAGACTATCTCCACAAATGTACTCCAGAAGCGTATGACCAAGACTAGTACAGCCGCTGTCGCATCTGTTAGAAATGGACGCAGGGCCAAGTATAGGATACCGTCTCTAAGACCGATGTCTCCTGGGAGCCACATGGAGAGAGGCCCTAACGCAACAGCAAGACCAAATCCACCAAAGACAGTCCAGAAGGATATGGGTGGGATACCTTCAAATGCATTTACAAAGAAGTATAAAAAGGAGCCAGAAAGAAGGAGTAGAGCTACATATCCTCCTGTCCAGCTTAGAGAGTGCTGGAACTGAATGATCTGCAGAGGTTTCCCACTCTTCACCTTAGTCTCGCCTTGACGTATCTGAAGATACTGTACAAACCAGCCGTAAAAGTATGTTAGCAATATCAGGAATAACACAATAAGGACTAGGAGTACAACCGGAAATAGAAGTCGGAGGACTGGTTCTGAGAATCGAAAATAGGGCTGAAGCCATATTATGTCGTTGCGATCGAGGAAGATCGCAGCAGCGAAGGCAATACCTCCTGCCAAAGAACGCAGAACCAATTCAGTAATAATAGCAACCAGAAGCACACTACGCTTTACTTGTTTTCGCTCATATAGAGCAAACCGACTTAATGCTTCCCAAAAAAATCCTGGTATTTTACGAGCAAGTAGGGATATGCCAAAGACCTGGATATCAAACCAGTAGGATGAAGCCCCATGAAGGTGACGCAGAATACTGTTCCAAATTTTCGCGGCCAGCAATACTCCAACCAGGTAGAAAAGCACGGAGATTGTTAAGAGTCGAGGGTTGACTGATAGATCTATCGACTGGAACTCGATTATCCCTTGGAAAGCATGATATAAAAGATATCCAAAGATAGTGAATGAAATGAGCAGCGCAATACTGCGTTTGAAGGTGAGCTTCTGGAACATTCGTATTAGCAGAGATTGGTTCCTCATTGTTGTGGAAGATGTATTTTCAT
>JAHBVG010000092.1 GCA_019637695.1 Caldilineaceae bacterium | reverse complement strand
TGAGGGTGTTGGCCTTGCGCCCTCGATCCCCAACCTGATCGGCCAGCGTCAGCGCAGCCTGCGACCAGTGGCCCAGTTGCAGGGATCGCCCGCGTACCAGCATAAAATCGTTGAGGGCGTCGCGTAGCCGCAGCAGCCGTGTCGAGCGCTGGGCCAGCCACCAATCGAAGGCGTGGGCCATCTGCGCGAAGTCGCGCGCCACGCGGTCATAGCCGCGCGGTTGCGCGCGGTAGGCCCTCTCGGCCACGCCCAGGTAATAGTCGGCGTGGGCCTCGGCCCATGTCAAGCTCTCTTCGGCCTCCTGCATGCCCAGGCTATAGGCGCGCAGGATGGCGTGTTGTTGCCAGCGATCTTCGGGCCAATTTTGGCCTGCGCCGGGCAGTCGCGCGCTGATTAGGCCCAGGCCATCAAAGAGCAGCAGCAGCTCGGCGGCGGCCGCCGCGTCCATCTTCCACAGGGCGGCGCAGACCCCGGTGTCGAAGTCAGCTTCCTGGGCCAGGCTGCCCAGGCTGCGCAAAGCGGCCTGGCGTCCGCTGCCGCCGTTGCCCTCGCCCACGTAATCGTAGCTGTAGCGCAGCGCCACCTCCACTTCGTTGACCCGATCCGCCTTGTCCATGCGCGGCAGATCGCCGAAGTTGCGGCCCAGGCGCACCGCCTCCACAATCTCGGTCACGGTCTGGGCGTGGCGTCCGCCCCCGCGGCGGTTGAGGGCACCGGCGGCCAGGGTCAACGCCTGGGCGTGGCAGCCCAATCCCGCCGCCAGATCGGCGGCCAGGCCATTGTCCAGATGGGGAACCTTGCTGTGCAGTAGCAGGCGGGCGTCGGCCTGGCTCAGCACGTCCAGGCGCTGGATGGCGTCGTCGCGCTTTTCCAGGGCAAAGGCCACGTCATAGTCGCGGGTGGTGAGGAGCAGGGAGGCGTCGGCGGGCGCGGCGGCCTTGAGTTCCGCCACCACCTCTTCGCTCCACACGTCGTCCAACACGATCAACATGGCCCCATGCCCGCCCAGCAGAGCAGCCACCGCTTCGGCGCTGAAGACCACATTCTCCAGCAGGTCGGCGGCCAGGTTGGCGTCGTAGGCCGGCCGCGCCATCTGTTGCAACAGCGGCGTCACGCTGTCGCGGCTGCGCAGCCGCGGCCCTACCTCCAGCCAGAGGACGCCGCCCGGGTAGTCGTCACCGTAGCGGGTGGCGTACATGGCGGCCAGCACGGTCTTGCCAATGCCGGGCTGTCCGCGCAGGGCGGTGGCTGTGCCCAGGCTGACCAGGGCGGCGTCCTCGCCCCGGCTCAGGCGGCGATGGAGTTCGTCCAGTTCGGCGGCGCGGCCCACCGCCCCGCGCGCCAGATCAGCGCGGGTCTGGTCGGGCCTCTTCCAGCGCAGGGGCAGATCCAGATTGTAGAGGTTGATCACCTGGGCATAGTCGCCCACGGCCCCGCGGTTGTTGACCACCACATAGCGAATGCCAGGCTGGCCGCTCAGGGTTTCGCGGCCGGGCAGATCCACGGGCTGGGGGTGGGGCTGCTCCTGCCAGTCGGGGTCAGCCGCTGGTCGGCGTGGGGCAGGGCGGCCGGCGCGCCAGCTTTCTGTCCACAGGGCCAGGCGGGCTTCAATGCGGGCGACCACGTCGGCGTCGTCGCTGTGGCGGGCGGTCTGCAATAACTGTTCCAGCAGCCCGCGTGCGTCCACGCTGCGCAGCAGCCCCCTCTCTGCCGCCAGCAGGCTGCCCGCCTCGGCGTCGCCGGCCCGAATGAAGGCGATCACCTGTTGCAACAGCGGGTTCTGGCCCAGGGCCTGGGCTGCGGCCCTGGCTTCTTGCATTTGCTGGCGCAGGTGGGCATAGGCAGCGGCGATGCCCTCAGCGCGACAGTGGCGCAAGAGCGCTATGTGCATGGCGATGTCGTTGTTGCCGGGGTTGGCCTCTTGCAAGAGGGCCAGGGCGCTTTCGCCGGCGTCGGTGAGCAACTCGTCGGCGTGCTGTTCGAGATAGTGTTCGGAGGCGTTCCAATCGGGCGTGCGAATCCACTCGACGAGCAATTCGGCCAATGCCTGCGCCCGCGCCAATCCGGCCTGCATGGCCTCGGCAAAGGCGTGCATAGCTTCACGCCCCTCCCCGCGCAGGCTGCGCAGCGAGTCGAGACGCTCACGGATGGCAGCGACAGCGTCGTCGCCGTCCGCCGCGGCCAGTTGATCCGCGGCGTACTCCTCCAACTCGTCCAGCGTGGCCTCGGGTGTGGTCAGGATCAGGGAAAAGAGTTCCTGGGCGTTGGTCGTAGCCAGGAATTGTTCAAAGAGCGTTTCTGGGGAGAGGAGTGTATCGCTATCGCTCATGGATCACCTCATGGATGGGCGGTCCTCGGCGGCGACGGGGGCGGTGGTGTGGACCGAAGCAATTTGCCCCTCACTTTAGCATAGAGACGGGTGCGACGCAATCACCAATCACGCCTCCGGGCGCGTCCCAGATTTTTGTCGAACCATTCCTGTAGGGGCACGGGTGGGGGCGGCAGCAACCGTCGGCTCAATGACGAGCATGCCGCCGCCCCCACCCGCGCCCTTACCTTCCCAAGAATTTGGGACGCAATCACAGCTCGCGCCCCCACAACATCACCACGGCGCCGAAGAGGGCGATCCCCGCGCCGAGGAGATCGAAGCGGTCCGGCTGCCAACCGTCCACAAGGCGGCCCCAGAGCAGGGCAAAGACGATACCCTGCGCAGTTAGCACGCCGCTGTCCTCAGCGCTATGTGCGGCTGTTCTCCTGTAGACCCGCACCTTGGGGTGCTAACTCCGCGCTTAACTTCATGACATTGAGTAACTATCAGGTGCGACACACCTGAGGTGAATCAACCCAGTCCCCAGTCCCCAGTCCCCACTCCCCAGTCCCCAGTCCCCAGTCCCTATCCTACAACGGATTCTCCGCTTTGATCTTCTCCACCGCGGCCAGATTGCCGATGACGATCAGGTGGTCGCCGGCGATCAAGCCGGTGGACGGCCCTGGCGTCAACATGCGGTCCGCGCCGCGCTGGATGCCCACCACGGTAACGCCGTAGCGTTGGCGAAACTGAAGATCGGCCAGGGTCTGCCCGTGTCGCTGGGACTCCACGCCAATCTGGACCTCGGCGACGGCAAAGTGATCGATATCATTGGCGCTTTGGGGATCGTGGAATTGGGTGAGGAACTGCTCGGCGTGGCGCAGTTCGTCGGGGCTGCCCATGAGCAGCAGACGGTCGCCCGGGTAGATCTGAAAATCGGGCGATGGATCGTAGTGGACGCGGCCGGCGCGGCTGACGGCCAGGATCGACGCGCCCGTGTGTGCGCGCAGGGGGATGTCGCGTACCCGTTGCCCGGCAAAGGCTGATCCGGATTGGATGCGGATCTCCTGAAAGTCGGTGGGCCAGTCGATATGTTTGGGCAGCACGTCCATGGCATGAGTGAGGGCGTCGGCGGCCTGTTCGGCTGCGTCCTTGTAGGGCATGAGTACAAGCTGCACATTGGCTTTCTGGTAGAGGTCCGCTTCCAGTTGATTGCCCGCAGCAACCGCAATGCGCCCCTGGTAGTCGCGCAACTTCAAAAGTTGCAACAGGGGCAGGTCCAACTCAATCGAGCGCACGGTACTCACTATCCAGCGCGCCTGATCCAGGGGCAGATGATCGTAGAGTTCCGGGTCGGCAATGTCCCCGTAGATCACGGGAATTCCTCGTGTGCGCCATTTCTGCAGACTGCCCGGATCGAAATCGACGCCGACAATGCTCTTGCCCTGGCGCAGCAGATGTTCGGCGATGTCGCTGCCGTAGCGCCCCATGCCGATCAACAGCACATCCACTGGCGCGGGTTCGCGCACCGAATCCATGCCCACTTCGCGGTAGGGGTTGCTGCGTTCGAAGATCATCAGCGGCCTGGAAAGGAAGCGATAGAGCGGCCCAGAGTAGAGGATCATATAAGTAGAAGCAAAGATCGTCACCACGCCCACCAGCGTGATCAGCCCCATGGTCTCGGCGTCGATGTGGCCCAGACTGAGGCCCAGGGCAGCCACGATCAACGAGAATTCGCTGATCTGGGCCACGGTCAGCCCGGCCAGGAAGCCCGTGCGCCGGCGATAGCCCATGAAGCCCATGATCGCCAGCACGATCAGCGGGTTGCCGATCAGCACGAAGATCGAGAAGATGGCCGAATTGCCCAACTGCGCGCCCACGGTGGACCAATCCAGCCGCGCGCCCAGGTCGATGAAGAAGAAGAGCAGCAGGAAATCGCGCAGGCTGGTCAGCCGTCCACTGATGGCGTCGCGGTAGCCGGTGGAGGCCAGCGAGATCCCGGCCAGGAACGCGCCCACCTCCTGGCTGAAGCCGAGCAGTTCGGAGACGGCGCTAAGGGCGACGGCCCAGGCAATGGCAAAGAGGGTGAGCATCTCCTGCGAATAGGCCAGCCGTTGGGTCAGCCAGGGCAGCACATAGCGCATGAGCAGCCCGACGGCGGCCAGCAGCCCAAAGCCCTTGAGCAGGATTTGCAGCGACGATTGCCAGACCGATCCCCCCTCGGTCAGATCTGCGCCGAAAGTAGTGAGGACGACGAGGGCGATGATGGCGGCGATGTCCTGCACGATCAAAAAGCCGATGGCGATCTGGCCGTGCAGGGCGTCGATCTCTTTCTTATCTGAAAGCAGCTTGACGATGATGATGGTGCTGGAGAAGGTGAGGGCCACGGCGACATAGGCAGCGCTCAACATGGACATGCCCATGGCCAGGGCGATGAGCAGGCCAATGGCCGAGGTAAAGACGATCTGGCCGATGCCCGTCGCCAGCGCCACCGGTCCCGTGGTGCGGATCAGGTGAAAGTCGAGTTTCAGCCCCACAATAAAAAGGAGCAGCGCGATGCCAATGTGGGCAAAGAGATCGATCTGCTCGTAGCTGTGGATAATGCCAAAGAGGGCAGGCCCGGCCAGGATCCCCGTCGCCAGGAACATAATAATCAGGGGCTGGCGCAACTTCTGGCCGATGAAGCCCAGGACGGTTGCCAGGCCCAGTATGGCCGCAATCTCAAAAAATGGATTTTGTGGAAGCATCGACCCTCCTCTACTTGAAGTTCGTATAAGGGCTGAGTCTACTCTGTCGTTAAAAGCGCATGGACCTTGCCCTGTTCCGATTTTTCGGCCAGCAAATGGATCACATCACCTGCTTCAAGTAAGGTGCTGCCGCCGGGCACAAGGAAGGTATCGCCACGGCCAATCAGCGCCAAAAGGACGCCTTGCGGCAGCCCCAATTCGACGATCCGCTTGCCCACCGCCGAGGAAGAAGGGGGAAGCTCGATCTCAATGAGATCGCCGGAGATGCCGTGGCTGGGTTCAAATTCTAGCGGCGCTCGTGTGCGCTGGCGTTGGGGGGTATCCACACGTAGCCAGCGCGCCATCAGGGGGATGGTGGTTCCCTGGATCAAGACCGATGTAAGCACAATGAAAAAGACCAGATCGAAGATAATCCCCACACGGTCGATCCCAGCCAGCAGTGGAAAGGTGGCAAGGATAATCGGCACTGCCCCGCGCAGACCCACCCAGCCCACCATCGCCGTCTCGCGCAGGTCCATGCGGAAGGGGAGCAGCGTCAGCAGCACGCTTACTGGTCTCGCTACGAGGATGAGAAAGGCGGAGATGAGCAGCCCTGCACCGATCACCGCGGGCAGCCGCGACGGGAAGACCAACAACCCCAGGGTCAGGAACATAACGATCTGCATGAGCCAGGCCAGCCCATCGTGGAAACGTCGCAGGCTGCGTTTGTGAATGAGGTAGGCATTGCCCATGACGATCCCCGCCAGGTAAATAGCCAGAAAGCCGTTGCCTCCGATCAGGGTGGTAGCGCTGTAGGTAAGCAACACCAACCCGAGTGTCATCACCGGGTAGAGACCCTCATATTCCAGGTTGAGATGATTGACGATCCAGGTCATCGCCCGACCAAAGAGATAGCCGCAGAGCGCGCCCAACCCCATCTGTTGTAGCAGCATGGGGATGAGGAGCCAGGGCGAGGTCTCCGCATTCTGAAGCAGAGAGACGAGCGCCGTGGTCAAGAAGACCGCCATTGGATCGTTACTGCCCGATTCCAACTCAATGAGCGGTTTGAGATCGCCCTTCAAGCCTACCCCGCGCGAGCGCATAATGGCGAAGACCGCTGCCGCGTCGGTCGAGGAGACTATCGCCCCTACCAACAATCCTTGTAACCAGGAGAAGTCGAAGACCAGCACGACAAATGCTCCCACCAGCGCTGCCGTGATTAAGACGCCCAGCGTCGCCAGTGAGAGTCCCTTCCACAGAGCAGGGCGAACAAATCCCCAATCCGTATCCAATCCGCCGGCAAAGAGGATGAAGACGAGGGCGAGGATACCCAGCCGTTGCGTCAACTCATAATCTTCAAACTGGATGCCGCCCGGTCCATCTGAGCCTGCGAACATGCCGATAGCCAGAAAGAGGACAAGGGCAGGCACCCCCAATCGCCCCGATGCCTTGCTCGCGACAACACTGATCAGGAGCAGGAGCGATGCTGCTAGTAGGATGAATTCAAGTGATAGCATAGTCTCATCATCAGGGTTGAAACGTGAAACGTGAAACGTGAGGAGCTTATTTCACGTTTCACGTTTCACATTTCACATATATGTGCTGTTTGGTGAGGATTGTTGGCCTATGATCCTGTATCCGCGGCCGGTTCCACCGGGATTGGTTCACCCTCCAGTTCGGCAGGCGACTCATCAATCGTCGGCACTGGCGCGCCAGTGACCTGGGCAAGCTGCTGCAGGACCTGCTCCAACGCCTGGATCTGGATACCATATTCCGCCCAGTTGCCGCTGCGCAAGGCGTCCTGCGCCTGAGTGTAGCGGCTGTTGGCCTGGACGATCAACTGCTCTAAGGTAGCCATGCCCAGCGCGTCCGTGCCCAGCCCGGCGTCAAGCTGAGGAACGCCTGCCACCGTGGGTATCCCTATCCTGTCGAAGAAGAGCGGGGTAAAGACATCCGCCTCTGCAATCTGCTGACCAAAGATGCGCGCCAGCCCCAGGCCCAGATTTTCTTCCATTACCACTTGATCCGCTGTGGCGACGATCACCCGCTTCAATTCAGGGATGCGTCCGGTGGCGGCTTGCAGGTAGAGCGGCTCTACATAGAGCAGCCCACCGCCAATGGGGAAGACAAGCAGGTTGCCGCGGATCACCTGCGTCCCTTGTTGGTTCCAAAGCGCCAGCTGAGCCGAGATGATGGGATCTTGATCAATGCGCGATTCCACCTGTTTGGGGCCGAAGTAGAGGGTATCCTTGCCAAATTGGTAGGCGATCTGCCGTCCATAGCGCTCTGGATTGCTCTTCACCGCCAACCACGCGATCATATTTTCACGGTTAGACGGGGTGAAAGGCAAAATCTGCACAAAATCCAGCCCGTCACTCTCCCCAGGCAACTCCATGAGGACGTAGTATGGCTCCATTAGCACAGTGTTGTTGTCGAAGATCTCGGTCGGCCACGCCCATAGATCCTCGCGGTTGTAAAGCTCACCCGGATCGGTCATATGGTAGGTGCGGTACATCTCCGCCTGGACCGAGAAGATGCCGGTTGGATAGCGGATGTGACGAAGCAGGAAGTCGGGCATCTCGCTGATTGGCGTGAAGAGCGCCGGGAAGATCTGGTTGTACGCCGCGATCAGCGGCTCATCCGAGTCCACGATGTAGAAGGTCATCTCGCCGGTATAGGCGTCGGTGATCACCTTGACTGAGTTGCGAATATAGTTCAAATTCCAGCGCGGCAGCAGCGCATTGCGTCCATCCAGCGGCGTACTGTAGGGGAAGAGACTGCTGGTCGTGTAGGCATCCTGGAACCAGTAGAGCTTGCCATCCGCGCCTAGCACGATGTAAGGATCGGCGTCAAATTGCAGGAAGGGCGCTACTGTCTGCGCGCGCTGAGCAATGTTGCGCTGCCAGAGCAGTCGACTCTCTGGCGTAATCGCATCAGCGAGTATAATGTTGATATCGCCGAAGCGCAGGGCAAAGACTAGCCGCGTCAGGAAATTGCCGATGGGGATGCCCGTATCAGCCGAGAAGGTGGTGAAGACGTTGCCATCCCCCGCCGGGTAATCGAACTCTGGCACTTGCGTGCGCACGATCACATAGTCGTTGGTGCGTTCCCCAAAGTAGATCTGCGGTACTGTATTTTCCAACACACCCGTGGGCGGCAGATCCCGAAGCAGGAAGCGAGGCAGCCCATCCGGCGTGATCTCGGCTACGGGCGACATGGCGACGCCGTACCCGTGCGTGTAAACCAGCCGTCGGTTCACCCAGGTCTGCGCTTCCTCGGTGAGGCCCTCGGGGTAAAGTTCACGGGCAGAGAGCATGACCTGGCGCACCTGGCCGTTGATCATATAGCGATCTACGTCAATATCGTTGAAGACGTAGTATTGGCGCAGGGCCTGGATCTGGTTGTAGGTCAGGAAGAGGGGCCGATAATCCCAGAGCCGCAGGTTGAGGATGGTATTCGGATCGTCGATAAGCGTCTGCGTGGGGATGCGATCCACGGCGCGATAGTTGACAACCTCAACATTGTCGAGATCGTAGGCTATGCGTGTGAGCCGAATGTTGTCCTCGATAAAGGGGCGCTCCAGGGTAAATTCGTTTGGATCCACCTGGAATTGTTGGATCAACCCTGGGTAAATGCTGCCAGCGACGACGGCGATCACAAACCAGGCCGCCAGCACCCCCAGGATGATCCGCCACGTCTGGCGCAAGAAGACGTTGATCAACAGCAGCACGGCCGCAATCACGGTGATGATCAGCAGCAGGTTGTACGCTGGCAACTGGGCGTTGACATCGGTGTAGCTGGCGCCAAAAGTAGCCCCACGCACGCTGTAGAGGAGTTGATAGGCGTCGAGCCGGTATTGCCAGGCGATCAAGAGCAGGATCATCGCCCCCAATGCGCTCAGGTGTGCGCGTACAGGCGCGCTGGCGTACCATCCGCGCCAGCCGATGCCGCTGACCAGCGCCGTGGCAATCAACGTCAGCACCAGCGTCGTCATCATCCAGTTACGGGCGATCTGCCAGATGGGCAGGGTGAAGACGTAAAAGCTTACGTCATTGCCAAAGACAGGATCCACAATGTTGAAGTCGGTCTGGTTGAAGTAGAGAAGCAACTGCTCCCAGGTGGTGGAAAGACCAGACCCCATAAAGAAGGCGAAGACCGCCCCCACCAACAGGATGACCGGTGTAATGCGGACACCAATGGCCGAGGCAATCTGGCTGATGGGCGTGTTGTCCAGGCCGTGCGGCTCCAGGCGACGGGCCAGCAGCACATTCACCGCCAGGAAAATCCAGAAGATGAGCGCGCCAGCAACCAACAATCCCACCGAGGCGGTGATGCGCGTCATAAAGACAGAGGCAAACTCCATACTCTCGTACCAGAGCCAGTTGGTATAAAAACTTAAGCCTCGGTTGAAGAATGTGAGCAACAGAAAGGGGATGGCGATCCACCAGATCATACGCAGATTGCCCTCTGGCATCTCCGGGTTGCCGCCGCCGCCACCACCCGGACGCCGACCACCATCCCCTGGGCCGCCGTTGCCGCCGTCACGGTCGAGCAACTCGTTTTCGATGCTCTTCCAGTCCTCTTCGTTGAGCGATTCGATTAACTCTCGAAACGGATCGCGTTCTTTCATGAAATGATTCCTTCTAAGTGAACTAGATGCGGGAAACGTGCATCTTTACCAATGAAACAACGGGGAGTTTAGATAGAAGCCTACCCATCCAGGGGCAGACCTTGCTTAACTGTTTCTTATTGTACCAGAGTTTTCACTTTGGTTCATATCTTGGGGGGATTGTGCTATGCTATACTTTTGTCATGGATCAGAAACAACATTTATCCCTTGATTTGGGCTTTATGCGACATACCCCGCGTCAGCGCCATTTCCTCGCCCGAATTTTACCCCCACTCCAAGATCTGCCGTGGCTCCAGGCGATCTGGTTGTCGGGCTCCTTTGCGCGTGGGGATAGCGACCGCTGGAGCGATCTCAATCTGCATCTTTTGGTCGAGGATGCACAGATGGAAGGTGTGCTGGATCAACTTTGCGCCATCCTGAACCGTGAAGTGGAGGAAGGGTGGCACGCCGGCCTGGGGGCGCGTGAAATGTTGAGCGGTCTCACCTTTGTGTCGGAACGCGCAGACGCTACCCGTGGCGGCGTCCATTTTATGATTCGATGGACTGGCCTTGCCCAGATCCAATCCCATGTGGATCGCTATCGTCCGCTGCGGTTGATCTTCGTCAATGGGCGTCTCTCGCCGCCGTTACAGGATTATCTGCGCGGAGATTGGCCCGCCCTGACGCCGCCGGATCGGGATGCGCTGATCTCATCGTTGGCCTACTTTTGGATGCCGCTCTCTCGCCTGCCTGCGGTCCTCAACCGCGATGAACATCTGGCCGCCGTTCAATTGCTTGTGGATGCCCGCCGTACACTGATCGATCTCGTGGTTGCGCTTAACGGCGCGGAACGTCCTCCCTCCCCGGCGCGCATCAACCAATACCTGGGACCGGCCCAACTCGAAGCCTTTATAAAAACAGTGTCTGTCAAAACAGTTGACCCTGCCGCTTGGATCGGGCAGGCGGTAGCGCTCGTTGTCCTCTACCGCTGGTACGCGCCGCAGTTAGTCGAGATCTACAACATCCCCTATCCCGCCGCCTTGGAGCGCACCGTCCTCGCCCTGCTCTCCGCCGAGATCGACGGCTGGCCGGCGCGCATTCAGACCGGATAAAGCAACGAATTATAATAAACCCGTCCGCATATGGCGGATGACTGCTCTACACAAAGTGGTACAGCCAGGGTGAGGTGACGAATGGAGATAAAGATCACAGCCAACCAGGTATCCCCTCAACTCCGAGATCTGTTCGATGTAAGCCAGCCGATGGCCATTCGCTGCTTTGCCGTATTGGATGGCTCGATACGCGGGCAAATATGGACGGATGATCCGATTCGGCCTACATGGGGCGCTGTCAAGGAAGCGGCCTTTGATACGCTCTTCCTGGGTGGGCGACCAACTGCCAATATCGTGTATGAGATTGTCGAGGAGTTGCGAAACCAGCAGGGCGTCGCCTTTGCACTATGGCCCGACCACCCCTTCAACCATCTCCTCCCCCGCTCGCCGGATTTCGATGACTGGGAGCTGGAATTCACGGATCGTTCGCATAGCGCAGACCTGGGCCCGTACCTGTCCGTGCCTGAGGGGTGTGAATTGCGACCAATCGATGCTACCTGGCTTGCACGCTGTCGCTACCATGACATTTACATTGCCTACTTTGGGAGTGCGGAACAAACGTTGGCACAGGGCTTCGGCTTCTGCCTGGTGAAAGGAGAGGACCTGCTGTCGGAAGCTTTCGCTGCTGAAGCCGCGCTGGGGATGATCGAGTTAGGGACGATCACCGGCGAACCCTATCGTCGGCGGGGGTATGCGACGGTGGTCTGTGCCCATCTCGCCCTGGAATGCGAAGCACGAGGGTACCGCACTTATTGGAACTGCGCCAAAAACAATCAAGCCTCGGCGACCCTGGCGCGTAAGTTGGGCCATCAGACCGAAAAAGAGTTTCGCTACGTGGGCTGGGAGTCCATCCATCGCTAAGGTATTATTGCGTAGTGCGTAGTGCGTGAACTCGTTTACGCACTACGCACCACAAAGACCGTCTATCTGGTTACGCTGCTGTATACTAGCGTAACCCCATTCGCCCCGAAGTATTTCCCCCCTGAGTATGTAGACGGCGTTGGATATAGGCGAGCAACTCTTCATCGCTGGTGAAGTTCACCCTTTCCCCGCTGATCAGATGAACCACCTGCCCCCGCCAAGACCCGTCCGCACACCCCCGCCAGCGCCGCACCACAAAGACATCTCGGTTAGCCTGAACGAGGGGCGTGGTTTTCATGGGTGAACTCCTTGTGTGGGGGAAAGGGATATTAGATATTGGGTATTGGGTATCGTTCGTCGAGTACCAATACCCAATACCCAATATCCCAATACCCATTACCCAATATCCTCTCTTCCTACCGCTGAACCTGGGGCAGGAAGAGGTCGAAGACCGGAGCCTGCACCTCTTCCGTCGGGTCTATCCAGGCGAGCAGGGGCGGCGGCGTGGGATTGTCGGCTGCGTCCGGGTTGACGATGGAGACGTAGGTGTCCATGAAGCCCTTCCAGCCGCCCTCCTCCTGGCTGACGTGACGTGCGCCCGGCCCGGCAGGGGGGATCAGGAAACTGAAGTTGTCCCGGTTGTAGAAACTGCGCGGCGTGTGGTAGCGGAAGATGGAGACGCCGTAGGCGTTCGAGTGTTCCCAGTAATACCGTTCTGCGCTGCCAGAGCGGTCTACCCAACCGCTCCCGCTCTTTTGCACAACGATATACTCGCCGATGGCGCCCATGAGCGCCTGCGCCGGAATGCTTAAGACGGGATCTTCCATGCGTAGATGCACCTGCAAGGCAAAATCGTACAGGTCAACGTACTCATCGCTCAGGGGATCGATCTCGAAGTCGCCGGTGCTGTCGAAATACTGTATATCTTCCAATATCCCGATGAGCTTTTGCCGATCCGCGGTTGGCATTGTCCTGAGATAGTGACCCAATGCGTTGCCAAACTCCCATACGGCGCGGTGCAGATCCTCCGCCTTCGACAGGTCCGCGATGGAGATGGTGTACGGTATCTCTATCGCGCTGGCTGCGCTGGCATAGTTGTCCACCAGGGCGCGGGCATAGGCTTCCGGCGTCATCTGCCGTGTGACGCTACGGATATCTGCCGAGAGGACGCTGGGGAAGGCGAAGTAGATCTGCTGGCTGGCGACGTAGTAGTCCGCAGCGTGACGCCACTCATAGGCCGGCTCGATCATGCCCATCAGACAGAGGATGCCGTAGATGATGTCCAGCTTCTGCTTGCCGTTGTCGGTAGCGTCGGCCAGGGCCAGGGCAAGCTCTGGTACGCTCATCTGGGTGGACTGGGTCGAGGTCAGGGGCTGGTTGTGATAGTCGTTGTTGGCCCCGGTGATGCCGGAGCCGTGGCTGTCCAACATCAGGGCATAGTGGCGGGCGGGGTAGCGGGCGCGCGCCCACTTCACAAAATCGGCCAGGGTCTCCCCCTTGGAGGTGTCCAGTTCTTGATTGAAGAAGACATTCACATCCCGCTGGTAGGAGGGCAGAAAGCCGGAATGGGGGTAGTGCTGGATGGCGTAGTAGGCCGAATCTGAATAGAAGCGACTGCTTTCTACCGCTGGATTGATGTCATGCAGGGCCACGATTTTCACGTTGGGGTTGTTGGCGGCAAATTCCATCAACCGCATCCGCGTAGACGCGTGTACGGAAAGATCGCTGTCGAAGGCCTTGTAAAAGAGCAGCGCCCACGGCAGGGTGGTGAGGCGGCTGATCACGCCGTTGCCGCAACAGGCTGTCGGCGTCTCGGCCACCACGCCGGGCGTGGTGGGCCAATCCTCGCCCGCGCTGCTCCCCGCCACATAGACGCCGCCATGCCCGTCGATGGCAAGCCCCTTGATCTCGTCCCCCTGCCCGCTGCCCAGATAGGAAGCGAAGGCAAGCTCGCCGCCCGTCGTGTCCATGCGCAGGACGAAGCCATCAGTCTGTCCGCCGCCGTAGCCCTGTTGGCCGGCATAGAGGGAGGGCAATCCCTGGCTACGGGTCTGGCCGGCCACATAGACATGCCCGTTGTTGTCCGCGGCAATGGCATAGCCATAGGTGGCCCCGCCCGGCCCGCCGTAATAGGTCCCATAGCGCAGTGTGCCGGTCACGCCCAGGCTGGCCACAAAGCCCTGGTAGCCAAAACCGGGGATCGTGGTCATGTACGCGCTGGCAGTCACCGGGAAATCCGGCGAGGCCGTTAGCCCGGTGACATAGGCGTTAAAATCTCTGTCCACGGCGATGGCGAAGGCGTGGGTGTCTCTGGAACCGCCCAGGAAGGTGGAATAGAGCAGGTTCAGTTGGTTCGGCGCTTCGGCGATGCGGGCAACGAAGCCAGTGAACGCGGTGTTGTCCGCGCCGAAATCCCCCAGCGAATTCTGCGTCGGGAAGTCGTCGGAGTGGGTGACGCCGGTCACATAAACGCTGTTGTCCCGCGCCACCGCCAGCCCCTCAACGCGGTCATTTTTGCTGCCGCCCAAGTAGGTGACAAAGTTCCACCCGCTGAGATCGGCCTTGAGCCTGGCGATGAAGCCATCATTCATGCCTGAGAGCTGGCTGGCGAGGGCTTTCTGCACCGGCAGATCCGGGGAGTTGGTCATCCCCGCCACAAAGATGGAGCCATCCGCGCCCAGGGCGATGCCCGTGATCTCGTCCCGGCCGCTGCCGCCCAGCAGGGTGGAGAAGAGCAACTGGCTGCCATCCGCGGAGAATTTGGCGACGAAGCCCCGTGTGCCGCTGGCGCTGGAGGGCAGGGCGTTGACCAGGGGGAAGTTGTCCGAGCGGGTGCTGCCCGCCACGTAGATGTTGCCCGCCCCGTCCAGGGCCACGCCGGTAATGTCGGTGAAGCAGTCCGCGCCAAAATAGGTGGCGAAGAGGGTTTCGGTGCCCGTAGGGTTGAGTTTGACGATCACCCCGGTCTGAGGCGGCGGCCAGTTCACGTCACAACTCCACGTAGACTGGTACGGGCTGACCAGGGTGAGGGAGTGCTGTGTGGTGTAGCCCACGGCCACGCTGCTGCCATCCACATCCACGGCGATGGCCTGCAAGACGGTTCCCCGCCCATCGACGTAGGTGGAATAGTGCAGAGATTTGGTGAAGACCTGAGTCGCGGTCACGGCTGCGCTGACCGTCACCTGCTCCAGGTCCGCCTGGGTCAGGGCGACCGATCCCTCATCGATTGCCGCCCGGCTGGTGGAGATGGCCGCCAGGAAGAACAGACATAACAGGGCGCAGACGCCAAGAGAACGTAGAATCATGGGTGGCTCCTTTGTGAGTAGAGGGTGCAAACCGTGCGATGCACCCATTCTAGCCACGAAGTGTCTGCCAACTCTCTGAATCCGCCGCTAACTATGGTGACAAAATATTAGGGGCACGGGTGGGGAGAAGATAGGAGGCGGATCAGAGCGGATTTTTCTGCTTGTATCGGCTCCCATCCGCCCGATCCGCTCAATCCGCGTTCTATCGCCTGTCAGATTTGGAATTGCTGATTGTGGCTGTATCCGGTTGACTTCCCATGCCCGCTTCTGTAGAATCGGTTTCACGCCCCCGCGTATCGACGCATTTCATCCACTGTCGCTGCCTGTGAGGAAGTCCCATGCCCATCCCTGCCTCTGTTCTCGAACTGATTGAACGCTTCGCCCGCAACATTGATGTCTATAAGCGGGGCGCGTACAACGAAACCCAGGTGCGGGTGGAGTACATTGATCCGCTCTTTGCCGCGCTGGGCTGGGATGTCCACAACCGCAAGGGCTACGCCGACGCCTACAAAGAGGTCGTCCACGAGGACGCTGTGCGGGTGGGGGGGATCACCAAAGCGCCGGACTACAGCTTTCGCATTGGCGGGGTGCGCAAGTTTTTTCTGGAAGCCAAAAAGCCGTCGGTGGACATCCGCAACGATGTTCATCCGGCCTTTCAGGTGCGCCGCTACGCGTGGAGCGCCAAACTGCCCCTGAGCATCCTCACCGACTTTGAGGAGTTCGCGGTCTACGATTGCCGCCAGAAGCCGGACAAGAGCGACAGCGCAGCCGTGAGCCGGGTACTCTATCTGCGCTACACCGATTACGCCGAGCGCTGGGACGAGATCGCCGCCATCTTCAGCCAGGGGGCCATCCTCACCGGCTCTTTCGACAAATATGTGGAATCCCACAAGAGCAAGCGGGGCACGGCAGAGGTGGACGCCGCCTTTCTGGCCGAGATCGAACGCTGGCGCGATCTGCTGGCCCGTAACATCGCCCTGCGCAACCCACACGTCTCCCAGCGCGAACTCAACTTCGCGGTGCAGCAGACGATTGACCGGCTGATCTTCCTGCGCATCTGCGAAGACCGCGGCATTGAACCCTACGCCACGCTGATGGGCTTGCAGAACGGCAGCCAGGTCTACCCGCGGCTGATGGAGATCTTCCGCCAGGCCGACGCCCGCTACAACTCCGGCCTCTTCCACTTCGACGACGAGCGGGGGCGGTCCGGCCACCCAGACCGCCTGACCCCTGGCCTCTCGATTGACGACAAAGTCCTCAAAGATATCCTCAAAAATCTCTACTACCCGGACAGCCCCTACGAGTTTTCCGTGCTGCCGGCGGACATTCTGGGCCAGGTCTACGAGCAATTTCTGGGCAAGGTCATCCGCCTGACACCGGGCCGCCAGGCCAAAGTGGAGGAGAAGCCGGAGGTGCGCAAGGCGGGCGGCGTCTATTACACGCCCACCTACATTGTGGATTCCATTGTGCAGCAGACCGTGGGCAGGCTGGTGGAGGGCAGGCGGCCCGGCCCCCGCGGCGGCGTCAGCCGTCTGCGCATTGTGGACCCGGCCTGCGGCTCCGGCTCGTTTCTCATCGGCGCGTACCAGTTTCTGCTGGACTGGCATCTGGCCCAATATGTGGCGGACGGGCCAGAGGGGTGGGCGCACAAGTCCAACCCCCAACTCTACCGCACAGAGCGGGGTGAGTGGCGGCTGACGGTGGACGAGCGCAAGCGCATTCTGCTCAACAACATCTACGGTGTGGACATTGACCCCCAGGCCGTGGAGGTGACCAAGCTCTCCCTGCTGCTGAAGGTGTTGGAAGGGGAGAGCGAGCAGACCCTTTCGCCCCAACTGGCCCTGCTGCCGGATCGGGTCTTGCCCGACCTGGCCCACAACATCCGCTGCGGCAATTCGCTCATCGGTTCGGATTTTTACGAAGGGCGGCAATTGGCCTTGCTGGACGAGGAAGAGGCTTATCGGCTCAACGTCTTCGACTGGGAGAGCGCCTTCCCGGAGGTCTTTGCTGAGGGGGGCTTTGATGGGGTGATCGGGAATCCGCCCTACATCCGCATCCAGGCACTGAAGGAGTGGGCGCCGGTAGAGGTGGAGTATTACAAAGAGCGCTACCGTTCGGCCAGCAAAGGCAACTACGATATTTACGTTGTCTTTGTGGAAAAGGGGTTGGATCTGCTCAACGAAAACGGGCGGCTGGGTTTCATCCTGCCCCACAAATTTTTCAACGCCAAGTACGGCGAACCCGTGCGGGAGATGGTGGCGAAGGGGCATCACCTGGACACAATCGTCCACTTTGGTGACCAGCAGATTTTCGCCGGCGCCACGACCTACACCTGTCTGCTCTTTTTGGACAAGAGCGGGCAGCGGGAGTTTCGCTTTGTCCAGGCCCACGATCTGGAAAGCTGGCGGCTGGGCGAGGAGCCGTTGGCCGGCGCAGTGGACGCAGCCCAGGCCACCGCCTCCGAGTGGAATTTTGTAGTGGGCGGCGGTGCAGGTCTCTTCCAGCGGTTGAGTGAGATGCCGGTGAAGTTGGGGGATGTAGCGAATATGTTTGTAGGGTTACAAACAAGCGCAGACACGATTTTTTTGTTCAAGGAGTATAAAGAAGCCACATCTTCGATCACAGAGGTTTTTTCAAAACAACTTGATAGATGGATCAGCATCGAAACGGACATGCTCAAATCTGTGATCCGGAGTGGCAGCATAGGGAGGTATTGGGCTACGCCGACTGCGTTAGTCCTTTATCCGTATGAACTGATAAATGGTAAAGCAAAATTGATTGGGGCAAGTGTTCTAAAATCCAGATACCCGCTAACTTGGGATTATTTGTCACAGAACAAACCAATGCTCTCTGCCCGTGAAAAAGGTAAATTTAGCGGTGACGCATGGTACCAGCTATATCCGAAAAATTTAGATCTTTGGGAACAGAAAAAATTGTTGTTGCCGTATATGATCACAAGACTTTCTGCTCACTATGATGACTCTGCCAATTACTTTGTCAATGTCACAACAGGGGGATTCGGAGTAACCACGAAAGACGGTTCATGTGATCTTCACTACTTAGCAGGACTCCTAAATAGTCGACTTTTAGATATGCACATGAGGATTGTTAGCACAAACTTCCAAAATGGATATTTTGCTGCAAACAAGCAATTTCTTGTTCAACTCCCCATCCGCCCCATCAACTTCAGCGACCCCGCCGACGCCGCCCGCCACGATCAGATGGTGGCTCTCGTCCAGCGTATGCTCGATCTGCACAAGCAGTTATCCGCCGCCACCCTGCCCCACAGCCGGGATCTGCTGCAACGCCAGATCGACGCCACGGATCGCCAGATCGACCGCCTGGTCTACGAGTTGTATGGGCTGACGGAGGCGGAGGTGCGCGTGGTGGAGGGGGTAGACAGGTAGCTGTTAGCGGGCGGAATGCGCTTCCAACCACGCGGCTACTTCAACCAAAACCTGGCTTAGGCTGGGCTGATCAGAGGGCGCCAGACGATCCTGTGGACCGATATGTTTGTGGTGGGGGAAAGTAACGATCTCTGGGTGATGGGGGGCGTTGTCATATCGAAAAACAAGATTCCCGTCGTAGAGATATGTGTATGCGTAGCTTATACGCACCGGATAGCCCAATTCCGTGCTGACCACTTCGTAGAGGTCGAGGAATGATTCAGCCCAAAAGAAAACACGGCCCCGCACGAGTCCGTTGAAGTCGTCTGAGGCCAGACAGACAAAAGGTTCCTGGAGATGGCTGACCAACACATTCTGGCGCAACCCGCGCTCCAGAGATGCGAAGTAGTCATCGATGTTCATGCAGATAGCGGTTCACTACGCATAAATTGACGAATCGGTAGGGAGGTCAGATAGAGATGATACAACCCAGCCCACATCATTAGGTCGTCGTCATCGCCGAGCTTACCGTCCTGGTATCTTCGAAAAAAATCAACGGTCGAATACCCATACTTCTGCTCATAGGATTTCAGATGTTCACTGAGTTCAGTAAAAGTGACCCGTTGTGCTTTCAACATAGCAATACCGTTTCCATAACAGTCTTTGAAAATGCTCTGACAAACCGGCTTCGAAGCGAGACACAGGCTATATTGAGAGTATAGCCATTGCATAGGGTTTTGACAATACCCGCAGTATATCAACCGCCAGATCGACCGCCTGGTCTACGAACGCTACGGGCTGACCGAGGCGGAGGTCCGCGTGGTGGAGGGGCGGGGGTAAATTTTTCCGATCGTTGACGCTCCCTCCTCAAGATGTTACAATCCGTGTCAGATGGTTCCTGCTTGAATGGATTGACCTATCTCGAAAGTCAGGTATATCGGTCTATGTCGCCACGCATCGTCGAAGCAACCTATGAAGACGGCCTGCTGCGTCCTGTGGAAGCGATCCACGACTCAGGCAATCAGATCTATCTCGTCACAATTTTGGAGCGTGACATCTTCCGCGCCAGGAAGCCTGCACAAAGCAAGCCCAATTTGCGCGGCAAATATCGCGGCTTTCTAAGCAGCGCCGAGGAGTTTGCGCGTGGCAAACAGGCAGAGAAGGCGCTTGAGCGCTGAACCGGTGGCATCCCCTATGGAGCCGGATGAACGGTTTGTCTTTGACGCCTGCGCACTGATCGCGTATCTGAACGACGAAGCTGGCGCAGAAGCTGTTGATGACTGTCCGCCTCCATGTTTCCTACCCACCCCGCGTCGGCGGTAGATCGGAGATGGTTTGGCGCAGCGCGGCCATGTCCCGTTTGACCGTGCGTTCGCTGACCTGGAGCGCGTCGGCCAGATGGTGGTAGGCGGGGAGCGCGCCCTGGGCCTGCGCCTCGTGGAGCAGACGCAGGATCTGTCCCTGGCGGCGTTCGGTCTTGGATGGGACGGCGCGGTCCTCAACCGTCTCCACGGTCCAGGCGACCTCGACCTCCTCGTCCGGCGTGAGAGGGCGACCTGTTGGCGCATCCACCCTGGGTAAGCGCACCCGTTGTGTCACCGGGCGGTATGCCTCCCACGCGGACAGGATGGCCCGGTGTTCGGGGATCTCCCAGCGGCTGCGCGCCTGGTCGTCTGGAGCGAGGCTGGCGAGGATCTGCTGTAAGGCGTCATGGGCACACTGAATGGCCGTCCACGCGCCGTCATGGTCCCCGACCCGCACCAGCGCCCGGTGGTGGTAGAGGTGAATGATGTGGGCCGCATAGTCTGTGGGCTTGCGTTCCTGGGCGGCTTCATTCGCTGCGGCCAGGGCTTCAGTCACCTGTCCCAACCCAAACAGGGCCTGGCTGCGCAGGGCCAGGAAGAGGGGCATCAGATCACCAAAGCTGTAGCGCTCCACCAGGGCCATCCCCGCCTCTACATCGGCCAGGGCAGCGGTCCACGCCTGCCTGGCCAGGTGAACCACAGCCCGTGCCTGGTATGCCTGGGCCTCTACCCAGGGATCGGAGGTTACAGCCACGCTCTCCAGCCCCTCATTATAGAAGGCCAGGGCCTGCTCGAAATCCCCGCGCAGATGGGCAATCTGGCCTAAAATACCGAGGGCCTGGGCCTGAGCGCTGCTGTTAGATTGCCCACCCAAAAAAGCCAGCGCTTGCCTGGCCAGCGTCTCGGCCTGGGTGTCCGGCCCGACATAGGTGCTGACTGTCGCCGCGATGTTGAGGTTGGTGAAGTGCAGTCCCCGCTCTGAACCTATCTCGCGGAAAATCTGTGCGCCCAGGCGGAAGCGTTTCAACGCGTCGCCCAACCGCCCGCGTAGATAGTCGATACTGCCCCAGTTGACCAGACAGCGCGCCTCGGCGTAGCGGTAGCCGCTGGCCCGGATCACAGGCAGGGCCTGGCCGAAGTAAGCATCGGCCTCGTCCAGACGGCCCTGCTCCATAGCCACTGCGCCCAGAGTCGCCAGCACATCCGCCTCACCCACAGGATTTTGGGCCTGGCGGTAGAGGAGGATGGCCCGTTCCCCCGCCGCAGCCGCGCCTACATGATCCGATAAATCGTTGCAAACGCCCGTGAGGGTTGCCTGTGCTTCGGCCTCCAGATCCGGCGCGGGGATGGCCTGGGCCTGGGCAATCGCCCGCTCCAACATGGGCAAGGCCGCCTGGAGATCCCCCTGGCGGTAGAGGGTCTTGCCCAGCAGGGCCAGGAGGCGGACCTGGTTCTGGCCGTCTGCCTGCGCCTGGGCCAGGGTCAGGCCCGCTTCCAACTGAGCCAGCGCGGCCCCATACTCCCCCACTTCGTTGAGGAAGCGGCCATAGCGTTGATACACGACGAGTCTGCGGGTACTCTGCTCCCCGGCCAGGTCTGCCAGCTCCTCCAGGGCGATCCGTTGCCGCTCCCGTTCCCCCAGGCGATCTAGCGCTTTTTCTCGCAGCAAGAGCAGGGCGAAGGCGTCTACAATGCGCTGCCCAGCTCGACGGCTGAATTTCTCAGCCCGGTCCAGATGGATTAGGGCCGAACCGTAGCTGTGCAGGCCGGCGGCCTGTTGCCCGGCCAGCCAATGAAAGTGGGCAGCCTGCCCCCAATCCTCCCCCATCTCAAGGTGGTGGGCTACGGATGCCGCCGCGCTCTGCTCCTCAGCCAGGGCTGCGCCGGCGCGGAGATGGAGCCGACGCCGCTGATCCGGAGCCAGCTCTCCGTAGACTGTCTCCCGCACCTTTTCATGGCTGAAGCGGTAGGCTGTGGTCGTTTCCTGCAGCAGGTTGTGTCGAACCAGCCCGCCCAGGGCAAGCAATAGATGCCGCCCGCTCTGGCCACTTACCTCGGCGAGGAGAGGTAAGGAGGGTTCGCCGCCCAACACCGCAGCCGCGGCCAGGGTTTCTCGTTCCGCCCCGCTCATGCGGCCTAGCCGCCGGGCAATGGTCCGCTCTATCGCGGGTGAGAGGGGTAACTCGGCGTAATCGGTGGTGACGTCGTCGAAAGGGGTGGCCCACTCTCCGTCCTGGTTACGGGTGAGCAGCCCTTCGGCGTGGAGGGTGCGCAGGCTCTCTAGCACAAAGAGGGGATTACCACCGGTCTCCTGGTGCAGGCGGCTGGCGAAGAGGGCTGCCGGTGCGGATAACCCCAATCCCCGCCGTACCAGTTCAGCCGTCTCTTCCAGACCGAAGGGCGCCAGCGCCAGGCGCAGGTCTACCCCCGCTTGATCCAGGGCCTGCAAACCCTGCCAGGCTGCTGCGGTCTCCTGGGCCACACCGGGACGGAAGGAGGCAACCAGCAATACATGGCTGGCTGGCAGCCGTTGGGAGAGATAGACCAGGGCGTCAAAGGCGGACTCATCCGCCCAGTGCAGATCTTCCAAAATGAGCAAAGTCGGCGTAATCTCCCCCAGGGCCAGGATCACCCGCACCAATCCTTCCAACAGGCGGATGCGCTCCTGTTCTGACGGCATAGGAGGCAGGGGCGACAGATCGGGCAGCCATCCGGCCAACTGGGGTAGCAGGCGACCCGCCACACTGATCCAGAGTCGATCCAGAAGAGAGGCCAACTGCTGGGCGCGCAGGGGAGAAAGGCCATGACTCAGCGCACTGGTCAAGGGTGCGTATGGCGTACTGTGGTCGGGTTCCGATGCCCGATCCTGGGTCTGGCCCCAGAGTACGGTCATGGATCGCCAGGCAGCGTCCTCGGCCAGGGCACGCAGCAGACGGCTCTTACCCACCCCTGTCTCCCCAGCCAGGAGGACCATCCCGCCTCCTCCGCGCTGGGTCTCTTCTAGCAAGCGTAGCAGGTTCTGGCGCTCGTGTTCTCGGCCTACCAGAGGCAGATCCTCGCCAGAAAAGGCCGGGGCCTCGCTCCCCGTGGGCAAGGTGGGGGCCTCCGGCCGGGTGAGGATGGCCGCGGTTTCCGGCTCCGGCTCTACGCCCAGTTCGGCCTGGAAGGTGGCCTGGCATTGCTCATAAAGGCGGCGGGCCTCCTGAGGACGACCCAATTGCAGAGCCAGACGCATGGCATCCTGGTAGGCTGTCTCTCGCAACGGGTCTACAGCGATCAAGGCCAGGGCCGTACGCAGGGCTGCGTCATAGCTCCCCGTGGCTTTCTCCGCATCCACCAGACGCTGCAAAATCTGCAAATAGATCTCGCGCAGCCGTTCCTGTTCCACCAGCACCCAGTCGTCATAAAATCTGGCCAGGAAATCGCCGGTATACAGATCCGCAGCCTTCCGTAGATGGAGGTGGGCCATCGTCAGATTGTCGGCGACCTGGGCTTGATGCCAGGCATCCTCGAACAGTACCAGGTCGATTTCATGGGGAAGCTGGCGGTTGAAGCCGACGCCGTCTGCTCGCCGGATCAGGTAAGCGTCATTCTCCATTGGCGACAGCGCCTGGCCGATCTCCCAAAGGGCGTGGCTGAGGCGGCGGCGTGCGGTGGCGTCAGGGAGATCCGGCCAGAAGATCCCGGCCAGGTGACTGCGGGTGTGTAATCGGTCGAAGTGGGCAACACAATAGGCCAGCAGCGAACGGCTGTTCTGAGAGGGTAGATTGACAGATGCGCCGCCATAGAGGATCGAAAGGCCGCCAAAGAAACGAATGGTGAGCATGGCTTCCTTCTATGGTTCTGAATTAGACTTCTTCGTAGCCGCGCAGCGCCTGGCTACGTTGTCCTTGCCGGCCCAAGTCGCGTATTAGAGACTGTTTGAAGTCCCAGCGTACTAACATTCTGGGAAAGGGCCAAGAGACTCTAACTGCTCATAAAACCCAACCAACTGATCCCCCAGCCGAGACCAATCGTACTCGGTGAGCAGCCGGTGACGAGCCTTCTCGGCGAGGGTTCGCTGATCCATCGGCGCAGCCAGTAGATCGGCGACGGCGGCGGCAAACTGGTCTGGCTTCGCATCGGCTGGGACCAATCGGGCCGCGCCGTCTGCGCCGTAATGAGCCTGTTCGCCCACGGCGCTTGCCACCACAGGGACGCCGCGCAGCAGCGTTGAGGCCAGACGGACGCTGCACTTGGCCTGATTCAATGGTCGATCCGCGGCGGGGAAGATAGCGCAATCGATATCTGCGTAAAGGGCCGAGATCTTCTGCGGATCAATGTAGCCAAGCCATCGCACTCGGTCGCCCGCCAGCGCCGTGCGGAATGCATCCTCGCCGTGGGGTTGAAGCGCCTGCCCCGCCACCAACAATTCAACCCGGGGCGCGAGTTGACGCAGGGCGCGCCAGCATTCGCCCATCCAATCGGGGTCCACTTCCACAAAGCGGCTAAAGAGCAGCACTGTCGGCGTTGGGTTCGGGGCAGATCGATCCTGCGCAGCGACGGTATCAGGTGGTGTAACGCCATTGGGCAAGTAAAGGACCGGTGTCCCCGGCGCCATACGCTGGACAGTCCCTTCCAGCCAGCGACTGGCAGCAGTGACGGCATCAGCGTGGGTAATGCCCCAATTCTCCTGCCAATCGAGGAAGCGCGCTGTCCACGGCGCGTAGCCTCCAATCGCCGACCAGGATTGCTCCCAATCATCTACGTCAAGGAAGATGCGCGGCGCTGATCCCCCCAGCCGCCGTCGCTGCCATAAGATCCACTGGACGATGCCAGCATAGGCCCGCGGCTTGACGATGTGGACAATATCCGGCTGAATCGCCCGGATCTGCGCCAGCAACCGCGCTGTGATCCACGGCAGCCCGCCCCTCAGTTCAACATTGATCACCTCAACGGCCTTATCGATCCAACGTTTTCCGGCGTCGGCGGGCGTATCCCACGGCGGAATGAGGATGCTCACGCGGCATCCTCGCCCTGCCAGATGGCGGGCCAGCGGCAATGTCCGCGCCCACATGGTTGTCTTTTGTCCCAGGCCGAAAGGAGCGACGAAGGTAATGTTCATGGGAGGGAAGCAGTTAGCAGATGGCAGTTAGCAGTTAGCGCAGAAAAAGGCAGTTTAGCCACAGCGGTCAGCGTAAAAGGTAAGAGTGGTTGCAGGTTGCAAGTTTGCAGGTGGCAGGTAGCAGGTTGCGCAATTCGCCCCTCGCAATTCGCCCCCTCGCAATTCGTCCCTCGCACTACGCACTACGTAAATCGGGTTGCTAAAAATCCATCCTCGCAGCTTGCCCCAGCGCTGTTTCCAGACTTCCACGCGATAGACGCCGGGTTCGGCGCTTTCGTACCAAAGCTCGTTCGCGTAGACTTCGTGCGCGACTTCCCCATTGCGCATCAACCGGATGGTGGCCTTTTCGGGCGACGAAACGCGGAAGATCGTCTGTCCCGCCTCCGGCGCGGCGAGGCTCCCGCCCAGGATGGTCTCCCCGTTGTGGTTGTGGGCCTGAAATCGAAACCCCTGGGTCGGACCCGCCAGATCGTATCCGATCCAGCAATGGCCGGCGGCGAGAGCGTCCAGGATCACCTGGCGGTCGTGGCGTACATGCTCGTGCTGGAAGCCTAGCCGCCCTTCCCCCTGTGGGCCACAGAGCGGACGCTGGCTGAGGATGTGAGTATTGACGGCCTGGGCGCAGTGGACGTAGGGCAGAAAGCAGCGGCGGATCAGGCCGATCTGGTAAACCTGGGCGTGGACATCGGTGCCGCCAATCGCCACAACCGGTCGCTCGGCCAGCAGTTCGTCCCACTTTTCCAACATTTGGGGTAGAGGTCCTTCAGTGAACCAATGCGGGAAGTAGCTGATCAGGATCGATTTGAGTTTCGAGGTGGCGTGAGGGCGAAAGGTGGACATGTAGTTCCACAGTTCGATGCCCTGATATCCTGTCACTTCCCAGTTGCGCCAACTGTAATCGTCGGGGATCAGCTCGGTGCAGGCTTCAATGGGGTGGGCCAGAATGGCGAGCGCCCCCTGCGCGTTGACAGCGTTGATCCACTGCTGCGGATGGGATGAGAGCGAGATGATGTCTTTATGCACGCCCAGGCAAAGCAGGTGATTGCCAGGTTGGGGATTCATGGCGTCGTGGACCTCTTGCCCGACCAGCGTCAGAACGCCGTGGCGGTAGCCTTCCTCTTCCTCGCGCACCAGCACATTGTGATCGGTGACGAAGACATAATCCAACCCTGCTTCACGCGCCGCCCCAACCACTTCCTCAAAATGGCCGGCCCCGTCGCTGTAGACGGTATGGATATGGATATTGCCAAAATATTCGTATAGGGGGTTCATCACATTATCCCGGCAAGGGCATTTTTGGGTATTTGCGCCCACCTTCGGCGCGTTCAATCGTACGACGTTCCTCTTCCTCGGCGATCATCGCCTGGACCTCTTTGCGCGCCTCGTAGCGTTTGCGTTCCTCTGAAAGCCAGCGCCCAGGATCAGCCGCGTCCACAACAGGCCGGGCAGAAATGAGGAAGCCGGTATGGCCTACCATGCTGTCGTCAGGGCGCAGGCGATCTGGCACTGGTTTATAGCGGCGCACCAACACCTCCTCCACCTCAATATCAGCGAACCCGGTTGACTCCAATCCGAGCAGCAGTTCGCTGACCTGATTGGTTGTGGGGACCAGGCTGGCGAAAAATCCGCCAGGGCGCAAGGCAGTACGCACCTGCGCCAAAAAGGACCAGGGAGTGCGCACATCCAAAAAGACGGCGTCCGCGCCGGTCTGATGAAAGCCATCGCTGATCGATTCCTGATGCATTTTGACATAAGGGAGCAACCCGGCGCGGCGCAGGTTTTCGCTCGCTGTGGTGAAGTTGTCGGCGCGCGTCTCATAGGTGTAGACCATGCCCGCGGGCGCAACTGCCCAGGCCAGAGCAATCGTCAGCGCCCCACTCCCCGTCCCCGCTTCGATGATGTGGCTGCCCGAACGCAGGCTGAGTTTATGGACAAGATAAGCGGCATCTTTAGGATAGATGATTTGGGTGCTGCGGCGCACCCGCGTCATCAAATCGGCCAGCGACGGTTCCAGCAAGAGCAGTGGATGACCAATCTGGCTGTGGACAGTGGTCCCCAACGGCAACCCGATCAGATCGTCATGTTCCAATAATCCTAAATGCGAGTGGAAGCGCCGTCCTGGCTGTAATTGGATTAGATGGCGCTTGCCGCCCGCCGTCACCAACATGATCAACTGGCCGGGCTGCGCGGTTGGCGTGCGCGCCGAAACCCAATTCGATGGCAAAGAGACAGGTTCATTCACAGTGGGCGGATCTCCCTCTTGAGCAGCGGCTGAGACGATGGGTCGATTATATCCTACCTGATTTGAGATTCCCTAACCAAATCTACAGACCAAAGCAGGGTTCAAGCCCGCAACCGCCAGTACAGCGCGGCGTAAATATGCCGACGCGCTTGTTCACCCTAAGGAGTAACGAA
>JAHBVG010000091.1 GCA_019637695.1 Caldilineaceae bacterium | reverse complement strand
AGGATCAAAATAAGTTCTGTGGGTCCGATTGGCATTTGAAGGTCCTTTCCAATAAGGACTTACGCAGTTGGAGCAGACCTGGCAGGTTTTCCGAAACCGGTCTCCGAACTCCGTAAATCTTTCCAATTGCGCTTGAATGTAGCGCCAACAACGAAACTTCCTTTCTCAAGAATTGTCTTTCTATCGCTTTGTGTTGAACATTAAGCCAAAATTAAGGATGGGTGAAACGTGAAGGGCGACCCTCACGTTTCACGTTTCATTTCTCCTGCGCAGTTAAAATTTCCAGTGCTTTTTGGAATTGAAGATCGTCGCTTGCCCAGATTTCTTCCGCCGTCATCTCTTTGATGGCGTCGGGCGAGAGTAGTTCCGTCCCAACCGGCAGGATCACCTCAATGTCCGGCTGGATGCCCTGTTTGCGGATCAATCGTCCTTCGGCGGTGAGCCATTGACGTGTGCCGAGCATCAGCGCGGATCCGTCTTCGAGCGAGTAGGGTTGCAGCACCGTACCGGTGCCGAAGGTGGTTTCGCCCACCAGCGTTCCCCGTTCATAGTCCTGAATCGCGCCTGAGAGGATCTCCGCCGAGCTGGCTGTACCCGGGTTGATCAGCACCACCAGCGGAATGTCGGTGGCGACCCCGCCCCTTTGCACAGCGTAGGCCCTGATTCTGCCGTTAGCGTCCTCTTCTTGCAGCACGTTGCCGTCCTTGAGGAATTGGCTGGTGACGCCGATGGCCTGAACAAGCAACCCGCCGGGGTTGTTGCGCAGGTCGAGGACGACGCCCGCCGCGCCGGCGTCTTCGATTTCATGTAGCGCTTCCACAATTTCATTAGTGGCGCTGGCGCTGAATTGACGCAGTCGTAAGTACGCAATATCGCTATGGGGGATCATGCCCCAGCTTACGGCGGACACTTTGATTTCACCGCGCACAATGGCAATCTCGACGCTGGTCTGCTCATCTGCACGGAACAGCGTCAGGGTTACCGTGCTGCCCTCGTCGCCGCGCACCCGCGATACAATTTCGTTGATGGGCAGTCTGGTCACATCTTCGCCATCCACGGCCAGGATAAGATCGCCAGCCTTGACGCCAGCCAACGCAGCAGGGGATCCATCGAATGGCGCCACAATCATTGGCATCCCATCCTTTGTGCCTAACTGCGCGCCGATCCCGCTGAATTTACCGGCGATGGAACTCTGTTGAAGGGTAACTTCCTCTGGCGTGAGGAAGGCTGTATGACCATCGTCGCCCAGCGCGTTGACCATCCCGCGGATCGCGCCATGCGTAAGCTTAACCGGGTCAAGCGCATCCCGATCAACAAAATGCCTCTGTACAATCGTCCATGCCTGCCAGAATACCTGAAATTCAGCAGGTTGTTCTGCATTATCGGCCAGCGCTGTGGACGTTCCATAAATTGCGCCCGCGCCGAACCCCAACCCAACCAACAAACAAATACCCATGGAAAGAATCCATAGTTTGAGCATTCGCTTCATGCAAAGATCGCCCTCCCGAGCGCTGGGAAATGCGAAAGGCACTTCCCAAACAAATGGAACGCCGCAGTCCTCGCCATAGAACTGCGGCTCCAGCGTTCATTTCCTAATGGGATTATAGCCGAGACAGGGGAAAAGACTGTAGCGAAGCTTGCTATATTATTATGTAAACTAAACAGATAAATTCAAACTCACTTGGGAGCGGAGTGAGTACGCTTTCGTGCGATGAGAATGGCACGTGGGCGCGCTCACTCCGCTTCAATTCATTTCGATGGGCGCGATTAACGCATAATCTCCCGAATCCCCTCGGCCAGGATTGCACTGTGTAGCTGCCCAGGGTAGATCTGGCGGATGACCCCGCCGCCATCGACAAAGAGGGTGGTGGGCAGCCCGCGTACGTTGTAACGACCGGACATGCCGGCTCCTTGGTCGAGCGCAATGGGGAAGGTCAACCCAAGTTCGTCGACAAAGGCGCGCACCACCGCTGGATCTTCGTCCACATCCACGCCGATGATAATGACGGTATCGCCATACCGTTCCCAGGTGGATTGGAGCATGGGCATCTCGGCGCGGCAGGGCGCGCACCATGTCGCCCAAAAGTTGATGACCATGGGCTTGCCCTGGAGTGCGGCCAACGAGATCCGGCCGCCGTCTAGCGTCGCCAGATCGAAATCTGGCGCAGGATGGTTCACCGCCGGCTGCGCAGAACGCGCTTCATCCTCAACGCTGGCCGGCGTCTGTGTCCACCAGAGCCAGCCGCCGCCGAAGAAAAGGATAGAGATGAAAATGAGATGCCATCGGTTCATGGGTGGGTACCGTCAACTCCGTTGTTAGCGGGAGCGAAAAATAATGAGTAATGAGTAAAATCGTGTTGACGAAATTGGCTCCAAAATTTGGAACCTCGTACGTCGACGAAGCCTTACTCATTACTCATTACCTCCGTCACTCCCACTGCGTATGGAAGATCCCCGGTTTGTCCACGCGTTCGTAGGTGTGGGCGCCGAAGAGATCGCGCTGGGCCTGGATCAGGTTGGCGGGCAGCCGTTCGCTGCGATAGCTATCGTAGTAGGCCAGGCTGGCGCTGAAGGCGGGCACAGGGATGCCCTTGCCGACGGCCAATTGTACAACCTTGCGCCAGGCGGGCATCCGCTGGCTCACAGCCTTACGGAACTCATCGTCGAGGAAGAGATTGGTCAACGCTGGGTTGCGTTCAAAGGCGGCGGTGATGTCGTTGAGGAAGCGAGCGCGGATGATGCACCCCGCCCGCCAGATCGCGGCGACTTCGCCCAAATTGTAGCCATAGCCATATTCCTCGGCGGCCATACGCAGCAAGGCCATGCCCTGCGCGTATGCGCTGATCTTGCTGGCGTAGAGCGCATCGCGCACCGCATCGATCAACTCCTGGCGGTCGCCCGTATAGTCGCCGCCGTCAGGACCGGGCAAGACCTTAGCGGCTTCCATCCGTTCTGGTTTGAGCGCTGAAATAATGCGTGAGGTCACCGCGGTGTTGATTGTGGGGATCGGCGCGCCTAGATCGAACGCGTTCTGGCTGGTCCACTTGCCGGTTCCTTTTTGCGCGGCTTGATCCAGCACCAGATCGACCAGCGGCTGACCAGTCTCTTCGTCGATCACGCCGAAGATCTTGCTTGTGATCTCGATCAGGTAGCTGTCCAACTCGCCCTGGTTCCACTCGGTGAAGATCTCGGCCAGTTCTGCCGCCTGCAATCCCAGCAGATCCTTAAGGATGTGGTACGCCTCGGCGATCAACTGCATATCGCCATATTCAATGCCATTGTGGACCATCTTGACATAATGACCGGCGCCGCCTGTGCCCAAATAGGTGACGCAGGGTTTGCCATCTTCAGGCGCTTTGGCGCTGATGGCCTTGAGCATATCGGCGACCGCTTCCCAGCCCTGGCGAGGACCGCCCGGCATGATGCTGGGACCCCACAACGCGCCTTCCTCGCCGCCGCTGACGCCCACGCCCAGGTAGACGAGATCCTTTGCAGCCAGCGCTTTGTAGCGGCGCTCTGTATCGCTGAAGAGGCTGTTGCCCCCATCCATAATAATGTCGCCCGGCTCCAGCAAGGGGACAAGTTCATCGATCACTGCGTCAACGGGCGCGCCCGCCTTCACCATGATCATCATTCGCCGCGGTTTCTCCAAGCTGGCAACCATCTCTTCGAGCGTTGTCGTCGGGATGAGGTTCTTACCGGGATTTTCCTCGACAAATTCCGTCATTTTGGCGGTGGTGCGATTATAAACGGCGACTGTATAGCCGTTGCGCTCCATGTTGAGTACTAGGTTTTGTCCCATGACGGCCAGCCCAATCAGGCCAATCTGCGCTTGTGGCATCTTAGATTCTCGCTTTCTGTGACAAAGGGATGGTCTACAATCTTGCCATAGTATACCAGATAAATGTGTATCCCATGATGTGACTCATCCTTGTACAGGTATACATAGAAAGAAATTACCCTACGTGCTAAAGTCTGTGGGCAGGTGTTTGATGGCGCTCGCCAGGTGTTGTTGGATCTATTGGGTGAATTTCGTACTTACCCAACACTGGGCGATGATGGCCTCATCTGCACTAATATATGGAACGATAGACACGATTAAGGAGAAAAAGCCATGATGTACAATAGCTTAAAAGATCTGTTTGTGGAACAGTTGCGCGATCTCTATGATGCCGAGCATCAGATCAGCCGCGCGCTGCCCAAGATGGCGAATGCTGCTTCGTCGACTGAACTAAAGGAAGCTTTCAACATGCACTTGGATCAGACCCGTACACAGATCCAGCGGCTGGAGCGTATCTTCTCGGATTTGGGCATGGCTCCTCAGGGTGAAAACTGTGAGGCGATGAAGGGTATTATCAAGGAAGGCGATCAGGTCATCAACGCTCAGGGTGATCCGAATGTGAAGGATGCTGCTTTGATCACCGCTGCCCAGCGCGTTGAACACTACGAGATCGCTGGTTACGGCTCCGTACGAACCTATGCCAAGGAACTCGGCTATAGTGACGCCGCCGATCTGTTGCAGAAGACGCTTGATGAAGAGGGTAGCACCGACAGCAAGCTGACCAAGCTGGCTGAGGGTGGTCTCTTTGCCAAAGGTATCAACGAGAAAGCTGACCGCAGATAACCCTTTCTGCATAGTTCACGATTTTACAGGCTCTGGGTCGGTCCGTGACCGACCCACCACCGGGTCACGGACCCGGCGTGAGCCTGAATCGTGAATAACTGTTTCCAGATTTTTCAAAGACTCAAAGGCCCACGATCAATGATCGTGGGCCTTATGTGATCCCCTCCCGATAACAAACTCTCCCTCTGCGCCCCTGATTAAGATTCCGATCTCTGATTAAGCCCAACCCAGTTTGGACATTTGGTCTTGAGAACTACTTTATGATCCACCCAAAGCACGGTATAATGGGCACGCTTTACCCACCCGAAATGTTTTTTAGAAGGCGCCATCTATGCAGGTATTGATCACAGGCGGAGCAGGTTTTATTGGCAGCCACTTGGCGGAAGCCCTGCTGCAACGAGGGGATAGTGTATCGATCCTCGACAACCTCAGCACAGGATCGTATAACAACATTGCCCACCTCATCACCCATCCACGGTTCTCTTTTGCCATTGAGTCGCTGAACAACGATCTGGTGTTGGATCGGCTGGCGAGTCAGGCCGATGCCATTGTCCATCTGGCGGCGGCGGTCGGTGTACAACTGGTGGTCGAGCGGCCCACGGAAACCATCGAGACGAATGTAATCGGCACCCACACTGTGCTGGCCGCAGCGCGCCGGTATCGCTGCCGTACGCTCATTGCCAGCACCAGCGAAGTCTATGGCAAGAGCGCCGAGATCCCCTTTAAAGAGGAAAACGATCTGCTGCTTGGCCCGTCCAGCCATAGCCGCTGGGGATATGCAGCCAGCAAACTATTGGACGAATTTCTGGGGCTGGCGGCCTATCGGGAATATCAGTTGCCGGTTACCATTGTCCGCTTTTTCAACACGGTAGGTCCGCGCCAGACAGGACGCTACGGCATGGTGATCCCCCGCTTTGTGCAGCAGGCGCTGCGCGGCGCGCCGATTACCGTCTTTGGGGATGGCAACCAGAGCCGTTGTTTTTGCCATGTGGCCGATGTGATCCGCGCCTTGACAGCATTGTTGGATCAACCGGCCCTCACGGCCGGCGAAATCTACAACATAGGCAGCGATGAGGAAGTTACCATTAACCAGTTGGCCGAGCAGGTGAGCAGGCAGGCGGATTCTGCGTCCACCGTCACATACATCCCCTATAATGAAGCTTACGCCCCCGGTTTTGAAGATATGCGACGCCGCGTGCCCAATATCGACAAAATTCGACGCACAGTAGGTTGGTCCCCTGGGCATACGCTGACCGATATTCTCACAGATGTGCTTGCGTATGAACGAGAACGGATGATTGGTGGTCAGGGAATTGCAAGATCTGGAGAATAGTTTCCACCTTCGCTCCAGTTCCCGTTCCCTCTTGTAAATGAATCGGATTGTCTAGAAGGAGAGAGATATGAAGTTGCCAAAACGTGGTGTGTTTCAGATCCTATTGATGTTGGCCCTGGGGTTGATCCTGAGCGTCGGGCTGGTACAGGCGCAAGAGGATGGGGAGATCCCCCGCGCCGAGATTGTCAACGACGAGGGTGGCCCGGTGAACATCACGGGCGAAGTGACCTATACCAATCTTTTCTTTACACTGGGCGTTGCTCAACCTGTCATCATCACCGAGGATCAAGCGGGCTTTGTAGACCGCAATCGATATTTCCTCATGCCGCCAGAATCCCAGACGCTGGGGCAGATCACCTCGGATTTTTACACATCGCCCTTCTCCTATTCGCTCTCATTGCCTCAGGAACCCCAGGGCAGCTACCGCGACGTAGATCAGGACGACGAAGAGAATTTGGGCGTGCAGGTCTTCGCTATTGCCTATTGGAACAATACCTTTGGCGATCCCTTTTTAGAAGAACGCGACCTCTACGGCGGCGGCTGGTCAACGGCTTACGCCTCCACGCGCATCAGCACCGATCCTGATATGGATCGTGAGATCATCGGCGGCAAATTCCTTGTCTATGCGCCGGACGATCAGCAGGGCTTCCCCAGCGGCTTCGGCGAGGATGGGTTGCTCTTCACCGAAGACGATCCGATTGTCCTCTTGCCGCAGGGCTACACCATCGTCGATATGGACACGGATCCATTTGCCTTTGACCGCTCGCGCTACCCGGTCATCGATTTGATCGAACCTGAGCGCGCCGCCCTGGTTGATCTTTCTGGCCTGCCTTACGACGAAGCCTTCAACGAACTGGTTGACATCCTTAGCCGCGAGTACGCGTTTACCGAGTACAAGGGAATTGATTGGGAGGCCCTGCGCGAAGAATTCCTTCCCCGCTTTGAAGAGGCTGCGGCGACCAACAACCAGCGCGCGTATCGATTGGCCCTGCGCGACTTTGCCTGGTCCATCCCCGATGGACATATCAACGCGCCGATTGACATCACCGACTTCCGTCAGGCTGCAGGCGGCGGCATAGGGATCGCCATCCGTGAAGTGGAAGATGGGCGGGTGATCGTGAACTATCTAACTGAAGGAAGCCCTGCCGCTGAAGCTGGGATCACGCTGGGAACAGAGATCCTCGCCATCAACGATACGCCGATTCAAGAGGTGATCGACAATACCCGTATTTGGGTGACCGCCAGCACGGATCATTTCCGGCGGCTACAACAGATGCGCTACGCCTCTCGCTTCCCCATCGGCACCGAGGTAAGTGTCACCTTTATCGACGGCGACCGCGGCGAGATTACCGCGGAGATGGAGGCGGTTGCCGAGCCCGAAAGCTTCAGCTTCTCCTCGTTCAATCGTGGGCGCACCGGCTTCGAGTTGCCGGTCGAGTACGAACTGCTCGGTTCGGGCTATGTCCACGCCAAGATCTTCAGCTTCTCTGACAACAGCCTGCTCACCGTCCAACTCTGGGAGCGGATGATGCGGAATTTGAACGAGAGCAACGTCGCTGGGTTGATCATCGACATGCGTCAGAATGGCGGCGGCTCCGGCTTCCTCGCCGACCAGATGGCAGCCTACTTCTTTGATGAACCGTTGGTGCTGGGCAACACAGCGCGCTACAGCGAAGAACGGGGCGAATTCTATATCGATCCCGAAGGTGAGGATCGCTTCTACCTGCCCGCCGAGGAACTGCGTTATCACGGCCCTATCGCTATCATTGTCGGCCCGAACTGTCTCAGCGCCTGTGAGTTCTTCTCCTATGCCATGACGCTGCAAGATCGGGCAGCCATTGTCGGCCACTATCCCACAGGCGGGTTGGGCGGCTCGGTCAAGGATTTGCTCATGCCGGGCAACGAACGCTTCCGCTATACCATTGGGCGAGCCCTCGACCCGGCGGGTGAAATCCATGTGGAAGGCATCGGCATCGCGCCGACAGTGCGCATTCCCGTAACCGAAGAAATTCTGTTGACGGATGGCGATCCGCTGTTGGATGCGGCTATGCTCGCCCTGAGAGACGCCGCGAACGTAGAGATCGAAGATGGCGGCGATATCGCCATCGGTGATACGTTCCTCGGCATGGTGGAACCCGGTGTCGTCGTCCAATATACGCTGGCCGTCTCGGCAGGGGATCTGATCAACATCATCGTTCGCAGCGAAGATCTCAACCCACTCCTGGCGATCTACGATACGAATGGGACTTTGTTGCTTGCCAACGATGATCTAGAGGGTGAATTGACCAATGACGCGGGCTTTAAGGAACTCTCCATCCCGCGCGATCTGATCCTGATCCTAGAGGTTACCTCCGCCAATGGACGCGAGACCGGTACTTTTACCATCAGCGTCGAGGACGCAGCGGAATAGACCATAACGAGTAATGAGTAGGTGGTGGATCCACCACCTACTCATTACTCCTTACTCGTTACTCATTTCCTCCCCATCGGAATCACCAAATCATAGGGATAGTGGGTCAACCAGATCAATTCCCCCCTTTCGTTGAAGGCGACGGCGTCTTCAACGCGCACGCCGAACCCGCGTTCGGGGTAATAGAGACCGGGTTCAATGGTGATCACATGCCCAGGTTTGAGGATGGTGGGGATCTCTTCCACGTGGCGGAAGTAGGGATCTTCGTGAATATCCAGCCCGATGCCGTGGCCCAACCCGTGGATGTAGCCTTCCTGCGTGCCGGGATGGCTGCGCACCGTCTTATGTCCTTTGGATTCAAAATACTCACACGCCATCGCCTGATAGTCGTAGGCGGCGCGATCCACCGCCAGTTCCGCCATCAGCCGGTCGAAGAGGGTCTTCACCTGCTCGTAGGCTTCCATCACCTCGTCGGTGGCGTAACCCAGGCTCCATGTGCGGGTGACATCGTGATAGTAGCCGCTCTCGACAGTGGGGTAGAAGTCGAAGACAATGCTCTGACCCAGCCGCAGCGGCATAGAAAGGTCGCCGTGGTTATGGGGGACGCCAGCATCGCGACCCTGGGCGAAGATGTTGCCGTGATCTTCTTTCATGGCGTAGCGGTAGAGCCGCTCACCGATGAAGCTCTTCACATCGCCGATGGTGAGTGGCTGATCATCCCTGCGCAGGACAATCTCATTGCGCACACGGTGGCTTTGGATAAATTCCTGTACTTCGCCAATGACCTGGCAGGTGAGCTCCCCGGCCCGTTTCAACTCGGCCAGCTCGCCATCATCCTTGGTTTCGCGGGCGCTGTTGAAGAGTGTCTCGCCATACTCGCCGACGATTTCGATCTCCTCGACCAGTTGCGTCACCCGCCCCACCAGCGCCAGCGCCGCCCCCACTTCGTCCATGCCGTAGAGGCCGATCCGCCCGCGCAGCCCCACCATTTCCATTGCCCCGGCGATCAACTCGGCGTCGGCTTCGAGCGCATTGCCCTTGTGTTTTTTCAACAGCGTATAGCGGTTGAAATGGGTGTCCCGGTCGATCAACTTCAACCCGGTGGCTGCGGCGGCGTCCCGTTCCATCAGCCCGTGGCTCAATGTCAGCGGTCCGTCCTTAGATTTGAGCAACAGCGCGCCCTCAAAGAAGGCGCCCCCGGTCAAATAGCGCATGACCGAACCGTTGCCGTTGCCCATAACCAGGAACCCATCCAGATCCCGTTCAACCATCAATCGATCAATGTCGGACTTCATGCAGTGTCACTTTCTGTGGATAGCAGGTGGCAGGTAGCAGGTAGCAGGTAGAACAGAAGGCAGTACTGATCAACAAGATGATGAAACGTAGGGGCGGTTTGCAACCGCACGATCATCGGTAGAAGTGCGGTTACAGGCCGGATGCCTCGACTTGCTGCCGCGAAAAGTCCCCGGCATTTGCCCGTTTGCCCTTAAGTTAGCGACTATGCCCCGATCCCCAATCCCCAGTCCCTAATCTTCGACGCGACGCCAATCAACTTCGAGTTGGGCGATGCCGCCGCGGGTATAGTATTCCACGCGGATATCGTGCTCGCCGCGGCCCACTTGGTAGAAGATCTCCTCAATGTAACCCCCATTGTCTTGCCAGCCATCCAACACGAGGAGATCGTCGATCCAAAGGCGTACGCCGCCCAGGGCGCGCGCCCAGAAGAGATAGTCGCCGCCCTCAAAGAAAAAGGATCCCGTCCAACGCACGGACCAGTTATCCTCGCCGATGACGCCGGGCACAGGCGATTCCAGGCTCCAATACCGACCGATGGCAAGAGGACCCCGCGGCTCGGCCTGGATCGACGCGGGACCGCCGATAGGCTCGATCCCATTGAAGTAGGCTGCCTGCCAATCGGGGAATTCCGCTACCATCTCGTAGCCGAATTGGATGCCAGCCTGACCGCCTGCTTCAAAATAGTCAATGCGGACAGGTGTGGGGCCTGTCAAGTCGCGGCTGAATTGGTAGATCTGGCCCGAAGCCAGGTGCCAGGCATCCACCATCAATTCGCCATCCACCCAGACGCGCACGCCGTCATCAGCCTGGACGCTGAATTCATAGAGGCCGTTGGGCAGCGATAAGATCCGCTCGAACCGGGCCGAAAATCCATCAGCAGGCAAGATCCCTGGCGCCGGGGATCGGTATTCCCAATCAAACACAACAGCGTTGACGCGCGTTGCAAAAGCGGGTTCTCCGCTGAGCGTCCGATTGGCGAAGAAGGTTGCCAGCCAATCGATCTCGGTCAACTCATCCACGGGGGCGGGTGTTACCGTCCGTGGGGTCGGCGTCAATGCTGTGCGCGGTTGTAGAGTGGGTACCCCGGCCACATCCCCTTCAAGAGTGACCATCACCTGTGAGATCCAGCCATATTCGTTGTTGATACAGCAGATACGCCACCATTGGCCTGTGGCATCGCGGGCGATTACGTCGAATTCTCGGCCTTCGCGCACCTGGGCGATCACATCGGCGGCGGCGGATGGCGCAGTACGGATCGGCGCCGTCCGCGCGCTGATCACGGCATAGGGTAGCGCCGGCGACGAGACGATGGGCCTCATATCATCCATGCGCATCATGTCTGTCGCCACGATTTGTAGCCGTTCGGGCTGGCCCAGCATGGGCGTCAACTGTCCCCACACCTTCACGGGGATCGGCGGATCTTCGCGGCTGATCTGCTGGATCTGCTGTTCGAGTCGCGGGGTCGCGCCAACAATTGGATAGACCTGGGCCACCATCACAAATTCGGTTTCATATAGCGCATCCGCAGTTGGGCGTAATGATCCTAGCAGACCATAGATCGGCTCACTTGTCTGAGAAAGAGGCGCCGCCAGCGCCGCGCTCTTCCCCGAAATCATCAGTGCCAGGATTATCGCAATCATTGCTATTTTCTGTCGCATTGTTCGCTCCTTCACCTCAGCTATGTAACTACGAAGCCCTACGCTCCAGGCGGGTCCGTGACCCGTCGCCCGATCACGGAGCTGGTTAGAGCAGAGGTAAGTAGAATCAAATGCCCTGACGGTCGTGCAATACAACCTATTCAAACAGGCAGCCCGTCCATTCCCACTCTACTGCAAAAGAGGTATGGACGCCGTAAGGTTGCCCCAAATAAGTGGGGATTGGGGACTGGGGATGGCGCAGAGCGCCCACTTCGTGATCGGGGATCGGACATCAGAGATGTACGAGAGATAATGATTGCCAGTCCCCCCTGCGAAAGTGCCGGGGGCTTCACACTGGACGTGACGCCGGGAGTGGAGGCCTCGACTTGCTGCGACGAAAAGTCCCCGGAACTTGTCCGTTTACCCCTTAAGTTCGCGCCTATGCCCCGATCCCCAGTCCCCGATCTCCAGTCCTCAGCCCCTATCCTTCAATCGCCTGAAACCTGTACGTATGTGTCTTGCAATCGTAGAGTCCCCAACTGGGCGCGCCGAAACGGCCCATCACCTCGCCAGGGTTGACAAGGTAACAGTCGCCGATCTGTTCCCAGTTTTGCAGGTGGTTGTGACCGTAGCAGACGAGATCAAAATGGCCGGATTGGGCGATACGCCGGGCCGGTTCCGGGTAGTGGATCATGGCAATGCGCCGACCGCCCACCGCCAACTCGGCGTAGATGCCGTGGAGCGTCACATGGCTGAATTTGGCGGCGACCTGCTGCTGCAAGCGTCCATCGCCGTCGTTGTTGCCCTCCAACATATGGATCGGGCCAGAGAAGGCTTCGGCGATCTGCGCCACGATGAAGGGCGCCACCAGATCCCCGCAGTGGAGCAGCAGATCCGCGCCCTGCGCGTTCACGGCGTCGAGCGCTTTTGCCAAATTCCAAATGTGATCGTGGCTGTCGGAGAGAAGGGCGATTTTCATGGGCAGCCTCCGCAGATTTCTATGTGGATAGGATGTCGTCCTTGCAGTATAGCCAAATCGGGAAGTTTTGGCTATGTGGGGCGACGTAGGGGGCGAGAATGCTCTGCGCCGGTCCGTGACCGGCGGTGGGCGGGTCCGTGACTGTCAGTTGGTGCGTTCCAAGCGGTGAGGGATCAACTGGTAGCCCAACGCGTGTAAAATCGCGTTGATGGTATCCAAACGGGGATTGCCATTGGCAGAGAGGGCTTTCTGTAAGCCTTGTCGGGTCATGCCAACTTCCTCGGCCATGGCGGAGATGCCCTTGACTCGTGCGATGATGCGCAAAACCGAAAGCAACGTCGCCGCGTCGCCATCTTGAGCATAGTCGGCAAACGCTTCTTGCAGAAACGCATCGATCTCTTCAGGGCGCTGACGAAAATAGTCTACAGTCACCTCGGCTAAGGTAGCATAGTTACCCATGAGATAGGTACTCCTGCCAGTAAATCTGGGCTAGTTGAATGTCTTGTGTCTGGCTGCCTTTATCCCCACCACAAAGAAGGATGATCAACGTGTCTCCATCTTCGGCAAAATAGACTCGGTAACCACTACCGAAGAAGAATCGCAATTCGTTGACGCCTCCACCTACGGGTTTAACATCTCCGTAGTGCCCTTGTTCTAACCGTAGTAGCCGTTTAAGGATACGGCGTCTAGTGACAGGATCCTTTAGTTCCTTGAGCCAGTCGCTAAAGGGTTTTTTTCCGTTAACCGTCTGGTAAATAATGACAGTTTTTGCGGTGGTCATACTATGTTCCTCTAGAATACTAGAATTGTATCACTGCAAACTATAGTTTGCAATTAGCAATAAGGAACCTTCTTTTATTCAGCTGGAGCATATAAATGCAGATAATTCCCCTTATCGGGAATCACATTGCGCACGCCACCCGCCGGATTGGGAACATCGCCGAGGTAGCGCGGAATGAGGTGAATATGAACGTGTGGAACCGTCTGCCCAGCCACAGCGCCCACGTTAATGCCAACGTTGAAGCCTTCCGGCTGGAATCGCTGTAACAGGATGGTTTGGACCCTGGCAACCATCAGCCAACAGGCCGTGCGAACTTTATCTGAAAGCTCGAAGTAGTTGCTCACATGCTGCTTGGGGATGATCAAAGCGTGGCCGGGGGAAACGGGATATTTATCCAACAGGGCATAGACTGCAGCCGATTCGGACAATAACTCACGCTCAGGATCGGGATGGCAAAAAGGACACTCGGAGCGAACTTGTCGGGGAATCTGGTTGAAGTGCTGATACTCGTAAACCTCGCAATGCTCCGCCTGGATCAAACTCTTGAAGGGCAAGACCACATTACACTGGTAGACCTTTAGATTGTGTTTTGAGTGGACGCGAAAACCGTTGCGTTTGATGTCGCGCCGAACCGTGAAATAGGCTTTGCCGCCCGGTTCCAGCAGTTCCGACACAGCCATCAAGACTGCCACCTGTTCCTCTGGCAGCAGTACATTCAGCACGTAATGGCAGAGGATGGTGTCAAAACGTCCACTTGGATAATCTGGCGCATAATAGGGATCGAATCCGATCACATTGTGGCCTTTTCCCCTCAAAAACGCCACATCAACGCCCGTCCCACAGCCGAAATCCAGCACCCTTCCACGGATCAATCCGTGGGACAGCAGGCGCTTGGTCGGGAAAGAAGGCCATTCCCGCTCTTTAATAGTGAGATGGCTGTATGGATTGTTGGGCGATTGCACAATCATGTCGTTCGATAGCTCCAGTTGGCGGCAAAGCCCATATTGGTGGCAATTTGGATCTGCGGGGTGATGGTATCGCGCAAGATTTGGGTAAACACAGGCTGAGGCAGATCGGTTAACTTCTCCACAGATGGCTGCCTGAGCAGAAGAATGTAGTCCTCGATCAACTTGGCCTTTCTCTGCGCAGCAACGGCATGAAGGGCCTGGTATTGTAGCTGGGCGAACGATCCGAAATATCGATCCATCGCTGGCAACTGATCGCTCTTGGCAGAGTTGATGTTTCGCGAAGTGGGGATGATGTTCCACAGCAGATCGTGGGCAACAAAACTCCAGGGCAGAAAATGATCCAGTGAAAACCCGTGCGGTTCTACAACTTCCCCGGTGTAGATGCAGCGACACTCGCCCATCTGATCCATCGCCATTTGCCAGAAAATGCGCGCATTGCGCAGATTGCGCTGCCCCGGTTCCGCTAGTTTGCCGATGATATTCGGTACGTTTGGGTTGTTCTTTTGTAGATAGTTGGTCAGGTGCCAGAGACAGTACCCTGTGACGATGTGTACATTGGTCTGAAGATAGTCTGCCCAGCGCGGATGAAGTTCAATGGCCGGTGCGGGCACATCCGTAAAACGGTATAGACAGGGACGATCCGAACCCTGGAAATTCCGGTCAGCCAGCGTGCGGATCTCTGCATCGATCTTCCAATCGGGCATTCCCCGCAGTTCCCCAGCGAAGAACGGTCGCAGAAACCGATAGGGGACGTACACTCCCAGACTGCGAATCTCCCTGGCAAGTGCGGACGGGGAGACTGCCAATAGCGGAACACAGCCTGGGCGACTTCTGGTTTCGTTGTGTTAGGCGCTAGATTTTGATCGTTGCGGACAGCCAGCGCAATCTCGCCGAGCCGATCTTGTTTGCCAAAGGAAAGACGAAAGTAGTTCACCGGATACCAGACATGGCCGATCATGTTGGCGATCAATTGGCTAAATGGAATTGTGCGCGTCTCTTCCGCTTTCAAATGCTCCAGAATCGCCAGCAGCCAATAGAATTTGTACGAATTGGTAACATCACCAAAGCTCGCTGCCAGATACTCAACCGGCAGATGAGGTGAAGACGGGAGGTTGGTCGGAGGGTTCATCTTGTAGATCTACCATGCTGAATGAGGCAACTGTTGCCAGTTTATTGCTATCTCAATTTTTCGCAAAGGAAGACCATCACCGTGCAGCAGTGATGCAGATGGGGGAGTAGGTGACAGTTTACTCAATGTATCAAAATCTGACAAGCAGTGATAATATCTAATCTTCCTCTTCTTCTCTCCCTCCTTTCTTCGCTGCCCCGCTGCCCTATGATATACTCCATCCTTGATGAAAACCGTGAACCATGACTTCAGGTGTCCCTGGGACGCAGACGAATTCAACCCAATCTCATCCCGCAGCGGACGCTGGCTGCGCTTCGCAGTGATGCTGGCATCGCTGGCCTTCCTCGCTAGCTGTGGACAGATCATTACGCCGACGCCAACGCCGACGCCGCCGCCCACAGCCACGGTGGCGATTGCGGCTGTCGCTACACTGCCGCCCACGTCGACGCCTGCGCCCTACACACCTGCGCCCACGCCCACGCCCACGGTAACGCCCACACCGGTGATCTACCAGATCCAGCCGGGGGATAGTTTGCTTGCCATCGCCCAGCGCTATGGCCTCACCGTCGCCAGTTTGCAAGACGCCAACGGCATCCTCGACCCGCGCACGTTGCAGGTGGGCCAGCAGTTGATCATCCCCAGCCCCGAAGAGGTCGAGGATGATCTCAGCAACGCCACGCCGACGCCGACACCGTTGCCCATCACCGTGCAGAATGTCTACTTCAGCCAGACCAATATCGGTGGGCTTTGGGTGCTGGGCGAGGTGGCGAATGATAGCGGTTCCGCCGTGGAACAGGTGCGCGTCGCCGTTGTCCTACTTGATGATGCGGATGAAGAGATTGGCCGCGCCGCAAGCCTTGTCTCGCTCGACCTGGTGGATGTGGGCCAAAGAGCGCCCTTTGCCATCCTCTTTGGCGAAGTACCCGGGCGATTTGCCCGCTATCAGGCGTTCCCCATCAGCGCGGTGCCGGCGTATGTGGGGAGTTATTACCGGGATCTGACAGTGGAAGAAATCAAGACCAAGGGGGAACGGTACGCCTCCTATTCTGTCGAGGGCGTCGTCCGCAACACCGGTCCTGAGGAAGCTGTCAGCGTGCAGGTGGTACTCACCGCCTATGATTCGCTCGATCGGGTGATCGCCATGCGCCAGATTGTGCCGGAACACAATGTCGTTCCTCGCGGCGGCGAAACCACCTTCAACGCGATCCTGGCCCCCATTGGTGGTCCTGTGTCGCGGGTGGAAGCCGTGGCGCAAGGGCGCAGGCTTTCGGCCATGAGCAATCAGTGAGAAGTCACCATAGCCGCTGCATTTGGTGGTTTTTCTGTGAAGACGAAGTCACCGTAGCCGCTGCTTCTAGCTGCGGTTTTTCTGTGAAGTGGAATTTCTTACAGCGGCTTTTTCTTGGCTTTGTTAAGGTTATTTTGAGACCGCAGCGCCAAGAGATGAATTGGAGTGTAACAAGCAAGAGGAGATGTAGATGAAAGTGCGATCCTGCTGCGCCTGGCCGGCCCTTGTGCTGCTGATGGCGTTGATGTTGGCAATCGGTTGTGCCGCCCCTGCCCCTGCGCCAGCGGAGGCGAACGAGTCGCCCCCGCTGAGCCTGCCCGCAGGCGAGGCTGGCGTCTTGCGCATAGCCGAAGGGGGACCGCCGCTGAGACGCCCCTCCTTGAACGCGGAAGGCGTCAATCAACCTCAAAAGCTGGAGCTGCCATCGATCCGCGTGGAGACGGACATTGTGCCCATTGGCTGGTATGTGGTGCAGCAGCCCAATGGCACTCAGGTGAGCGAATGGGAAGTGGCCGACTCTGCTGCGGGTTGGCATAAGAACAGCGCCCTCCCCGGCCAGGGGGGCAACGTTGTCTTGAGCGGACACAACAACATTGCCGGCGCTGTCTTTCGCAAACTCTACACCATGAAACCCGGTGATGATGCCTACGTTTGGGCCGGTGGACAGCGCATTGCCTACCGCGTCGAAGAGGTGATGATCCTCGAAGAAAAGGGCGCATCGCTTGACCAACGCCGTGACAATGCCAAGTGGATCCAGCCCTACGACGACGACCGCCTTACCCTCGTCAGTTGTTGGCCCGAAACCGACAACACGCATCGGGTGATCGTGGTGGCGAAGCGCGTAGAAGAATAGGGATTGGTGATTAGTGACTGGAGATTGGGGCGAGTCTCTGAAATCTCTCTCTTAATCGCTCGTAAACATGAGATATCCGACCGCTGCGGTCGGCGCGTTTGGAGATTTCATCTCCTCTCGCGATCCCAATCCCTAATCACCAATCCCCAGTCACCAATCTTCACACCTCAAAGCGCACGCCTTGCGCCAGGGGCAATTCCGCGCCGTAGTTGATGGTCACGGTCTGGCGACGGGCGTAGGCTTTCCAGGCGTCGGAGCCGCTTTCGCGACCGCCGCCGGTCTCTTTTTCCCCACCGAAGGCCCCGCCGATCTCCGCCCCGGCTGTCCCCGTGTTGACATTCGCCAGCCCGCAATCCGATCCCCGCACCGAGAGGAACGCCTCAGCCTCACGCAGATCCGTTGTAAAGATGGCCGACGAAAGCCCCTGTGGGACGCTATTATGGATCTGCAACGCCTCATCGAGGGCGCTGTACTTGAGTACATAGAGGATCGGCGCGAAGGTCTCTTCGCAGACAATGCCCATGTCGGGCGAGCCTTCGATCAGCGTCGGACGCACATAGTGGCCGCCCTCATAGCCGGGGATCGTCATCACTTCATCGCCGCAGAGAACGCGCCCCCCTTCGTCCACGGCGCGACGGATGGCAGCGCTGTAGAGATCCACGGCCCCGCGGTTGATCAACGGCCCCACCAGCACCCCATCCTCCAACGGATTGCCCACCTTCACTGTTTGATAGACGCGCGTCAATTTTCCCAAAAACTCGTCGTAGATCCCCGCGTGGAGGATCAGCCGCCGCGTGGTGGTACAGCGCTGCCCTGCTGTAGCCAGCGCCCCAAACGCCACCCCGCGCAAGGCGATCTCCGCGTCCGCTTTGTCACTGACGATGGCGGCGTTGTTTCCGCCCAACTCCAAAATCGTGCGACCGAGCCGGGCGGAAACTTGCTGCGCCACCTGGCGTCCTGTGCGGATCGAGCCGGTGAAGGAGAGCAGCGGCACACGCGTATCTTTGGCCAATCTTTCGCCGAGCGCGCCCCGTTCATCCACCATCAAAAAGAAGATGGGCGGCAGCCCGTGGCGTTCGAGTATGCGGCTACAGATGCGGTTGGTAGCGATGGCGGTAAGGCTGGCGTTGGGCGACGGCTTCCACACGATCACATTGCCAATGACGGCCGCGATCAGCGCGTTCCACGACCAGACGGCGCACGGGAAGTTGAAGGCGGTGATCACGCCGGCCACGCCATAGGGATGCCACTGTTCGTAGAGGCGATGGTGGGGGCGCTCGCTGGCAATCGTCACCCCGTAAAGTTGGCGCGAGAGGCCGACGGCAAAATCGCCGATGTCGATCATCTCCTGCACTTCGCCCATGCCCTCGATGCGCGTCTTGCCCACCTCCAGCGAGACGAGCAGACCCAGCGTCTCCTTATACTTGCTCAACTCGTTGCCGATCTCGCGAATGATCGATCCGCGCTGCGGCGCAGGGATCTTCGACCAGACGCTGTACGATTCCCACGCCTTCTCCATCAACCTGTCGTAATCGGTATCCTCGGCTAGGGCGACTGCGGCCAACTTCTCCCCGTTAATGGGCGACTGAATGTCGAGCGTTTTGCGACCCGTGATGCTACCCCAATCGCCATCATAAATTCCGGCATTTATCGCTTCAATGCCCAGATCGGCAAAGATTTGTTCCTTGATCGCTGCAAACTCCATCGTCTGCCTCCTTTGAGAATGGTAAGAAGTAGTTGTTGCAGAAGGATGAATAAAGAATAATGAATGGGTTGAGAAACCGATCTCTCAACCCATTCATTATTCTTTATTCATTCTTTTCCCCTCAATCACCGCACAGCGGAACCAGAACCCTTCCGCTGTCACCTTCAGCGCGGCGCGGACTTCGCTGGGCGCGGCTGCCAGCAGTTGGCGGATAGCCTGCACATTCAGCGCTGGCGTCGCCATGCGTTGTGTCCAACTCTCGAAATCAAGGTAGAGATCCCAACGATAACGGATTTCAGCCTCAAATCCAGCCTTTTGGAAAAAGGTGATCCACTCGGCGGGGGTGAAATCGCGCACGTGCGAAGGATCGCGCAACAACTCCACCGCGTTGAGGAAGGTATCGCACGTGGGATCGTCAAAGCCAACAACATCGGCCAACAGCACCTGACCACCCTCCTTTAACACCCGCCGGAACTCTTGGACAGCCTGCTGAGGATGGGGCCAGTGGTGGGCGCTGTAGCGCGAGGCGATGAGATCGAAGACGCCGTCCCCAAAGGGGAGATGCTCCACATCGCCCAATCGGGGTTCGACGTTGGCGATCCCTTTCTCGGCGGCGAGTTGCGCCACCTGCCCCAGCATGGATTGGGTAAAATCCAGCGCCACCACGCTGGCTACATGAGGCGCAAAGGCGATGGCCGTATGTCCTGCGCCACAACCGGCGTCGAGTACCCGCTCATCCCCGCGCAGATGGGCCAGGGCCAGCATTTGGTTGAATTCCTCGCCGCGGGCGTGAACGGCGCTGGTGCGATAGTTCGCCGCCACGCGATCAAACTGCGACTGGACCGATGATTTGAGATCGAACATGGGAGAGAAGCCTTTCGTGAAATGAGGCTAGTGGCTGGGGTAGTGCGTAGTGCGTAGACAGATCGTGTCGAATAGTTGGTTGCTCCATTGGAGAGGTGATAGTCGACGAGATCCCACGCACTACGCACTACGCATTACTTCCCCCGCCGCTCGGTGGAGGGTTGTATGCCGTCGCGCCAACCTATCCACATCCGCCTGGTAGCCGCCGCCGATCACGCCCACAACCGGAACGTCCCGTTCAGCGCAACGGGTGAAGACATAGAGATCGCGGGCATAAAGCCCATCATCGGTTAAGGACAACTTGCCCAGCGCGTCTTCTTCATGTGGATCGACGCCGCCGTCGTAGAAAATCAGATCCGGGCCAAAGTCGTCGAGGATGACAGGAAGGTGGCGTGTCAACACGGCCAGATATTCTTCGTCCTTAACCCCGACGGCCAACGGTACGTCCAGTGTACTGCGCTGTTTGCGGAACGGGAAATTTTTCTCGCAGTGGATCGAGAAGGTGAAGACGTTCCTATCGCCCTGGAAGATGACGGCTGTACCGTCCCCTTGGTGAACATCGAGGTCAACAATGAGGATGCGTTCGGCCAGCCCTGCTTCTTGTGCATAGCGCGCTGCTACCGCCAGATCGTTGAAGATGCAAAAGCCCGATCCAAACTCAGGATAGGCGTGATGGGTGCCGCCAGCGGTATTGCAGGCCAGACCGTGTTCGATTGCCAGTTGCGTCGCCAGCACCGTCCCGCCCAGCGCGGTGCAGGTCCGCCGGACAAGTTGTGGGCTCCACGGGAAGCCGATGCGCCGCATGAGTTTGGGATCGATGGAACCGCTCAAATAGGCATCTACATAAGCGGGTGAATGGGCGAGCGTCAACACCTCACGATCCGCCATCTCTGCATAGTGGAACTGATCCAACGTCGCCACCCCATCCCGGATCAACGTCTCGTAGACCTTCCCAAATTTGGGCATGGGGAAGCGATGTCCCTGGGGAAGCGGCGTCACATAGTCTGGGTTGTAGACAAGTGGAAGCGACATGAGGCGGAAAGTGAAGAGAAGGCAAAAGGCACAGGTCAATCCGACCGCTGCGGTCGGCGGCAAAAGGAGTTGCAGGTTTGCAAGTGGCAGGTGACAATCGTCTACGCACTACGCACTACTCATCTCCCTCATAGATTTCATGCCCCGCCTTTGCCACGACGCTGACAGGTTTCCCCGGCACTTGATGGCAGTCGCGGCAGCGCGCTTCGTAGCTTTCACTGCCGCCTACGAAGATAATGGGATCGTCGTAGCGGGCCGGACGGCCATCGATCAGGCGTTGGGTGCGGCTGGCCGTGCCGCCACAGACAACGCAGATCGCCTGTAACTTGTCCACACGCTCGGCCAACGCCATGAGCAGCGGCATAGGGCCAAAAGGTTCGCCGCGGAAATCTTGATCCAACCCGGCCATGAGTACACGCTTGCCTTGATCCGCCAGGATGCTGCACGCATCGGCAATCGCCCAGTCGAAAAATTGCACCTCGTCCACGGCGACAACCTCGGTGTCGGGGCGAACCAGCGTGAGGATCGTCTGCGCGTCCTCGACCACCACGGCGTCGTTGCGCGCAACGCCATTGTGAGAGGCGACTCGTTCCAATCCATAGCGGTTGTCCAGACGAGGCTTAAAGATCTGGATCTGTTTCTTCGCAATTTCGGCCCGTCGAATCCGGCGCAGCAACTCTTCGGTCTTACCGCTGAACATAGATCCACAGATCAGTTCAAGCCACCCAACAGGGGATTGAAAGTGCATAGGACGATCTCCACAATGACTGGGAATGTGAATGACGATCTCTGACGGTATTGTAAAAGATGTGTCGCAACAGGTGAAATGGGCAGGCCAACAAAAAGAGGCAGAGACGATTACTCATCTCTGCCTCTTTGGATGCCCTGACGAGCAAAGCTGCTACCAAAGACTTAGGATTCAGCCTGGAGTTCGGCCTCGTATTTTGCCATCACCTGAGCGGCAGCCTTTTCAGGATCATCGCCGCGGGCGCGTGCCTTGCGCGCTGCTTCTTCGGCTTCCTGACGAGCCTGGGTCTCGATCCGCTTGAAAGCGGCAGCCTGCTGGCGTGACTCAAGACGCTTCACAAAGCGCTCAACACGACCGACAGTATCGACAATGCGCTGCTCACCCGTGTAAAAAGGATGGCAGGCGCTGCAAACGTTGACAAGGATCTCTTCTTTGGTGCTGCCTGTGAGCCAACTATTGCCACAGGTGCAGGTGACCCTTGCATTCTCATGGTATGTGGGATGGATACCTTCACGCATGTGATTAGCCTACTTTCTCCGGATAAACACTGACGCGCTTCCGGTTCTTCTTTTCCCATTCAAATGTAACGAAGCCATCGATGGTGGCAAAGAGGGTATCATCTTTGCCTTTGCCCACGTTCAGCCCCGGGTAGATGCGGGTGCCGCGCTGGCGAACAATAATGCTGCCAGAGGTTACTTCTTCGCCACCGAAGCGCTTGACGCCGAGACGTTGGGCATTTGAATCGCGATTGTTGCGGCTAGATCCACTACCTTTTTTGTGTGCCATTGTGCATGCCTCCTTGAAATGGCCCTGCTTCCATTAAGATGGGAGCGAGCCTACCTGATCCACCAATCGGTTTAGACCTGAATCGTCTCGATCTGAAGTCGAGTCAAATATTGCCGGTGGCCTCGACGAACTCGAATCCGCTTTTTCGGGCGATAGCGGAAGACCATGATCTTCTCCCCGCGATGTTGCCCTGTAATCTTGGCAGTGACTTGCGCCCCCTCCACTTGAGGCTGACCGATGGTCACTTCAGCGTCGTTGACGATCATTAAAACATCCTCTAATGAAACGCTTTCGCCAACCTTGCCTTCCAACTTCTCTACTTCCAAAATATCGCCGGGGGCCACTCGATATTGCTTGCCACCGGTCCTGATCACTGCATACATGTGCTTCTCCTTTGTACCGCGTCCGCCATGCGGAACTTCAACAGCGGCCTTACAGGCGTACCTGCAAGTGATTGAAATGGGCAGATAACAATAAAATTGTGGGCAACACGCAAAATGCCCACGAACAAGAATTATAGCCTACGCTCCATTTTACGTCAAAAAGAGGAACCATTTCTGAGCAGAAGATTTTAGGATAGAATTGGGGATCGGTGATTGGGGGTCGGGGACTGGGGACAGGGGATCGGTATTGGACTGAATTTTCTGAATATTCTGAAAATCCGTGTCCAATTCTTCTATCTGTGAAGATCTATGGAATCTGTGATCTATTTTCTCACCTCCGTGAGACGTATTTTCGATGGGGGCAAGGCATACTTTACACTTGCCGAAAGTTGGACTATACTTGGACAAATCTGATATTCAACCAGACTTTGTTCAGTCTTTTTATCACCATAAGGATCGATGCGATGGCAAATTTGATTGTGATTGGCTCCGGCTTCGGGGGATTGGGAGTAGCCGCCCGTCTCGCCGCCCGTGGACACAAAGTGACGCTCTTCGAGAAACGGGATAAGTTGGGCGGGCGCGCCTACACTTACGAGATGGATGGTTTCACCTTTGACGGCGGCCCCACGGTGATCACCGCGCCCTGGCTCTTTGAGGAAATTTGGGAATTGGCGGGTCGCAAACGTGAGGACTATTTCGATCTGATTTCACTGGATCCCTTTTACCGTATTTTCGATCACAACCGGCGCAGTTTTGACTACAACAGCGATCACCAATTTATCCTCGAACAGATCGACCGTTGGAACCCGGCGGACAAGGAGGGCTACACGCGCTTTATCGAAAGCACGAAGGAGATCTTCGAGACGGGCATGGCGCTGATCGACAAACCCTTTTTGCACATCACCGATATGATCAAGGTCGCGCCGGATCTGATCCGGCTTCAAAGCTATCGCAGCGTCTACGGTTACGTCTCCCAATTTGTCAAGGATGAGTTCCTACGCCGCTGTTTCTCCTTCCACCCGCTGCTCATCGGCGGCAATCCGTTCGACGCTGCCTCGCTCTACGTGTTGATCCATTACCTTGAGCGCGAATGGGGTATTCACTACGCACGCGGTGGCACTGGATCGATCATCAACGCCTTTGAACGGTTGCTGACTGAGTTGGGCGTGATCATCCACACCAACGCCGAGGTGGACGAAATCTTAGTGCAGGGGCGCAAGGTGACCGGCGTGCGCATGGAAGACGGGATGATCCACAAGGCGGATGCGGTGATCTCCAACGCCGATGTGGCCTGGACCTATCTGAATATGATCCCGCAACATGCGCGCCGTTTTAACAATGATCGCCGCATCAAGAGCAAAAAGTACAGCATGTCACTCTTTGTCATCTACTTTGGCACCAAACGTCAATATCGGGATGTGGGCCTCGCCCATCACAACATCATCCTGAGCGAACGCTACAAAGGATTGCTGCGCGAGATCTTCTCCAACGGCGAGCTGCCCGAGGATTTCTCACTCTATCTGCATATGCCCACGCTCACCGATCCATCGCTTGCACCCGCAGGCGGGGAATCGTTCTACGTCCTCTCGCCAGTGCCCCACCTGGGCGCAAACATCGATTGGACGGTGCAGGCCAAACCCTATCGCGACGCCATTATGAACTTCTTAGAGGAAAATTATCTACCCGATCTCCAGGCCAATGTTGTGGCGGAACACTACATTGATCCCCTGCACTTTGAGGGGACGCTCAACAGCTACCTGGGATCGGCCTTCTCGGTGCAACCAACCCTGACCCAGAGCGCCTGGTTCCGTCCGCACAATCGCTCTGAAGATTTTGACAACCTCTACTTCGTCGGCGCAGGGACCCATCCCGGCGCAGGTGTGCCCGGCGTCCTTGCCTCGGCCAAGATTGTGGATGAACTGATCGGCGCGCCGAAAGAAGTCGTGCAGCCGACACGCCGGGAGCAGCCCAGCGTTCAACAGGTAACCGCTTAGCGCAAAGGAGCTTTCTTATGAACCGCGACCTTCTCCGCCAGATCCTCGTCCTTGTAACCTTCATCGCCACGGTGGCAGTAAATGGCTATGCCAGCGCTGCCGAGATTGGCGGTCGCAGTACGGGCGAGATCTCCGATAGTTTTCAGAATTTCTTCACGCCGGCTGGCTACGTCTTTTCGATCTGGGGGGTGATCTACCTGGGCTTGCTGGCCTTTAGCATCTATCAGCTATTGCCTGCCCAACGTGAAGATGGACGGCTGCGCCGGATCGGGTGGCTCTTCATACTCACCAATCTCTTCAACGGCGCGTGGATCTTCGCCTGGCACTATCTGCTCATCCCCCTCAGTTGGCTGATTATGATTGGGCTGCTGATCACGCTGCTCATCATCTACCAGCGCTTGGGGATCGGCAAACGCCCGGCCAGCGGCGCTCAACTCTGGATGGTCAACGTGCCTTTTAGTATCTACACGGCGTGGATCACCGTAGCCACCATTGCCAATACTACCGTCCTCCTCCAAGATCTGGGATTTGAGGGCGGCCCCATCCCTGAGCCGATCTGGTCGGCGATTGTGATTGTGGTAGGCGCGGCGATTGCCGGGTATGTGGTCTATACCCGCCGTGACATTGCCTTTACCGGCGTCATCCTCTGGGCCTACGCCGGGATCGTTGTCAACTACTTTGATGTCAACACCGTCGCCATCACGGCGGGGTTGATGGCGGTCGCCGTCCTGATTGCGCTGATCATCGGCTGGTTCCGCAATCAGCCGCCGCAACAGGATTGGCGGAGTCAGACGGCGTAGAAGAAAGAATATTGGGTATTGGATATTGTACCCAATATCCAATACCCAATATCATTCACACAAGGAGCCTCCTTATGCCCCATCTTATTACAACGCTCGGCCCCAAAGGCGCGGACGAACTGGGCATGATCCTGCCCCATGAACATATTTTTGTGGATCTCGGTCCTATCGAAGCGGAGAACTGGCGCACCGCCACCGCCGACGCGGTGATCGCTGTGATGTTCCCACAGATCGAGGCGATCCAGCGGCAGGGGATCACCGCGCTTGTCGAGTGTACGCCGATGGGCGTTGGCCGCCGCGCTGATATTGATCGGGCTGTCTCCGAAGCGACGGGGCTGCCCGTGGTGGTCCCCACGGGGATCTATCGCGAGCCGTGGATCCCCGACTGGGCGATGAGCGCCAGCGCAGATGAACTTGCCGAATGGATGACGCGCGAGTTGACCGACGAGATCGAGGGTAGCGGCGTCCAGGCTGCGTGGATCAAAGTCAGCGCTGGCGATGATGGCATCACCCCGGCCGAGGCCAAGATCTTGCGGGCGGCGGCAAAGGCAGGAAGGGCAACAAACGCCATCATTGGCAGCCACACCATCCGCGGGCGGGTGGTGCGCGATCAGTTGGATATTCTGGAGGGGGAAGGCTATACCGCCGAACGCTTTATTTGGATCCACACGCAGAACGAACCCGACTTTGATCTTCATTTGCAGATGGCGCGCCGCGGCGCGTGGATCGAGTACGACGCCATCGGCAGCGACCGCTTCGACGACCCCTGGCATGTCGATCACATACGCCGCGTACTCGATACAGGCTTTGGCGATCACCTGCTCCTCAGCCACGACCGCGGCTGGTACGATCCATCCAAACCGGGCGGCGGCATTCCCAACCCGTACACCCATCTTGTCGATTCCCTGCTGCCCAAACTGCGCGCCGCGGGGATCGACGACAGCACCATCCGCCAGTTGACCCACGACAACCCCTTCCGCGCCTATGCCCGATAATGAAGAATGAATGAAGAATAAAGAATGGGTCGAGAATCACCCGACCCATTCCAAACTTCCCTTCGCATCCCAATCCCCAGTCCCCAGTCCCCGATCCCCAGTCCCCAATCACTCCATCCGCACCGCCTCCGCCGGTTGAATCCGCCCCATGCGCCAGGCCGGGTAGAGACCGGCAAGCAGCGCGGCGATGAGGGCGACGGCGAAGGCTTGTATAAATTCCCCTGGCTGAAGCTGCATGGTGAGCGTCCACCCGAAGGAGCGCAGGTTGATAATGTAGATCAGCACCAGCGCCAGGATATAGCCGGTGGGCATGGCGACAAGACCGGCGCTGCTCCCCAATAGGCCGGTCTGGAGCAGGGTAAGCTGCCAAAGCTGGCCGCGGGTCATGCCGCTGGCGCGCAATACGCCGATCTCGCGCATCCGCTCCAACTGCATGCTCATCAACGTGGAAAGGATGCCGATGAAGGCGACCAGCGTCGCCAAAATCTGCAAGGCAATCGTGATGGCAAAGGTGCGGTCAAAGACATCCAGCGCGTTTTGACGCGTGCCCCGATTCGAGCGGATGATTAACTCGGCTTCCCCGGCAAAGGCGGCGCGCAGCTCGGCCACCTTTTCGTCCACATCGATCCCCAGCGCCACAAAGAGGGCAATCGCCGAGATCCCGGTGTCGTTCCAAAAGCGGCGGTAGACGGCGTCGGCCATGAGCAGGCCGGGCTGCACGTCGAAATCATAGGCGATCCCCACAACGGGGAAGCGTTGCTCGCCCAGATCGGTGTAGAGGATCAGATCCTCGCCCACGCCTAGATTGTAGCGGTTCGCCATCGGCTCATTGATCACCACCCCGCCCCCATCCACCGCTGCCCATGTCTGCTGCCAATTGCCAATCGCGGATTTGTAGCGCCGATCCTCGCCGGCCAGATCCTGGCTGAGCGCAGCAATACGCACAGCGACTTCCCCATCGCCTACCTGTGCCGTCACCTCTACCTCGCGGCTGGTGGAAAAGGCGCTGATGCCAGGGAAGTCGATCAGCAGATCGGCCACCTGCCGATCCAGATTGTTCGTCACGCGATTGGCCCCCAGCGTCGGCGGCGATACGAAGATGTCCGCTTGTAACACTTCCTCAAGCCACTGCTCTACAGTGAGGCGGAAACTGCCGATCATCACCCCTACACCGATGATGACGCTGACCGCCACCATCAACGCCGCAATCGCCACCGAGGTCCGCGACAGCGAACGCACAATGTCGCGCGGGGCCATCCGCGCCAGGATGCCCAGCCGCCGCCCCAGCGCGCGTTGCAATCCGATCATGATCAGCAGCGTGATCCCCGGCGTAAGCAGGGCGATGCCGATGATGATGGCAAAGAGGCCGCTGAAGGTGAGGATCAGACTCCATTCGGGGATGAGCAGCAGCGCGCCGAGGAGGAAGACAATCACCCCAGCCAGGCTCACCCAGGGCAGGACGGCGCGCACTTTTTCTTCCACATCGGAGCGTTTGAGCGCGCCAGCGGGCGGCACACTGGTCGCTTCCCATGCGGGGACGATGGCCGCAGCGGTAGCGGCGGCCAATCCGCTGATCACGCCTTTCACCAGCGTCCACGCGGGGATGTCCACATCGCGCACAGCGACCACAAAGAAGAGATCGTTGACGGTCTGCGTCACCGCGGTCACTGCGCCGCGACCCAGGATGATCCCCAGCCCCAGCCCGGCGACCGTCCCCAACAGGCCGAGCAGCGTCGATTCCAGCAGGATCATGCTAAAGATTTCGCGGCGCGTCATGCCCAGCGCGCGCAATGAGCCGATCACCGGGCGACGCTGGATGACGCTGAAGGTGACGGTGTTGTAGATCAAAAACATGCCCACCACCAGGGCGAGCAGGCTGAGCGCGGTGAGGTTGAGGCGGAAGGCGGCGGTCATCTCGTCCACAGTGCCGCTACGCGCTTCGGGGCGGACAATGCGCGCTGACGGCGGCAGGATCGACTCAATGCGCGCCAGGGTCATCCCCGCGTCCGCCTCGGCGATGATCAGGTCGATGCGATCCAATCGGCCAACCTTGCCCAACACCTCCTGCGCCGTGGCGATGTCCGCAATCAGCAGACCATCCAGGGCGCGACGGCTCAGATCGTCCGAAGGGGCAAGCAGACCGGCCACCGTCAGATCGGCGCGGTCGCTGCCCACGCGCACAACCAGTTGATCCCCCGGCGCGACGGCGTAACGATCCGCCACGGCTGCGCTAAGGAGGACCGTGTTGGGTTCCACAAGCAGGATGCTCAGGTTTTGGTTGGTGTTGATCTCAGGATTTTCGCCCAAGTAGCTGCGGAAGGGTGCCTCGGCAAAGGGATCGACGCCGAGCAGACGCATGGGCTGGGCGTCCAGATCGGGGACGGAGACGTAGCTTTCCACCACCGGCGCGCTGAGCCGATAGGCCAGATCTCGGCGCAGTTCG
>JAHBVG010000090.1 GCA_019637695.1 Caldilineaceae bacterium | reverse complement strand
AGAAACGACGCCGCCCGGTCAATGGCTCACCGGTCGCGGCTGGGATCAATCGGTGTGGGGCCGTGGCGACTTTCCCAATAAAGTGGATCTGGACCAGATCAGCGCCGAACATCCCATCTTTCTCAGCCGCAAATGTGGACATGTGGGCTGGGCCAACAGCAAAGCGCTGGCCCTGGCCGAGATCGACGCCAACACGCCCGATCCCGAAGGCGGCGAGATCGAGCGCGACGAAACCGGTCAGCCCACCGGCATCCTCAAGGAGAACGCGCTGGGGCTGATCTTCCGCATCCTGGCCGAGCCGTCGCTCGACGAGGCTGTGGATGCTGTGCGTCTCGCCATGAAAACTGTGCATGGCATGGGCATTGTCGGCATCCACAACCTGGAGGGGAGGCTGGCCCTGCGCGCCTTCCAACAGTTGCGCGCCAACGGCGAACTGCATTTACGCGTCATGGCGCAGATCCCAGAGGCAGATCTGGACGCGGCCATCGCTCTGGGCATCCACAGTGGATTGGGCGATGAGATCCTGCGCATCGGCGCGGTGAAAGTTTTCAGCGACGGCGCGCTGGGCGCGCGCACGGCGTGGATGATCGACCCCTACGAAGGAGAGTCGCAGAATTTCGGTATCTCGGTGGCGAGCGCCGAACATATGAAGGAAGTTGTGGAGAAGGCCAGCCGCGCCGGCCTTGCCATCTTCACCCACGCCATCGGGGACAGGGCCAATCGGGTGGTCCTTGACGCGATTGAAGCCACCCGCCGCGCCGGCATCGGTCTGCATCTGCGCCATCGCATCGAACACGCCCAGGTGCTGCATCCCGACGATCTGTCCCGGTTTGCGGCGCTTGGTGTGATCCCGTCCATGCAGCCGATCCACGCCACCCAGGACATGCTGCTGGCGGACAAACATTGGGGCGCGCGCAGCCGCTACAGCTACGCCTGGCGCACCCTGTGGGACAGCGGCGCAACCCTGGCCTTCGGCTCCGACGCGCCCGTGGAGACGCCCGACGTGATCCAGGGCATCCACGCCGCCGTCACCCGCTGCCGCGGCGACGGTACACCGGGCGGCGACGGCTGGATCCCCGAAGAACGCGTCCGCGTCGAGGAGGCGGTATGGGCCTACACCGTGGGCGCAGCCTACGCCGGCGGCGAGGAAGCGATCAAAGGCAGCATCACCCCCGGCAAACTGGCCGATCTGACGGTCCTCTCGCAGGATATTTTCAACGTCAACCCCATGGCAATCTTAGAGACCGACATCACGGCGACGGTGGTTGGCGGGGAGTTTGTCCACGGCGGAGAGATGTTATCCGAGAACCATCATCCTATCCGTGATCTTTCTAATAGAGAAAACAGATAGAGTTCGTACAATCGTAGAGGCGCTGGCGGACGCAGCGTCCGCTTGCTGCGCCTGTCGGGTGCGGCAAGCAGCACTCGTACCAAATTGTATGCTATTCAAGTGGTTTCTCTATAAGAGGGAGGCGTCAATGGCTACGGGCCAGGAAAATACTGCGCCTTTTACGCAAGGTCTAGAACTGAGCAAACATTTCTATTGGGAGGCGGTGCGCCCGATCCTCGACGCGAAATTCCACGGACTTGTCCACGCCGCGGCGCTGCTGGGCAGTGGATCGGAGGTGCTGGGGTTCGACGATCCCATGTCCTCGGATCACCATTGGGGGCCACGGGTAATGATCTTTTTAACGGAGGCCGACCATTCATCCTATGCCAGCGCAATGGTGGAACTTTTGCGGCACAAACTGCCTTATGAATTCTACGGCTATCCCACCAGCTTCAGCGAACCCGATCCCAATGACAACGGGGTTCAACACCTGCAACGGGTCAAAAGTGGACCGATCAACCACCGCGTGGAGGTGTTGACGATCCGCGGGTTTATCCATAACTATCTCAACTTCGACATCGATCAACCCATTGAGGCGGCGGATTGGCTCACTTTTCCTCAGCAGAAATTGCGCACGATCACGGCAGGGATGGTCTACCACGATGCAATCGGATTAGAAGAGGCGCGCGCCCGTTTTGCGTGGTATCCACATGATCTCTGGCTCTACCTGCTGGCGGCTGGCTGGGCGCGCATCGGCCAGGAGGAACATTTGATGGGCCGCGCTGGCCTCGTGGGCGACGAACTCGGCTCGGCGCTGATCGGCTCGCGTCTTGTGCGCGATATCATGCGCCTGGCCTTTTTGATGGAGCGGCAGTACGCGCCCTATCCCAAATGGTTTGGCACGGCCTTCAAACAGTTGGCCTGCGCCGAGACGCTGGCAGATCCACTCTTCAAGGCGCAGACTGCGCTCACGTGGCGGCAACGCGAGGCCCATTTGGTGGACGCTTATGAGATCCTCGCGCGGATGCACAACCGGTTGGGGATCACCGATCCTCTGCCAGGGAAGGCGCGCCCATTCTTTGGCCGTCCTTTCCGAGTGATGGCGCTGCATGGATTCACCGACGCGCTGATCGCTCAAATCGAGGACCCATCCGTGCAGCAGATTGCCCAACGCCGACCCATCGGCAGCGTTGATCTCTTCAGCGACAGCACCGATCTGTTGGAAGCGCAACACCTACGCCCGCGGCTGCGCGACCTCTACACTTAAACGGGGAGATTCTATGCCTATCCATGATCGAACGCTGACCACCGAATGGCTTATTCTGCGCCCATCCGCGGCTAACTTCAAAACCAAAGGAGATGAAAATGACAGGCAAACATCTAGCGGACCTGACGCCACACGCACGTTCTCTGGCCGAGGAATCGCTGCGTTGGACCGACCAATTCTGGGATCCGGCGATGAGGCTGCTGGGAATGGACTCAGAAAACTTGAAGGGGACAATTCTTCACAGTGTACGCAACTCGGCCTGGTATGCGCTGGGGCTGCTGCTGCGCAACGAAGGAGATGATATAGCACGCGCTGTGCAAACCTTCCACGCCGTACTCGATTACCAATTCGATGAGCCAGGGACGCCCTTCCACGGCACATGGTATCGCGCGCCCCAAGAGGCCCATCCCCCAGCCGAGGCGGTAATGTGGCGTCACTATGACCCTAACTGGCGGCAGTTCATCGGCACGACGCTGGCGATTGCGTTGGAAGAATACGGGGATCTCTTGCCCGCCGACCTGATCGCTCGCATTGACCGCTCTATTGAGCTTGCCATAATCGGGGAGCCGCCGGATCGCTGCGCGCCACATTACACGAATATCGCGCTGATGAAATCCGCCTTGATGACCTGGGCCGGGGATCGCTACGGTCACCCCGACTGGACCGCCGAGGGTGAGCGTTTCGGCCAGGCGGCGTATGAGATCTTCCGCCAACATGGGACCTTCCACGAGTACAATTCGCCCACCTATTACGGCGTCAACTTTTACGCCCTGGCTTTTTGGCGGCGCTATGCCCGTTCCGCACAGTTGGCGGCGCAGGGCGCAGAGATGGAAGCGAAGATGTGGCGCGACGTAGCGGCATTCTACCACGCCGGGATGGGCAACGTGGCCGGGCCGTACAGCCGCACCTACGGCATGGACATGCGCAAATACGGCGCGCTGCTGGGCATGTCGATCTGGCTGGCGGTGGGCCGCGAGTACGCGCCCTTTCCCCGCGAGAGCGGCATGTTCGACCACGGACACGATTTCTGCTTCGGCCCTCCCTTCGCTATCGTCGGCGCAGAGATCCCCAACGATGTGATTCCCCACATGCTGGCTTTCCAGGGCGAGCGGACGGTGGAACGGCGGCTGCCCACGAACCATGATCGGCTGGCGTCCGCCTGGGTCGGCGCAAAGGTTCTGATCGGCGCAGAGTCCTTGCGGCTCACCGGTGAGCTGCCCGGCATCCTCCCCAATTTGGATAGCCCCCAATACCACCCGGTGACGCTGCACTGGCTGATGCCCGACAGCGACGTGGGCTGGATGCGTCTGCGCCATTGGGGACCGGTGGAGGCGCGCGCCCGGCGGGGAGAGTTGACCATCGTCGCGCCGATAGCGCCAGAATTTTTGGATCGCTATGGCGAAGGGCATCGATCCTTTACCTTTGAGATCAGCTTCAACACCCGCGTTGCAGCCTGGGCCGACGCCGATCATTGGGATCTACCGGGGTTGCGTGTACGCGTCGAGAGCAATCTGCCTGCTCCCCTTGTAACCATTGAGGACACGGCTCTCTATCTTGTCTACACACTACCCGACGATCAAACGGCGGCGACTTTCCGCTTGACCGTTGTGTGAATGCGGGTAACGACTAAGCCCGATGCTCCAGGCGGGTCCGTGACCCGCCTGGAGCATCGGGCTTAGTCGTTGTGAACGCGGGATCACTTCCCACACCCGGCGGATCGCGCTAACGGCAGGGACAATTGGTCCATCACCTCGCCCTCGGCGCTGACAAAGGCGCGGGGAACGATGCGTTCAGCGGCTTGCTGCCACTGATAGCCGATCAACTCCACGGTTAACGCGTCATCGCCGGGGATAACGGGCAGCGGAAGCAGATAGACGTTAATGGTGCGCAGGTTGGCGCGCGGCCGGTGGGGAGGGAATTCCACATCGGCGCTGCGCATAACTTGCGCACCCTCTGCGTCCAAAAGGCGGGCGCTGAGGGTGAAGGGTTCCTCGTACCAGCCGACCGTCCGCAGGATGAGATCGATCTGCGCGTCATCCCCGCCGCAGGTGAGGATGGCCTGAATTGCCAAAACGGGCAGAACCCGGCTTTCCGGCGGAGCGGCGTCGACCACCACGTTCACGTCGGACGCAGCGAGCAAACGATCTGCGCCGTCAAGGAGGCGAAGGGTATAGATCCCTTCGGTGGCGGGCGTCGGGATGTGGATCGATGAAAGCGCCACGCCATCCACGAAAAAGGGCGGCTGATGTTGTCGTTTCAACCGGCGGATGGGCCGATCCCCCTGTTGCCATTCGACGCGCAGGCTGCCCAACGCGCTGTTGGGGAGGGTGGGCGTGGGATCTTCGCTTGTGAAGATGGCCGCAACAGCAACCTCTCCGCCAGCCTGCGCCCGGTCGGGGATCAGATACCGGCTCTGCGATGGATCGCGCTCGATCCGCGGCAGGCGGATGGCGCGCAGATCACCCCACGTCCGCGTCTCCCAGCCCTGCGCTTGGATGGCATCTTCGATCTGCTGTCGCTGCTCTGCCGAAAGACGATCCGGTAGGGGCAAGATCCATTCCACACCCAGGGATTGCAAAAAGAGTACCGCTTCGGGATCGGGAAAGCGCGCCACAAAGAGCAGCAGATCATCGTGGTGGGGCGGCCAGAATCCGCTGTAGCCGGCCAACGTCGGCTGCCAATGCGAAAGGCCCAGCCATTGATCCTCCAGCCAGAGATGCGGCGACGATCCCAACCCGGGGGACGAGGGCGGCAGTTCGACGTAGACAGTATCATCCTGGGTGGACAGCCATTCGTGGAAGGCGCGCCGATCCCTGTCGATGGGCGGTGTGTAGAGATCGGTGGCCGGGATCACAAGCGCTTCCGCAAAGAGTAGCAAGATCAGCGCGAATTGCAACCCACGCCAACGAAGATGGCGCATGAGCGAAGCCGCCGCCACCGCCATCCCCAAAAAGACGACAACGGCGAAGCGGCCCGGCGCGCGCAGCGCCTCAAAGCCAGGGATCGTCTCATGAATCCACGCGTAGGGCAGGATTCGCTCGAAATCCGGCTGCAAAGTCGCGAGCTGCAAATAAGGGCCTAGCGAAAGCACAAAGAAGAATCCGATCCCCAGCAGCAGGGCCAGCGGATAGCGCTTGCCCATCCCCGCGGCTCGCCAGAGCCAGAAAATCAAACCGCCCAAAGCCAGCCCAAACAGCAAAAAACCGGGGAAGAGCGAATCCACCGGGTAGAAGCCCAGGCGGGGCGGATCGCCGGCAGCCATCCACCCGTAGAGAAGGTTTTGCGCCGGCGGCGTCATCCACATCTCGAACGAGGTGGAAAAAGGCCAGGCGTCGGCCAGCGTGCGCTCGTAGCCGTAACGCTGGCTGAGATCATAATAGGGCAGGCCCAATGGCAGGCAGAGCAGCAGCGCCAGCACGCCGCCGCCCAAGAGCATCCCCAAGGCGTGGAGGCGCATCCGCAACGAGGGGAAGCGATAGAGTAGCCAGCCTGCTCCGCCGCTGACGCCCACGAGCAAAAACGCGAAAAATCCATAATAGATGACTGTATAGAATTGCGCCGTCAAAAAGAAGGCCAACAGCAGCGCAAAGCGCAGGCGCGGACGCCGGATCACCTTCCCCGTGTAGAGCAACGCCAATGGCAGCGGCGCCAGTTGCAGCAATTGCACCTGCCCCAGGTTGCTCAATGTGTAACTGTTGAAGGCGAAGACGATCCCCAAGAGCGCGCCCGCCCAGTGGCTGCGAAAGAGCCAGCGCCCCAGCAAATAGCCGCTCCCCGCGGTGGAGGCCAACCCCAACAGCACGAGCAGATTGTGTGTGAGGATCGGGTTGCCCGTCGCCAATTGGATCGGCATCAGCAGGGTGGAGGGCAGCAACAAGGTTTCCGAATAGAGCAGCGTCTGCGGGTATGGATAAAAGATATTGGCGTTGAGCAATTCAAGCGGCTGCCTGAGGAGGATATGATGCTCCCACCCCACGATCCACGCGTTGAGGATGGGATCGACGGGATCGGTCACGGCGTTGCCCAGCCCCAACACGAAAGGATAGGTAAAGATCAGCGCCGCCAAAAAGAAGAGAGGCAATAGAACAAAAAGCAGGGGCAATCGTGTCAGCCGTCTCCCCAATCCAACATGCATAGTAGTCCACGACCTTCGATGTAAGGCCAGGCCCAGGTTCCAATCATCCACGAAGCCACACAAAGGGGCGCGAAGGTCAGAAAAGAGCTTTGTGTTTCTTCGTGTGGCTTCGTGGATCAATATTTCTGAGACATGGCCTAAGCGAATTCACCACAGGGGCAAAAAACCAATAGGCTTCCGTGCCGCATCTGTGGTACATTTGGCAGTCAATTGATGGAGAGTTTACTGCACAAAGAGAAAAAAACCGAGTTTTGTGCAGGGTCGAACCATCCTAACCGAGGAGCATCCGCTGTGACGTGGAAAGAGAGCAACAAGATCTGCATTGTGGGCGTGCCGATGGATCTGGGCCAGGGTCGTCGCGGCGTGGACATGGGTCCCTTTGCGCTGCGCTACGCCGGGCTGGAGGCCCGGTTGGAAGCGCTGGGGTATCGAGTCACGGATCTGGGCAATCTGGAGGTCCCCGGCCCAGAACAGGACGCACGCTCAGGGGAAGGCGGACTACGCCATTTGGAGACGGTGGCCCGCGTCAACCGGGCATTGGCCGAGTGCTGCGCTGGCGTCGCCAGGCAGGGGGCGATCCCGATTGCACTGGGCGGGGATCATTCGATGGCAGCCGGCAGTGTGGCCGGCATACGCGCCGTTGAACGTATCGGCCTGCTTTGGGTCGACGCCCACGCCGATTTCAACACCCCGTCCACCTCGCCCAGCAGCAACCTGCATGGGATGCCGCTGGGCGCGCTCATCGGCCAGGAGCCGGCGGCGCTGGCGCCCTACCTCGATGACGGTCGGCTCGCGCCGGAGGATGTGGTGATCCTCGGTCTGCGTTCGCTCGACCGTGAGGAACGAGCATTGTTGCGCGAGCAGAAGGTGCGCGTCTTCAGTATGCGTGAGATCGACGCCCACGGCATCGCCACGGTGATGCGCCAGGTGCTGGAGCATTTCACCTGGCGCGGGCTGGACCGGCTACACGTCTCGTTCGATTCGGATTCGCTCGATCCGGTCATTGCGCCGGGCGTGGGGACGCCGGTCCCCGGCGGGCTTTCATACCGGGAAGCGCATTTGATTATGGAGATGCTCGCCGACGATAGTCGTGTGGGCAGCCTGGACGTGGTTGAGATCAACCCCATCCTCGACGACCGCAACCACACGGCGGATCTCTGCGTGGAGTTGGTGGCGTCGTTGTTGGGACAATCCATTTTGTAAACGCGGCATGAGGAATGCGGAGCGAGGCTCCTATCTAGTGTTGCGTCAAGCATAAATTGAGGAGTACGGGTGCTGCTTGCTGCGCCTGGTGTGCAGAGGGCGCAGCAAGCAGCGCCCGTACCCTGTTTCAATCAATTCATGGCCGATACAACACTCGTGTCTTTTGCATATTTACGCACCTCCTCAATTGACCTATGATCAACAAGTCAGTGAGCAACGCTGTTGATTCTTGACTTGTAGCCTCTCAGCAGCCCTGTGAAATCTATCGCCAAAAGGGGCGCCTATGGAGCAATTTCCCTTCCTCGAATTGGTCTACAATGTCTCCGTGCTATTGACCTTAGCGCTGATCTATCATATAACGCCGGTACGCCCGATCAAAGCGCCAGACTGGGTACAGCAGATAGCCATTGGTGTCATTTTAGGCAGCGCGGGCATTGTACTCATGTACACACCGTGGATCTACACACCCGGCATCATCTTCGATACTCGTTCTGTGTTGCTGGGCGTCTCCGGCCTTTTCTTCGGCGCAGTCCCCACCCTGGTCGCCATGATAATGACGGCTGTGACGCGTTATCATCAAGGCGGCGTGGCGATGATCACAGGCGTCCTCGTGATTTTGGCGACAGGAACGGTCAGTATCGCCTGGCGACATTTGCGGCGACGCCCGCTGACCGATATATCTGCACGCGAACTCTATCTCTTCGGCGTGGTAATCCATATCATCATGTTATTGTTGATGTTTGTGCTGCCGTGGGAAACTGCCTTATGCGTACTCTCTCGCATTACGCTGCCGGTCTTGCTGCTCTATCCGCTGGCTACAACCCTGCTAGGGGTATTGATGGTCAACCGGCTAAGACGTGAGCAGATCCAAAACCTGGTGAACGAGAGTGAGGCGCGTTACCGTCTGCTCGCTGAGAATACCTCCGATGTCCTGGCGGTTTTGAATGTCAACACAGAGCGGTGGGAGTATATCAGCCCATCGATTGAACGCCTGCTCGGATACACAGTTGAGGAATTCCTGGCGCAGCCTCCAGAGCAGTTGCTGAACCCTAATGTGTACGCATTGATCAAAGCGCAAAAAATGAAGCGTGGTACGTCGGCAATCATCGATCCTGATCTGCCAGACGCCTATCTCGATGAAATTGAGCAATTCCGCAAGGATGGCTCCACAGTTTGGGTCGAGGTTGCAACCCGCTACACGAGGAATCAGCGAGGCGATCTGCTCCTGATCGGCGTCAGCCGCGACATTAGCGAGCGCAAACGGGTCGAAGATGCCCTGCGAGTCAGCGAGGAAAATTTCCGCAGTGTGGTGGAAGAAGCGCCGATTGCAATTTTTATCCAAACAGAGGGGCGCTTTGCTTATGTCAACAAAGAAATGCTTGTACTCTTTGGCGCTGCCTCAGAGAATCAACTATTGGGGAAGCCTGTGCTTGATCACTTTGATCCAGATATTTCTGCACAGGTCGCACAGCGCATTACGCAGGTGAACGAAAAAAGCGGAGACGTTTCGCTGGCTGAAGAAACAATTCTCAGGTTCGACGGCGCAACGGTCGCTGTGGAAGTCGCTGCGGTGCCGTTCATCTTTCAAGACAAAAGCGGCGCGCTGGTCTTTATGACCGACATCAGCGAGAAGAAACGATCCACTGCCCGCGCCTTTGAATTAGCGTTGGAAAAAGAGCGCACAGCTTTGTTGACCAACTTTGTGCAAGAAGCATCCCACGAGTTCCGCACGCCGCTCTCCATTATGCAGGCCAACCTCTACCTCTTAAAAAAGATCACCATCGACAGTGAGCGCAACCGCAAAATCGAACAGATCGAACAGCAGATCGTCGGCATCTCGCGGCTGGTCGAAATGTTGACAGAAAGCACTCGTCTGCAAAATGAGCTGGCATCGCCAATGCAAACATTGGATCTCAACGCGCTGATAGACGAAGTGATCGCCAATTTTCAGAGTCGACTCACCGCCAACGCACTCACACTCTATCAAGATCTATCTATCGAGCCGCTGACCGTCTCTGGCTCTGCCAATCGCCTCTATGCCGTGCTGCGCGAACTCATGGAAAACGCCGTCCGCTTTACCCCGGCTGGGGGCAGTATTTATCTGCATAGCAGCATATGCCAGGGTCAAACTGCCGTCATCGAAATTCGGGATACCGGGGCCGGTATCCCCGCCGAGGCGCTGCCGCACATCTTCAAGCGTTTCTACCGGCAAGATACGGCCCACACCACACCTGGCCTTGGACTGGGGCTATCGATTGTCCAATCGATAGTAGAAGGGCACGGAGGCCGGATCGAAGCCGAAAGCCAAGTCGGGAAAGGCAGCCTCTTCCGAGTGCAGATGCCGCTGGCAAAGAGTAAAGAGTAATGAGTAATAAGTTAATGCCCTTACTCATGACTCTTTACTCATTACTCATTCTCGCACATAGCGGACGATTTCATACCGATCCTGCCAACGGGTGGGATCGAAAAGCCCTCGTTGCTCAGGATCGAGCGTCTCCTCGGTGGGGATGGTCAGCGTGCGCGGATCGCCGTCAGAAATGTATTTGAGCGTAGGGCGATTCTCGAAAGTAGCATAGATGAATTCAATGTAGTTGGGCACTGCCTGCGCCCGCGCAATGTGATAGGGATCGAAGCCCTCGGCGTAGGGCGACCGTTCTGCGCCGCCTGCCACTTCCGCCGCGCCAGTGTAGGCGTAGCTCACCCCCTCTGATTCGCCGCTGTGGATCAGATCCTCGTTGTGGGGGTACATGCCGAAGGGCAACGACAGACTAACCACCTGATAACCATCGCCAATGCGCTCCTCAATCCAGCGGGCGGAGAAGGCCAACTGCCAGCGGATGCGCGCCTCGCTCACCAGATCCAACCGCTCATGGCTGACCGTGTGGCTGCCCACCTCGCCGCCCATGTCCACGATCATCTTCAGTTTTTGATCCGCGTATTCAGGCTGCCCAAAGAGGATACGCTGGGGCGCGTCCACATCCAACAAGGGGAAGAAGACCGCTACCGGTGGAAAGTCGGGGTGTTCCTCGGCAAAGTCAAGCAGGATGCCCATCGCCGTCTGCGGATCGACTGTGCCATCCTCCAAAATGCGGAACTGGCTGATGTCCGAATCATCGAAGGTGAGGACAACGGGCGACTTCCCCGCGGGGATGTCGATGGTCCCCGCCGTCAAGTCGCGGAAGCGGATCGGGTAATAGTTGTTACGGTGGAGCCATTCCAGGTCGGCGCGGAAGGAGTCGGGCGTGCGGTTGTAGACGTTATCCTCGCCGGGCAGGATCAGGTGATATTCAAGCACCAACACCCATCCCAACTCATTAGGCCGGATTCGCGCCAGATCCTCCTCGCTCAACCCCATCGACTCGGGGGCAGCCGCCGGTGTGGGCAAGGATGCCAACAGCGATTCCATCCGCTGCGCGTCCACTGCGCAGCCGGTCAGCAAAAAGGCCATCAACAACCACAGGATGGATTTGCCGGAGATTTGATCACAGATTTCACAGATGGAGACAGATTTCACAGTTGCTTTTGTCCTCTCTTCTCGATTTCTTCTGTTTTGTTCTTTGCGCGTTCCGCAGCGAATCTGAATGCGAGTCTCTTTTACCGAAGATGCGAAGCCTTGTCAAACCGCTTTTTCGCGCCGCCCTGCCACTTGCGCAGAGTTTGTTGTGCCACTACACTGGGCACAAAGATATTGGATATTGGGTATTCGATATTAGTTCCTCATGTGCCTGACACGCCATGAGGAATGCAAAATTGTATGCACGGATCGAAAGGAAGACGGATTTTTTATCTGTGTTTCTTCGAATCCGTGTAGACAAAACTCTGTTTCGGGGCAGACATGAGTGTTCATGCTGCACCAATACCCAATATCCGATACCCAATATCAAAAAACTCCCTCCCCCACAAAGGAGCGCCATGAAGATCATCATCCTTGGCAGTGGTTTAATGGGGCCGATGGCCGCCTTCAACGCCATCGAAGATCCCGACGTGACCGCCGTCACCCTGGCCGACGTGAGCCAGGATCAACTCGACGCCGCCGTGCGCAAACTCGGCCCCTTCGACCCTGACCAAAAATTGCAAACCGTGCGCGTCGATCTCAGTGATCGCGCGGACGCCGCCGATCTGTTGCGCGGCCACAATGTCGTCCTTTCCGCCCTCTCCCACGCCGCCATCCCGCTGGGGATTCGCGCCGCCGTCGCCGCCAAACGTCCACTGGTCGATCTAAGCTGGCCGGATCGGGTCAAAGAGGTCCCCGCGCTACAGAAAGAGATCGCGGAAACGGGTATCCTCGTGATCCCCGGTTGCGGGCTGGAGCCGGGTCTGACCGAGATCTGGACCCGTCATCTGGCCGATCAATTGGATCGCGTTGAGGCGGTCCACATCAAGTGTGGGGGCATTCCCGAACGGCCAACGCCGCCGCTAGGCTATAAAATTGTCTTCGGCGGACGGCGGCTGCCCCTGCGCGAGTTCGACGCCGCCGTGGTGCGCGAGGGCGAGTTGCGCCCGATTGCCCGCTATTCCGAAGCGGAGATGCTGACCTTTGATGGCATCGGCGAGGTGGAAGCGTGGCACGAAGGCTTTATGCCCTGGCTGCTGGAATTGGACGCGTTGAAGGGGTTGCGTACTGGCACACAGAAGACGATCCGCTGGCCCGGCTACGCGCAAAAGGTGACAGTCATCAAGGAGCTGGGGCTGTTAAGCCACGATCCCATTGAGATCGACGGCGTCAAAATCGCGCCGAAACACTTCCTCGATACACTGCTCTACCCCAAAGTACGCATGGACGAGGGCGAGCGCGACATCACCCTCTTCCGCGTGGATGTGGAGGGCATCAAAAATGGCGAGCCGCGCCGGTTACGCGTCGACATGGTGGATCGCCACGACGATCGGTTGGGCTTCACCTCCATGGCGCGCACGACCGCCACCACCGGCGCCATCGTCGCCCGCATGGTCGCCCGCGGCGAGATCAGCGGGAGCGGCTGGCAAACGCCGGAGAAGCTGATCACCGGCGTCCATTTTGAGCGGCTCATCGACGAACTGGCGCGGATCGATGTGAGATTTGTCGAGAGATGAGTAATGAGTAGGTCGACCGGGTTGGACGCTCCATTGGTGTAAATCTTCTCTGACTACTCATTACTCATTTCTCAACCCGCATATGATCATCCTAGAGGAGGACTTATGACTGAATTAACCGAAACACGCGCCATCCCCGCGCACCTCAAGATCGTCTCGGTGGAGGAGATGCAGCGCTTGGAGGCGCAGAGCGACGCCGCTGGACTTTCCTATGCCGAGATGATGGAGAACGCAGGCGAAGCCGTGGCCGACGCCATTGCTGGCGAGGTCCCCTTTGCCGAGGAGACGAATGTGCTTGTGCTGGCCGGGCCGGGCAACAATGGCGGCGATGGATTGGTCTGCGCCCGCTATTTGCACGAGATGGGTTACCCTGTGCGCGTCTACCTGTGGAAGCGACGCACCGACCCCGAACACGACTACGAGGATCACTTTGCGAAGCTGGTGGCATTGAGTGTGAGCAACGCCCGTTACGAAGATGACACAGATCTGGATCAGCTCGATCAATGGCTGACCGACGCCGCGGTTGTCGTCGATGCGCTGCTCGGAACCGGCGCCAACCGCGCCATTGACGGCGAGTTAGCCGAGATCCTCGATCGCGTGGCCGCTGTCCGTCAGGAGAGCGAAGACAACGAAGACGCTTTTACGCTGGTTGCCGTCGATACCCCATCGGGCCTCAACTGCGATACCGGCGAAGTGGACGCGCACACCGTCCCCGCCGATATGACCGTCACCTTTTCCTATGCGAAGCAGGGGCACTTCCGCTTCCCCGGCGCGGACATCCTCGGCCAGTTGATCGTGGCGGACATTGGCATCGATCCCCAGTTGGCAGAAAATATTCGTATCTTCGCGCTCGCTCCACATTACGTTTCTCATCTGCTGCCCGAACGCAAACGGGACAGCCACAAGGGGACCTATGGCAAGGCGATGGCGATTGTGGGCAGCGTCAACTACACCGGCGCAGCCTACCTCACCTGCGCATCGATGGGGCGTGTAGGGGCAGGGTTGGTCACCGGCGCACTCCCCAACCCGGTGTGGGGGCCTGTGGCAACGGCGCTCTCGGAGCCAACCTGGATTCTTCTCCCCCACGAGTTGGGCGTGATCAGCGAGAGCGCTGTCAACCTCGTCAACCAAAAGTTGGGCGGCTATGACGCCATTCTCCTCGGCCCTGGGCTGGGACAGGAAGAGACGACGCGCGCGTTTGTGCGTCTGCTGCTGGCGCGTGAAAGCCGGGCGGGACGGTCTGTGCTGCCGGGATCGTTCAAGCGGATGCAGGAGGAAGAGAGGGAGGGAAGAAGGGAAGAAGAGAGGGAGGGAGGAAGGGAAGAAGAGAGGGAGAGGGAAGGAGCGGGGGAGATGGTGAGTACGCCGTTTGGACCGGTGCGGCGCAGCAGCCGCGTCCCCGTGACCGAGGAGATCCCCGCGCTGCCGCCCATGGTCATCGACGCCGATGGGTTGAACAATCTATCGAAACTCGAAGACTGGCCCAAACTGCTGCCTGAAACCGTGATCCTCACCCCGCATCCGGCGGAAATGGCGCGCCTCTGCGGATTGGAGAGCGCGGCTGAGGTCACAGCGCGGCGCTGGGAACTGGCCCGCGAAAAAGCCGCCGAATGGAACGCCGTGATCCTGCTCAAAGGGCCGTACACCGTCATCGCTCACCCTGATGGACGGCTGGCGATCTCGCCCATTGCCACGCCAGCCCTGGCTACGGCCGGCACCGGTGATGTGCTGGCCGGCGCTATCACTGGCTTCCTGGCGCAGGGTCTCGATCCCTTTGACGCGGCCTGCCTGGCCAGTTGGATCGGCGGTCGCGCCGGCGAACTCTGCGAAGAGGAGATCGGCCCGGCGGGCGTCGTCGCCAGCGATCTCCTCCCCTACCTGCCGTGGGCGATGAATGAATTGCGGCATTGATGAAGATTGGATATTGGGTATTGGAGATTAAGTGATTGAGGGATTAGGAGACGGGTGGCGCGACTGGTCTCCCGATCCCGTTTGTTTTGATATTTTACTTTGGTATACTAAGGTCGTGTGAGTCTATTCATCGGAGGATGTGATGAGAAAAGGTCTCGTCGATTTGTCGGTGATATCGTTATCCCCGCAGGAATTGGAAACATTTTGCCGCGCCAATGGCATTCATCGGCTTCTGCTCTTCGGTTCGGCGGTCAGTGACCGCTTTGGTCCTGAGAGCGATATTGATCTGCTGGTTGAGTTTGAGGCTGATGCGCAGATCGGTTTTATGGCGCTTGGGCGTATGCAACGTCAACTGGCGGCGACGTTGGGTCGTCCCGTTGATCTCGTACCCATCCGCGGGTTGAAGCCACTCATCCGCAACGAAATTCTTGAGACGGCACAGACAATCTACCATGCGGCCTGATCGACTCTATCTCACCGACATCATTGATGCAACCGATGCAATTCAACGCTTTCTCGTTGATGTAAGCGACGAAGATTGTTTTCTTGTGGATGAGCTTCGCCAAGCGGCTGTATTACAAAAACTGATTGTGATCGGTGAAGCGGCCGCACGGCTTTCTGTCGAGACGAAGCAACGTTACTCTTCGATAGAATGGCAGGACATCGCTGGCTTTCGGAACATCGCTGTTCATGCTTACTTTAGCGTAGATTGGTCTATTGTCTGAGCTACAGTAGCTCATGACATTCCCCTATTACGACAACAAGTTCAAGCGATTCTTACAGAAATAGAAAATCAAGATCCTCCCCTCGATTGACACCGTTCGCGGAATTGCGGATAATTGAGCCTGTTTACTGAATCACATCTGCTGTGTAGGGCACATGTCTGCGTCTTCCCCAGAAGCACGAGCACGATCCACCATCGACAGCCAACTCCAACAGGCCGGTTGGTTGGTACAAGACCGCGCCGGGTTCAACCCCGCCGCGGGGATGGGGATCGCCGTGCGCGAGTTTCCCCTGCGCACGGGCTTTGCCGACTATCTGCTCCTGGTGGATCGCAAGGCGATTGGCGCGGTGGAGGCCAAGAAAGTGGGGACGCCCCTCAGCGGCGTGGAGGCGCAGTCGGCCAGATACAGCGAAGGGTTGCCGGAGATCCCACCAGCCTGGCGCAAACCGCTGCCCTTTTTGTACGAAACTACCGGAGTAGAAACCTTTTTCACCAATGGTCTCGATCCCGACCCGCGCAGCCGCCGTGTTTTCAACTTCCACCGCCCAGAGACGTTGCGCCGTTGGGTCAGCGCCGGGGAAAGCCTGCGCACCCGCCTCCTCTACCTGCCGCCGCTTATCCCCACAGGGCTGTGGCCGGCGCAGATCGAAGCCATCCAAAATCTGGAAGCCTCCCTGGCGGCCAACCGCCCGCGCGCCTTGATCCAGATGGCGACGGGCAGCGGTAAGACCTTCACCGCCGTCAACTTTGTCTACCGGCTGATCGCACACGCCAACGCCCGGCGCGTCCTCTTCCTGGTGGATCGGGGCAACCTGGGGCGGCAGGCGCACCGGGAGTTCCAACAGTTTGTGACGCCCGACGATGGCCGCAAATTTACCGAGTTGTACAACGTACAGCATCTGCAATCCAACGCGCTGGACCGGGTGAGCCGGGTCTGCATCACCACGATCCAACGGCTCTACTCCATGCTCTCTGGCGAGGCCGACTATGACGCCGCCAACGAGGAAGGATCGCTCTTCGAGACTGGCGATCTGCTGACAGCGCAGCCGCCCAAACAGGTGATCTACAACCCCGCATTGCCGCCCGAAACCTTCGATGTGGTGGTGATCGACGAATGCCACCGCTCGATCTACAACCTGTGGCGGCAGGTGGTGGAATATTTCGACGCCTACCTCATCGGGCTGACGGCGACCCCAGCGCTGCACACCTTTGGCTTCTTCCACAAAAACCTGGTGATGGAATACAGCCGCAAACGCGCCGTGGCCGATGGCGTCAACGTGGACGGGGATGTCTACCGCATCCGCACCCGCATTAGCGAAGAGGGCAGCCAGATCGACGCTGGCTTTGCCGTGGAAAAACGGGACACGTTGACCCGCGCCCGCCGCTGGGAACAACTCGACGAAGATCTGGCCTACGGCGCCGGCGACCTGGACCGCTCAGTGGTTGCCGAGGATCAGATCCGCACGGTGATCCGCCTCTTTCGGGATCGCCTCTTTACCGAGATCTTCCCCGGTCGCCGTGAGGTTCCCAAGACCTTGATCTTCGCCAAGGACGACAGCCACGCCGAGGACATTGTGCGCATTGTGCGCGAGGAGTTCGGCAAGGGCAACGACTTCTGCAAGAAGATCACCTATCGGGTCAGCGGCGTCAAGCCGGAGGATCTGATCCAGGATTTTCGCAACAGCTACCACCCGCGCATCGCCGTGACCGTGGACATGATCGCCACCGGCACCGACGTGAAACCGCTGGAGATCGTCTTTTTTATGCGCTCGGTGAAGTCGCGCGTCCTCTTCGAGCAGATGTTGGGCCGCGGCACCCGCGTCATCGACCCCACCGATCTGCAACAGGCCACCCCCGACGCCGAACGCAAGGATCACTTTGTGATCGTGGACGCCGTGGGCGTGGTGGATCGCCCCAAGTTCGATGCCCAGTCGCTGGAGCGCAAACGCTCGGTCTCGTTCGATAGGTTGTTGGAAAGTGTGGCCTGGGGCGCGCACGACGAGGACACGCTCTCCTCGCTGGCCGGGCGGCTGGCGCGGCTGGACCGCCATCTGGACGAAGGAGAACGCGCCCAGATTCGGGAGGCGAGCGGCGGCGCGTCGCTCAAATCGCTGGTCAACCGCTTGCTGGACGCCATCGACCCCGACCGGGTGTGGCAAGAGGCCAGCGCCCGCCATCCGGGTCTGGATGAAACAGACGCCGGCGCTGCCGCGCAGTTGGCGGAGGCCGGCGCAACCCTGCGCCAGGGGGCCATGGAAGCGCTGGTGGTCAACCCTGAGTTGCGCAATCTGCTCGTGGATCTGCAACAGCGCAACGAACAGGTGATCGACAGCGTCAGCCTGGATCAGGTGGTGGAGGCTGGCTTCAGCGCCCAGGCTACCCGTTCGGCGCAGGAGATGGTAGCCTCCTTCCGCCAGTTTATCGACGATCACCTGGACGAGATCACCGCCTTGCAGGTGATCTACAGCCAGCCCTACAGCCAGCGCCGCGTCACCGATGAGCAGATCCAGGATCTGGCCGAACAGTTGCGCCAGCCGCCCCACGGGTGGACCACCGAGAGCCTCTGGCGCGCCTATGCCCAACTGGAAAAGGACCGCGTGCGCGACGCCAGCGGACGCCGTGTGCTCAGCGATCTGGTCTCGCTGGTGCGCCACGCCCTGCAACTGGACGATGAACTGGTTCCCTATCCGCAATTGGTGCAGCAGCGCTACGCCCTCTGGCTGGCCGCCCAGGAGCGGAGTGGCAAACGCTTCAGCGCCGAGCAGCGCTGGTGGCTGGACAAGATCGCCGAACATGTGGGCGTCAACCTGGACATTCGCCCCGACGATCTGAGCGGCGGCGAATTCTACCGGCGCGGCGGCTACGTGGCCGCCCGCCACCTCTTCGGCGGCGAGGTCAATTCCATCCTGGCCGAACTGAACAGCGCCCTGGCCGTTACTTGACCATGACAGCACGTGGAATCCTCCTTTATTGCACACGTTGATAAGCAATGTTTCTCTAGGTGAAACTGTCCCTTAAGAAAATGGGACTCATATGTGGTACAGATCATTTTGATGAACTTATATAGTGACGAAACCAAACATAAATACGATGACAGTGCTGATAGAAATTCAGCCCCACTGCCGGATGGCTGGCTACGGGTTGAGTTGGGGGCTGTAACACAATTAATTGTAGGGCAGTCGCCACCTTCATCAACTTACAATACTAAAGGACTAGGGCTTCCTTTCTTCCAAGGGAAAGCCGAGTTTGGAGAACTCTACCCAACTCCAGTCAAGTACTGCTCTGATCCCAAGAGAATTGCTCAACCCAATGATGTTCTTATTTCAGTACGTGCTCCAGTTGGTCCTACTAATCTAGGTTATGAAGTCTCGTGTATAGGGAGAGGGCTGATTGCAATACGACCTGAAATTGGTATGCCTAGTCGCTACTTTCTTTACTTCTTACGTTCCATTGAAAATGATTGGGGCGGCTATACAACCGGAACCACATTTGACGCAATCAATAGCAGTCAGCTATCGTCGCGAAAAATTCCCCTTGCCCCGCTCAACGAGCAACACCGCATCGTTGAAGAGATCGAATCCTGCTTCACCCGGTTGGATGCGGCGGTGGCGTCGTTGCGCCGCGCCCAGGCCCAGCTCCACCGCTACAGGACCTCGCTGCTCAAGGCGGCGTGTGAAGGGCGTCTTGTCCCCACCGAAGCGGAGCTGGCCCGCGCCGAGGATCGTCCGTTCGAGGACGGGTCCACCCTGCTGGGGCGTATCCTGGCCGAACGCCGCCGCCGCTGGGAAGCCGACAACCGTCCCCCGCAGCCCAAAGACGACAAATGGAAAGCCAAATACCGCCAACCCGCCGCGCCGGATCTCTCCGCGCTGCCGGCGTTGCCGGAGGGGTGGGTTTGGGCGACGGTGGAGCAATTGGGGAAGGTCCAGTTAGGGAGACAACGAGCACCGCAACACCATGATGGCCCATACATGCGGCCATATCTGAGAGTTGCCAACGTGTTTGAGGATCGAATTGATACTTCAGATGTAATGGAAATGAATTTCACCCCAGAGGAGTATGAGAAATACAAACTTGAGTATGGAGACATACTCCTGAATGAGGGACAGAGTCCAGAGTTTTTGGGTAGACCAGCGATGTACCGAGATGAAGTACCCGGAGCTTGCTTTCAGAACACGTTGATTCGGTTTAGGACCTTGAGTAGCCTGATGCCAAAATTCGCCCTAATAATGTTCAGAGCGTATATGCATAAAGGTAGATTTCGACAGGAATCGCAGATTACTACCAATATCGCACACTTGAGTGCTGGGCGCTTTGCAAAAATTGAGTTCCCACTCCCACCCCTTGCCGAACAACAACGCATCGTGGAGGAAGTGGAGCGCCGCCTGTCGCTCATCGATCAACAGGAAGCGGTCATCAGGGCCAATCTGCGCCGCGCCGCCCGCCTGCGCCAATCCATCCTCAAGCGCGCCTTTGCCGGTCAACTCGTGGCGCAAGATCTGGACGATGAACCGGCGTCGGTCCTGTTGCAGCGGGTGCAGCAGGAGACGTTGACAAGAAGGTAAGTAGCAACCCTGTATAGACCCGCCAGGTTTTCTGCAACCTGGCGGGTCTACATCCCGGAAGGTCGACGTCTACCACACAAATCTACACACAAACCCAAAGGTGAGAACATGTCGCAGATGAATTCGATTACTCAGCGCCTACGTGGGTCCTCGCAATGGTGGCGAGCCGGCAGTCTATGGCTGCTGGCTGTCAGCCTACTGGTGGGGACCTTCGCTCTGGCTATGTGAAACTTGCTGTTGGGCGGACCAAAGATATGATAAACTACCCGCAGAAAAGGAGGTCACATGGATACACTTACGATTGATGTTAAAGAAGCGGAATGCAAGTTGTCGAAGTTGTTGGCCCTGACGCTCTAGGGAAAGCTGGTGATTGTCAAGGCAAAGGATCGGCAGGGTGCGTCCCAGAGTGGAGGCGCTCAGGTCGGGTCCGTGACCCGGCCGCTGCCGGTCGATGGGGGCAGGCGGCCCGGACTCGTCTTGCGGGGCGGTGGGTGGAACAACCCCAAACACAGGGTAACGTATGCCACAACGCGATCTATACCATTACATCGTTCGGCAGGCATTGATCAAAGATGGTTGGACTATCACCGCGGATCCCTTTGCCCTTGAGTACAAAGGGATGTGGGTCTACGCCGATTTGGGAGCAGAACGTCCACTGGCTGCGCAAAAAGCAGAACGAAAAATCGTAGTTGAGATCAAAATGTTTGGCGCACCTTCAATGATGACGGAGCTTCAAAAAGCGCTGGGGCAATACGGCGTCTACCGCACCTTTCTAAAAGGATCCAGCCCAGAGCGAGAACTCTTTCTGGCCGTCGCAATCGATGTCTTTCAGGACTTCTTGCAGCAGCCTGCCATTCGGGATGTGCTGGTTGACCATCGCATACAACTGCTGGTTTTTGATCCGACGATGGAGGAGATCACTCAATGGATAGAATAAAACAGTATCAAAAGATCCTCGAACATACGCTCCTGCGCTATGCTGAATTTGCACCCAGCCACGGCAACATCGAGATGTACCCCATCTTCGATGAGCCACGAGGACACTATCTGCTAGTTGGCATCGGATGGGATCGGAACGGACGCGTCCACTCAACTCTTCTGCACTGTCGCCTTCAGAATGGCAAAGTCTGGCTGGAACAAGAGAATACAGATACGAACATTGCCGAAGAACTGGTGGCGGCTGGTATTGCCAAAGAGGATATTGTACTGGGCTTCTATCGCCCGGAACGCCGCGCATTGACCGGATTTGCCGTCGCTTGAACTTCTTCCGCGCGATGCCAGACTGAGCCAGTGGCTGGCGATCGCCGTACGAGAGTTGTCCTACCGCTGCTTGGGCCGCTCTGTCATACAAATTCAGTCTGCTCCTACCCTTGAAGGTATCCTCATAGAAGTTGCTCTTTATCAGACGAAACGCTAATCTGCGCAAGGGCGATGGCAATTCTTCCCATAAAGTACGCGCCAGACCCGCCAGGTTGCAGAAAACCCGGCGGGTCTAGATAATCCACAAAGAAAGACGATAACCACTCAGGAGAAGGGTCCATGTCCACACAGCCTCACCTTGTCCCCCAACCAGGACGGCGACGACTTGATTCGATTACTCAGCGCCTACGCGGGTGCTTGCGATGGTGGCGGACAGGCAGTCTATGGCTGCTGGCTGTCAGCCTGATGGTGGGGACCTTCGCTCTGGCTGGGGCAGCAACGCTCACCACCGCCCCGCCCGTCTATCTCACTGGGTGGGGGAGTTCTGGCAGCGGCAATGGGCAGTTTCAGTTTCCCAATGGCATAGCGATGGACAGCAGCGGCAACGTCTATGTCGTCGACCGCAACAACCACCGTATCCAGAAGTTTGACAGCAACGGCGGCTATCTCACCGGGTGGGGGAGTTCTGGCAGCGGCAATGGGCAGTTTCGGTTTCCCAATGGCATAGCGGTGGACAGCAGCGGCAACGTCTATGTCGCCGACTACAGCAATCACCGCATCCAGAAGTTTACCAGCGATGGCACCTATCTCACCGGGTGGGGGAGCCAGGGTGACAATAATGGGCAGTTTCAATTTCCCAATGGCGTAGGGATGGACAGCAGTGACAACGTCTATGTCGCCGATACCTTCAACCACCGTATCCAGAAGTTTGACAGCAACGGTGGCTATCTCACCAAGTGGGGTAACCAGGGTAGCACCAATGGGCAGTTTGACCGGCCTGTGGGCGTGGCGGTGGACAACAACAGCAACGTCTATGTCACCGACACCTATAACAGCCGCATTCAGAAGTTTGACAGCAACGGGACCTATCTCACCGCGTGGGGCATGTCGGGCAGCGGCAATGGGCAGTTTGACAATCCCTATGCCGTGGCCGTGGACAGCAGCAGCAACGTCTATATAGCCGACTTCTGGAACCACCGCATCCAGAAGTTTGACAGCGACGGCAACTACCTCATCCAGTGGGGGAGCCAGGGCAACAGCAATGGGCAGTTTACCTCTCCCAGTGGCGTGGCAGTAGACAGCAGCGGTAACATCTATGTCGCCGACTACCATAACCACCGCATCCAGAAATTTGTCCCGGCAACTGCCCCCGGAATCGTGGTATTGGGCAACGGTGTGGGCATCGCCAACGGCGACAGCACGCCCGACCCCGCAGACCACACGGACTTTGGCAGCGTGGTCGTGGGCAGCGCTGTCACCCGCACCTTCACCATCAGCAACACCGGGACGGTTACGCTCACCCTCACCGGCTCGCCACCAGTTGCGCTGAACGGCGACAGCGCCTTCAGCGTCAGCAGCCAGCCGGGCACGCCCATCGCCGCCGGACAGAGCGCCGCCTTCCAGATCCGGTTTGCGCCCGCTGCAAGCGGGGTGGTCACCGCCACGGTCAGCATCGCCAGCAACGACAACAGCGCCAACCCCTACACCTTTACCATCCAGGGCGCCGCCACCGACCCGGTCGACGACACCCAGTATATCTTCCTGCCCACGGTGACCCGGTAACCCTATGATGAAAACTATGACCACCACCAACGCTTCCACCATCGTTCAACGACTCTGGAACTACTGCAACGTCCTGCGCGACGACGGCGTCTCCTATGGCGATTATGTCGAGCAGTTGACCTATCTGCTCTTCCTTAAAATGGACGATGAGAGGGTCAAAGAGCAGGGATACGAGAGCCGCATCGATCCACAATACAACTGGCAGAGCCTGGTGACGCTGGACGGCGGCGCGCTGGAAGATCACTACCGTACGCTTTTGGCGGAACTGGGCAAAGGCAGCGGGCTGATCCCCACCATCTTCCGCAAGGCGCAGAACCGCATCCAGGACCCGGCCAAGCTGCGCCGCCTCATCACCCTCATTGAAGGTGAGCGCTGGACCGGCCTCAACATTGACGTCAAGGGCGAGATCTACGAAGGGCTGTTGGAGAAGAACGCCCAGGACATTAAATCGGGCGCCGGCCAATACTTCACCCCACGTCCGCTGATCGAGGCCATTGTCGGGGTCATGCAGCCCAGGCCAGGCGACACCCTCTGCGATCCCGCCTGCGGCACCGGCGGTTTCCTCATCGCCGCCCATCAATACGTCCTTGACCACTACTCGCCGCTCACCCGCGCCCAGCAGCGCCACCTCAAAGAAAAGGCCATCCACGGCTGGGAGATTGTGGACAGCGCGGCGCGGCTGGCGGTGATGAACCTCTACCTGCACGGCATCGGCGGCGAGGAGAGTCCCATCACCGTGGGCGATAGTTTGGCCTCCGAGCCGAAAGACCATTACAAGTTGGTGCTCACCAACCCGCCCTTTGGCAAAAAGAGCAGCGATAGCATTGTCACCGAGTCGGGCAATAGCAAACGCGAAATGAAAGAGATCGAACGCAGCGACTTCTGGACTTCGACCAGCAACAAACAGTTGAACTTTGTACAGCATGTGCGCGCCCTGTTAGAGATCCACGGTCGCGCCGCCGTGGTCGTCCCCGATAACGTACTCTTCGAGGGCGGCGCGGGTGAAACTATCCGCCGTAAGCTGCTCCACGAGTGCGATGTGCATACGCTGCTGCGCCTGCCCACCGGCATCTTCTACGCCCAGGGGGTCAAGGCCAATGCCCTCTTCTTTGACCGCAAACCGGCCAGCGAAACGCCGTGGACGAAGCAGTTGTGGATCTACGATCTGCGCACCAACAAAAACGTCACGCTCAAAAAGAATCCGCTCACCGCGGCAGATCTGGCCGAGTTTGTCAGTTGCTACCACGCCGAAAACCGCTACGAGCGCAAGGCTACCTGGTCCGCTGACGACAGCCAGGGCCGTTGGCGGTCTTTTACCTATAACGAACTCATGGCGCGCGACAAAGTCAACCTGGACATCTTCTGGCTGCGCGACGAAAGCCTGGAAGATTCCGAGGATCTACCCGATCCTGACGTGCTGGCGGCAGAGATTGTCGAAGATCTCGCCGCCGCGCTGGAACAGTTTCGCGAGATTCTGGCTGATTTGGAACGTTGACGTTCCCCTCGCATTAGCAGGACATGAGTCAACTTGTTAGTCGATGGAGAGCAACCCTCAAAACTCCATCTCAACAGAGATAACCTTGCCCCGTTAGGGGGCGGACACAATGCGCACGATCTCCGCAACGACCTGATCGATTTTGTCCTGGGTGAGCCGACCGGCGGTGCGTATAATCAGGCTGGTCTCAGCGGTGAAGAGCCGATTCGGGCGCACGTTGCTCTCCTGCGGCAGGCTGCCTGAGACAAAATCGGCGCTGGTGATGGCGACAGCGCTGGCGTCGTGTGTGTTCTTGCTGGTGATCATACAGAGAATCACGTCGCTGTGGGCATCAAGAGGGGCGATCACCAGGGCGGGTCTGCGCTTGCTGGCGCTCAAATCCGCAAAGGGGAAGGGCAGGACGACGACATCGCCTTTCACAAATTGGCCCATGCATCATCCTCCTCTGGGGTGTCCCATTCTTTGGCCAAGACCCGTTCCGAGGCGATCATGGTGGCGACCGCTTCCGCCTCCAGGCGACGAGTGAGACGAGTCGCCTGCCGCTTGCGCAGTTCCTCCTGTACGGCGACATAATCCTCATAGGCGATGATAGCCACCACCGGCTTGTTGTAGCGCGTGATGACCACGTCTGTATCGCTGGCTTGCGCCAGGTCGATCATGTCGCGCCAGTTGGCGCGTGCATCCTTGCTATCTACCATTTTGACTGTCATCTCGATTTCCTTTCCCAAGAACGTACATGATGTACATCATTCTGAGACAGATTGAACGGAATGTCAACATCATCCACAACTTCACTATGTTTGCAGATTTATCTCAACGGTCCGAAATGGAACGCAGATGACGCAGATACTCGCAGATATGCGCAGATCAGCGGGTCACTAGCATTCTGCTATCTGCGTTCATCATGACAATCGCGGACGTTGCGTCCGCGTTATCTGCGTTCTATTTCTGGGCATGGTTCATTTCGGATCGGGATGATCTTTACAAATTTTGGCGGAGAGAGCATCCTCAGATGCGGCTGATCTCGTGTAGACCCGGCATCTGAGGATGACTACTCCGCGTGAGCATTTGTAAAGGTAGCCTCGTCCCAATCTGAACCATGCCTATTTCTGCAAAGCGCAAAGTTGGTGACACTTTGGAATCCTGCAAATCCGTGTCCAACTCTCTGAAATCTGTGATCCGCAGAGTCATCACTTCTTCCCCAGTGCGCTTTAGCGTACTTTCGGTGTTAGCCGGGGGTTTCAACCCTCGGCTTTCTGGATTCCCCACATTGCCATCTCCCCAACCACGGACGTATAATACCCCTCACCGCTCCATTTCCGTCTAGATGAATGCCTTTGGGAAGCTATATGGGACAAGAAACAACGCTGTCAATCAGTCATAAAACACAGGTACAGTTGAAAAAACTGGCCGAAGTGCGTGGTGAAACCGTGGAAGCCCTGGCCGAGACTGCCATTCGTGAGTACCTGCGACAGGATACGCGGCAAAGGTTGAGCCAGGAGATCGAGGCATACCGCTCCATGCACCCCGACCTGTTACGCCAGTATCTCGATGAGCATGTAGCCGTCCATCAGGGCAAGGTCGTCGATCACGATCTAGATCAGAGCGCGCTTTACCTGCGGGTTCGCAAGCGATATCCTCACGAAGTTGTCTGGATCCGACAGGTACGCCCTGAGGTAGAGCGTACATTCACCATCCGCTCACCGAGGTTTGAACGTGACTGAAATGATGGCGAATGTGAACTTAGACGCCGCCCCCGCAGCGGATCGATCAATTGTAGATCTCCCCCTCCTCGTCCTCGTCGGCGTCACCGGCGTGGGCAAGAGTACAACGCTGAAGGCGCTGGCCGAGATCGGCCAGCGCTTCACCCTGCTGCCCGACCGTCGCGCGCTGACCGATGATACGATCATCGCAACGCTGCAACGCGAGGACGGTCTGCCGCCGCAACCGGTGACGGATCGGGTACAGCGTTTCGACTATACCCGCCGCTACCGGGAACGCTACCCCGGCGGCATGGCCCATGCCCTCACCCAACTGCGTGTGGACGCACGGATGGCTGAGGAGGCGCTCTGTTTCGACGGTCTGCGCGGCGCGGAAGAGGTCCGCTACGCCGCCGCCCATTTGTCCCGCGCCCGCTTCCTCGTGTTGGATGCACCGGATCGCCTGCGCGTGGAACGTCTGCTGGGCCGCGCCGATAGCTTCGACCGCGTCGAGAATAAAAACAGCCAGCCCACACTTTCCGCGGGGACGCTCGACCTGCCCGGCATCGACGAGATCTTCAGCGCTGAGGATCAACGCGCCCTGCTCAGCCTGGTCGAACGGGGAGAGGTCAGCGCCGAGGACCTGCGCGCCAAATTGACCATCGTCATCGCCGAGCGGCGCAACTACGATCCCGCCGCCGCCATCGCCGAACTGCACCAATCTGCGCCAGACCGCACCCTGGTCATCGACACCGCCCTCCACCGCCCCGCCGACGTAGCGCAGCAGATCGTAGCGTTTTGGAGAGATGAAGATTGACGACCGACGACGGACGACGCAACACGCATCACGTTTCACACCCAATACCCAATCCCTAATCACCAATCACCAATCCCTATGTCTTTCCCAACCATCGACCGCATCGAAACCATCGTCTTCCGACTGCCGCTTCAAGATCCACTGCGTTGGGGCAAAGCCAGCGTGCTGGAGGATCTTGTCCATGTGCTGATGCGCGTCACCTTAAGCGACGGCAGCAGCGGTGTGGCCGAAGCGCCGCCCCGCCCCACCATCTACGGCGAGACGATCCAGAGCATCACTGGGGTGATCGAACATGAATTCGCCCCGCGCCTGCTCGGTGAACCATTGGAGCAAGCGCGGCTGCCCATCCTCTACGAACGGATGGCGCAGATCAGAAACAACCAGACCGCGCGCGGCGCGCTGGACATGGCCCTGTGGGACGCTCTCGCCGCGCATAAAGGCATGCCCCTGGCCCGCCTGCTCGACGCCACGGCAGATCAGCTTCCGGTCAGCTACATCCTCGGCATTGGGGATGAGGAGAGCGTACTGGCCGAGGCGGAACGGGTGGCGCGCCAGGGGGTGCGCGTCCTCAAGGTGAAGGTGGGCCGCGACTGGGCGGGGGATCTGCGCCGGCTCGCCACGCTTCAGGAAACGTTGGGCGCGGCGGTGAAGCTCTATGTAGATGCCAACGAATGTATGGAAGCGGAAAACGCCGCCCGCCGATTGGATCGGTTGGCCGAGATGGGCGTCCTCTATTGCGAGGAGCCGCTGCCTGTGGAGATGATCTGCCAGCGCGCAGATCTGCGCCGCGGCGGACATCTCCCCTTGATCGCCGACGACAGTACTTTTTCACTGCGCGATCTGCGGCGCGAACTGGCGCTCGACACCTTCGACATCCTCAACATCAAGACGGCGCGCACGGGCTATACCGAATCGGCGCAGATGATGGACGTCGCCCTCGCTGCGGGCAAAGGGATCATGGTCGGGTCGCAGGCCAGCGCCGGGCTGGGGACGGTGCGCGCCGCCCTTTTTGCCGCCAAAGCGGGGATCAATCACCCGTCGGAGTTGAGTTTCTTCCTCAAAGTTGAGGCGGATCTGTTGGCTCAACCGCTGACTTTGCACGACGGCTACCTGCGCATGGACGATATCCTCAACGCCCACATCGACGCGGATCGATTGCGCGAGGCGACCATCGCTCACCGTGAATACACGAAAGGGGAGCTATGACTCAACGGCCTCTCATCTCTGGTCCATTAGGGTTAGGCGATCTGCTGGATCGCGCCTTCCGGCTCTATCGAGCGCGCTTTAGGCTGTTCCTCCTCACGGCGGCCATCTTCCTCATCCCGTTCAGCCTCATCTCCGGGCTGCTCACCGGCCAATTCCTCACCGGCTATATGGACGCGATCACCGCCATGACCACTACCCCCGATGATTTGCCATCCACGGTCGCAGGGGAGTTTTTCGGCATCGTTGGCGGCTTTTTCGGCGTGATGTTTGTCTTTGGGATCGCCGGTCTGTTGATCAACGCTATCGTTGCCCTGGCCCTCACGACTCAGGGTATAGCTGCCCTGCATGAGGAAGGGCTGACCGTGGGGGAAGGGGTTCGGCGTGGGCTGCGCCGCTTCTGGTCCTATATTGGCATGAGCATCGCGCAATTTGTCCTCATTTTTCTGGCGACGTTGGCCGTGCTGATTCCACTCTTTATCCTGATCTTTGCGGTGATCTTCGCAGGGGCAGCGATTGGCGCCACTGCCTTTTCGGATGAAAATATTATCGGCATCATCGCATTGGTGCTGGTGATCATCTGCGGCTATTTGGTGGCGCTGATACTCGCCGTTGCGCCAGGGATCTATCTCTCCGCCCGCTGGATCGTAGCCACGCCAAGCCTCCTGGCCGAGGAGTTGGGCGCGTTGGATGCACTACGCCGTAGCTGGCGTTTGACGAAAAAGCAGGGGTGGCGCGTCGTGGGTTACTTGATCCTCCTCTATTTGATAACATTTGTCGTCATCTCGCTGCCGGTCGGTCTGCTCCAACAAGTGATCATCTTTACGCTGCCGACATCTGGGCTTGGGCTTGCCACCGCCGTTTCCACCGCCATCTCGTCGATCGTCACCGTTGTATGGACTCCCTTCTACACCTGCGCCGTGGTGCTGCTCTATTACGATCTGCGTGTACGTGCGGAAGGCTACGATCTCGATCTGCGCGTGCAGCAGCTAGAATCGCAGATCCAGCCTGGGAA
>JAHBVG010000009.1 GCA_019637695.1 Caldilineaceae bacterium | reverse complement strand
CTACACCATCATCTTGACCCGTACATAAAGCGGGAAATCTGAGGATTATGCAGCCTCATCGAAAGCAACGCCCTCATCAAAGCCATCAACAGCCATAGCTTCGCCGTCTTCGCCGGCGGCAAAGTTGACAGGCAAGCTGGCTGTAGCGCGCAGTTTTGCATCGATCTGCTTGGCGATCTCTGGGTTCTCTTGTAAGAAGATCTTGGCATTTTCGCGGCCCTGGCCGATGATCTCCTCGTTGAAGCGGTAGTATGCGCCTCGTTTGTCGATGACGTCGTGTTCCACCCCCAGATCGATCAGATCACCCTCAGTGCTGATCCCTTCGTTGTACATAATGTCGAACTCGGCCACACGGAAGGGCGGCGCTACTTTGTTCTTGCGCACGGTGATGCGCGTACGGTTGCCGATCACATCGTTGCCCTGCTTAATCGATTGGATGCGGCGAATATCCAGGCGGACGCTGGCATAGAATTTGAGCGCCATCCCGCCGGATGTGGTCTCAGGGTTGCCAAACATGACGCCAATCTTCTGGCGAAGCTGATTGGTGAAGATCATACAAGTGCCGCTGGTTTTGACAGCGCCTACGAGTTTGCGCAGCGCCTGGCTCATCAGTCGCGCTTGCAACCCCACATGGCTATCGCCCATCTCCCCTTCGATCTCGGCGCGAGGAACCAGCGCAGCCACACTATCCACCACCACCACATCCATTGCGCCAGAACGTACAAGCGCTTCGGTGATTTCCAGCGCCTGCTCGCCCGTATCCGGCTGGCTGACGTAAAGATTGTCCACATCTACGCCGATTTTGCGTGCATAGGAAGGATCCAATGCGTGTTCCACATCGACAAAGCCACAGACGCCGCCGGTGCGTTGCGCTTCTGCAATCACATGTAGACATACGGTGGTCTTACCTGAGCTTTCTGGGCCATAGATCTCGATAATACGGCCACGCGGAATTCCGCCTACGCCCAGGGCAATATCCAGGCTGAGGCTGCCTGTGGGAATGGATTCCACATCCAATTTGGTAGCATCGCCCAGCTTCATGATGATCCCGTCGCCAAAACGGCGGGTCAAGTTACTCAATGTTGTCTCTAGTGCCTTATCTTTGCCATTTGTTGTTGTCGCTGCTGCTGTCGGTTTTGTCGAGCGGGCCATCTGGTTTCTCCCTCTTGGTAGGCAAATAACAATACCCACACATTATAGAACATTCGTTCCTGTCAGTCAACTCTCAGTTCAAGAAAAATCGGTAACTACTAAGCCCCATGCTCCTGGCCGGTCTGTGACCTGGCTAGAGCAGGTCTTAGCAGTTACAAAATATAAGGGCAATTCCCTCTCGATTTTTGCACCACAACCTCCTATCATCAGAAGCATACGCTCTATTTATGATCAAAAGGGCTGTAGGTTTTTGTTTGTTAGAGGCACCTGCTATAATCCGCACGTGAACTATATGCCTCTCTTCGCCGCCACCCCAGATCAAAATAACGGCGTTCCGTTGCAGGGAACTGTTCTTGAACCCCTGCGCTGCTCCATATCTTGATCCGCTATCAGAATCCTTATGGATGATGTCAGCAATCGTATTTCAGATCTTCCATCACCTAGATCACCATTCCACCACTGGTCCATAGATAGAGATGAGCATGAATCGACGGAAATTGAATCGAGCCTGGGAAACTCTGCGATCCTTGCCGATGCCGGCCATCGCAACAGATCGTCTAGTGGATCTGCATAACGATCTGACCCACTACGACATGACCATCGCCGAGGAGATGCGCGAATACTTGCGGGGTCACCCAGTAAACCCGTACAAATTACAGATCGACTGGGAAATTGAAGAGACGTTGCGCTCATTCAAGCCTGAAGGGCCTTCAGAGGTTGAATGCCGCCGTGAGCTACTGCGCTATAAACGCCGGATCGATGACGTTGTACGCGAACTGACGCGAGTCAGTCAGAGAGAAGCGACTCGATAGGGCGAATAACTACTTCTGCTTCGTTCTATACCGCCACCGATTCCTGTAACGCCAAATCCCGATCCACTAAATCTTCCAGGGTTTCGCGCCGCTGTATAAGTTGCGCCTGGCCTTTGCTCACCCAAAGCACAGCCGGACGCAATGCGCCATTGTAATTGCTGCCCATCATAAGGTGGTAAGCCCCACTCGCCGGGATCGCGATCATCTCACCCGGCTGGACATCGGGCATGGGCAACGCTGAGATCAGCACATCACCGCTTTCACAATAAGGACCGGCCAACCAGGCTTGATCCGTTACTGGGCGCAAGGGGCTGACAACAGGCAGCGCCGAATAGCGTGCGCCGTAGAGCGCTGGGCGAATGTTATCGGCCATGCCGCCATCGAGCAGCAGCCAGCGCCGGTGTGGTGTGCGCTTGAGGGCGCCTACTCGATAGATGGCGACGCCAGCCCGCGCCACCAGGCTCCGTCCCGGCTCCATGTGGAGGATTGGCAGAGGCAGATCACGCGCCTCGCAGCCTTCCTCGACCCGCGCCGCCACAAAACGCACATAATCTGCAATCGATGGATGCGGTAGATCGTCCTCATGGTAGGGGATGCCCCATCCCCCTCCTGGTGAGAGATAGGCTGGCGTCCATCCACTCCCCTGGCGCAATGTCGCGATGAGATCGAGTACACGATCCACTCCCGGGCCGATGGGTTCAGGATCGTGGAAGTGAGATCCCTGGTGAAAATGGACGCCCGCCAGCGGTAGATCCTGTTGGCAGCAAAAGAGCACCGCTTCCATCGCTTCCGCGGAACTCATGCCAAATTTGCTATCATCCTGACCGGTCTGGCGATAACTGTGCGTTTCTACCGCTACGCCAGGGCGCACACGCAGCCAAAGGTCGGGGAAGTCAGCCTCACGCTTACGGAGCGGCGCCAGCCGATGGAGTTCGATCAGGTTATCAACGACAATCGTCCCGGCGTGGGTTACGGCTGCTGCCAGAACCGCCACTGATTTGTTGACGCCGTGAACAAGGATCTGCGCACGCGGCACACCAGCCGTGACAGCAATATGGATCTCCCCAGCCCCAGTGCAATCGACCCAGAGACCACGCCGCGCCGCCCATTGGGCAATCGCCACGCAGAGGAATGCCTTCCCTGCGTAGGTGATGCCCGTGGCATGAGGATATGTATGCCGCAGCGCTGCGCGGTATTCGTCCACAGCGCCGTCCAGCGTCGCCTGATCGTAAATATAGAGCGGCGTACCATACTGTTCTGCCAATGTCGTCAGATCACAGCCGCCGATGCTCAAATGATCTGCCCCAGTTGGCATCTTCTCCAGGCGTGTCGTGGGGGGGAAAAGCTCCAGCCGTCTTTCGTTCATCGTTGTTTCCATTCTGCGTTCACCGGTCCATCTCCTAAAGCACCACGAGGATAATCCCGCCCAGAGTGATCAACGCGCCGATGATGCTGTTAAAAGAGGGCATTTCATTGAGAAAAAGGACGCCGAGCAAGATCCCACCCGTCACTTCTTGGGTGGCGATCAGATTGACGTAAGTAGCGCTGACCCGGCGCAACGCAGCATTATAGAGGGTGTGCCCGATCCCCAACGGGAAGATGCCCAGGGCCAGGATGCTGAGGATAGCCGGCAGTGTATATCCGTGGGGCGAGAAGTTGAGCAGCGCTGTCGGCAACAGCCAGAGCGTTGCCATGACATAGACAGTACCGGCATAGGCGATCAATTGGTAACGATTGCGTTGGCTGCGCCCGGCGACGCTGTAGATGCCAAAACAGATAGCACTGCCCACGGCCATTAGATCCCCGATCAGCATACGCTGAGTAAAGGCGGGTTCAAAGCCAGCCAGCACCGCTACGCCCCCGACCGCGATTAAAATCCCCATCCATTGGCGCGGGCGCAAGTGTTCGCCCAGGTAGATCCACGAGAAGAGGGCAACAAAAATTGGCGCTGTATAGACCAGCGCCAGACTGTGAGCAATTGAGGTGTAGGAGAGCGATGCAATGTAAAGCCCAAAATGGAGCGCAGCGACCAATCCGTAAAACGCAAATCGGGGCCAGTCGTTGCGGCGGGGTAGCCGCTCCCGCCGCAGGATGGCTATCCCCCAAACGAGGACCCCGGCCACCAGGAGCCGGCCAGCGGTGATCTCATAGGCAGTCAGCGAATCGGCGGCCCAGCGGATCAATACCGGGCTAATGCTAAAGAGGAAGACTGCTATGACGACTAGAAGCAGACCACGTCGTTCTTCGGCTATCACAGCAGCAACCTCAGCGTTGGAGGATGACAGATTCGTTAGAAGCCAGCGCCTAAAATACCGGCAAATGAGCCGAGTACCATGCTAATGATGATCAAAAAGCTAAGGACATAAAGTATGATCTGGCTGCGTGAGTACTTGCGGCGGTTGCGATTGTTGTTGCGACTCATGATTCCACTCCTGTGAACGATAAAAATGACTCGCCTCATTATAACATACGGGCTGCCATATTTTGGAAGTTCAACGAATTCAGGATTTTGAAATCAGTGTTCATGCCCTTTCGAGTATCATGAAGAATGAAAACGCCGGTCGGACTGACAGTCCGACCTACAGCGGCTATTTACACATTAGGGCGCGACCCGCAGTGGACCCAACAAGAGTCGATCCGCACCTTCTGCGCCCGCGGCGTCTAACAGCCGAAGGCGCGTAAAACTCGGCCAGGGATAGAGACCGATCTCCAGTTGATAGTCGCCCGGCGGTGCATCGGGGCTGATGAGGAAGGTATGCACATCGGCGATGATGTCATCTTCGTGACTGAACCAGGACGATGTGGGCAGCGGTGGTGCGCCGTCGTGTCCGCCGTGCATGGTAAATCCTTGATCGAGAATGTGGACAAAGGTAGTGTAATCCTGGCGGATGGGCTGGCGCGCCCGCCAATAGAGGGTGACGGTCATCTCTTCGTCGGGGGGCAGACGCCGCTGACTAAATTCATAGCCGATCAGTGAGATCCCATCGGCAAAATCTACCTGGGTGGGATTAGGCATCCACGTCGCAAAAGGGCTTTCCTGTGGGGTCAGGGTAAGGTTGCCGAAGACAAAACCATTGCCAGCGTCCTCATGCAGAGGGAGCCGTTCGCCCGTCCGATGATTGTAGAGACCTGCTGTCCACTGGCCGCGGTTGGGTGTGTACGCTGTAGCAGGGATGGCGATCTCATATCGATCTCTGATCACCTGGCCTGGTTGCCAGCGACTGGTGGGCAACTGTCCGCCGCCGGGCATGGTGTCATGTTGAGCGATGGTAAAACCTTCTTCATCCACCAAATGGATAAAGACCGAATAGTCTACGCCCAATGTCATCAGCGCCTGCCATGTGATCTCCACCTGCGCGGTGTCCCCTGGGGAGAATTGATCCTGGGGCGAGGAGACGGACAAAATGGCAACCTGGGCGTCATTGATCCCAAATTGCGCCGCTGCCGGCTGTAAGGATTGGATCAACGGCGTCGGTGCAGCGTATACAGGCCGAATGATCAGAAAGGGAGTTACCCCGGTCAACAGGGTGAGAAGGGCAACGATCCCCCACCCCATGCGTTGTCCCCACCGTTGCCCAAAGCCGTGCATCCCTAAAACAAAGATCAACGCCAACGTGGACGCTGCCGGGAAGAAGTAGCGTCCTTGGGCAGCGGGGGCGATCTGCATAAAGCGCAGCCACGAGTAGGTCAGCAGCAGCAGCCAGAGGAGGAGTAGGAGCATTGAGGCGAGACGCCAGATACCCCCCTCTACCTCCCCTCGCCAAGAAGATGCGGGGGGAGGACAGTTGTCGCGCTGAGGTCTCGACGCGTCAACTGTCCCCTCCCTGCGTGCGGGAAGGGTTAGGGAAGGGTTGATGCTCCGCAACAACAGCCCCGCGCCTGTCAAAAGTGAGATGGCGCCGAACCCCCAATAGATCCATTCGGGGTAGGCCACATTCATCCACCCGAAGAGGCCCCAAAACGAGCGGAAGAAACCTCCCAACTCGCCCAGAATCGTCGCTGCGTTCGCCGGGACAACGCGTAGCAGAATATTGGCTTCCCACATCGCCCACGCCAGCGGATCGCCGTAGAGCAGCCAGTTGCGTCCATACCACCAGCCAGCAATCAGCAACACCGGTCCGCCAATCCAGAGGATCGCCAACCCAATCAGCCGCCGCGAACGCGAACGCCACGCCATCCACAACACTGCCAACCCAATCAATCCCACCAGGGCCAACGCGCTGAGTTTAGAGATCAGCGCCAGACCGAGGAAGAAGCCGAGGCGCAAAAAAGAGGAAATGATGGGATGATTGGGTATTGGATATTGGGTATGGGGTATTCGGTGGTCCGTGCGCCAAGCGCCGTCTGCGATCCGCCGTCTGCCGTCTGCCGTCTGCCGTCTGCCGTCCTCTGGTCTCAACATTGCCGTCAACTGCCAGAGGATCAAAGCCGCCGTGGCGTTGATGGCGTTGTCGTTGCTGGCTGCCGCGCTGATAAAGACAAATTGGGGGATGAAGGCGACGAAGGCCGCGCCGAGCAAGGCTGCGGAATGGCCCAAAAGGATGTCGAGTGTGCGATAGACAGCGTAGATCGTCACCGCGCCGAGGAAAATCGAAAAGAAGCGGGCTAGATGCAGCGCCAGGATCGATCCGCGCCAGGGCCAGCTTTCCGCGTCAGGGTAGTGGATCAGATAATTGCGGTTGTCGGGCGCGTCCGGTTGGCCGATGGCGCGATGGGGATTCGCTCGAGCATAAATGGCCGCAAAGTCGGATTGGTCGATCCACGCCGTCAACGCCGCTGCGGCAAGATAGTACCCCGGCGCCTGCACCCCCTGCTGCCGCCACATCGCCTGGCTGTTCGGCTCCGCAACCGGCATCCCCTGTCCTGTGGCGACATGTTGGATGAAGGCAAAATGCCAGATCTCGTCGGGCGTCTCGAAGGGCGGGGTGAGGACGGAATAGGTGGCGGCGAAGAGGACGAAGATCGCGAGCAGCAGGTGGATTGCGTGGCTGCGAATGCGTAATGCGTAATACGTACCTGTTGGTGGCGCCACTTGGGTATCAGGAAAGGCTTCCGGTTGCACAAACCGGGTTGGATGAGTCTCGCTTCTATCCGGAAGCGTGTTGCGCTGTCTGTTACGCATTACGCATTACTCATTTCTTCCGGCGCGGTCTCCATACCAACAGATAGTAGAGCCAGCTCCGCACGTAGGTGAACCAGACATCGGTGACGCGGAAATTGGATTCGCCGTTGGCGCGCACATATTCATGGGTGGCGACTTCCAACAATCGATAGCCGCTGCGCACGGATTTGATCACCATTTCTTGCTCAATGGTGGTGATCTTCTCTTGTAGATCGAGGGCCTGGGCAATCTCACGGCGGATGGCGCGAAAGCCATTCTGGCAATCGGTGAGGCGAACATCTTGCGTGTAGTTGACGCTGAGAGTGATCAACTGGCTGCCAAAGAGCCGCACAAATTGGTGGAGCGTGGCGTGGAGTTCATCGCTGCCCCCCAACATACGCGACCCGGAGACATGATCGGCGATCCCATCCACAATTGGCTGCACCAACGCGGGGATGTCACAGGGATCATGTGAGCCGTCGGCATCCACAAAGACGAGGATGTCGCCGGTGGCGTGTGCGATCCCTACGCGAATGGCGTCCCCCTTGCCCTGGTTGTTGTCGAGGATCACCTTTGCGCCGTACGATGCTGCGATCTCACGGGTCTCGTCACTGCTGTGCCCATCCACCACCAGCAACTCATCAGCGAAAGGGAGCGCAGTTTCGAGTACCGGACGCAAATTGACAGCTTCGTTGCGCGTGGGCACGATGACGGAGATCCGGTATTCTTCTCCTTTGGGACCCGTACGATTGATCTCGGTTGGGCGTTTAGGACCTTTGTACCAGTCGGGCAGGCTAACGTTCAAGCGAATTCCTCGTGGTGTGGGCGATTCCGGCCAGGAAAACAGTCTCTCTACTTTACCGAGATCGGGTCCGATGTCCAAATCTGGGGAGTAAGGATCGGTCATTGGATGAAGGCGAGGGTGTAGTTCAGTTTGCTGGCGCGGCGGTCGGGTCCGTGACCGGCGGCGGCCGGGTCACGGACCGGCGAGGAGCATTCTCACCCCAAATTTGCGACGCTCCGAAGGCATTCCTGCTTTACAATCTGGAACAAGTGGGCTATAATAGGTTCTTGCAAGCGCCGACCCAGTTCCTGTAGGGTCGGCACTACTATTGATTAAGCCGCCTGTGTATTCGCCGGGCGGTATTTTGATTTTTATGTTGATATACCTTGCCGTCTATTGAATTGGGATCTCTCTAGAGACTCTGCATGTGAGAAGGAACTATGAGCAATAACACTGTCTACCTGACCAAAGAAGGTTATGAAAAGCTTGAATCCGAGCTAGATTACCTGATCAACGTCCGCCGCAAAGAAGTAGCCGATCAGATTGCTGAAGCCAAAGCCGAGGGCGACATCAGCGAGAACGCCGGTTATGACGAAGCGAAAAACGCCCAGGCTTTCCTCGAAGGGCGCATTCGCGAAGTGGAAAACCGTATCCGCAATGCGCAACTTATCGATGAGATGGCCGACATGCCGGCCAACGTCGTTGCCCTGGGACGTACGGTTGTCGTCAAGGAAGTAGGCACTGATCTTGAGGAAACCTACGCCATTGTTGGTTCGGTCGAAGTTGATCCAAAAAATGGTCGCATCTCGAATGAGAGCCCAATGGGTAAGGCTCTCTTGGGCAAGAAAATTGGGGAAAAAGTCACAGTAAAAACCCCGAGTGGAGAGATCCAATTTCAGATCCTCAAGTTGGAATAGTTCATCATTCGACTGTTGGGCAAATTTCCGAGACGCTGCTCTCGTCACGTCCGGCAGGTTTTGATAGGAGCATCGTCATCGTGGCTGATCCACAATCTCTATTTGCCCCCGAAAATCTCACCGATCAAGAGCAAAGTCGTCTGCAAAAGCTGGCCGAGCTGCGTGCGGCTGGCATTGATCCCTACCCTGCACGCGCCCAGCGGACACATACAATTGCCCAGGCCCGTGACCTCTATGTAGGTGGCGCTGAGTCGCAACCCACCGTCTCGATCACCGGGCGATTGAAGGCAATCCGCATCATGGGGAAGGCCAGTTTCGCCGATCTCGATGACGGGACTGGCCGTATTCAGCTAATGGTACGCCGGGACAATCTGCCCGATGGATGGTACAACGAAGTCTGGAAGAAGTTGATCGATCTAGGCGATTTCATCGGCGTCACTGGCCCGCTGACGATCACCAAGACCGGTGAACTGAGCGTGGACGTACATGAGATGGCGTTCCTCTCGAAGACGCTTAAGCCGATGCCGGACAAGTGGCACGGGGTGCGCGATCCAGAGGTACGTTATCGTCGACGCTACATCGATCTGCTGGCGAATGAGGATGTTCGCGATCTCTTCCGCAAGCGTGCTGCCATCACCCGCGCTTTGCGCGATTATATGGACAGCCAAGGCTTCTTAGAGGTAGAGACGCCTATCCTCCAGCCGATCTATGGAGGTGCAGCGGCGCGTCCTTTTGTGACCCATCACAATCAATTACATCAAGATCTCTACCTGCGTATCAGCTTCGAGCTTTATCTCAAGCGGCTGATTGTGGGTGGCTATGACAAGGTCTACGAAATTGGGCGCGATTTCCGCAACGAAGGTGTCAGCTTCAAGCACAACCCCGAATTCACGCAGCTTGAGTTTTACGAAGCCTACGCCGATTATGACGATGTCATGCGCCGCACCGAGGAGATGATCGCCTACGTGGCGCAAAAGGTGAACGGTGGACCGGTTGTCACCTGGCAGGGACACGAGATCAACTTTGCCCCGCCCTGGCCGCGTATCCCTCTGCGTCAGGCAATTCTTGAAGCTTCAGACATCGACTACGAGCAGTTCCCTGATGCGGATTCGCTGCGGGTTGAGATGCGGCGAAATGGCATTGACGCCAGCAGCGATGCGCCGTGGGGCAAGCTGGTGGATACGCTGTTGAGCAAATTTGTCGAGCCGAACCTGATCCAGCCGACCTTTTTGGTCGATTACCCTAAGGATGTAAGCCCACTCGCCAAGAGTTCGCCCACGGATCCGCTTCAAGTGGAGCGCTTTGAAGGCTTTGTGGGCGGATTCGAGTTGTGCAATGCTTTCTCCGAGTTGAACGATCCACAGGATCAGCTTCAGCGCTTTTTGGATGAGAGTTACCGCGCACGGCACGGCGACGAGGACGCCCACCCCATCGATCTGGATTACATCGAGGCGCTGAGTTACGGAATGCCGCCCACCGGTGGTTTCGGCATGGGCGTGGATCGGCTGACGATGATCTTTACGGATCGCGACACGCTGCGCGAAGTGATCCTCTTCCCCCATCTGCGCGAGATCCGCGACGGCGAGAGCGGAGAGAAGATCGACGAGATCGACGAACCGGTGCGCCAGCCAAAGTAAAGAAGTAGCGGCGATTGGGAGATTAGGAGATTGGTACCAGGCCAATATCTCAATCTCCCAATCCTCCAAGCTCTACTCTTCCGATCCTTCCTCGCGCGGGTATCCCAACTCTTCCCAGCGAGCATCCAACTCTCCAATAAATGGCTGGTCGATGAAATCCACGGTCTGGAAGAGATCGCGATCCATGTTCGGCGCCATGAGGAAGAGGGCTGAGTCAGCGAAAACCACAGGGAGCAATTGCCTATCCACCTCAACCAGATCGAGCAGGCTGAAAGGCAGCATGGCAATCGTATCGACGGTGTAGAAGTTCGGGCTGGCAAAAACGGCAATGTACCTCACCTGTCGCTGCCCCAGATCGAACAGAAGATCCTCGATTGGCCCGAGCGCTCCGCCTATTTCACCGGCAATCATGCCAAACAGGGGACGAATCCGCATCGGGAGCGCGCCGGTGGTATCTTCCACAGTTGTGCCCAGATTGGTCCAATACGCGCCGATCTGATCGTTCCACTGTGGGTCAGATGCCAGCGGCCAGTCACTCTCTATGGCGGGTAAACCATCTAGGACTTCCTCATTCGAGGTAAGCGTCAGATTCAGATCTGGGCTCCAGGCCAAGGCCGAGAGCGGAATCGCACGTTCGCTGGCCCCCACACCCAGGACGCCCCCATGGCTGACGGTGACGTAGAGAATCTGTCCACTTTCGGAATCGACAACAAAATCATTCACTGTGCCGATTCGATTGCCGTCCAGGCTGACAACGTCTCGGTTGATCAAGAATGAAGCCTGAACCAGCACGGCGGATATATCCACTGTGCTAACCTGATCAGCATTCTGCGCTTCGACTTGAGCTGCATCGAGAGGCTGCACCGCCGCCGTATCGGTAGCCTCCTCATCTATCACAATCGTTCCGACCTGCGCCTCAGCGGGTACGGTAGCGTCCGCATCGGGGATCACTTCCGCTTCGACAGTCTGCGGCGTGGCCTCTTGTAAAACTCTGGGCGTGTTGTCGACGAGGCAGGCGGAGATGCCCAACGCCGCTACGCACAGAACAATTGGCGTCAAAACCATTCGTAGCGTTCGGATTAACTTGGTCATTGCAGTTTCCTTTGGATGGACCCCCCTGCCACGACCATTGATTTTGATGTTGCTCTTCTATCTTGCCCCTGACATCGCCCAGAAATCAGGCAGGTTGCTTCCTTTTAGGAACGATTCCCCTGGCCCTGGTTTGTACCCCAGGTGTTAGGGGCATGTGAAGTGCCGGGGACTTTACAGAGACAAAAAGTCCCCGGCACTTTCGCCCCAAAGATGAACTACACCCTTGTACCCCGTACCCCCGTTTACTTGACGTTCCCCAACCGCTCTGCCATAATGAGGGCAAGAGAATATAAAACCTTCGGGGCAGGGTGAGGGGATATTCCCCAATTCCCGATCGACGGTGAGCCAGGTGGAATTCAAACTTGGAAGCCCGTGAGCCGCAAGGCAGGAGTCGGTGAAAATCCGACGCCGACGGTATAGTCCGGATGAGAGAAGGTGTCGTTGTGCAGAGGATCTGCTGGGTGCAGTTACTCTGTCCATTCGATCTACGCCAGATCCCGAAGCTTGCAAGCTTCGGGTTTTTTGCGAAATCAGGCGGCGCATGTGTTCCACCTGGTTTTGTGAACGCTGGTGAAACCGTGTCCATGCCCCCGAAGCACTCCGGTGTTTCGGTTTTTTTATGGGCGCGTCTGATCGAAAGGAAAGCGATTTGCTTTCCGCGCCTGTTGGCCGCGCCTTCTTCCCCCTTGCTGCGCCCCGAACGAACTGCCTGCCCTGCCGTAACCCGTCCCATTTTTGAGGTGACAGCTTACAGTTGAGCGGGCCTTCTGGAGATTGAACCCATGAAAGAGAATGGTCTATTACTGCCCGCAGCAGCCCCCTATATCGACCGCAAGGATGAGGCTAAGAAAGCGCCACAGCGCCGGATCCGATTCGATCTGCTCTCGATTCCTTTTGTACTCGCTGGGTTGATCATGCTCTGGGGAGGATTGGTCCACTGGCAGGGATACCCCGCCTTTATTTTGCCGGGGCCAGCGCAGGTCTGGAATAAAGCAGTCACAATGGCGCAAACCGGCATTCTGTGGAAACATGCCCAGGTCACATTGATTGAGATCGGGCTAGGGCTGTTGATCGGGTTGAGCCTGGCCCTGCTGCTTGGCTATCTGCTGGGCAAGAGCCAGACCCTGGATCGACTGCTCTCACCCTACATTGTCGCCAGCCAGACGATCCCGATTGTGGCGGTGGCGCCGCTGCTGGTGATCTGGTTTGGCAGCGGCATCACCAGCAAAATCCTGATCTGCGCGTTGATCGTCTTCTTCCCCACATTGGTGAGTACAATGGTTGGCATTCGGGGCGTGGATGCGGATCTTCGCGATCTCATGCGTAGTCTGCGCGCCAACCGCTGGCAGATCTTTACCAAGTTGGAACTGCCGGCAGCGTTGCCGGTCCTCTTTGGGGGGCTAAAACTGAGTGTGATCCTCTCGGTGGTGGGGGCCGTGGTGGGGGAATTTGTGGGCGCGGATGTGGGGTTGGGCTTCTTGATCAACTTGGGGCGCGGCGTACTCGATACACCGATGATCTTCGTCGCCGTCTTGGCGCTGGTGATCATTGCACAGTTGCTCTATTTAATCGTTTCGTTGCTCGAAAGCCATTTTCTACGTTGGAGGCAGTAGGGATTGGTGACTGGGGATTCGTGACTGGGAGCAGAGATGGCGTCTATTCCTGCTCCCCAGCCACCAGTCACCGCTCCTCAATTCAGTGCTTCAAAGGAAAAACCATGCGACGTTTACTTTTCCTGTTTATCATTCTAATGCTCTCTGCCTGCGCGCCGTTATCGCCTGTTGCCTCGCCTATGCTTCCCACAGAGGAAGCTGAACCTGCGCTTCGTCCCATAACATTGGGGGTAGGCTACATCCCCAGTGTGCAGTTTGCCCCTTTCTACGTGGGGATGACCCAGGGCTTCTACGCTGAGGAAGGCCTAGAGCTGTCACTCGATTATGGGTTTGAGAACGATTATTTGAAGCTTGTGGGTACAGGCGACTTCCAATTTATGATCGGCAGCGGGGATCAGGTGGTGTTAGGCCGCGCCCAGGGGTTGCCCGTCCGCTATGTGATGAATTGGTATGGACGCTACCCGGTGACAATCTTCGCCAAATCGGAAACAGGGATCACGAAACCAACTGATCTGGCAGGCAAACGTATCGGCGTCCCCGGCCCTTTTGGGGCAACTTACATTGCGCTGCGTGCGATCCTTGAGACGGCGGGCTTGACCGAGGCCGACATTCAAATGCAGAGTATCGGCTTTACCCAGGCGGCTTCAGTCAGCCAGAACATTGTAGACGCAGCGACAGACTACGCGGTGAACGGTCCGGTCGTGCTGACATTGGCAGGGATCGAAATCACCCAAATCCCGCTGGATGAATACCTCCAAATTCCGGCGAATGGGTTGATCACCAATGAAGCCACCCTCTCCGCAGAGCCGGCATTGGTAGCGGCGATGGTGCGCGCCACGTTGCGCTCTGTGGAGTACACCCTTGCCAATCCCGATGAAGCCTTCGCCATCGCTTTGACCTACGTGCCTGAGGCGGGCGGCGAAAATGAGGTCGCCAATCGTGCGATCTTCGATGCATCGCTGATCTATTGGGCGCCCCGCCCCGAAGGGGCGCATGGCGCCACCACCGTGGCCGAATGGGAAAATGTCGCCGCTCTCCTCCAACGCATCGGCCTGGTCGATCATCTTGTGGATGTGGAGAGCCTCTACACCAATCAGTTTGTGGAGTAGCGGAAGAGAGCCGATTGCAGATGTCATTTCTGCAGGTTGAGAAAATCACCCAGACCTATATCAGCGGCAATCGTACAGTGCGCGCACTGGGCAATATCAGTTTTGAGGTCAGCCAGGGCGAATTTGTCTGCCTGGTGGGGACCAGCGGCAGCGGCAAGAGTACGCTGCTGCGCATACTGGGTGGGCTGTTGACGCCAAGCAGCGGCAAAGTGTGGCTGGCAGGGGAATTGGTGGAGAAGCCGCCGCCATCCATTGGCTTTGTCTTTCAGAAGAGCAATCTAATGCCCTGGCGTACAGTGATGGAAAACATCTTGCTGCCGCTGGAGATCGAGGGACGGATCGATGATGCAGCGCAGGATCACGCTCGATCCTTATTGGCGACGGTAGGATTGCTCGACTTTGCCGACGCTTATCCCTCCCATCTCTCTGGGGGGATGGCGCAACGCCTGGCCCTGGCGCGCGCTCTGATCCGTCAGCCGCAGCTACTGCTTTTGGATGAACCCTTCGGCGCATTGGATGCCCTTACCCGCGAGCGACTCAATCTGGAACTGTTACATCTCTGGCAACGCTACCGACAGACCGTCGTCATGGTGACGCACAGCATCGATGAAGCGGTCTTCATGGCGGATCGAGTTCTGGTTTTGGGAGGTCAGCCGGGCCATCTTGAGGCGCAAATTTCGATTGATTTACCTCGCCCGCGCACAGTGGATCTGCTGGGTGAACCAGACTATGGACGGCTGCGCCTCACCGTCCGTCGCCAGATTGGGGAGACAGCATGAAAAGGAGGACGGACTGACAGTCCGTCCTCCTCTTTATGCTCGTTTATACTACTGATCCACCAAAGTTACTTTGTCAGATGTTGAGTAGGGGCGCTGCTTGCTGCGCCCCTACTCAACAAATTTGTTTTGGCAGACTACGACATATCCACACTACAATCCCGCTGGCAATCTCGAAGGCAGATCCGTGGGGCGTTCAATATTGAGTGACAGAATCTGCTCCTGAAGCCAATTGTTGAATGCCTGGGCGCGTTCCTGCCGCAGTTGATTCTCATCCTTGGGGCGATTTTCATCCCGGTTCAAGACTTCGATGAGATGGTAGCCGAACTGGCTTCTGACAGGCTGGCTGATCTCGCCAATGGGCAGCGCGAAGGCCGCTTCCTCAAATTCGGGGACAAACGCGCCGCGCCCGACCCAGCCGAGGTTGCCGCCATCCATGCCGCTGCCGGGATCTTCACTGTAGATCGCGGCCAGTTGCGCGAAGTCCTCCCCAGCCAGGATGCGTTCGCGCAGTTCCTGGGCCAAGGCCAGCGCCGCCGCCTCGTCTCGACTCTCGTCGCTGATCACCGCAGGATCGACTGTCGTTTCCGTATCGGTCACAACTTCCGATTCGGCCACCGGTTCATCATCCGCTACGGTTTCAGTTTCGGTGTCAGTCAAAGTTTCAGTGTCAGTCACAGTTTCAGTGGATGTGACCACCTCAGTACCCGTGAGCGGATTGGTAACGGTGAGCGTTACGGTTTCAGTCACTGGTTCTGTATCGGTAAGCGTTTCGCTCTCTGTTTCAGTTTCCGCGACTGGCTCGTCAGTGGCATCTTCACCCTCGGTGATCTCCTCATCGGGAGCGATTTCCGCATCTGGGGTGATCTCCTCAGTCTCGGTGATCTCTTCACCCGGCGCGATCCCCGCTGTCTCGTCAAAGCGGATCAAAATGTGACGGACTTCGATCTGTTCTTCAGTGGCGGCTACCTGCTCGGCGCCAATCTGTTCCTGTAATTTCTCGGCCAGCAACTGTGTGCGGATAATCTCCCGATAGCCATCCAGAGAAATGCCAGAACGCTGGCGCAATGTATCGCTCAGTGTAGCCAATCCCTGCTGGTATAGTTCATCGGTGAGGATTGTGGGCGGTTCGGGCGTGGCTGGCTCCCCGGTACCGAGGACGGCATCGGTATCGGTGATCGTCTCGGTTTCGGTGACCGCAACGGTGGGCGTTGGCGTAAAGAGGAGCGCGGTGGCGGTCGCCTCTGCGCCTGCTTCTGCGGTGGCTGTGGCTTGTGGCACTGTGACAGCGCCCTGCCCGCGTGCAATTTCTTCGCGTAGGGCTTCATCCACCTCCGCATCCGTGACAGTGATCCCCAATTCCTCGGCGCGGATGCGGATCACCTGCTCGTCGATCATCTGGTTGAGTACCTGAGTACCCAGCGAAAGCGGACTGCTCAACGTAGCCTGAATCTGCGCGATCTGTGAGGCGAAGATATTCTGATCGCCAAATTGGGCAGAGAAAATCTGATATTGTTGGAGTTGGCTTTGCAACTCGCCCTGGCGTAGCCGGGTGCGTTCCCAAAAGTCGCGGGTGACGATTGGGCGTCCTTCAACGCGGGCGAGGACGCTGTTGGGTTTGATCACCATTTCGCTGATAATACCGACGATCACTAAAATCAGCGCCAGCGCCAGTACGCCGCCCACGATCATCGTGATCCGCCGATTGCGTCTCTGAACGCTCAGACGTACCCGCGTCTGTTTCCGGGTTTCAACCTTGGGTTCCTCCGGTATATTCTTCCTTCGTTTGCCCATCGATAATGATCCTTCTGCTATAAATTCAACCGGTGAGGAGATAGGTATAACGGCAAATGGGGGCATAGGAATCTCCTACGCCCCCACTCAAGTCAGTTAAGGAATCATGCGGAGATGACTGTTACGAGCGCTTGCGCGTAATACGAACGTGTTCACGGGTATAAGGCATCAACGCCAGATGGCGGGCGCGCTTGATTTCGCCTGTGACTTTGCGCTGCATTTTGGCGCTAACACGTGTCTTGCGGCGCGAGAGGATGCGACCATGTCGATCCACAAAGCGGCTGAGAACCTGAACCCGTTTGTAGTCAATGTCCTCTAATTTTACCTCACGAGCAAGGCTGCGAATATTGCTGCGGCGTCCGTCGCGGGGGGCTTCGGTGCGAGTGCGGCCAAAGACAGCCGGACCCTCAGAAAAGGTGACGCCGGCCTCTTCTTCCTCATCCTCATCGTAGTCATCGTCGGCGGCGGGGATGTCTTCTTCAAAGTCGTCATCGTAGTCGCCATCGTCGTCGAAATCAGTGTCCGACTCGCCTGTGATGATCTCTTCAAGTTCCTCAGATTCATTCATCATTTCTTCACTCATTGTGCGCTCCTTCATTCAGTCCGGTGTTGGCCCGGACAGCCTAGTAATGGCCCCGTACTTCTCCATCTGGCAATCAGTGACCTGCGACAGTGAAGATTGCCAGCTTGGAGGAAGATACACGGCCCTGTTTTGACTTACAACAGGGCTACCAGGGACGAGAGTTCGTCTCGTACTGCTGCACTGTCAATCGTAGCGTTCTCAAACCAGCGTACCTCAAAAGATCTTTCAATTTGTGCGCATAACAAGGAAACGAATGACATCTTCGTTTAATCGCAGTGTGCGTTCCACTTCGGCGACGCCACTGGGCGGCATCTGCACGTTGTGGAGGATGTAATATCCTTCAAAGTATCGCTTGATTGGGTACGCCAGCTTGCGTTGTCCCCACACTTCGGTGCTGATGATCTGACCATTTTGACTGGCAATGGCCTGGTTCACCCGCTCATCAACGGCTTTGGTCTCATCACTATCCAGATCTGGCTGAATGATGTAGATGAGTTCATACTGGTTCATTTGCTCGGTCATCCCCGCGCATCTCCTTTCATTCTCTTTCCATGGGCTTGCCCACAGCTTTGGCTGTGAACAGAAAGAGCGAGAAACGCTCTGCATTAGCCGTTCCTCGCCGCAGGTCCAAGCGAAGATTTTATCACAGCAGAGGAATGCAGGCAAAAAAGAGCGGCGCTAAAGTTATTCAAGTTCTCAGGCCACGAAATTTGAAGATCCCGCCCAATCCATGTATACTTTGCGCAGATGACTGTTACGGGGAGTAGCGCAGCTCGGTAGCGCGCATCGTTCGGGTCGATGAGGTCGGAGGTTCAAATCCTCTCTCCCCGACCAGAGGTCATCAGAAGCCGCACCGTCCATTGGATGGTGCGGTTTTTGTTTCGCTTATGTCTACTTCTGATAGTGGAAACGGCAAGCTACTACGATAAATTCTGTTTCGGTAGTTCTATAAACCAACCGATGTTCCTCGTTGATCCGCCTTGACCAATATCCAGAGAGATTTGCCCTCAGACGTTCTGGTTTACCTATCCCTTCGGATGGTGTTCGCATCGCGGCTTTGATTAGTGTATTGATCCGCCTGACGAGTCTCGGATCGTTATCTTGAAACCAGAGATAATCTTCCCAAGCAGATTCGGTAAAGACTAATTTCATGCGTCAAGTAACCCTCGCTCTACTGTTTTTCCGCTCTCTGCTTCCAGGATGGACTCACGTAAGTGTTCAGCGTTAAAGGGATTAGACAACAGGTAAAGGGTTTCTCTCCAGGCATTAAACTCTTCTAATGGTAAAAGAACTATCTGTTGACCTGTATCCGTGCTGATGATTGTCGGATCTACATCAGCGATGACTTGTTCAATAATCTGTTCCAAATTTGCCTTTGCATCTGTGACAGTTACCGCGTTCATTTTATTCCCTTAATCTAACACTCAATATTTGGCAAGTCAGTCTGGTTTTCCCTATTCTACCATAGTCTGGCTCTGATTTTTTCTCTATATGTTCGTCCTCAACAATCTTCTTGACGCACCAGCCAATCTGAGCTACCGTACTCTCACCAGTGACATACTAGCCGATCCGTCTTTATCTGGTACACGCATCACGCACTTAAGTATAGACCCATATGCGCCGCTTTGTAGTCGGCAAATCAGACAAACTATCTTTCCCATTGAGGAGGTCATCGATGATCCCTTTCCCTATCAGGCGACAACGCCGGACACCCCTGCTGAATTTCATCCTGATTTTCGCGCTCTTCGTCAGCCTGCTCCCCGCGGGGATGCTGGCCGCGCCCCCCGCTCAGGATGAGGCCAATACCGCAACCATCCACTATCACCGGCCCGACGGCAATTACGAGGGCTGGGGCCTGCACGTCTGGGAGGACACCATTGAGCAGGTGATGTGGACCACGCCCTTGCCCCCCGCCGGCGAGGACGACTTCGGCCTCTTTTGGACGGTTCGCCTGGCCGAAGACGCCGAGCGGCTGGGCTTCATCGTCCACAAGGGCGACGAAAAGGACCCCGGCCCGGATCAGTTTCTCGATCTGACCCAAAGCCGCCAGGCGTGGATCTTGTCGGGGGATACCAATGTTTACACCACTGCGCCCGATCCCAACGCTATTCTGCCCGGCGACATCACCCGACTAGCCGCCTATTGGGTGGACGCGACAACGATCCTTTGGAATGTGAACAATCTGCCCGACGGCGCCACCGTTGCTCTCCACTCGGACCCCAACGCCGGGATGTCGCTGACCCAGGCCGGGATCAGCGGGCAGGGCTACAGCACGCTGCCGCTCACCCCTGCCGAGGGTGGACCCAGCGCCGAGATCGTTGCACGCTTCCCCCATCTGGCGAACTATGCCGCCTTCACCCTGCCCGCGGACGCGCCCAACCCGGCGCTGCTCGTGCGCAATCAACTTGCCGTCACCGCCATCACCGCCGAGGGGGAACTGCTCGACGCCGCCGGTTTGCAGATTCCCGGCGTGCTTGACGACGTACTCGCTTATTCCGGCGAGTTGGGCGTGGTCTGGGACGACGAAATCCCCACGCTCAAACTTTGGGCGCCCACGGCCAAGAATGTGCGCCTCTTCCTCTACGGCGACGACGACGACGACCCCGAAATCGTCAATATGCGTCGCGGCCGCGGCGAGGAACTCTCCGTCTGGTCCGTCACCGGCGAGGCCGACTGGAAAGGGCGCTACTATCTTTATGAGGTGCGCGTCTTTGTACCATCCACAGGCCGCATCGAGACCAACCTTGTCACCGACCCCTACAGTTTCAGCCTTGCCGTCAACAGCCGCCGCAGCCAGATCGTGGATCTGAACGATCCTGCGCTCAAGCCAGACGGCTGGGATGAGCTAACCAAGCCGCCGCTGGAAAAATTCGAAGATATCTCGATCTATGAGTTGCATGTGCGCGATTTCAGCGTCTACGATGAGACAGTGCCTGAGGAGTTGCGCGGAACCTACCTGGCCTTCACCGTCGAGGATGGCGCAGGGGTGGCCCATCTGCGCGGATTGGCCGAGGCCGGGCTGACCCATCTGCATCTGTTGCCGACTTTCGACATCGCCACCATCGATGAAGTCAAAGAAAACTGGATCGAACCCGATCCTGCGGAACTGGCCGCGCTGCCGCCCGATTCGCCCGAACAGCAGGCCATCATCTATGCCACCCGCGACGAGGACGGCTTCAACTGGGGCTACGACCCCTTCCATTACACAGTACCCGAAGGCAGTTACAGCACCGATCCCGCAAGCGCAGCCCGCATCCTCGAATATCGACAGATGGTGCAAGCGCTTAACGGCATGGGGCTGCGGCTGGTCGTGGATGTGGTCTACAACCACACAAACGCCGCCGGGCAGGCCGAGAAATCGGTACTCGACAAGATCGTGCCCGGCTACTATCACCGGCTCAACGCCGTCGGCATTGTGGAAACCAGCACCTGCTGCTCCAACACCGCCACCGAACACGCCATGATGGAAAAGTTGATGCTCGATTCATTGGAGACCTGGGCCACCCAATACAAGGTGGACGGCTTCCGCTTCGATCTCATGGGCCATCACATGCTCGAAGAGATGGTCAACGTGCGCGCCCTGCTCGATAGCCTTACCGAGGACGCGCACGGCGTGGACGGTTCCAAGATCTACGTCTACGGCGAAGGCTGGGACTTTGGCGAAGTGGCCGCGAATGCCCGTGGCGTCAACGCCACCCAACTCAACGCCGCGGGCACAGGGATCGGCACCTTCAACGACCGTCTGCGCGATGCCGTGCGCGGCGTCGGTCCCTTTGATACCGGCGAGGCCATGCGCAAACAGGGCTTTATCTCCGGTCTCTATCTCAATCCAAATGAAGTGCAGGGGGAAGCAGATGAAGCCGATCTGCGCCGTCTGCTCCACGAAACAGATTGGATCCGCATTGGCATGGCGGGCAACCTGGCTGATTACGTCCTCGTGGATAGCCGCGGGGCCGCGGTGACCGGCGCGGAGATCAGCTACAACGGCGCGCCCGCCGGCTACACCCTCGATCCACAGGAGTCAATCAACTACGCCTCGGCCCACGACAACCAGACCCTCTACGACGCGCTGACCTACGGCGCGCCGCAGGATACGCCCATGGGCGAGCGGGTGAAGATGCAGCAACTCGCCCTCTCGATTGTAGCGCTGGGGCAAGGCGTCCCCTTCTTCCACGCTGGCAGCGACATGCTGCGCTCCAAGAGTTTCGACCGCGATAGCTACAACTCTGGGGATTGGTTCAACGCCCTGGATTGGAGCTACACCGAGAACAACTTCGGCAAGGGCCTGCCCGTCGCCGACAAGAACGAGGGCGATTGGCCGATCATGGCGCCGCTGCTGGCTGATCCCAACCTCAAACCCGGCCCGGTGGATATCGCCTCCGTCGCCGACTATTTCCGCATCCTGCTCGAAATTCGCCGCAGCACCCCGCTTCTGCGCTTGCAGACCGCCGAGCAGATCATGCGCATGGTGCGCTTCCACAACAGCGGGCCGGATCAGATCCCCGGCTTGATTGTGCAGAGCATCATCGATGTGGACGGCGAGGGCGTCGCCCCCGACCGCGCCGCCATTTTCGTGCTGATCAACGCCCGCCCCGACGATGTTGATTTCACCGTCGATGCGCTGGCGGGGACCGAACTGCGGCTTCACCCGCTGCTGGCGATGCGTTCCAGCGACCTGGGCCGCTCCGCTTTCGACGCCGAAACGGGGACCTTCACCATCCCTGGCCGGGTGGCTGTCGTTTTTGAGGCGAGCGAACTGAGCGAAGGGTTGACCACATTCGTGGCTGACTTCGATGCCGAAATTGCCGAGTTGATCGCCAACCCGCCCGACCTCCCCGCCGAGGAGACGCCCGCCGCGGAGATCGCCATCGAGAGCGTGGGTTTCCCCGGCAACTACGTCGCGCAGATCGGCGGCGCGGATTGGTCGCCCGATCATCCATCCGTGCAGGCCGCGGACGAGGACGGCGACGGCGTGTGGACGCTGACTGTGCAACTGCCGCCGGGCAGCTATGAGTTCAAAGCCGCCGTCAACGGATCGTGGGCGATCAACTTCGGTCTTGATGGCGAGCGCGATGGCCCCAACGTGCCGCTGGAAATAACGGGCGAGGGTGGGATTGTCACCTTCTTCTTCAACACAGAGACCAACGAAGTCTACGCTGAGATAGGCGCAGCCGAGGCTGAACCCCAAGCGGAAGCTGTCTTAGGCGACGGGCAGATCGGGCGGGGTGGACTCTTCCACGACAGCCGCAGCGATCTCTATCGTCTCCCCTTTGGGGCCGTGGCCGAGAACACCGAAGTCACTCTGCGCTTCCGCACCCTGGCCGGGGACGTGGAAAGTGTGCGGCTGCTCACGGTCAACGAAGCCACGGGCGTCCGCGCCACTATCCCCATGATCCTCGCCGCCACCACGCAGGAAGGCTACGATTGGTGGGAGACGACGATCAATACGGGCGCGGCCCCCACCATCCACACCTACGCCTTCGAGATCGCGGATGGCGATACCCTCCTCTATTACATCGACAGCGCGTTGGACGGCGGCGCGGGCAATGTCAGCGACGTGGCGCCCCCGCCGGGCATTCGTGCAGCCTGGGACATCTACACCTATTTCGCCGATTTTGAAGCGCCCGATTGGGCCAAGAACGCCGTGATCTACCAGATTTTCCCCGACCGCTTCCGCAATGGTCGCGTGGAGAACGACCCCACCGCCGACGATTGGTTCTATCCTGAGGAGCGGGGGCGCGCCTTCCCCATTGCGCCGTGGAACACGATTGTGCCCGATCCGCAGCCCAACGATCCCGGCGCGAACCCCGCATGGTACGCCACGTGGAACAGCACCTTCTACGGCGGCGATCTGCAAGGTATCCTTGAAAAGTTGGACTATCTCCAGGAATTGGGCGTCACCGCGCTTTACCTCAACCCTATTTTCGAGTCGCCCTCAAACCACCGCTATGATGGACGCAGCTTCGATCAGGTCGATCCGCGGCTGGGCATTGAGGACGATGCCGAAGCGTCGCTCGCCGTGCTTGAGGAGTTGGGCCGCGCCGCCGAGGAACGGGGCATGAAGTTGATCCTCGACGGCGTGCCCAACCATCTCAGCTCCGACGCCTTCATCTTCGACCGCTACCGCCGCCATGCCACGGAAGGCGCGTGCGAATCGGCGGATAGCCCCTTCCGCGAATGGTTCTTCTTCCATGCGGCCCAGCCCGAAGGCAGCGGTCCCTGCGCCGCGGATACGGATTATGAGCAGTGGGCGGGCGTCTATACCCTGCCCCAACTCGACAACACGAATGAGGAAGTTATCGACAATTGGCTGGGCGAAGATGGCGTGGCCGTGCGCTGGCTGCGCATCCCCGGCGTGGAGGGCTGGCGCATCGACGTGGTTCCTGATGTGGCAGCCCTCAATCCCGACTTCTTCCGCTTCTTCCGAAACTTGGTCAAGGCCGAATACCCCGACGCCATCCTCTACAGCGAGACGTGGTGGGAGCCGGAGGTGCGCGGCCGCGTGCTGGGCGACGAGTTCGACAGCACCATGAACTATCGATTCCGCAACGCCGTCCTCGGCTTTCTGCGCGACGGGGATTGGGAGGACGGCGATGGCATGATCCCAGCGCTGACGCCAAGCCAGTTCGAGTCCGCCCTGCGCGCCATCGAGGAGGACTATCCCCCGGCGGCGTGGGCAACGGCGATGAACCTGATCAGCTCGCATGATGTCAATCGGGCGGTGCGCGTCCTCGATCACGATGGCGTCGATTATGGGGCGCTCGAACCTGTCAACAATTTTGAGGATGGACGACAGCGCCTTGTCCTGGCGGCGGTGCTTCAATTCACCTTGCCCGGCGCGCCCACCGTCTATTATGGCGATGAGGTGGGGCTGGTCGGCTTCGGCAGCGACATTCCTCGCGACGACCCGTACAACCGGCAGCCCTACCCCTGGCCCGACGAGGACGGCTACGCCGATCTGCCTCAATGGCGACAACAGCACGAGGATCTGCTGGCGCACTACCAGTTCCTGGGGCGGTTGCGCGGGGAACATAGCTTCCTGCGCACCGGCGCGTGGACGACCTTCAGCGCCGACGACGCCACGGGTCTCTACGTCTATGGCCGCAAGGACGACACCGGCGCAGCCGTCATTGCCATCAACCGCGGGGATGCCGCGGCAACGGTCGATCTCAACCTGACAGGTTTTGTGCCGCTCGCTGCCACGCTGATCAACGCGGCTACGGGCGAGGAGACGACAACGCCGTTGAGCGCCGAAGTCGGGCCGATGGATTTCGCCATCTGGCTGGTCGAGACCGAGACCGATCTGAGCCTGCCCGATGCGCCGCTCCTCGTCTCCGCCGCCGCAGGGGATAGTTTCGCTGCGCTCGAAATCGAGATGACTGATCCCACCGTCACCCATCTGCTCATCTACCGTTCGCCGGTAGATGGCGGCTACGCGCTGATCGAGCAGATCGGCGTCGACGAGCCGGGCGTGGTCACCTTCACCGAGGGCGGCTTGCCCAACGGTCAGCCGGTTTACTATCGATTCAGCAGCTTGCGCGCCAGCGGCATGGAAAGCCCCCTTCATGCCACTGTCCGCCTCATCCCCAGTGTCGCCGTCGCCGCAGCAGCGCTGATCGATCCCATGCAGATTGAGCATGTGATCAGCGCTATCACGCCCACCCTGCCCCTGCAAGGTCGTATTGTGATCGATGGCGATGCCCAGGCCGCCGGCGTCATTGCCGAGTTGGGGCTGATCCGCGTGGAACCGGATGTGATCCCCGCGCTGGAGGATGCAATCTGGGTGCGAGGAGAGAGTGTGGGCGAAACAGACGGCAGTATGGTCTATGCAGCCCAGGTCCTGCCCGATGCTCCTGGAACCTATCTCTACGGTTGGCGATTCAGCACTACTGGCGGCGAAAGCTGGATCTACGCCGATATCAGCGGCATCGTCACCGATCTGCCCTGGTCCGCGCCGGGGCAGTTGACGGTGATCCCTGGCGAGGACACGGATCCGCCCAATCGGCCTTTCCGCATCTCCGAGGTCTTCGCCTCGCCCACGCAAATTGTGGTGGAATGGCGCGCCTCGCGCACCGCGGATCTGCACCACTATCGGGTCTGCCGCCGCGACGTCAGCGCTGGCGAGACCGATCCCTGCGCTCGCGCCTTCATCGTGCCGCGCGAGTCGCAGATCCTTACCGACACCGCCGTCGTTGTCGATCATGTCTACGAATATCAGGTCCAAAGTGTGGATACCAGCTTCAACCGCTCCGAGCCGTCGGACGTGTTGGCCGTCACCGCGGCGGAGAACTTTGTCGAAGTCACCTTCCGCGTGCGCGTGCCCGACTTCACCCCGGCGGAGGATGTCATCGTCATCGCCGGGGACAACCGTGACGTCTTCGGCGGACAATGGAACCCGGTGCAGCCCATGACCGAGGTTGAGGAGAATGTCTGGTCCTTCACGGCGATTGTCAAGGAAGGGACGCCGCTCCAATACAAGTATACCCGCGGCTCGTGGGAGACGGTGGAGCAGTGGGGCGCAGTAGCGGGCATGGCGAACCGGCCCACTGCGGTCGTCGCCAGCCCCGAAGGGACGATGGTGATCGACAACACCAGGACCGATTGGGGCGAAGGAGAGGACAGCACCAAGGCGATCCGCAACTGGCGCGATCCGCTGGTGGTTTCAACCACCGCAGAAGACGGGGCGATCACCGTCGTCTTCAACTCGGCGGTGGTGCCCACGGCTGCGCTCGACGAGGTGATCACCGTCACCGACGCGGGCGGCGCGACGATCCCCGGCGCGGTGGCGCAGACGGATCAAGACACTTTCACCTTCACCCCGGCGGCAGCGCTATCCGCGGGCAGCATCACCGTCACCGTCTTCAACGTGGCGACGGATGTCGGCATGATGCGTCCGTTTGTAGGGGTGATTGGGGATTAGGAAAACAAGCTGCATCTAAAACTGTTGAATCGGTCCACCCAGCGCGTTGACCAACAACCGCACACAGTTCTGCACATCGTCGTAGTCGACCATCTGTGACGGCTGGTGAACATAGCGGCTGGGGATGGAGATGGTCCCCGCGCGGACGCCGGCGCGGCTGATCTGTACGGCAGCGGCGTCGGTCGATCCCAGTTCCAATATTTCAAGCTGATGGGGGATCTCGTAGGCTTCGGCGGTGCGGACCAACCAGCGGCGCACGCCGGGATGGGCGATCATGCGTACATCCTTGACCTTGATCGCCGGTCCCTGGCCCAGCGCCGATGGGCTGACTTTGACTTCGGGGATGTCGCCGGCGGCGGTGACATCGAGGGCGATGACCACGTCGGGTTCGACGCCGAAGCCAGCCGTGGCCGCGCCGCGCAGCCCCACTTCCTCTTGCACGGTGAAGACGGCGATGATCTCGTTGGGCGTCTCTTTGAGTTCGCGCAGCGTTTGGATCAGCACCGCGCAGCCAATGCGGTCGTCAAAGTTGGGGGCGAACAGCCGTTTGCCCTGGTCGATGAACTCGCTGCGGAATACGGCCTGATCGCCGACACCCACGCTCAGTTCCTCTTTCGAGGACGCGCCCACGTCAAGGAAGATCTTGTGCAGATCGGGCTTGTCGCGCACGATCATCTCCCCTTCGCTGCCGAAGACGCCGCGGGTGCCATCGGCAAAGAGCGCCTGTGTACCCAGGATGGCATTGGCAAGGACGCCGCCCACGGTGGAGACGCGCAGAAAACCATTGGCGTCCACATGGCTGACCATCACCCCGATCTCATCCATGTGGGCGGCGAGCATGACGCGGGTTTGCTTGCCTTCCCCGCCCTGGGTGGGGCGTTTAACGGCGATGAGATTCCCCAGCGCGTCGACGCGCATCTCATCCACCACATCAGCAATCTCAGCGCGGATCAGGTCGCGCACCGCTTCCTCTTGGCCGGAGGGTCCATATACATCACAAAGTTTGCGGATCAGTTCTTTCATGAGTTTTTACCTGTTGTAGCAGTTAGCAGTTGGCAGTTAGCAGTTGGCGGTTAGCAGTTAGCTTGGAGAGCAGGGATAAGGCAAAAAGGCAGTCCGACCGTAGCGGTCGGCGACAAAAGGCAAAAGTGGTTGCAGGTGACAATCGTCTTCGCCATTCACCCACTCCCCAGTCACCAATCCCCAATCCCGACGCGCAGCGTCCCCAACGCCTTCGCCATCAGCTCAATGGTGTGCGCCAGATCCTGGGGATCGAGCAGGGCGGCGGGGGCGTGGATGTAACGGCAGGGCACGGAGACAGCCATCGAAGGGATGCCGGCCCGCGCCATGTGGATCGTTCCAATATCCGTGCCGCCGACGCCCGGCTGTTTGAGTTGCCAGGGGATGCCGTTCTCCTCAGCGGTGCGGATGAGATGCTGCACCAGCCGCCGGTCGGCGTAAGCGCTGCGATCCATAATTGAGAGCGCAGGTCCTTTGCCCAGTTGGGTGGTGGGGCTTTCGTCCTTCTCTTTGGGCAGATCGTCGGCGATGGTCCCTTCCAGAGCGAAGCCGATGTGGGGATCGACGGCATAGGCGGCGACGCGCGCCCCGCGCAGACCGATCTCCTCTTGCACGGTGAAGACGCCGACGATCTCGCACGGATAATCGCGCTTGAGCAGTTCCACAAGGACGAAGCAGCCGACGCGGTCATCAAAGGCTTTACCCTTGAGCAGCCGCCCCACCTGCCCGTAGCTCGGCTCAAAGGTGATCATGTCGCCGGGTTTGATGCCATTCGCTCCGCCGATGTCAATGACCAGATTATCGATCTCGGCGACCCCGCTGCGATCCCCGCTGCTTTGGAGATGGGTAGGTTTCTGCAAAATCACGCCGGGGATGGCCTTTTCGCCTATGCGCACGCGCTTGCCCGGCAACAGACGGACGTCGACGCCGCCCACGCTGCGGAACTTGAGCGTGCCGTTGTCATTGGTCTTGACAACCATGAAGCCGACCTCGTCCATGTGCGCGGCGATCATCACGCGCAGCAGATTGTCACTGTCATCCGTGGGCCGTTTGCGGGCGATAAGGTTGCCCAGGTGGTCGGTCTCCACCGAGTCCACATGATCGGCGACTGCCTCGCGCAGGATCTGGCGCACCGCGCCTTCCTGCCCGGCGACGCCGCGGGCCAGACAAAGTTGTTCGAGAAGCTTGTATTCTTCCATCTACACCCTCGTGTGTGGTTGTGGTATGATGGCATTGATTCTAAAAGAAAGAAGGGATGCTGATGCCCCAATCAATCTCAAATCAATATCAAAAAGTATTAACACTTGCCCTCCAGTTACCGCCGACAGAACGCATCGCTATGATCGCGGAACTTGCTGCCTCTGTGACAGAGATCATGGCATCTTCCTCTGGTGCAACCACCGTTGACGAAGCAGCATTATCGCCGGATGAAGTAGCGGATTTGATGACCGTTCAGCCTTTATCCCCAGTTGAAATTGTCAAGCAAGGTCTACTGGGGAGCTGGTCTGATCTGGGCATATCCGATGGATCTGAATGGGTTGAGCAACAAAAACACAGACGTAAAGAAGCTCGCAAATGGCAGATGGCCTTATAGATACATCGATCATTATCGATCTGCTGCGTGGTTATGAGCCTGCACAGCATTGGTTTATAACACAGCGCGAACTTGCTGTAAGCCGCATCGTGTGGCTTGAAGTCATTGAAGGCGCACCCAATCTCGTTGCACAGCGCGCCGCCCTGCGATTGTTGCAGCGGTTCCCACTGGAAGAAGTAGTTACAGCAGATATCGTGTGGGCAACCGAGCAATTGATCCTCATGAACCTGAGCCACAACATTGATGCATTCGACTGCATCATTGCTGCCATATCTCAACGCCTCCAGATCCCACTTTTCACGCGCAATCTAAAACACTTTACGCCACTCATTGGTCCTCTGGCACAGCAACCATACTGATCCTACTCCATCACTTCAACTGTAGCTCGCTCATCGTCTCCCCATCCAGCCCTGCCACAAAGGAAGCAAGCAGCCGCGCCGTGCGTTCAATGTCCTTGAGGACGACGGTTTCGGCGGAGGTGTGCATGTTGCGGATGGGGATGGAGAGCAACCCGGTGGGGATGCCTGCCTGTGTCACCTGCATGGCCCAGGCGTCGGTGCCGCTGTTGCCGGGCAGCACTTCGATCACATAAGGGATCTCGCTGCTTTTGGCCGTCTGCACCAGCCGCTCATGCAAGGTCGGGTGAATATTGGGGCCGAGCGCGATGGCCGGTCCTTTGTCCCATTCCACAGTCTCTTCCTCGCCCGCGCCGGGCTGGCGGGCAAAGGTGACGTCGAGGGCAATGCCGACCGATGGCTGCACGCCGAAGGTGCTGGTCACCGCGCCGCGCAGACCGATCTCCTCTTGCACGGTGGCGACGGCGTAGAGATCCCAGTCGTGCGCCACACTTTGAAGCTGATGCAGCATGAGGATCATGGCGGTGACGCAGGCGCGGTTGTCGAAGGCTTTGCCCGTAGCGTACTTTTCGCCCAATTGGATCGTCTCGCGCTGGATGGTGATGAAGTCGCCGATGCTGATCTGCCCTGCCAGATCTTCGGCGGGCAAGCCCACGTCGATGAAGAGTTTCTCCTTTTGCATGGGCTTATTTCGCTCGTCCGCGGGCAGCACATGGGGCGGACGGCTGGCAACGATCCCTGGCAAATCACCGCGGCCGTGGACGATGACCTCCTGTGATGGCATAACCTTCCAATCGATGCCGCCCACATTGGTGAAGCGCACAAAGCCTTGATCGAAACCGGTCACCATCAGGCCGATTTCGTCCATATGGGCGGCGATCATCACCCGTTGGGATCCATCCCCGCGGCCGCGTTTGAGCGCGATCAAATTGCCCAGAGCGTCGGTGCGCACTTCATCCACCAGCGGCGTCACCGCTTCAAGGATCGCTGCGCGCACCCGATCCTCATCCCCGGCGATGCCCGGCGCTTCGGTCAACTGTTTCAACAGTTCAAAGGTTGATGGCATGAAAACTCCTGTGATTCATGATTCGTAGTTCGGCGCATGTTGGTGGTCTGCCGTCTGCGGTCGGTGGTCATCCACTGCCGCATCTGCTAATTCCTCCGTCCGACAGTAAAGAGTCGTTGTAAAGCTGGGTTGATCGCATCCCAGCGGGGGAGGAGAACAGCAGCGCCGCTTTCAGTCGTCCACGGTTGGACGTAATTCTGATCGAGGATCAGGGTATCTACGTCACCGGCAGCGAGGATTGAGGCCGCTCGTCCCAGAATCGGCCACTGGGTCAACGGCACATCGCTCTGCACATTCCGCCCGATGGCGATCATGACCGCAGGGATGCGTATCCAGTTGAGCGGCGAGCGGATCTTTTCGGCCACAGCGCGGATGAGCTGTTGCTGGCGTGCGGCGCGGCCAAAGTCGCTATCCTGATGGCGAGTACGCACGTAGATCAAGGCCCGTTCGCCATCCATGTGCTGTGGCCCGGTCTCAAAGCGGATCGTCTGCACGCCGTAATCCTCGGTGGGGTAGGCGGTATCGACGATGGGCGCTGGCACATCCACATCGATCCCGCCCACTGCGTTGACGACATCCACAAAGGCTTCAAAATTGAGGATGAAATAGCCATTGAGGGGCAGACCAAAATTGGCGGCCAGCGTCTGCGCCAAATAGCGCGGACCCGCCTCTGGATCGCTGGCGCGGTAGCCTCTCACCAGCGCCGTGTTGACGCGATTGGTGACGCCGTCAGGCTGGGGCAACCATAGATCGCGTGGGACGCTCATCAGCGCAACCCGATTCACGCCGGGATCGATCTGCATGATTACGATTACATCGGCGCGTGCCGGGCCAGTTTCATCGGGCCGCTGATCGATACCCGCGATCAGGAAGGTCTGCGCCGATTGGCCTGGGGCCAGCCACAAAAAGGCCGCCGCCAGCAAAGGGAGAAGCACCAAGAGCAGAAGCAACGCCAACCCGGCGCTGCGACAACCTCTTTCGGTCTGCGGCGGCAGGGCAACGCCAGCCTCAATCTGCTGAGGTTTGCGTGTAGCGCGGCGGCGACGCAGGGGATGTGTTCGGCTCATCGGTGAAGCTCAAAACCTTTAGCCGGGCGGCAGCATGAAACATTGGCCGAGCATCGGCACCAGGAAGATGACCAGCACTACGATCCAGGCCCAGAGCGGCAGCCCCAGAAAGACAATGGGTTTGCGCTTCTCTTTGACCACGGGTTTGGGCATCGGCGTCTGGCAGCGCCAGCAAACATCTTTATCGTCGGGGTTCCACGTGTTGCAATTGGGACAGTTCATTCAACCTCCTTTCAGGTGAAGAAAAATCGTAGCACAGAAAGGAGTCATGGGCAAAGATCTGCGCTTGAAATGGGTGCATTTCCCAAGTGCCGGGGACTTTACAAGCGAAAAGTCCCCGGCACTTTCGCACCCCGCCTGAATCCTGACATTTGCGCCTTCACGGAAAGTCAACGCAAAGGTTGAAAAGAAGGATAGCCCCAATCCCAATCACGTAATCTCAAGATGATCGATCCCCACGCGCTCCACATCGGCCACCCCAAAGCCCAGGAAGCGTTCGGCGATGGCGACAAAGGCAGGCGGCACATCGGTGAGGCAGAAGCGCACGCGAGGAGCGTCCGCATGGGTGGTTTGTGGGGTGAGCGTGTCATGTTGGGCAAGTAAAGTTTGGGCGACGTGGGCGGCGTATTCGCCGCAGTCGATCAGACGGACGTTGGGGAGGAGTGCATGGAGCAGGGGTTTGAGCAGTGGATAGTGGGTGCAGCCCAGCACCAGGGTATCGATGGTATCGCTGGCGGAGAATAACTCAGAAAGATAGTCCTTTGCCACCAACCGTGTCGCCGGGTGATCGATCCACCCTTCCTCGACCAGCGGCACAAAAAGAGGACAGGCGAAACTATGGACAGTGGGCGCTGGGGCAGAGCCGTTCAACGCCTGGATGGCGACCGGGTACGCCCGACTGTTGACCGTTCCGCGCGTGCCGATGACGCCGATCTGCCCACTGCGCGTAGAGCGCAGCGCCGCCGCCGCTGCCGGTTCGATCATCCCCACCACCGGCACATCCACAGCGGCGCGGATCTCGTCCAGCGCCACCGCCGAAGCTGTATTGCAGGCGACCACGATCAACTTCACGCCCTGGTCGAGCAAAAACCGGGTGCATTGGCCGGCGAAGAGGCGCACCGTCTCCGCCGATTTGGTGCCGTAGGGCACCCGCGCCGAGTCGCCCAAATAGACATAGGATTCGTCGGGCATGAGTCGCAGCAACTCGCGGAGGACGCTGAGCCCACCCACGCCCGAATCGAAGACGCCGATGGGACGGGTATTCATGAAGTGCGCACGTGCATGTCGCCCACGGCGATCCACTTGTAGGTGGTCAACTCTTCCAATCCCATCGGTCCGCGGGCGTGGAGTTTTTGGGTACTTACAGCTACTTCTGCGCCGAGGCCAAACTGCCCGCCGTCGTTAAAGCGGGTGCTGGCGTTAACAAAGACCGCCGACGAGTTGATGGCGTTGACGAAGCGGGTGATGTTCTGCCAATCGTTGCTGAGGATGCCGTCCGAGTGATCCATGCTGTGTTCCTGGATGTGTTCGATGGCCTCGTCAAGGGTGTCCACAATTTTGACGCCCAGGATCAGCGTCATCCACTCGGTGTCGAAATCATCCGGTCCCGCTTCGATCACCTGCGCACCTTGTCCGATCAAATGGGGAAGCGCGTCGGGTGTGGCGCGCAGTTCCACCTTTTTTTCGGCCATACGGCGGGCAAGTTTGGGCAGGAATTCTGCGGCAATCGCGCGGTTGACCAGCACCGTGTCGAGTGAATTGCAGACGCTGGGACGCTGCACCCGCCCGTTTTCGATCACATCCAGCGAACGCTCCTGATCCGCGCTCACATCCACGTAGAGATGGCAGATGCCGACGCCGCCTGTGATCACGGGGATGGTGGCCTGTTCGCGGCAGAGCTTGTGCAGCGCGTTGCCGCCGCGTGGGATAATCATATCTACAAATTGATCGAGACGCAGGAGTTCGGTCACCAGCGCCCGATCTGGGCTGGCGATAGCTTGGATGGCGCTCTGAGGGAGGCCACATTTCTCCAGCGCCGAAGAGATTACGCCGATCAGCGCTAAATTGCTGCGCAGTGTCTCTTTGCCGCCGCGCAAAATGACGGCGTTGCCCGTCTTGAGGCAGAGGGTGGCAATGTCGATGGTGACATTGGGCCGCGCTTCGTAGATGACGCCGAGTACCCCAATGGGGATGCGGCGGCGGCTCAGGCGGATGCCGTTGGGCAGCAGCCGGTTTTCGATCTCCGCCCCCACAGGATCCGGCAGATCGGCCACCCTGCGCGCATCCGCAGCCAGCTCGGCGATGCGTTCGCGGGTCAGCAGCAGCCGGTCGATCAATGCGTCGGAAAGCCCGTTGGCGCGGCCATCAGCAATGTCCAGCGCATTCTGCGCCATCACGGTTTCGGCCTGCGCCTCCAACTCGTCGGCAATGGCGCGCAAGGTTTCATTTTTACGCGCCGCGGTCAGCGTGGCAAGTTGACGGCTGGCGATCCGCGCCGCCCGCCCCATTACTTGTAGATCAACGCTCCGATCCATATGGGCCTGTGTGGGTACTTCTACGGTTATCATCATGGCTCTCTCCTGAAAATGCCTCGAATTCGTCCGCCGTCTACGGTCTGCAGTCCGCGGTCTATTCCAACAAAATCATATCATTGCGGTGGATCGCCACCGATCCATAGGTGTAGCCGAGTACATTGTTGATCTCTATCGATTGGCAGCCGCGGATGCGTTTGAGATCGTCGCTGTCATAGCGCGAGATGCCGCGCGCCAGGACAGGACCATCCACCTCGCGCACAAAGACAGTATCCCCACGCTCGAAGGACCCTTCCACGGCGGTGACGCCGGCGGGCAGCAAACTGCGTCCGCTGTGACGGAGGGCGTGTGCTGCGCCTGTGTCAACCATGACGGTCCCTGCCGATGCTGGCCCAGCCAGAATCCAGCGTTTGCGATTTTCCACCGGCGATTGAATGGCGGGGAAGCGCGTCCCCACGGGTTCCCCGGCAACGGCGCGCAGGATCACATTGGGTACGCTGCCGGCGGCGATCATGACATCCGCGCCGGCGCGGCGAGCAATGTCGGCAGCCTGCAACTTGGTGATCATCCCGCCCACACCCAATCCGCTTTTGCTGCCGCTTGCCAGCCGTTTCAACGATTCATCAATCGTATGCACTTCGGGGATCAACTGGGCGTTCGGATCTGTGCGCGGATCGGCGGTAAAGAGGCCAGGTTGATCGGTAATCAAGAGCAACAGATCGGCGTCAGCCAGAATGGCGACCAGCGCCGAGAGGTTGTCGTTGTCCCCAACCTTGATTTCCTCGGTGGCGACGGCGTCATTCTCGTTGACAATCGGGACAATCTTGTGCGATAGCAGCGCGCCGATGGCGTCGCGCGCGTTGAGGAAGCGGCGGCGGTTCTCGGTGTCGGCGCGGGTGATCAAAATCTGGCCGACATGAATGCCGTAGATGTCGAAAAATTGCTCCCACATGAACATCAATCGGCTCTGACCCACGGCGGCCAACATCTGTTTGCTGGCGACGGTGGGCGGCAATTGGGGAAAGTTGAGTTCGGCGCGCCCGGCAGCCACCGCGCCCGATGTGCAGATCAAAATATCACAGCCCTGGCGGTGGAGTTCCGCACATTGGCGCGCCAATTCCACCATCTGCGGACGGTTGAGATAGCGCGATCCGCCGGTCAATACACTGGTTCCAAGTTTTACGACGACACGTTTGTACATGCAGGAGAGTATAGCGCAGAGATGGAACTTTGATCCAACTTGTAGGAGCAGAGGATGCTACGTTCCGTAGGGATGGAACGGATTCTGCACAAGAACTGTTTCATATCGCTGCCCCGCGTTCAAATCCTCAGACCAAAGTGTTTCGCAACCCAACCGAACTGCGCTGCGGACAATCATTGCATCCCAAAATGAGATATTGTATCGAGACTGAGTCGAGATAGCCGCTTGAATATCTTCTACTGTCGGACTATGTACTTGCCAGTGCCCCAATTCGTAAATGATCTGCGCAGCTTTATCAGAAGTGTAGGGCTTTGCAACTTTGCGAGTCACCGTGACATAGAACTCTTGCAGTACTTGAATGCTCGCACACCCGCTTTTTGTGTGCCAAAGCTCGTGTAACAACGACTGTGCGACGCCATGTTTTGCACCTGAAGAAGCATCATGTGCATAAACCAGGATATTCGTGTCAATAAATTGGTGACTCGTCTTAACGTTCATGTAAAGACTCACGCGCCCAGGTGATACTGCCTCCAGTACCCAGGTCATCATCTTCAGCAAGTAAGGCTAGATAACGCTGTTTTGCGGCGTCATACTGCTCTTTCTCTTCCACTAACTCCGTTAGCAACGCGATCATTAGGCCTGACAATGAAGTTTCCTGTTCCGTGGCGACGATCTTCGCTTTATGTAGCAGATTCTTGGGGATCGACAGTGTTACATTCTGTTTCTCAATCATGGTCGCGCTCCCGTCTAAATGCAATTGCACGTATTTACGTGCAATTATAACTCAGCGAGACAGTAGCAACAACATGCATGTTCCCTGCCAAATTGCAACTCTCACTCAAACCGCATCCTTACGCATCTGCGGTTGCTGTTCTACACAAAATAGCATAGGATAGTAATCCAGCATACGATTTTGAGCGGGTGGGAATTTGGTGTGCATATGGCGCGTTTTGAAGCGACTAGTCACCTGACCAGCCGTTCGACTCAACATTTGTCGGGTGTCTCTGATAGGCCAATGCCTATATATCTATACCTGACACGCGCAATTTTATGACAATGCCATGTTTGGGGGGAAACTTGGCCACTGTTCACGCTCATCCAATTGAGCGATCCTCGGTATTTTTCCAAAAATCAAAACTACTCTATGTTCTGCTCGCCTTGCCGTTGGTGGCGATTTTGTTGTTTGTGACGATGCGCCCGGTGTTGGTGCTGCCGCGCATCCGCCTGGCCCCCGGTTATCTTTTGATCAACCAAAATGGGGATCGCGTTTCGCACGAGAATCTGCGCGGCCACATTGTGATCTACAACATGGCCTTCACCCATTGCGGCGAGGAGTGCGCCGATTCCTGGGCGCTCATGGCCGGGATTCAGGAACAGTTGAGCCGCATCCCCACAGAGATCCCCATTGATCTGGTGACGATTTCCGTCGATCCTGAGCGGGATACGCCCGAAGCGCTGCGCGATTTCGCCCGCGCCCAGGGGATCGACACCACGCGCTGGCATCTGCTCACCGGCGACGCCGATCACGTGAAAATGGTGGTGGGCGCGGGAATGGATACCTATTACGCCGCCGACGCCAGCAGAACGCTCAAGGTGGAACCATCCATTTTGATTGTGGATGGCGTAGGCATTTTGCGGCGGCACTATCGCCTTACCCTGCCCACACAAGCGGAAGTCCTGCGCGATCTGGATCTACTCCTCACCGAGGCGATCAACAGCACCGGGATCACCCGCTATGCGTATGAAGCCGCACATCTCTTTGTTTGTTATCCATAATCCATCACGATTTTGTTTGGAGAGGAGGCCGCTGTGAAAGATCCCGATACCCCGAAAGGGGCGATTGCGCTGATGATCATCTACGCCTTTATCATCCTGGCCCTGTGGGGCAATGTTTATCTCACCGTGTTGGCGAGAGGAGCAACTCAGTGATACACGTCGACCGTTATGAACAGGCTTGGATCCGCATTACGATCCTGATTTTGATCGCCTTTATTGGCGCGGTGATCGTCGCTGGTGTTGCCAGCGGCATTCAGGTTCCCTCGGCTTACCAGCGGGTTGACCCTAAAGCGTTGAGCGAACCAGGCAGCCCGTGGGCAGAGCCGGGTCTGCGTGAGCTGGCTCCTGGCAAATATGAAGCGTACATCTTATCCCAGATCTGGAGCTTCGTCCCTAACGAGATGCGTGTCCCGGTGGGATCAGAAGTGACGTTCTATGTCACCAGCCGCGATGTGCAGCACGGCTTCAAAATCGTCGATACCAACATCAACATGATGGTGTTGCCGGGGCAGGTGGCCAAATTGAAGACCACCTTCGCCAGGCCGGGAACCTACAACATCATCTGCCACGAGTATTGCGGCACGTTGCACCATACCATGTACGCTCAGATCATCGTTGAGTAAAGGCAGGACTCTGTACTGCCCACGGCGGGCGCTTACAGAGGAACTCTTCCACCTGGGTATAAACCTGAATTTTGAAGAGGAGAAAGAGATATGTCGGTCGGGACATTAGGCCAACCTGTTGGGCTTGCGCCCCAAACCGGGGCATCTGCCAGAGCAAAATATGTGGTTGAAGATAGATTGACCGCCGGTTATATCGGCATCGGCATGACGGCGCTCGCCGTCGGTATTTTGATCGGCATCTTGCAGGGGCTGGAACATGCCGGCTTCAATTTCTACCCGATGCTCGCCCCTGCGCTCAAGAGTTACTATCAGGGGTTGACCATCCACGGTGTACTCAACGCCCTGGTGTGGACAACCTTTTTCATCGTTGGTTTCTTCACGATGACGGTGACGCGCAGTCTGGAACGTCCGCTGCGTTATCCGGCGGTGGGCATTGCCGGCTTTGTGGTGATGACGCTAGGGCTGATTTTGACGGCAATTCCGCTGTTGGGGGATACAGCCACCGTACTCTACACCTTCTACCCACCGTTGATGGCCGACGCCAAATTTTACATTGGCCTGACCCTGGTCGTCGTCGGCTCGTGGATCGGAGGGTGGAGTTTCTACTTTACTTACTGGGCGTGGAAGAAGGACAACCCCGGCGTGAAAACGCCCTTCATTGCCCTGTCGTCGCTGATCACCATGGTACTCTGGCAGATCTGCACGATTGGCGTGGCCGCGGAGATCCTCTTCCTGTTGCTGCCCGCCGTCTTCAACTGGATCCCCGGTGTGGATCCGCTGTTGGGGCGCACGCTCTTCTGGTTCACCGGCCATCCACTCGTCTACTTCTGGCTGCTGCCCGCCTACGTCTCCTGGTATGGGATGGTTCCCAAACAGGCTGGCGGCAAAATCTTCAGCGAGAACCTGGCCCGCCTCGTCTTCTGGCTCTTCTTGCTGCTATCGACGCCGCTCGGCTTCCACCATCAGTACACCGATCCCGGCATCCCCGCGGCGTGGAAGTTTATCCACGCGGTGTTGACCTTCGGCGTGGCCTTCCCCAGTTTGCTCACGGCCTTTACTGTGGCCGCTTCGTTGGAGACCGGCGGACGCGCCCGCGGCGGCAAGGGCTGGTTCGGGTGGATCCGCAAGCTGCCGTGGGGTGATCCATCCTTCACAGCGCAGAACTTCGCCATGATCCTCTTTGCCTTTGGCGGCATCAGCGGCATCACCAACGCTTCGTACAACATGAACCTGGCCGTCCACAACACCACATGGATCCCCGGTCATTTTCATTTGACAGTTGGCTCGGCGACGACCCTCACCTTCTTCGGCATTGCCTATTGGCTGGTCCCCAAGTTGAGCGGAAGACGACTCTTCAGCCGCCGCCTGGCGCTGGGGCAGGCGTGGACCTGGCTCTTTGGCATGATCCTTTTTGGCAATGGCTTTCATCTGTTGGGGCTGCACTTTGGCGCTCCTCGGCGCACGATGTTGGGATCAACCCCTTACGCCGACGCCGCCTGGAACCCTATGATCATGGAGATGCTCTTTGGCGTCTTCTTGCTCACAATCAGCGCTATCCTCTTTTTTGTGGTCATGCTGGGGACAGTGCTGGCAAGCAGGAAGCTGCGCGAACCCGTTGAGATGCCCGTTGCCGAGGCGCTTGACGCTGACGCCCATACCCCCGACTGGCTGAACAATTGGAAGCCCTGGCTCGACGGCGCTTTCGCCCTGATCCTCGTTGGCTATGGCCCCATGCTCTTCCAATTGATCCGCGACATGGAATTGATCTGGCCCATGCTGCGCGTGTGGTAGAGCAGGGACTGGGGATCGGGGACTGGGGATCGGGTTAAGTTTCTGAAATCGCCTAATCGCTCAATCGCTTGTAAACGAGATTAGGCGATTAAGCGACTAGAGATTCTTTGACCGATCCCTAGTCCCTAGTCCCTGAGCCCCAGTCTCTACTCGACATAAATCTCCACCAGCTCCCCGCTATCGCTCGTTACTTCTAAGATCTTACCGCGTGTTCCAGAGCGCAGGGCGTTTTGGATCTGGCCGGCGTCAAGGCTGTCGATCTCGGGGACGAAGCGGGCGCCAAGCTGCAAGCCCATGTTGACCAACCCCAGAGGCAGTTGCATGTTGACTTTGGTCTTGCCCGAACGGGTATCAGAGACGCGCAGGCGCATCCAGCGACCATTGCCTTCGACCGGCGGCGCGCCCCGTCCGCCCCGTTGCCCCCGTTGACGGCTTTTGTCCAGCGCAGCCAGAAGGCGTGTCCCCTCTTCGGCGCTCACTTTGCCATCCTCAATCATTTTCAAAACTTTAACTCGTTCTTCAACTGTAGCCATAGATACTCCTTTTCCCGAAAGCTCGTAAGAGCGGAATAAGTTCATGGATTGTATTGGATCGCGGACGAATGTAGGGTTGCAAGTAGCAAGTTGCAGGTTTGCAAGTGGCAGATGACAATCGTCTACGCGCTACGCACCACCTCTGCCCCCAATCACCATTCACCGTTCTCAGTATTGCCCCAACGCGCCCCGTTCTCGCGCTTTCTGTTCGCACCAGCGGAAGACGAACCAGCCGACGACGAAATAGAGCGTCGAGTGGATCGTCAGCCAGATCAGGCTGCCGTCCTGCCAGACCTGGGCCAGCGAAGCGCCGTCGAGGACAACGCGTCGCAGCACGATGATCCCCTGGGTGGTGGGCAGCGTATGGGCGAAGATCTGCAACCAACCTGGCAGTCGGTCCACGGGCAGAAAGGCGCCATTGAGAAAGAGCAACATGTTTTGCAGCGCATTCGCCAACGATTCTACCTGCTTAAAGATCAACGTGGCCCCGGCGAGCATAAAGGCAAATCCATACAGACCGGCGATCGTCAGCGCGAAGACGGGGAGACCGGCCAGGCGCATGGGCAACTGCACATTCAGCAAGAGGATCAACACCACTGCCGTGATGCTGACCATCACCGTGCTGACAATCAACGAGGCTGCCGACCGGCCCAGCATGAGTACCCCCGTAGGCAGAGGACTCATATACATCTGCTCCAGCGTGCCGGTCTGCGTCTCCTCACGTATTCCCCAACTCATATCGCTAATGGCGGCCAGCGCATAGAACCAGAGCAGATAGCCCAGCAACGCTGGGGCAAGCTGCCCGGCGTTGGGTTGTCCACCCGAAACGAAAAAGCTGATGCCAATGAAGATAAAACCAAACATGATCATCTGGGTGAAGAAGTTGAACTTGTACGCCCAGAGCAGCAGCAAGCGTTTATAGGTTTCGTTGAGAAAGATCGTTGCTGTCAGTTGCATGAGACCTCCAAGAAGCAGATAGCAAATAGCAGGTAGCAGATAGCCCGGAAAGAAGGCAAAAGGCAAAGGGCAAAAGTGGTCGAGACGATATGTTGTTGCAGGTTGCAGGTCTGCAAGTGGCATGTGAAACCCTTCATGCACTACGCATTCTGAACATGCACCACGCAATATCTAATATCCAATCCCCAGTCCCCAGTCCCCAGTCACTTTTCTCTCTCGTTCGCCCGGTCCATCAACTCGACGAAGATTTCCTCTAGATTGGGTTCAGTTTGGGCGATGGAGATCATCTCCAGATCGAGCGCACGCAGTTGATCGATGATGGTGTAGAGTTCGTTGCGTTCGATAACCGGCCCACTCAGGATCGTCTGTCCGTTCTCGACAATAGGCGTAAAATGGGGGAAGCGGGCAGCCTGCGCCGCTTCCAGATGACCATTAACGCGGATGTGGTAATACTCCTGGCGGAAGAGACCGAGCAGTTCGACGGTGGGTTGGTGCGTAAGCAGTTTGCCGTGGCTCATAATCGCCACCTGATCGCACAGGCTTTCCGCCATATCCAATTGATGGGTGGTGAGGATCACGGTCTTGCCCTCTTTCCGCGCCAGTGTTTCGATCCAGCGCTTTACCGTACGCGCCGCCTGGACATCAAGCCCTAAGGTTGGCTCGTCGAGCAGCACAATTGGCGGATCAGCGACCAGGGCGCAGGCAATGGCGACTTTCTGTTGCATCCCGCGCGAAAACCCGTTGACGGGATCGTTGCGCCGATCCCATAGATCGAGTTCGGTGAGCAGTCGTTCGGCCCGTTGGTTGAGGGATCGGCCCGTCACCCCTTTGAGCCGCCCAAAGTAGAGCAGGTTTTGCCACGCCGTCAGCCGCCAGTAGACATTGCGCGTCCCTTCCAGCACAGCGCCAATCTGGCGCATTGCATCCCCTCGTTGGCGGTGGGCGTCGAAACCATTCAGGCGGATACGGCCACTCGTGGGTTCGATCAGTCCACAAGCCATCTTGATTGTCGTCGTCTTGCCCGCCCCATTCGAGCCGAGGAAGCCGAAGACCTGCCCCGCCGCGACGTTGAGATTGAGATGATCGACGGCGACCACGTCGGGGCTGTTGCGTTTACGGTAGACTTTGCGCAGCGATTCGATTTCAATAGCGTGGACCATGACGTTCTTCCTGGGATGAGTCGAATTCCGGGTCAGCTTTCAGGGTATTCGCCTTCGAGCGCGGCCAACAGCTTTTCGGCTTCGCTTGCCGTGATCTTGCCTTCCTCGACCATGCGCAGCACCAGCATCCGCTCCTCTTCGCTCACCGGCTCGCTCCTGCTCGCTTCAGGATAGGGGGCACGGGGTGGAACCGGCGGCACAGGCGGAACCGGCGGCATAGGCGATCCAAAGCTGAATGCCCACCCTTTGCCCGCTCTGGCCTCTGCTTTGCGGCTATGTCGCTCGAATTTTTGGCGCAGTTTGCGGTTGATCTTCTCTGCGATCTTCTCGCCCAGCGATCCAAATTCGCGGCCTAATTCAATGCCCATCCGCTCTAATTCCTGATTGAGGTGGCCCAACTCCACATTCAATTCTTTCATCTCTTGCTGGACTTCGGTAAAGTCACCGGTGACGCTGCGGATCTCGCTTACATTCGTGTTGCAGTTTACCTGGACATCACCGCCCGCAATCATCGAGATAGTTCCATCTCCGCTGCCGACCTGGAAGGTATGGACGCCTCTTCCTTGCACGGCTAGATTGCTATCCTTGCCAGTGACGTGCAACTCGCCGCCGCAGATCACGCGCACGTTGCCGCTGCTCTCTTCTCCCATGATGCAGTGGATGTTGCCGCGCGCGTTGACGCGTACCTTCGGCGCTGCCGATGTGATTTCGAGTTTCGCGTCGCCGCCAGCGTTGCCAGCAATATCGCCGCCGCAGTTGAGGAGTCGCAGATCCCCGCTTGCGCTGACAGCCACAGCATTGGTTACATCAACAGCTTCAACATTGCCGCCCACCTTGCGGGTGGAGACCCGATGCGCGTGGCGCACTCGGATGTCGCCGCCCACATGGTCAAGTTCCACACTTTGTACTCGTTCCGTTGTAGCATTGCCGCCCACTTTGCGGCAGTTCAACGAATTCGCGTCAACCACAAAAAGATCGCCGCCTACTCTGTCAATACTCAACTTCTTGGCTGTTTCGACTCTGAGATTGCCGCCCACGGCTGAGAGATGCAACTCATCCTCAATTTGGCGCATGGAAAGATCGCCGCCGACACGGTCGAGTACCAGCATTTGGGCTGCTTCAATGGACGCGTCGCCGCTTACCCTTTGACCGGTGAATGAATCGACTGTGCGAACATGCAGATTGCCGCCTACTTCTTTGGCTTCCACGACGCCGCTTGCTTCGACGGAGAGATCGCCGCCAACTTGGATGATCTGCACCTCTGCTTCCATCCGGTGGATCGTGGCATCGCCTTCGACTTGGAGTTTTAACTGACTGTCGGCGGGTAAGTTGATGGTCAGATCATGTTCGGTTTCGATCAGAATCTGGGTTTGATCCATGTTCAGGGTTGGATCTTCGTCGGGAGTCTGCGCCTCAAGCGTAGGTTGATCCCAACCGTGGACGCGCAGATGGCCCTGGATCTTCAAAAAGATAGGTGGTCTCTGTTCGAGTTCGCTTAAATCGTACTTGATGTTCATGGTTTGGCTCCTGAATATATATTGGAGATTAGAGATTGGATATTGGAGATTAGAGATTAGGCTCGTCGCTCAAGCTTTTAATCTCTAATCTCCAATATCTCAAACCTGCTTACTCGCCCTGGAGGACGCGCATGGCTTCGTCATAGCTGATCTCACCGGCCTCCAGCGCTTCGAGTACCCGCTGCCGTTCTTTGTCCGAGAGGGTAATCGCGTCATCCTTGCCGGGTTCGTGGCCCAGCGCACGGATCACCTCGTGTAGCCGGCCGCGGATGGTAGGGTAAGAGATGCCCAGTTCGCTTTCCATGCGCGTGAACTTGCCTTCACAACGCACAAAGGTCTCGACAAAGGCCAACTGTTGCGGCGTCAGCCCGACGAAAGGGCTGGTGACAAAAAAGCGTCCTTCGACGCGAGTATCACATTCTCGGCAGTAGAAGCCGGTGATGGCGAGTTCGCCATTTCCGCAGAAAGGGCAGTGGCTGGGCAATGGATTCATAAGACACGTCCCATACGGCGGCTGCCATTCACCCAAACCGGCTGTTGGATGCTCTTGTCATAGCGCTTCTGCAAGAAGATCCCCCAACTTATGAAGAGTCGCCCCATACCGGCCAATAGACGCACATGCAAAGATGGCTTTTCCTCGTACAAACGGACGATCCGCTCGTAGTTGACATTATGTTTCATTTCTTCGTAGCGGACCTGTGCAAGTGTAAGAAATTTGGGGTCGAACATGAGTCGCTCCTTATCTGCAATTCAACCGAAAATTAAAGGTCAATTTCACTTTCTGAAACTATTCTACAACAAAAATGAAGTTTGTCAATACCCAAAATTGATTTTATTGATATTGTTTTTGATTTTGATTTAATTTTGCTGATTTTTTATTAAGAATTTTAATTTTGATATAAGAAATGATCTCAGAATCAGCACATGTAGAGAGGGAACAAGAAATGCCCCACCTCCACTTTAGGAGACAGGGCATGGATAGAAATGGCGACCAGGCCATTCCCTGTTAAGGATGTATTGGCATCAGTTTGAGGCAGATGGATCTTTCTCGCGCAGCCAGAGTGTCAACTGGACCGCCAACAAGAGGACGATGACGAGGAGCAGGGCAAAGTAGAATCGATAGCGGTCAGAATTCGATGTACCAATTGGGTCAAAGGGATGGCGCAGGATGTTGGCGCCTTTGACCAGATACCAGGAGATCCCCGCAACGGCGATGTTGGTCAGCGCTGTGAAGAGTCGGTTGTCAACCCAGATCACAAAGAGCAGACAGAGAATGCAAAATCCCAAGACGAGTGCGCTGGCGCGCACCCGCGGCTCATCCCAGGCGATCCATTGACCCTTGCGCCAGTTTCTGTCGAAACCATACTGACAGCGCATAGACGATCCAGAGGATGACGCCCGTCTTTTGAGCGCATGGTCCAGCGGTCCAATGTCTCGGTGCGCCAGACCAAATAGGCCAGCCCGACAAGGCCCGCGGCGGCGAAGACAAGCAGCCCTACTTCCACCAGCGCGCCATGTAGAAAGATCACTTTGATAATATTGCCCAGCGTCTGTTCTGCTGGGATCAACCAGAGGAGCAGCGCGGAAAGCCCAGCCAGGGCCAGGATTGAAAGAGGGGAGTGCTGAAGTTGGTAAAGTCTTTTCACGGTTCTTCTCAACTATCTGTTTGATAACGTTTGTCCTCATCGTACCTCATCTTCACCCCTTTGCAACCATCCATAGGGCGGGGATCGATCAAACTCGGCAAATTTTCCAATGCCCATACGCGCAAGCCCACAAAGAGGGGGATTCCAGTGTGAGACTGGACAAATCTGCTGGCTTAGGTCATAATTGTTCAGCGTACCTTACAGGGTTTCGTCGTACCTGTGGATTTCTCAGGCAGCCACGCTGTCTACAAAGTTCCAATTTTAACCCCTACTCTAGCATCTACAGAAAGGAATTGCATCATGCAAGTGAAAAGTTGGTGGGCAGCGCTGCTGCTGCTCGTGACACTCATCGTAAGCGCCTGTGTTGCGCCCGTCCCTGGCGCACCTGCCGAACCCGGCGCACAGCCTGCTCAACCCGCACCGGCTGGGCCAAAAACGCTGACCATTGTCACCGGCACGGACATTGAGAACATGAATGTCCATCTAGTCACTGCTTCGCCGTCATTCACGGTGTTGGAACACGTCTACGAAACGCTGCTCTACATGAACACAGAGGGCGAATTGGAGCCGCTGTTGGCCGAGAGTGTGGAGCCGGGCGAAGCGGAGAACACCTGGATCATCACCCTGCGCCAGGGCGTCAACTTCTCTGATGGCACACCCTTCAACGCCGAAGCCGTCAAGGCCAACCTGGATTGGGTGCTGAACCCCGACAACCTGGCGACCTTCCGCTTCCTCATCGACCGCATTGAAGAAGTTGTTGTCGTGGACGACTACACTGTAGAACTCCAACTCAGCGGTCCCTTTGCGCCGCTGCCTGCGCATCTTTCCCACGGGGCATTGGCTATGGTCGCCCCCAGCGCGCTGGAACAGGGAACAGAGTTCCTCGCCGCCAACACCATCGGCACCGGTCCCTATGTGATCTCAAGTTGGGCGCGTGACGAAGAAGTTGTCCTTACCCGCAACCCCGATTACTGGGGTGATCAGCCCGCCATCGATACGGTGATCTTCCGCGTTGTGCGCGAGGATGGCGCTCGTCTGGTGGAAGTGGAAGCTGGCACTGCCGATATTGCCGTGCGCGTACCTCCCTCTGAAGCGGAGCGCCTGGCCGCCAATCCCAATATTTCCATTGAGACAACCCCTGGCCTGCGCACCATCTATATCTTCTTCAACGTCACCAAGGAACCTTTCACCGATGCACGCGTCCGCCAGGCGGTCAACTACGCCGTGGATGTCGAGTCGATTGTCAATGAACTCTTTGACGGTGCCGCCCGTGTCAGCGATGCGCCCATGGCTCCGCCTATCTTCGGCTATAGCCAGCAGACTCCCTATGCCCGTGATGTAGATCGCGCCCGCGAGCTCCTGGCCGAAGCTGGTATTGCCGAGGGGACCCAGGTCGTTCTCTACCACCCCACGGGTCGCTACGTCCAGGATGCGCTGGTGGCAGACGCTATCCGCTTGCAGTTGCTTGAAGTAGGCTTACAGGTCGAACTGCGCACATTGGAATGGCCGCAATATGTGCCCTTCGTGCGCGCCGAGGAGCCCAACAATCAGGTCCAATTCGCCATGTTGGGCTGGTCCACGCCGACCATGGATGCGGACTATGCGCTCTATGCGCTCTTCCACTCCAGCCAGATCCCGCCAGGCTTCAACGGCGCCTTCTATCAGAACCCTGACGTAGACGCCTTGCTTGACGAAGCCCGCGCCACCGCCGATCAAGATCTGCGCCAGCAGCTTTACGCTGACGCCCTTGAGATCATCTGGGAAGACGCGCCCTGGCTCTTCCTTTACAGCGAGGTGCAGGTGACGGCGATCCGCAACAACGTGGAAGGATTCATCGTCCATCCGAACGAGCGCTTGATTGCCAAGTACGCGGATATTGTTGAATAGATAGCCATTGGTCTGCTCGATTTGCTGAGACGTGAAACGTGAAACGTGATTTGTTAGAGGTCACGTTTCACGTTTCACATTTCACGCTTTAACGATTAGGCTTTATTAGACAATGGATACGCCATGAGTGGTTACATCCTTCGACGTCTGCTTTGGGCAATTCCAGTACTCCTCGGCGCCACCTTTCTGGTCTTTTGGAGCATTCGCTGGGTGCCCGGCGGACCTGCTATCGCCATTGCCGGGGAACTGGCAACGCCGGCATTGATCGCCCAGGTCAACCGTGAACTGGGGCTGGATCAGCCGCTGCTGGTGCAATATGGCCTCTTTTTGGGGCGGGCTGTCCAAGGAGAATTGGGGCGCTCGGTACGCAGTGGGTTGCCCGTGGCCCAGGAGATCCGCACACGCCTGCCGCGGACTGTGCAACTGGCTCTCTTGAGCCTCTTGTTGGCGGCGGCGGTGGGCATTCCGATTGGGGTGCTTTCTGCCACACGGGCTAATACCTGGGTGGATGCAGCCAGCATGGCCATGGCGTTGTTGGGCGTCTCCATGCCCATCTTCTGGCTGGGGTTGATGCTGATCATCTTCTTTGCGCTGACGTTGCCCTCGTGGCTGGGCATCTCTCAGCCCATTCTCCCCCCCACGGGCAGCGGCACCTGGCGACATTACATCATGCCCACGATTGCGCTGGCCGCCAACTCTATGGCGATCCAGGCGCGTATGACACGGGCCTGTATGCTAGAGGTGCTGGGCAACGATTACATCCGCACAGCCCGCTCCAAAGGCGTCTCCGAGCGCACGGTGATCTATCGACACGGGCTGCGCAACGCATTGATCCCGATTGTTACGGTGATCGGCCTCCAATTTGGCACGCTGCTGGGCGGCGCGGTCCTCACCGAGACGGTCTTCGCCTGGCCGGGGATTGGCCGCCTGTTGGTGGACGCCATCGGCTATCGCGATTATCCTGTGATTCAGGGGACAGTGTTGGTGATCACGATTGGTTTTGTGGCCGTGAACCTGTTTGTGGATGTGCTGTACGCATATCTCGATCCCCGCATCCGTTACGACTGAGAAGAGGCAACCCCTGTGAGCGTATCGACCCGAACCTCGCCCGTCCCCGCCCGCATGGAGACGCTACGCCCGCCCACCTCCAATCTGCAATTGGTCATGCGGCGGTTGGTGCGCAGCCCAGGCACGGTGGCAGGGGCGATCATCGTCTTGATCTTCCTGTTGATCAGCGCCACTGCGCCGCTGCTCGCCCCCCACGAGATCGACCGCGCCATCTTTTCCCAGGCTCGCCAGGGTCCCAGCGCCGATTATCTTTTGGGGACCGACGAACTGGGCCGCGATCTCTTCTCGCGGCTGCTCTACGGGGCGCGGCTTTCGCTGACGGTTGGTCTGATCGCCGTAGGCATTGGCGTGGTCATCGGCGCACCGTTGGGCCTCATCTCCGGCTATCTGGGCGGGCGTGTCGATCTCATCGTCATGCGCTTGATGGATATTATGTTGGCCTTCCCCAGCATCTTGTTGGCGATTTTGATGGTGGCCGCCTTTGGGCCGAGCCTCAACAACGCCATGATTGCGATTGGCATTGTCTCTGTCCCCATCTACGCCCGTCTCATCCGCAGTTCCACATTGACCATCAAAGAGCAGTTGTTTGTAGAGGCCAGCCGCTCGATTGGATCCAAAGGCAGCCGTCTGCTTTTCTATCACATCTTCCCCAACACCCTGGCCCCGATTGTCGTCCAATCCACCTTGCAGATCGCGGTGGCGATCCAGGCGTCGGCGGCGCTGGGCTTCCTCGGCCTGGGAGCCGGTCCCGATGTACCCGAATGGGGGAATATGCTGCAAAAAGGGCGCACTTACATTCTCTCCGCGCCCCACATTGTCATCTTCCCCGGCCTGGCGATTATGCTGGTGGTGCTGGGCTTCAACCTCATGGGCGACGGTCTGCGCGATGCGTTGGATCCGCGCGCGCGGCGGTAATCGTCGGGGATCTTCAACAAAACAGATAGATAAACCCGTAGGGGTTCTGTTTGCTGCGCCAGAAGGGTTCAGCAAGCAGAACCCCTACCGATTCTATAGGTTCGGCGACGTGGGGTCAGGATAGAGGTGACGCCTGCGCAGTTGCGGCCAGCCAATCCAAAGCGGGCAGCCCGTAGGGGCGGAACTTCTCCAGCCGGCCTTCGTCCTCGCTGTAGAGATAGGCGCGGTTGGGGCCAACCTTGCTGGCCGCAGGGGAATCGAGCAGGGTGGACGAATCCTCGGCGCTCATCTGGAAGGCGACGCGCAGGGCAAATTCCCGCAGCAGACGGCGATCCAGAGTGCGGTTGAGATTGGTCACTGTGTCGCACCAGACAAGGGTGTGGACGCCCACCTCCGGGCCGTCGCGCAGGATGAGGGCGAACTGCTGGCTGGGATTGGCCGGCGCTGGCTCCTCGCCGAAGGAAGCGAAGCTGCTGAAGGAATCCTCCTGGCGCAGGTCTCTGGCCCGCTGCAAACCGTGGAGGAGCAGGAAGAGGGGCGGTTGGGGCGCGCCCTCATCGTCCAGGCGGCGCCCCACTTCGGTTGCCAGCCGGTCGAGGATGTCAGCCATCTGGCGGCGCTTGCCCACGGTGATGGGCTGGGGTAGATGCTCCCGCAATTGGGCGTAGAACTCGGCGCTGTTTTCGTCGCCCTGGCTGAAGTCCAGCAGATGGATGGCCGGGGGATCGGCGGGCGCTGTCTGCGCGGCCAGGGCCAGCAGCGCGGCGCTGAGCAGACCGGTGGCCGCTTCCTCGTTCTGGCCGACGACGAGGAGATTGGCGCCGCTCTGTTTGCGCAGGGTGACGCTCACCGCATCGGAGATGCGCACGGGATCGCCCAGCCAGACGGTGGGGGCACGCACGGGGGCAGGCGCAGCCGAGAGCAGAGCGACCAGCCGCGCGTTCTTGGAGATCTGCCCCGGCAGGTTGCCCTCAAAGACCAGCGGCGGTGGATAGCTGCCCAGCCGTTTGTTGGCAAAGTTGCGGATTTCGACCAGCAACGCGTCCCGCCGATCATCCTCCAGATAGGCCACCTGGAAGAAGTTGTTGCCCTCCGGGCGGCCATTGGCGTTGTTGTAGATGGCCTGGCCAGGCCGTTCCAGCAGGCGGGCCGCCGGGTTGTCGTCGGAGAGGATGAGGCGGGAGTCGGCGTCGGAACATTGCAGGGCGATGCGCACGGCCATCTGATCCACGGTGGAACGGGAGAGGCTGTTGGAACCGGCCAGGGTCTGCGAGGCCAGCAGGATGTGGATACCGAAGGAGCGACCCTGGCGCACCAGTTCGTCCAGAAGATGGCCGGCCTGGGTGGCGATGGCATCGTCCTCGCTGAAGAAGACATGGAACTCGTCCACCAGAAGCAGGATGCGGGGCAGGGTCTCGCCGGTTTTGGCCCGATAGGTAGCCAGATTGGCTTTGGCCGCATCGGACGCGGTGAAGAGCCGCCCCCGGCGGTCCAGTTCGGCCTTCAACCCCTGCAACACGCTGAGGCCGAACTCCCGCTCGCTCTCAATGGCGACGACGCGGGCGTGGGGCAACTGGTAGCGGGCGTAGCCCTGAAACTCCACACCCTTTTTGAAGTCAATCAGATAGAGCTGCATCTCGTCCGGACTGTAGGTGAGGGCCAGGGTGGTGATGATGGTGTGGAGCAGGGTGGACTTGCCGGAGCCTATCCTGCCCACCACCAGCGCGTGATGGCTGGTGCCTGCCCCGCCCAATTCCAATTGCTGCACCTTGCTGGCCCCCATAGGACCCATGCGGGCGCGCAGCTTTTCCGCCGTGCCCTCCCGCTGGCCCTCCTCGTTCTCTGCGCCCGCCCACCATTGATCCGGGCGGGGGGCGATGCGCTCGAAGGGGACGCGCACCACACTGGCGGCCTTGGCCCCACTGCCCACGGTTTTGACAATGCGTTCCAACAGGGCGCTGGGCGGCGCAGGGTCCAGCGCAAGCTCGCCGACGCGCAGTTCCGGGTCCTGCCAGCGCCAGACGCCGTTCTCCCAGGCGATGACCGTGGCGTGCTGTTCCAGATCAGCCAGAGAAAAGCCGTAGGGCAGGGGCTTGCTGGCGTCCACCATCACAATGGGGTAGACGCCGCAGCGGGGACCGTTCTGGGCGATGCTGACCAGGCGGCGGGCGGCGGTGTCGCTGAAATTGGTGGGGAAATCGAAGACCAGCAGCAGGCGGTAGGGTTCCGCCACCTCGCCAGCCTGGGCGTTGTACTCCTCAATGCTCCGGTACTGGCTGCGCAGGTATTTCTGGATTACATTTTCCATGTGTTCGGTCAGGCCGGCAAGCTGCTGTTCGATCTGGTGGGGTTCGCTCCAGGCTTTGCCGCCTACCAGAGCCTCGTCGTCGTCGGCCATGTGCATAAAGGCGGCCACATTCTGGCCCAGACCCACGGGATCGAGAAAGGTGAAGCGCACTTTGCCCGGGGGCAGGGCGGCGAGCAGGCGGGCGGCCAGGGATTGCATGGCCTGGGCGGCCGTGGATTTGGCGACCTCGGCGGCGCGGAAGACGGTCCCACCCCGGCCGATGACGGGCAGGAGGGCAGGTGGTTGGAAGGTGTGCCACTGGCCTTTGACGTTGAGCTGGCCCAGACGCAGGGCAGGGGGCACATGCAGGCTGGTGGGCGGCTTCCACCCTGCCCAGCCCCGCTCATCGCCCCAGGGGAGAGCGGCGTAGCCCAGGCTTTGGGCCAGCCCGTTGATCGGGGGCTTCAGCGCGTCGACAGCCGAGGTATAGGCGGCCAGGGTCGCGGCCAATTCCTGATCCCGCTGCGCCGTCAGCGTGGTCAGGGTTGCCTGTTGCTGGCGGGCGGCGGCGTCCAGGGCAGATTGTCGGGTTGCGGCCGCGGCTTCCCGGCTGCGGCGGTCGTCGTCGGCAATCTGGGTTTTGGCCCGATCCTGCCAATAGCGGGCCTCGGCCAGGGCGTCGCCGAGCCGGCGGGCAAGTTCTTGGGCCTGTTGACGCAGATTGGGCATGGGGCGTCTCCGTGTTCGAGAGGATGAAGAAGATTTCAAAGTGCGGCGCGTCGGGCAATTTCTTGGGTGCGCCCCCAATTGGGAAGAATGCTCCTCGGCGGTCCGTGACCGGCGGCGGTTGGGTCCGTGACCCGACCGGAGCGCCCCATTGGGGGAAGCATGCTCTTCGCCGGTCACGGACCGGCGGCAGTCGGGTCACGGACCCGACCGGAGCGCCCCCAATCGGGGACGCACCCCAATTTCTACCAATCCGATGCAGTTTTCGATTACGTGTGGGCTGCCATTGTTCACTTGCAGCGGGTGGACACGGAGGTCCACCCCTACGATGGTTAGAAGGTATGATCAAATACCCAAATTCAAAAAATCGCGCGGCCGCCGCCATAGGCGGCGGCCAGAAGGGGCTTCGCCCCCCAGAAGCTTCAGAAACCCAGAATTCCAGAAATCAGAAAAACAGAATCATGGCGAGCGGACAGACCGAAAACCGAAGTCGGAGTACCAGGAGTCAGGATGGATGTAGAGCCGGTGGGCGGAACGGACGAAGTTAACGTTGAGGTACCACGACCCGCCCCGCAACACGCGATACTGGCCGCTGCCCGGCCCCTGTGGATTGCGATCCGGCGCGCTGGCATAATAGACACTACCATACCAGTCATTCACCCATTCCCTCACATTGCCACACATATCATGCGCGCCGTAAGGGCTGACGCCGGCCGGGTAGCTGCCCACAGGGGTGGTGTCACCCACGTTTCTGTTGAAGTTGCAGAGCTGGGCATTAGGCTCCCCATTGCCCCAGGGATAGGTGCGGCCATCCGTGCCCCGTGCCGCCTTCTCCCATTCGGCCTCTGTGGGCAGGCGTCCCCCGGCCCAGCGCGCATAGGCGCTGGCCTGCTGCCAGTCCACATGGGTGACGGGGTGGTCGGCGTAGAGGGCATCCTGCCAGCGGCTGTTGTTCGGAGGGTTGCACGCGCCAGCGGCCACACATTTTGCGTATTGGGCATTGGTCACTTCTGTCTGCATAATCCAGTAGGCGTCCAGGTAGACTGTGCGCTGGGGCTGTTCGCTAGAATTTTGCGAACTGCCCATTAGAAACTCCCCGGCGGGGACAAGGACATAGATCGCGCCGTCAATGGAATTGGTTGATTGAAAATTGCTCTCATAAAGTATCTGCGCATCCCGATAGTCTGGGTTCAAGCGTAATAATTCAATCCAGTTCTCCTGCGCCGCGTGCCATTCTCCGGCACCCAGCGCCGTCACGCCTGCCTTATAATAGCTCTCGTACAACTGGGTCCGGGTATCTCGATAGGTGGCGTCCAAACTCAGCAACTGATTGAAATTCTGCCGCGCTGCCTGCCATTCTCCGGCGCCCAGCGCTGCCACACCTGTTTCGTAAAGGCTGGCAAGTCTCTGGTCGTAGCTCCATCTCTGGTAGAGGAAAATGCCAGCCACCACCAGCACAACGAGAATGACGGTAGCAGCAAGCGTGCGCAACCGTCGCTGCTGTTGCTGGCGGGTGTGTTCGCAGGCCAGGCTCTCGCCCGCGCTGACTATCTTCTTGATCTCCTGTTCGCCCATCTGCAATTTGGGCAGGGGAGAATCCCCTGCGCCTGCTTTGGGGGCGCGAGGGGCGGCGTCCATCAGGCGGCCGGGCACGCTGGGCTGGGTCACGTCCAGCGCCGAAAGCGTCATGCGCGGCCACCTGCCCAGGGATTCATCAATGGCGGCGGCGAGTCCGTCCACCTGGCTGTTCTGACGGGCCAATCCTTGATCCTGCGCACTGATCGCCGCGGCGTGTTGCTGTTCGGCGGCGCGCTGGCTGGCAGCGGCCTGCTCTTTGGCCGCCCTTTCGCCGGCTGTGTACTGCTGCTGGGCGGCGCTCTCCCGCTGGCTGCGCTGTTTGTCCGCGGCCAGAAAGTCGCGCACAAACTGGCGTTGCTGGGTCAGGGGGTCTGGGGTGGTCATGGGGGTGTGCGCTCCCGTGGGTGGATCAAAGGAATTCGATACGGTTCTTCATTTCGTCGGGTGTGTAAACGGCGTGCATCAAGGCAAGCCAATTGACCCAAGCGCCGACATAGTGAAGATTCTGTCGGCAGATTCTCGTCAAGATAAAAGCGCAGGGGATCGGCCAAGGGCCTGCTCCTTCAGGGAACGGGCTTTGTCAATTTGGGAGCGAATGTCTCGGTCGAGTTCTAATTTGTGCTCGTAATAGTAGGCCAACGCAGCGTAGACCTGGGCCAGGGAAAGTTCGTAATTTGCGGCGATCTCGTCCGGCGTCCGCTGGTGGAAGAGATGGGCGGCCACCAGATCGGTGACGCGCAGTCCCGTGCCGGCGATGCACGGTCTGCCGTTGCGGATCGTCGGGTCGGAGGCAATCAGATCGATGGTGAGGGTGGTTTGCATGGGCAAAGATTCCGATAGATTGTGTGATTCGATGCACAGTTCTCCACTATTTTACCGCGCGCTGGGCTTTGCTGACAATCTGCGCCAGACGTTCCAGGCTGCGAGCCACGGCCTGGGTCTGCTGGGCCAGGGGTTCCATGTACTGGACGGCAAAGTCGTCGTGAACCTGATCGGTCCACGCGTCGCCGGTGGTTTCCCAGCGCTGGTGGACGAGCTTCCAGGCGGCGTCCAGTTCGCTGAGATGCTGATTGAGTCTACTCATTATCACACCTCGTTGCATGTACACGGCTGCGCATATAGCCCCAAGATTCTCGTAGCCTATGTGTATATTTCACTCCACAATCCGCGCCGGGATGGTTGTCCAGCCCAGTTCCCTGGCAACGGCCAGTCGGTGGTAGCCGTTGATCACCTCGTAGCGGTCGCCCACCTTTGCCAGGGCAATGGCGCTATCGCCATAAAAAATCTTGTAGATGTTGTGGTATCCCTGCGCGCCGGAAAGCCCCTGCTCGGCGTCAATGTCCCGCAACGTCTGGTCGGTGACGCCCTGGGCGATCCAACGCTGAACCTGCTGCAATTTGGTCAGCCCGACCACCATCTCGTCGTGGGAGACTTTGTGAAAGTCAGCTTCGCTCTGCACCGATGAATCGCTGAGATCGATCTGATCCAGGGAGACAGTGCGGATCTCCGGGTGCAACTGCTGAATGGGCGGTTCCGCGCCTTCGGGGAAAGTCAGCAGCGTCTGGGCGGCGGCTTCGACGCTGTCCGCTTCGCCCTGTCCGGCGGCGCCAATGGCTGCGCCCACAAACATCCCTGCGCCAAAGGCCAGCGCGCCGGCCATCCCACCCCCGGCGCTGACGCCGCCTGTGTAGCTGCGCAGCACAGTAGCCTTGTAGCGCAGGGTCGCCACGGCTTTGGGCATCTCGTTCTGGAGCAAGGCGCGCAGACGGCTGGCCTCGCGCTGGTAGGCTTCTACCTCTGCCTGCACAGCCTGCCGCGCCTGGGATGCCATGCGCTCCTCGGCCTGGGCCAGCGCCAGACGGCGGCGCGCCTCCTGCACCGCCTGTTCCAGGTGTCCACAGGAGGGAGGATGGTCGCGACTGCCGGAAGCCATACAGCGGCGATAGGCGGCCTGGGCATCGTCCACGGCCTGGGCGCAGCGGCGCACCTGGTTCTGCCAGTGGCGCACCCGTTCGTCCAGCCACTCCAGGGTGCGCTCTATTTCCCGCTGGATGGCGTTCAGGACCGTCAGGGTCTGGTCAGCGTAACGGATCAGGCCGGTTTGCAGATCATCGAGGGCGTCGATGGAGCGCAGACTGGCGGTGGACATGGATTCTCTCCTGGATTAACGCTGGTTCAGATATTCGCGCAGACGCTGGGCCTTTTTGAGCAGCACAGGGATCTGCTGCTCGGAGGAGCGGGAAAACTGGTGGAGGATGCGCAGGGTCTGTTCAAATTCCTGGGCGTAGCGGGCATGTTCCTGATCGCGCCAGGTGTCGCCTAGACGTCCAAACTGGCCCTGGAGTCGAGACATACTCTCGGCTAGTTGACCGTTGAACTGCTTCAAATCTCTGGCGAATTTTTCCAACTCTTCGGGATTGGCTTCTACTCCGGCCATATATAGTCTCTCCTCTCACATCTTCTCAATATGCGGTGGACGGGCTGGATTAAGGCGAATCCCCCCTTGGGATAGGATACTGTATCTCCTCTTCCTCGAGCAATGCGACCGCCGCAACCAGCGCGTCGGCGTCGAGTTCAGGGAGTTTGGGCAGTTCGCTCAAACTGGTGAGGCCGAAGTGTTGTAAAAAGAGATCCGTCACCCCATAGAGGATGGGACGCCCTACTGTCTCCAATCGTCCCGTTTCTTCGATCAACCCCTGCTGCTGCAATTTACGCAAGACGCCAGAACAATCAACGCCGCGCACAGCTTCGATCTGAGTGCGCGTGACCGGTTGCTGGTAGGCGATCACCGCCAGCACTTCCAGGGCCGGCCCGCTGAGATGGGTGGAAAGATCAAGGTTGAGGAACGCCTCCACCGCGCTGGCTGCCGCCGGGTTGGTAACCAGTTGTACCCGTCCCCCGCGACGTTGCAGACGGATACCCCGGTTCTCACGTTCACAGCGCTCCATGAGCAGTACCAACCCTGCATCCACCTCGCCGATGGTGCGATCCAATGCCTGCGCCAATTTGGCCGGTTCCACCGGTTCCTCAGCCACAAAGAGCAGACTCTCCAACAGCGAAATCAAAGGGATCAGCGCCGGAGCGTCGAGTGGGAGTTCCTCTGTCTCTACCGCAGACGCTTCTCCGTCTGGCGCATCATCCATCTCTTCTTCCATAGCATCAATGTCGGCGACTGCCGCGGGTTGTTCATCCAAAAACTCGACGTCTTGTTGCTCAATATCGCTCATAAATTCATTTCTCAAGGCTGAAGATGGCGGCGTGGGCACGGCTAGATCTGAGCGCTCGACAGGAGCGGACTCTGCCTGGGGCAGAGTTGCGAAAACGGCAACCAGCGAGTTCCAAAATCTCCGGCCAACGGACCAACAGCGCAGACACCATGCGGCCAACCGATCCAAATTTCCGCGCTTCCTAACCCACACGGCAGATCAAGCCTTTGAGATAAGCGCCCTCAGGGAAGGTGATGGCGACCGGGTGATCGGGGGATTGGCGCAGCCATTCGAGGATCTGTACCGGGCGACCCGCGTCCACCGCCGCGCCGAAGACAACCTTTTGGAAGAGGTCGGCGTCGATCAACCCGCTGCAACTGAAGGTAGCGAGGATGCCGCCGGGGCGCAGCAGACGCAGGGCCAGCAGGTTGATGTCTTTGTAGCCGCGCAGCGCCGCGTCCACCTGGCGTTTGCTGTGGGCAAATTTCGGCGGGTCGAGGATGATGACGTCGAAGCGCTCGTCCTCAAATTCCCGCCAATCGCGCAGCACTTCAAAGACATCCCCGGCCACGCTCTCCTGTTCGTCGGGATCAAAATTGTTCAGCCGCAGATTTTCTTCGCCCAGGCCAAGCGCTTCAATGCTGCTATCCAAATTGAGTATTTGATCGGCGCCGGCAGCCAGCGCGTGGACGGCAAACGCGCCGGTGTACGCAAAGGCGTTGAGGACGCGCATCCCCTGGCAGTAGGTCGCCACCCGCGCCCGGTTAACCCGCTGATCGAGGTAGAAGCCAGTCTTCTGCCCGCCCAACAGATCCGCGTGGAAGCGCAGCCCCATCTCGCGGATCTCCACGCGGTCGGGCGGCGCATCCCCGGCCAGCACGCCCACCGATTCGCCCAGACCTTCCTCACGGCGCAGGCCCAGATCGCTGCGTTCCACCACCCCTTTGCAGCCGGTGAGCGCGAGGAGCATTTCGGCCAGGGCAATTTTGTGGCGATCCATGCCCAGCGTGCCCGATTGAAGTACAAGATAATCCCCAAAACGATCCACCACCAGGCCGGGCAGATAGTCGCTTTCCCCATTGACCAGCCGGTAGGCGTCGGTCTGCGCGGGCTCGATCAAGCGGCTGCGTCCTTCGATGGCGTGCGCCAACCGGCGCTGCCAGAAGCCCTCGTCAATGACTTCTCGCCGATCCCATGAGAGCAGACGCACCTGGATCTGGCTGCGCCGGTTCAGATAGCCCCGCCCCAGCCATTGGCCATCGTGGGCTTTGAGATCGACAAGTTCGCCGTCTGCGCGCTCTTCGGGGATGTGGCGAATGGCGCCGCTGAAGACCCAGGGGTGTCCTTGTTGAACTGGTTTTTCGCGGCCCGGTTTGAGGATCACGGCTTCAGGCTTCGTCATCGTTGTACTCTTTCGGATTTCTGCGGCTCTTGAATTGGAAGGTGGTTCGACCCGATGGGTTTACTTCCCAGCCGTGTTCGTCAAGTTGAACTGTGCGCGCAGGCAGGTGAATAATGCGCGCTGCGCGATCATAGCTGAAGGGGAAGGAATCTGTGGGCGTGGTGAAGATGCCGCGCACGATCTCATCCCCGCGCTCGGTGTAGCGGAGGCTCCACTGCTGAAAAATCGCCCAGCGCGCCAGCGGTTTGACACTCATTGACTTTGGCTCCGTTCCCAACGTAAATGGAGAATCTGCTCTGTCTGCGCGGTGATGCGCGCCCTGTGTACCGGCTGAATCCCACACACCCAAAGGATCTCCCCATCCCCCTCGTTGACGATCAGCGGCCAGCCGGCGCGCAAAGAGGGCGGAATTTTGCGGTCGGTGAAGAGATCGCCCAGCGACTTACGGCTGCCCTCCATGCCCAGCGGCGCAATCCGCTGCCCAGGCTGCGGCGTGGCGAGAGAGGGCGCGCCGACCTGCGCTCGATCCAAATAGATCTGCCAGGGATCGGGGTTGCGCCGCCAATCCGCGGGCAAGGATTCGATCCCCATGACGGTTGCCCGCAACACCCAATCCCCATGCCCGACCTCGCCGGGGATGGGCAGCCGTTCACTTCGCCATCTTTGATCCAAAAAGGGATGGTCGGGGATGATGGGCAGCGCATCCTGGCGGTGGAGGCTAAACCGATCCCCTATCAGGGTCCAGGCAATGCCCGCGGCCAGCGGAAAAGGACCAGCATGGCCGCGCCGATGGGAGAGATCCCGGCGCAGCTTTTCAATATGAGCAAAGGTCAGCGCCTCGGCAGGGACCGGAAGGTTTGCCCAGGCGCAACGCAGGACGCCGCGCTGTGTTGCCACATCCAACCCCAGGAAGGCCGCCAGATCAAGGATGACCCGATCCTCAAATTCTTGATTGGGCGCAGCGATCTGCGCAAAGGCAAGACGATTCACTTCGTCCGCCCGATCTGCCTCCGCCGCCAGGATCACCGCCGTCCGCGCCAGACTGCTCTGAATGACCGGATTGTGCCGGGCCAGGCGAGGCAAAATTTCATGGCGCAGCCAGTTACGCGTCAGATTCAGATCCCGATTGGTCGGGTCCTCGCGCCAGGGCAGATTGTGTGTTGCGAGGTAGCGTAGGATCTGCGTACGTTGAACGTCCAAAAGTGGACGTACGAGCCAGGGGGCGGGTGGTGTATCCTCTTCCCCTGCGCCGCCGGGAATAGAGAGCGGCTGGCGTGGGCGCATCCCGGCCAGACCCGCCAATCCACTGCCGCGCAGCAGATGGAGCAAGAGCGTCTCGGCCTGATCATTGGCCGTGTGGGCCACGGCGATCACCGCCCGGTCCATGGCTGGGGTGACAGCACGGGCGACTTCGGCTAGAAAGCCATAGCGGATCTGTCGCGCCGCTGCTTCCAGATTCTCACCGCTGGCGGCCAGTTGTCCGATTTGCAAGCGACGGTGATGAAAGGGCAATCCCCAGGTTTCTGCCATCTGGGCCACAAAGGCGGCGTCTTCACTGGATTCAGGGCGCAAGGCGTGATCCAAATGGGCGACATGCAGCGTCAAACACCAGGGTTGGGCATAACGCCAGAGCAGATGCAGCAGGCAAATGCTGTCCGCGCCGCCGCTCACACCTGTCACCACAGTGCTGCCGGGTGCGAACAGGGCATGGTCGCTTTGCGCCTGCTCAATCGCCGCACAGAGCGGATCTTCGGCAGACGGTAAGGGAGGGTTGATAGAGCGAGCCTGGGTTTGGGTCATCTTCACAGAGGAGATTATACCACATAGCGGGATGGGGTTGCTTTTTTACGTGTTCAACCCGTATGGTATAATGAGGCGTATTATTCAGCGGATATCGCTGACTTTTATTTATCTACAACTGTTCCTTTTTAGAGCAGATGTCTCTGGGCGTTGCACATTGCACGGGTAGAGATAGCAACTGCAGGCAGCAGTGTGACACTCTCCACGGAAGGGAGAATCCCAGGGGTGGCAAACCCATTAGATTGGTTATTGGGACTTTTCTCACTCGACATTGGTATTGACCTGGGCACGGCCAACACCCTTGTCCATGTGAAAGGGCGAGGGATCGTTATCGACGAACCTTCAGTGGTGGCTATCGACAAATCTTCGAAGCGACGTATTCAAGTCAAGGCGATTGGGCGCGAAGCGAAGGAGATGGTAGGGCGCACGCCTGCGCACATTGTTGCGGTTCGCCCTTTGCAAGATGGCGTGATCTCCGATTTTGAAGTGACAGAACGCATGATCCATCACTTCATTGGCAAGGTCCACGGCAACCGCGCCTTTGGCACGGCCCGTCCCCGTGTGGTGATCGGCATCCCCTCTGGCGTAACCGAGGTGGAGAAGCGGGCTGTGCGCGATGCGGCGATCAGCGCTGGCGCGCGTGAGGCAGGGTTGGTGGAAGAACCAATGGCAGCGGCTATCGGCGCAGGCTTGCCTGTGACCGAATCGATTGGCTCGATGATCGTGGACATTGGCGGCGGCACTACCGAGGTTGCTGTCATTTCACTGGGTGGGATTGTGGTCTCTCGCTCGATTCGTGTGGCGGGCGATGAGATGAATGAGGATATTATCAACTATTCGCGTCAGAAATATAACCTGCTCATTGGCGAGCGCATGGCTGAACGCTCTAAAATCGAGATCGGATCGGCCTATCCGCTAGAGCAGGAACGAACCATGATCATCCGCGGGCGCAACCTGATCACCGGTCTGCCCGAAGCGGTTGAGGTCAGCTCCGTTGAAATTCGCGAAGCGCTTTCCGGCTCGGTCGATGTGATTGTGGACGCTGTAAAGGATACGCTGGATGAAACGCCGCCCGAATTGGTGGCGGATCTGATGGAACATGGGATTGTGCTGGCGGGCGGCGGCGCGCTGCTACAAGGTCTGGCGCAACGCCTGCAAGATGAAACCCGTATGCACGTCTATGTGGCGGACAATCCGCTGACCTCAGTGGTGATGGGCACCGGCATGATCTTGGAAAAGCCCGAATATTACCGAGAGACGCTGACGACCATGCAGCGCAAGAGTACGATTCGGTAAAGAGCGGCGAGTTGTAAGTCGCCCTTTGCGCGGTTTGGGTGAGAGTAAGAGATTAGGCGATTGGGGGATTAAACCAATCGCTCAATCTTTCAGTCGCTCAATCCCCCAATCGCCTAATCTCTATTTCCCATTCTTAGCCTATGCGTGATAGTGAACGACGAGTTTGGTCCCCTGCGGATCTTCTGATTAGGCTGGTTATCCTCGTCCTCGCCGCCCTGTTGCTGATGGCGCTTCAGCAGACAGGGCGGCTTGAAGGCGTTGAAGGAACCGTGGTTGCGGTGACCACGCCTGGGCAGCTAGGGCTGACCAGCCTCACCGTACGGATCAGTGATGCATTCCAGTCTCTGGCTCAGTTTCGCCAGCTTCAGCAGCGGTCCGCCGAGTTGGAGCGCATTAATGAGAGCTTGCTGGTTGAAAATCTCCGTTTGCAAGAGGTAGAACGCGAAAATCAACGCCTGCGCGAATTACTTGCTTTTGCCGAAACTCGCCCAGGGATCGAATTCCGCGGTGGGCAGATCCTGGCCCGCCCCATCGGCTACGACAGCAATAACTTCCTCAACTTTATCATGTTGGATCTGGGACGACGCCACGGGATTGGGGTCGGTATGCCCGTTGTCAACGACCAGGGGCTGGTAGGGCGAATCAGCGAGGTCAACGAATCCACATCCAAGGTCCTCTTGATTACAGATCCGTCCAGCACTGTCAACACCATCCTGCAAAGTAGCCGCTTGACAGGCGTGACTACGGGGCGTCCTGGTTCTGACCCTGTGATGGGGTTTGTGCGCCAGGGGAGCGAAATTGCCGTAGGTGAAATTGTACTCACTTCGGGCATGGGCGGCAATTTCCCCAAAGGGATTCCGGTCGGCCAGGTTACAGAGGTACGGCAGCGCGATTTTGAGGTCTTCCAAGAGGCGGTGGTGCGCCCGACGGTGGATTTTGACCGGCTGGAGGTGGTGATGGTGGTGACTAACTTCGATCCTTTGGAATTCTTTGCAGGCATGGAAGAGATGCCGATCATGCCTTTGTTGTCGCCAGCCACGAATTCACCTGCGACCAATCAATCGCAGCCGGCAACTACCCCATAGTTATGCAAATTAGCTATATTTTGATGGTTCCCCTTTTGGGGGCGCTTGCCATTATCCAGACTGTCGTGGGGCCGCGGCTGATCGTTTTTGGGGTGCGACCCGATCTGATCTTGTTGGTGATCGTCGCCTGGTCTCTCTTCAACGGTAGCCTTTCGGGGATCGTATGGGCGTTTGTAGGCGGGCTATGGATGGATATTCTCAGCGGTGGACCAATGGGGGGATCGAGCCTGGCGTTGATGACGGCTTCTCTGGTCACCGGTATCGGGCACAACCGGTTTTTCCGTAACAATCTATTTGTCCCGCTGAGTGCAGCCGTCCTGGGGACGTTGGTCTATTCGCTTGTCTACCTGGGGGTGCTTACGCTAGTTGGGCATCGCCTCTCTTTTTTAGAGACATTCTTCGGATTGGTGCTGCCGGCGACCCTTTACAACAGTTTGCTGATGCTCCTGCTAACCCCACTCTTTTACCGGTGGCTGGAACGGCGAGAATTGGATATGTTGAGGTAGGTTTATGTACCAGCAGAGCGAACGAACAAATGCTTCCGCCACGCGATTTGTGAGGCTGGGCCTGTTGATTGCGTTTTTGATCCTGGTAGGGCGCCTCTATCAGGTTCAAATTATCCAGAGCGCCAGCTTACAGACCAGAGCGGATGCAAACCGGTTTCGCCAGCTTAGCGTGCAACCGCTGCGCGGCGTAATCTACGACCGCAATGGAGAGATCCTGGCGCGCAACCGGCCTAGCTTTATCATTGCCGTCACCCCTGCGGATCTCCCCGACGACGATATTGACACCGACGTTAACGAAGAGAAGCTTGCGATTGAGCGAGTCTTGCGCGCGCTCAAAGCGGATACGGACCCGGAGATCGCGCTGAGTATCGGCGAGGTGATGTTCCGGCGGCTAGGCCGCGCGGATTTTGCCCGCACCGTGGAGGCAGCCGGCGTCGATCTTAAATTCCGCGTCGTGCGTTTGCCAGTTGTCGAAAAGATCGAAAATGAGGATGGAAGCGAAGAAGAGGTGGTGAATCTGGTACCCACCATTATCCCTGATCTCTCCCAACCGCTGCCGCTGCCAGGGCTTACCGCGCTGATTGCGCGTGCTGTGCTGCTGGGCGCGCAAGGGAGTTCGTATGCGCCCATCCCCATCCTCGATCTGGTGGATGAAGAACTGGCCTTCCGCATCGCCGAGGAAAGCTTTCAACTGCGTGGCGTTGAGGTGTTACAGGAGCCAGTGCGAGAGTATCCACGCGGGGAATATACAAGCCACGTACTCGGTTTCATGGGGCCTATCCCCGCGCAGGCAATAGAGAGATATCAGGGGCGCGGCTATGCCAATCCGAATGAGCGGGTGGGGCTGAACGGGCTAGAATACACCTATCAGGATGCGCTGCGCGGCATCCTGGGGCGCGAAGTGATCGAAGTCGATATTATGGGGCGCAAGAACCGTGTTGTGGGGCAGAGCATTGAACCAGTGCCAGGGTTGAACTTGGTCCTGAGTCTGGATATCCACCTGCAAGAGAAGATGCACAAACTGTTGCAGGCTAAAATGGAAGAACGGGGATCTCCCCACGCTGTGGCGATTGCCATGAATCCGCAGACCGGCTCCATATTGGGCCTGGTCAGCTTGCCAAGCTACGATAATAACATCTTTTCCGAGGGACTTGGCGCTGATTATCTGGCCTTGGAAGCGCTGGCCAGAGCGGATCCCAACCGGAACCCGCTCATCAATTATGCGATCGGCGGGCTCTATCCGCCAGGGTCCACGTTTAAGATGGTCACATCGGCGGCGGCACTGGCTGAGAACATCATCACGCCTAACACAGTGGTGGTGGACAATGGGCCGATCTATCTGGCAAACCGTTACTTCCCAAATGATCTGAGCCAGGCCCAGAAATTTGTGAGTTGGAATCACAAACTGGGCATCAATCATGGGCGCATGACTGTGGTGGAGGGGATCGCTCTTTCCAATGATATTTTCTTCTATTGGATTGGCGGTGGATATCCGAACGCCCTGCGCGGTCTGGGCAATCAACTCATGGCTAAGTGGACAAAATTGTTCAGCTTTGGCGACCGCACCGGCATCGATCTGCCCGGCGAAGTCTATGCGGTCGTGCCTGACGATCAGTGGAAGCGCATCAACTATGCAGAATCCTGGACAACCGGTGACGATTACAACGCTTCGATTGGTCAGGGCTTTATCCTGGGGACCCCGCTTCAGGTTTTGGTTGAGACGGCAGCCGTGGCCAATGGTGGTTATGTGGTTGAGCCTCGCCTGGTTTACCAAATGATAGACGCCGAAGGAGGGCTGCAAAAAGACTTCGAGACAACTGTACGGCGCGAGTTGCCCATCAGCAAAGAACTCTTCTCTTATGTGCAAAAAGGCATGTGGGAAGTTGTCAACGCCCCTTATGGAACAGCGCGGCGCAGCGCCGTGGAGGGCGTCACTGTGGCCGGCAAGACGGGTACGGCTGAGTACTGCGCCTGGGATGTTGAACTTGAAGATTGCGCCGACCGCGATAGCAAGGGGAATTTGCCCTTCCATGCCTGGTATGTGGCCTATGCCCCTTATGAAGATCCAGAGATCGCCGTGGTTGTCTTTGTCTACAATGGCGGCGAAGGCTCAACAGTGGCTGTGCCGGTGGCGCAGGAGATTCTAGACTTTTACTTTAACGGGGAGCCTGAAACGCCTGAGATCCCCGATCCCCCTGCCGATGGCGGCGCCCTGGCCGGCGGGAATTAAGAAGTAAGACTTGCGCAGTTGAAGCAGACCTGCCAGGTTTTCTGAAACCTGGCAGGTCTATGAGAGGATCAAAGCGAGTTGCTTACTTTGCCTGAATGCAGTAAAGTTGCTTCTTAAGCTGGATAGCGATAACCCTCACTAAGTGAACTGTGACCGACGAGTACATTAATTCCACTGACCAACCCATAGACAACAGCGAAGGTCCTGCAACCAGATCTATGCAGCAGGCGTCCTATGCGCCTGCCGTGCGCATTGTTGGGCGTGGAGATGGGGTTGTGGTGCAGGTCAGTCATTCCTTTGGGGCATGGACGCAGACGTTGGAAATGCTCGATGCCCATCTGAGCCAGGCCAATGGCTTCTTCCAAGGCGAACAAGTAACGCTGGAGTTGGGCGACCGATCTGTGGCTGGTTCTGATCTACAGCAGTTGCTCAATGTGCTGGCACAACAGGAAATCGGCCTGCGTCTGCTCAAGACCAGCAACGAAAAGGTTCATCAACTGGCGCAAGATCTAGGATTGCCAGTGGATTGGCAGCGCGTCGATCCCACACCGTTGCGCCCTGAGGATAGCGCTGTCGGCGCCAACGCCAATTGGGAAGTGCTGCTCAGTGGCAGACGTCCCCCGGCTCAACTCGTGGCTGATTTCCAGATGCCGCATGACATCATCGATTCTATCGCCGATGCCATGCATAGCGAGGGCGGCGCAGGATCCCGGCCCAAAGATGGAAGCGCTGAACAAGCCATTGCCCCGGCCATCCATTCCACCTTGATTGCCAATCCTACAGATCCAGACCTGGTGCAACGGCTATCGGCGCCGCCTTATCTCTATCGCGGCACTTTGCGTTCTGGGCAAATCTTCCGCCACGCCGGCTCAGTGGTTGTGTTGGGCGATGTGAACCCAGGCGCGCAGGTAGTCAGCGCCAGCGATGTTTATATTTGGGGTAAGCTGCGCGGCATTGTCCACGCTGGCGCAATGGGTGATGAGAAAGCCATTGTGGGCGCACTCGATTTTGATCCGATTCAGGTGCGGATTGCCGGCTATATTGCCATCTCGCCCAAAGCCGAATCACGCGATCCGGGACGCTGGTTTTGGAATCGAGATCGATCCGGCAGGCCGGAGATTGCGCGAGTGGTGGGTGACCAAATTGTGGTGGATCAATGGGATGCGCGTATGAAGTCAATGCGTTCATAAGCCGAGGGTTTACAGACAAAAAGTTAGCTTTCACCAGCAGAGGAGTCGTCTGTGGCTGGCGTTGTCATTACAATTACATCAGGCAAAGGCGGCGTTGGCAAGACGACAACCACGGCGAATTTGGGCACAGCCCTGGCCATGACCGGACAGCGGGTAGTGGTTGTCGATGGTGATATCGGTCTGCGTAACCTTGACATCATCATGGGGTTGGAGAGCCGGGTTGTCTACAACATGGTAGATGTTCTCGAAGAGCGGTGTACGTTGGAACAGGCGCTGATCCGCGATAAACGGGTCAAGGAACTTTATCTGTTGCCCGCTTCGCAAACACGGGACAAAAGCGCAGTTTCGCCCGATCAGATGCTCAGCATCAGCCAGGATCTGCGTCAGGTAGCCGATTACGTTTTGATCGACTCGCCCGCCGGGATCGAACTTGGCTTCCAAAATGCCATGGCCCCGGCAGATGAAGTGATCATCGTCACCACGCCAGAGATCAGCGCGCTGCGCGACGCCGACAAGGTGATCTACATTATGGAACGGGATATGTCGATAGCGCCGCGGCTGGTGGTCAACCGCTACAATCCTCGCCTGGTGCGCCAGGGGAATATGTTAAGCCGCCACGATATACTTGATATCCTCAGCATCGATCTTTTGGGGATCGTGCCAGAAGATGATAACGTTATTGTTTCTACGAACCGGGGACGTCCTATTGCCCTGGAACGAGGCGCTTACGTGAGTACAGCCTATCACAACATTGCACAGCGGATTTTAGGATACAATGTGCCGCTGATGACCTTCCAGGAGTTGGGGTGGTGGGAGCGGCTGCGACGCTGGCTGGGCTTGTAGATCAAACGGTATAGCATTTTATGTTTGCAGATCGTTCGCTTTGGCGACATTTTGATAAATGGCTCTTTTTGGCTGTGCTGGTCCTCTGCGGCATCGGCGTCGCCATGACCTATAGTGCAACGGCCAATACAATCGATCTCAACGATTATTGGATACGCCAGATCCGCTTTTTTGGGTTAGGGTTGGTTGCACTGCTTTTCGTGGCAGCGTTCGACTATCGTCATCTCGAACTGCTGGCGCAACCGGCTTACATGGGTCTGCTCGGCTCGCTGTTTCTGGTCTTCCTGTTTGGCACAGTGCAAGGCGGGTCGCAACGCTGGATTAGCATCGGCGGCATCCTTGTGCAGCCGACAGAGGCAGGGAAATTCCTGCTTATTGTCTTCCTGGCCTGGTATCTCAGCCGATTTCAGGATCGTATGCGTCGTTTTCGCTACCTCGTGATCGGCATGATCCTCCTCGCATTTCCCATGGCGCTTGTCTATCTGCAACCCGATCTCGGTATGACGGTGACCTTTGCCTTCATTGGCGGCACTTTGATCCTGGTCAGCGGCATTCGGGTCTGGCATCTGGTGACGCTTGGGGGGATGGGGTTGGCGGCTCTCCCCTTCCTGTGGAGTACGCTTGAAGGTTACATGATTGAGCGTATTGAGATCTTCCTCGATCCAAGTTCCAATCGGGCGGCGTCGTATAACGTGGATCAAGCCATGATCAGCATCGGTAATGGCAGTTGGTTGGGGATGGGCTGGGGCAATGGCAGCCAGAATCAGCTTCATTTCTTGCGTGTGCGCCATACAGACTTCATCTTCAGCGTGATTTCCGAGGAACTGGGCTTCGTAGGCACGACATTGATCCTGCTCTTGCTCTTCTTCGTCATCTGGCGGCTGATTATAATCGCCGATCTGGCGCAAGATCAATTTGGGCGGTTGCTCGTCGTGGGCGTGGCCGCGTTGATCTTCTTCCAAACCTTCATCAACGTCGGCATGAACCTGAGCATTGCCCCGGTCACCGGCATGACGCTGCCCTTCATCAGCTATGGCGGCAGCAGCCTGATCTCCATGATGTTGGCGATTGGGCTGGCGCAAAGTGTCATTATGCGCCATCGTAAAATGGACTTCATGTAAACAACCCATCGATCTCCCTCTCAAACCCTGTTGCGGTTGAGCGAAATCCCTTGGGTGTATTCAGAATAGGTTGATGATTCGTAAGGGTTTGGGTGGACGGCAGACGAGCATAGACTTACGCAGACAAATTTTGTGAGCCGTCCACCCAAACCCCTACCCAGACGGCCAACTCATTTTGAACACACCCAAATCCTTTTTCCTGGGGATGGGGATGATCGATGGGTTTTTATATAAATCGTGTTTCGTGTATGTGGATGGTATCGTGAAACGTCTCTAGAATCTATGCTATTTATTAACAATCTAAATCGAAAGTTATATGCGTTCATCCTCATGCACCTATTTGTTCCACCAACAAATGTGAGGCTGTTCCATGAAGAAGTTTCTAAAAATTGTCGTCTTTGGCGCCCTGCTCATCAGTAGTGTCAGGCCTGTGGTTCACGCTAATGAGACCATAGACATACGGCAAAACCGCTCCCCAGTCAATCTAAATAATATTGCTCCCGCCAATCGGCAACTTGTCTCGTCTTTTCGAGATCTTTCCCCGAGCTACTACCAGCCGAGCCCGTTACCGATCCAGGGGTTAGCCATGTACTACAATCCCGGCGTTATGGATCGAGTGCTAGAGCGTCAGATCGGCTGGGGAGATGTAACTGAGTGTGATGAATGTATTGGTAGAGTTGCGCTACTGCGCGAAGGAGATATGGATCGACGCATCTGGCTCCAACGCCCCGGCTACGCGGTCGAAGGTCCCTTCTGGGTGGTGGATCAGGCGGCTGAACAGGATGTTCCTGGATTGGTGCGCCGCAACTGGGCCGTGGATGTGGACTACGAAACCGCCATGCGATGGAAAATGCGAGGGCCGATTCCCATTATCGTCCTGGCCGATCCATCACAGGCGATCCCGGTCTCCACGGAACCGGTCTCCGCAGAGGGAGGCGCGATTGAGCCAAATCTACCCGTAGAACCGGCAGCGCCCGTCGTGAACGTCCGAGAGATACCGAAACCAGCAACGCAACCATAGCCTAATGGCACAAACGCCGGGGAGAAAGATCCCCGGCGTTTGTATTTTCAGCGAGTAGTCCACCAAAGTTATTTTGTCGAGTAGGGGCGCTGCTGGCTGCACCCCTACTCGACAAATTTCAGTTTGGCAGACTACTAGCGCTGCAAATGCGCTTCGGCAAACCAGAGCATCTTATCCGCCACCCGGCTCACCTCGATGAACATATCCGACGTGGATAGATCGCCTTCTTCATCCGCTTGATTGGCAGCGGCGCGGATGGCGGCAGCGTACTGCGCCCACCGTTCCACAACAATCTTGAGCATCGTGTCGCCGTCAAAGGCATCGGCGGGGAATTCGGGCAGTTCCGAGGCGCTGGCGGCCATGCGCGCCGTGCCCAAAGCGGTTCCGCCCAACGCCGTGGCGCGTTCGGCGATCATATCGCTGAACGGCTCAATGGCTTCGGCCATCTTATCGAAGAGGACGTGTAGCTCTTCAAAGTGGATACCCTTCACATTCCAATGCGCCTGTTTGGTCTGGGTGTAGAGATCCGTGGTATTGGCGAGTTGCTGGTTGCACAGGGCCACCATCTGCTCGCGCAATTGCTGCTCTATGTCGATGCTGGTCTCATGCATGGTCCCTGTCATCTGCAGGACGGATGCCCCATTCTTTTTCTCGGCCATGTTTTTCTCCTTTTTCAAGTGAGGATGGAATTGCTGTTGGCGCGCTTTAGCCTAATTGAACGAGAAGCAGTGGCGCTGGCGGTTATCATTTACACCGAGAGGGACAAGCCGGACAGTAAGATCTGCCCATCGCACCACACGATTGGGCGACTTCGCCGCTGCTTCATCGATCATGGCACAGAAGCGATATAAATTGTCATGCCTTATGAACATAGCGCAGTCATTTAGCCAAAGAATGTATTGTTGCGCACAGTTCTGTTCTCCGCTCTCGACCCAATCTCTCAACGCCCGGTTAAGGACGAGCAGATCCGCCACGCGCATTTGTACCACGGTCGATTCCCAGCAGAGGGTAACCTGCCCATTACGCTGCACCTCCACACAATGTAGGTTTCGGTTCTTCGCTAAGTTTGCAATCAATTTCTGATCCACGATCTTATCACTTTTGTCGGGGAAGGATCGCATCCTTCGCATTCACACCATGCCGGTAATCCTACCATTGATTTCGCGTTATGGACGCCGAGTTTTGCAAAATTTGCTTATGGCAGATGTAAATGATTGTGCAAAGCGGAACTAAGCCTCGATTTAAGCAAGATTTAGTAAATTGGAAGCCCTGGTTAGGATCAGTTTTTTGCTTTGACAGGCTTTACGGACTGCTTTATACTCGGTAAAGGCATGTGCTTTTTTTCCCAAACCAGCCATGCTTTGTCACTTTCTGTCGTCCCCTCACAGTAGACAATTTACCATTCAACATGAGAGGAGTTTCAAATGCAGCATCGAAAAACGGTCCGATTGTGGAGCCTCTTGGTTTCCATTCTACTTCTCTTTGTCGTCGTAGCAGGATGCGCGCAACCGGCTGCGCCAGTTGCGCCCGCGCCCGATACAGCAGCGCCTGCCGCAGCAGAACCAACAGCGCCCGCGGCCGAAGCCGCCGATGCAGAGCGCTTCACCATTGGCGTCTCAAACGGCTTTGTGGGCAGCGAATGGCGCACCCAGATGATCCAAAACTTGCAAGAAGTCAACGCCGAACTCATGGCCGCCGGCCTTACCAATGAATTGATCATCGAAAGCGCGGATGTGGACATCCAGGGCCAGATCCAACAGATCCAGAACCTGATCAATCGCGGCGTCGACGCCATCATCATCAACCCCAACTCACAGACCGGCCTCAACAGCATCGTCGAAGAAGCTGTTGAGCAGGGCATTGTGGTGATCGCCGTGGATCAGGAGATCTCGGCTGAGGGCGCCATCAATGTGGTCATCGACCAGAAAGAGTGGGCCATGATCAGCGCCGAATGGCTGGCCGAACAGCTTGGCGGCGAAGGCGATGTGGTGCTGATCGAAGGCTTCGTCGGCCACCCGGCCAATGAAGCGCGCATGGAAGGCGTGGAAGAGGTCTTCGCCAACTATCCCGGCATCAACGTCGTGGCCCGCGACACCGGCATGTGGGATCAGGCCACCGGCCAGCAGGTCATGTCCGACTTCCTGGCGTCGATCCCAAATATTGATGGGCTGTGGACCCAGGATGGGATGGCCGAAGGCGCACTGCGCGCAGTGCAGGCGGCGAACCCTGCCGAGTGGCCGGTGATGGTGGGCGAGGCCCGCGCTGGCTACCTTCAACTGGTGAATGAAATCAAGCAGGCCAACCCCGACTTCACCACCATCGGCGTGGTCAACCCGCCCGGTGTGGGCGCCAGCGGTCTGCGCATTGCCGTGTTGCTGCTACAAGGTCGCCAACTGGCTCAAGAACTGGAAGGGCCTTTCGGCAACTCGCTCTATGTGCCCATCCCCGGTGTGGTGACCGACGAGAACTTCGACGAAGCCTACGCCGAAGTGGCCGATCTACCCGCATCCTACACAGTGGACGGCATGCTGACTGCTGAAGAGGCCGAGGGTTTCTTTGAGTAAGCGGTTGGGTATGGAAGGTTAGATATCGGGTATTAGATATTGGGTATTGGCGGTGTTGTACCAATACCCAATATCTAATACCTAATACTCAATATCCAACCTCTCCACCCGTATCTTTCTCCGTTTGGATCATTCCCTTCCTCCCCCTTGTGGACAATATGACAGCAGAGATCACAGCCTCAAACTTGCACATCTCCTTGTCGGCGCAAGGGCTTTCCAAACGCTATGGCGGCGTGGTGGCGCTCGCTGACGGCCGTTTGAATGTGCAATCCGGTGAGGTGGTGGCGTTGGTGGGCGCTAACGGCAGTGGAAAGAGTACGCTGAGCAAGATCATTACCGGCGTGGTTGCGCCCGACAGCGGAGAGCTGACTGTGGACGGGCGCCCAGTCCACTTTGCCTCGCCGCAAGCCGCCCACCGCCTGGGGATCACTGCCGTCTATCAGGAGTTGAGCCTGATCCCCGATATGACCGTAGCGGAAAATATCTGGTTGACCCACGAACCGCTCCAATTTGGTCTGCGCGTGGATCGACGCCGTATCCGCCGGCGCACCGAGGAACTGTTATCGCTCTTCCACGGCACTTTCAGCGCGGCCATGCAGCCAGACGCGCCCATCGCCAGCCTTTCGCCCGACGAGCGACAGATCGTCGAGATCCTCAAGGCGCTGAGTTTAGAACCGCGGCTGATCATCCTCGACGAAGCCACCGCCAGTTTGGACAGCCGTCAGGTCAGCCGCCTCTTCGATCTGGTGGCGCGGTGGAAGGAGGAGGGCCGCGCCGTGGTCTTCGTGTCGCATCGCATGGAGGAGATCTTCCGCATTGCCGACCGCGCTGTGGTCCTGCGCAGCGGCGAGACGGTGGGGAATGTCACCCTGGCCGAATCGAGCGAACGGGAACTTGTCGAGTTGATGATCGAGCGGACGGTGCAGGCAATGGCGCGCCGCCCGAACGAGTCTGCCCCTGTGGATGCGCCCATCCGTCTGGCCGTGAAAGATCTGCACACGGCAATGGTGCGCGGCGTCAGCCTTGAGGTCCGCGATGGGGAATTGGTGGGATTGGGCGGTCTGCAAGGGCAGGGGCAGGCCGAATTGCTGCTTGCGCTCTTTGGGGCCATCCCTGCTACGGGCACAATCATACTTGGCGGAGAGGAAGCACATTTCAACCATCCCCGACAGGCCATGCGGCAGGGCATTGGCTTTGTCCCTGGCGACCGCGCCGGCGAAGGGCTGCTGCTCATCCGCTCGATTTTGGAAAATCTACAACTGCCCTCGTGGGCGCGTTACGGTACGCCGGTGAAGATGGAGGCGGCGCGGCGCGATGCCGACCGTGTGGTCGAGGATCTGCGGCTGGTCATGTCTTCGCTGGATGCGCCGGTCAACAGCCTGAGCGGCGGCAACGCGCAGAAGGTGGTGCTGGGCAAGTGGCTGCTGCGCGATCCCCGGCTGTTGCTGCTCAACGATCCCACCAAAGGGGTGGATGTAGGCGCCAAAGGGGAATTCTACCGGCTGCTGACTGAGTTGCGTGCGGCCGGCGCGGCCATCCTCTTTTACAGCAGCGACGATGAAGAGTTGCTCGGCCTGTGCGACCGTGTACTCGTCCTTCAGGACGGGACCATTCAAGCCGAACTCAGCGGCGATACCCTCACCCGCGCCAATCTGGTCGCGGCCAGTATGGGCTCCACCCACCGGAGTGACGCATGAGCGCTCTGCTTTCCCAGTTGAAGGGCCCACGGTTCTCGCTGCGCCGGATCGGTATGCGCCATCCCTATCTTTTCACGTTGCTGTTGATGATAATAGCGCTGGTGGTGAACTATTCCTTTCAGCCCAATCTCTTTGAACTGCGCGTCCTCAACGGCAATCTGCGCATCTTTTTGCCCTTGATGATTTTGGCTGCGGGGCAGGCAATTGTGGTGATGGGCGGCGGCATCGATCTTTCGGTGGGGGCGATGGTTTCGCTGGGCAACGCCGTGCTGGTGACGATGATCGCCAACAACGCCGCCACGGGCGAGATCGCCCTGGGCATTGCCGCCGGGCTAGGGATCGGCCTGCTGGCCGGGGCGTTCAACGGGATCTGTGTGGCCTATCTGCGTTTGCAGCCGATTGTCACCACGTACGCCACGAGTTTCATCTTTGCCGGGGCTGCGCTCTATATTTTGGAACGGCCCGGCGGCAGCCTGCCCTCGGCGCTCACCCGCTTTTACCGCACGCCGATTTTGGAGATTCCACTGGGGATCTGGGCAGCGGCGATCCTGATTTTGCTCTGGGTAGCGCTGCGCGGGACGCGCTACGGGCGCTATCTTTTTGCGGTGGGCGGCCAACCGGATGCGGCCTATGCCACCGGCGTCAATGTGGCCTTTATACGCTTTTCCACCTATGTGATTGCCGGGCTGATGGCCGGGATCGCCGCCTTGGCGGTCTCGCTCAACACCGGCACAGGCGATCCTCGCATTGGGGATGGCATGACGCTGGCTTCGATTGTGGCGGTCGTCCTCGGCGGCACGCGGCTCAGCGGCGGGCAGGGCGGCGTAGCCGGCGCTATCATGGGCGTCGTCATCCTGGGGGTGATCCGCAATATCATCTCCTTTGCCAACGTCCCCACCTGGTGGCAGACGCTTGTCGACGCGCTCATCATCCTCCTCGCCCTGGCCGGGCCGGGGATCGTCAATCTGATCCGGCGGAGTTTGAACCGCAGATGAAGCAATTTAACGCAAAAGCGCAAAGAGGCAGAGACGCAGAGAAGAGACTCTGAATCCTGAAAATCCTATGAATCAATCTCTGTTCCGTAACCTACGTCTGTCGCCGCCGTTGCTGGCGCTGTTGCTGGCGGTGGCGCTCTTCTTCGCCGGGGAACTGGTGCGGGCCGGTTTTGCCAATCCGGCGCAGGCGATCAACATCATCCGCCTCTCCGCCTTCCTGGGGATCATCGCCGCCGGGCAGACATTGGTGATCCTCAGCGGCGGCGAGGGGATCGATCTTTCTGTGGGCGCGGTGGTGACGCTGGGCGCGATCCTCGTCTTCCGCATTGTGGATCGCTCCGATGCCATGATCGTGCCGGGTTTGCTGGCGGCGCTATTGGCCGGGGCGGGCGTGGGGCTGGTCAACGGATTGGGGATCGCCTTCCTGCGCATCCCGCCGTTGGTGATGACATTGGGCATGGCGGGCGTGGTGCAGGGGGTGATCCTCGTGGTGACGCAAGGACAACTGATCGGCGGCGCTGCGCCGCTGATGACAACCCTGATCGCGCGCCCGTTGATTGGTCCTATCCCGGGGGTGTTGATCGTGTGGGCGCTGCTGGCCGCGGCGATCTGGCTGCTCCTCAACCGCACGGCCTATGGGATGCACCTCTACGCCATCGGCGTCAACCGGATCACGGCGCGGCTTTCTGGTGTGCGTGTGCCGCTGGTAGTGGTTGCAACTTATATGCTCTCCGGCGGATTGGCAGCGTTTGGCGGCTTCATGCTCCTGGGCTTTACGGGCAGCGTCTTCCTCAATCTGGGCGACCGCTACCTCTTCCCTTCTATCGCGGCTGTTGTCGTCGGCGGGACGGTCCTCGCTGGCGGCAAGGGCAGCTACTTTGGGACAATGGCGGGGGCGCTGGTGCTGACCTTGATCAGCAGTTTGCTGACGGCCAGCCAGCTCCCCGAAGCGATCCGCCAGATCGTATTGGGCGTGACCCTGCTGGCGCTGCTCTCCGCCTATGGGCGACAGCGGGCGCTGCGCGGGTAAAAACCGAGTTCATGCTATACTGTGGGCAGCCGTGAATTGAGGTGTTTCCTAAGCGAGGTCAGAGAGATGAGTATCAAGGTCACGATCACGTTGCCCTATCATCTGGTCAAGCAAGCGCAACAATGTCGAACTGCTTTTGGACAAGCTACAGTCGAAGCCCTACGGTTGAATAATCCCCTGTCGATAGCTGTACGGCGAAATTGGATCATCGCCGGGTGGCATCCACCAACAGTACCATAAATCATCAGGAATACCCATATGACCATCAATACCCCGTCGGCTGATTTTCTCCACCGTACACCTGTCCATGTTGAACCAATTGAGGATCGCATTCCAGGAATTTCGCGATTGGATCTGCCCGATCTCACCGCGGAGATGCTTGCGGTCGATCCACTGCCGCGGGCCTTCACGATTCCCTCAAGCTGGTACACCGATCTGCGCTACCATGAGGCCGATCAACAGGTCATCTTCGCACGGACCTGGCAGAACATCGGCCATGTGGAACAGTTCAAACGGCCGGGCGATGCTCTCTACACCCATATTGCCGGCAACCCCATCGTCGTCATCTACGATCCAGAGGCCAGCCAGCGCTTCCGCGCCTTCTACAACGTCTGCCTGCACCGCGCCGGTCCGCTGGCGGTGAAAGGAGAGGGGCGCAAGGTCTTCCAATGTCAATACCACGGTTGGACCTATTTCCTCAACGGCATGTTGCGCGGCGTCCCCGATTGGGATCGGGTGGAACTCTTTAACAAGGATGAGTATGGTCTACGTCCGGTCAATTTGGACATCTGGCAGGGGTTGATCTTCGTCAATTTGGAGCCAAACCCGGTCCCGTTGCAGCGCATCTTCGCCGGGATCGAAGAGCGCATCGCGCCCATGCGCCTGGACACAAAACACTTCTACCGCCGCGACGAGTATGAGATCGCCTGCAATTGGAAAGTCTACATGGACAACTATTTGGAGGGTTACCACATCCCCATTGTCCACCCGGATCTCAACCGCATCCTCGACTATCGTCAGTACATCACCGAAACGGCGGAACACTACTCGCTGCAAACCAGCCCCTTCCAATCCGACGCGAATGTTTATTCCGCGTTGGGTGGCGTGGGCAATCAGGCCTTTTACTGCACCATCTTCCCCAACTTCATGCTCAACATTGTGCCGGGGCGTTTGCAGACCAATATTGTCATCCCCCTTTCAGCGGATCGCTGCAAGGTGATCTTCGACTATTACTACGATGAATCCGTTCTCACCAACGAGGATGCGATCCTGGCGGAGATTGGCTACAGCGATGCGATCCAGCAAGAGGATGTGGAGATCTGCGAGCAGGTGCAGCGGGGTCTACAATCGCGGGTCTATGTACAGGGGCGCTTCTCGGTGAAGCGGGAGGCAGGGGTCTATCACTTCCAGACGCTGCTCAAACAGCGCTATGCGGCGTTGACGGAGCCGATGCCGGCGGGGTGAAGTTAGAATACAGAAGGGGTGGATCAAACAGATTCCCTGGGAAATCCGCCTGATCCGCCCCAGTCCGCGTTCTATATTCATCTCCCCTATCGGCTAACCATCGGCAGGAAGAGCGATGGCTGGCCTGGCTGGTTCGGCTTGGCTGGCTGCACAAGGAAGCTTTGCGTCACAGGCTGGGCCGGGTTGAAGATGGCGTTGCCCGGCTGCGACGCCATCAGCGAACAGTCGCCGGCGGCGATCAGCGTCACCGTGTTATTGCTGACAGTGCAGACCGTAGGCGTTGTACTCTCGAATTGGACGGCCAGCCCTGATGACGCCGACGCGCTCACGGCAAAGGGAGGATCCGTCACCGGTTTGTTGGGCAGTTGGGTAAAGGCAAGGCTCTGATCCTTCTTGCTCACGGCAAAACTCTTTTCCACGGTTTGCGCAGGGTAGAAAGAATCGTTGCCCGGCTGGTTGGCGATCAGCTCGCAATTCCCCGGTAGACCTGCAAGGGTGACCATGTTTCCATTCACCGTGCAGACTCCCTGCGCCTCGAAAGCGACCGACAGCCCGGAGTTGGCTGTTGCGTTCAGTGCGAAGGGCTGCGCGTCTACAAATTGAGACTGGGATGCGCCGTCACTTCCCCACGAGATTGTCTGGCCTTTTTTCAGCACAAAGAACGATCTGTACACGTCTGATGCGGGAATAAAGGTCTCGTTGCCCGCTTGTTGCGCCTTGAGCGTACAGGTTCCGGTGCCGGTGAGTGTGACCAGCTTCTGCGCGTTCACGGTACAAGAGCCACTGGCTGTCACGCTCACTGGCAGCCCCGATGTTGCAACCGGGTTAACGGTGAAGGCCGCATCTCCCACATACTTATCCTGTATGAAGCTAAAATTGATGACCTGGTTTTTCATCATGCAGAAATTTGGCCCGAATTCTGAGGACCGTTTGCTGTTTCCTTCGCTCACGGTTTGGAAAGCCGTGAAACATCCCGGCAGCCCATCGTACTTCAAGGCAAAATTGCCATTGGCGTCTGTCTGTCCATTGGCAGCGAAGGTCTGCCCTTCGCCATAGCTGGACGGATCATCGGCCACACGGTAGACCTCCACCGTTACACTGCGCTCGTTGATCAGACTGGAGGTGGCCGTGCCAGTGATGATCAAAAAGCGTGAGAGACCCTCCATATGAGAGGTGATCTTGGTAATGGTTGGGTAGGGGCCGGTCACCGTATTGAAGCCAGTCACCGCCTCCACATCGATCCCCAACCCGTCGTTGTCATAGGCGCTGATGCGCGACCATGAATTGTTAGCAGCGCCGTTGGCCTGGGCAATCCCATCCCCCGAAGCGCCCTTGTTCTCGAAGATAGCGGCCAGGGCGATTGTGTTGTGCTGGGTCGCCGCACCATCAAAGAGGATACCGGCGCGGCTGTTTCTGCTAATAGTGTTGCTGCCGATGCTATTCTTCTGCGCGCCATTGGTGAGCGCCACACCGGAACGTCCATTCTCCGCAATCTGATTGTAGGCGACGGCGGCTAATCCTGTGCTGCCAATGATGTTGTTGCTCGCCTGCGCTGTGATCAGCACACCCTCCAGCCCGTTCTTGGCAATCGTATTGCTCAACAGGCTATTGGTAGAGGTCCCCGCCCCGCGCAAGAGGACGCCGACCTCGCCGTTGTGGTTGATCATGTTTGCATTGCTGGCAACCAAACCGCCGATGAAGTTGTGATGTGAGCCTTCTTCAAGCAGGATGCCATTCTGGGCATTGGGCAGTGGGGCAAAACCATTGATGCCGATATAGCTGTTCATCACTCGGTTGCCATTGGCGCCCCCGCGCAGCCAGATCCCCTGTTGGGCATTGCCGCTGATGATGTTGGGCGCGGCTGGCGCGGCCTCCCCGATCTTGGTATCGACGGCGCCGTTGAGGAGGATGCCACTGCCTTTGTTCGCCGCAGCGCCCGTTAGATTGAGTGTACCGATCCAATTGCCGACGATGACATTGCCCGTGGGCGGTGTGGATGAGATCGCCGGTATGTGGAGGAGGTAAATCCCGTTGCTGTTGTTAAAGCCGATCTTGTTGCCGCCGTAGACGCTGCCGGGGGTCGGTCCACCGATCTTGTTGTTAGCCGACGCGGCTATCATCAGGACGCCATCGCCGTTGTTGTCGCGGATCAGATTGCCCCCGATCACGTTGTTGCTGCTGTTAGCCAGGGCGATACCCGATGCGTAGTTGTAGGCAATCGTGTTGCTGATGATGGTGACATTCTGGGATTGATTGAGCGTGATCCCGCTGCTGTCGTTGCCCAACAACACCGATGATCCATTGCCGAGGGTGCCGATCTTGTTGTTGGGGCCGATCACCGTGCCGCCATTCCCGCTGGTGACGTAGATCCCCGATCCATCGCTCCACAGGCCGTTGCAGCCAATGACACTGTTTTTGATCACCGTATTCTCTGCGCCTGTGGAAAGATAGATCCCATGCCCAGAGACGCCCGTGTTGGAGTTGGGCACAGCCAATGGACATTTGCTCACATTCCCATGGGGGACGCCAATACGCACTCCATCGATGGTATTGTGCCTGCCTTCGACGAAGATCCCATGCCCCTGCACATCTAGAATGGTGACGTTCGCGATCAGGTTGTTGTGGCCCCAGAGATCCAGACCGGCGAGGGCCGGACAATGGTTGCCGTTGTTGCAGCGTCCACCGCGAATCTTCAAGCCCTTGATCATGTTATTCGACGAATTCACCGTCAACCCTGGCGTCATCGGATTTGTGGAAAAGTCAAGGATAGGGCTATGAACACTTTCGCCATCAATGAGGGTAGGCGCACTATCATCAATTGGCGGTAATGCACTATAAACTTGGATGATATTATCGGTCGTTGCATCCCAGAATTGGAAGCGGATAGTATCCGGCATCCCTGCCCCACACCCACCCATGATCGATGCATTGCCGCTGCCAAAATCAATACCCAATTGACAACCCTGAATGTGGATCACTTCACTGGTTGTCAACAGACGATTTAGTCCTTGAGGACCTGTTCCGCCCCTGGCCAAAAGCATGGCCTCGCGCAGCGAGAGGCCTAAATTGTCTCCATCATTGCCATCGCTCCTAATATTGACTGTGAAGATACCGCCAGCGCTGGGACTGTCTGACTCGGCATAGGCTACCAAGGCAAAGAGCGCCAGCGCGGCGGCGACCACAATCATCAACACAACCATCCGTCGAATTCTGTGAAGCGTCTTCATTTGGGATCTCCTGGGTTGCCGGTCTCCGCCGGGTTAATCGAGTAGAGGTCAACTACCACCCATTCAACCGCAAACGACGCTTCGTGTCAGTGTCAATCGGTGATATGAAAAGTGACATAAAAAAGACCCGCCAGGTTTCAGAAAACCTGGCGGGTCTTAGAAGCCTGGCGGGTCTTGGGGCTATTCGCCCCGTTTGTTCAGCTTCACCCACACGCCATCCTTTGTGCGGATGGTGAGGCCGATGTGCATCTGCGCCACTTTTTCCGGCACGGCCACGGGTTCGTAGCGCTGCATCAAGCGGGCCAGGATGAAAGGACCTTCCATCAGGGCGAACTCACGGCCAATGCACAGGCGTTGACCGGCCCCAAAGGGCAGCCAGGCCAGTTTGTGGCGTCCTTCGGAACGGGCGGGCAGGAAGCGATCCGGATCGAAGACGTGTGGATCCTCCCACTGCTCCGGGTGGCGCTGGATCACCTGGGACATGACGGCCACCATCTTGCCGGCGGGGATGTGATAGCCGTCGATCACGTCATCTTCCACCGCCGTGCGTGGGATCCAATAGGCGGGCGGGTAGAGGCGCATGGATTCCTGCATGATGTTGCGCGCATAGGTGATCTGGCGCAGATCCATCATGGTTGGTTTGCGCTCTCCCAGAACCGTGTCAACCTCCTGTTGGAGCCGTTGGCGGATCTCTGGCTGTTGGGTCATGAAGTGCAACGCCCAGGACATGGCGACCGAGGTCGTCTCGTAGCCGGCCAGGAAGAGCGAGACCGCCTCATCGCGCAGCTCCGCATCGGTCATCCGCTCGCCCGATTCCTCGTCTACCATTTCCAGCAACATAGAAAGCATGTTGTCGCCAGCGCCTTTCTCCTGGCGGCCCCGCTCGATCACATTGAAAACCACCTCATCGATGACGCGGATCGCCTGCTGATAGCGCGCACGCCCCGGCACCGGCATCCACGCGGGCAGCGAATTGGTCATCATCGCCCGCAGCATGAAGTCGATGGCGTAGGTCAGTTCAGCGCCCACCGCTTCGGCCTCGCCTGCTTTCAACTCGCTGCCGAACATCGTTCGCACCAACACATTCATGGTCATGTGTGTGAACGCCTGCGCCACGTCGATGGGTTCACCGCTCTGCGCGTAGGGTTCCCAGCGCTCCAGGCTTTCGTCGATAGCCGCCACCATTTGGTCTGCGATTGCCATCAGTCGCTGATGGTGGAAGGCCGGCTGAATCATCCGCCGTTGGCGACGCCAGAATGCGCCTTCGCTCACGGGCAGGCCGTTGCCCAACATTGTGCGCACAGAATCCCACATGGCACCGCCTTTGGCGTAGTTCTTCATGTTGTCCAGCAGGACATGCTGGGCATGGCGCGGGTGGCAGAGGACAATGGCATCGGCAAAGCCCAGATCCAGCCGGTAGATGTCGCCCTCTTTCTGGCGGGCGGCTTCGAGAAAGTCGAATTTCCCCTTGATGAGCCTGGGCAACGCGCCGATCAGCGGCATCCCGCCCACGGTGGGCGGCAGAGCCGGTGCAGATGGCTTGAGCATTACAGTACTTGTGGTCATGGTGGTTTCCCTCTCCTATGTCATTTCAAATTGAGCAGTTGTCATACCATCTTCGATGGCAATTGCACTCAGGTTAGCATGAGGCAGCGGGGGATGATGCCTCATAAAGGGCCGCCGATGCATCATGGCGAACGATGCATCGGCGGTGACATCCTACGGCTGCACGAGTTCGTCGCCTGGATCGTTCACAAAGACTTTGAGGACGGCGAAGTTGGCTGCATTTCCACTTAAGAGGGCATGATTGGCGATCAGCAACGATTTGGTGCGAGCGTCAAAAGCAATCCCCGCTGGGCTGTCGAGCGGAATGCTGTCTGTGAGTGCGCTGGCGATCCTCATCTTCTCTACGCCGTCGGACGACAGCACCGAGATCTGGTTGGAGACGGCCAGGCTCACATAGAGATCACCGCGGGCACCGAAGGCAAGCTGATCGGGGATCTCGCCGAAGGGACCGAATGCCGCCGTGTAGGTGTAAAATACTTCCAGATCTGACGCAGTGGGTTGATCCACAAGCGGCAGATGGTAGATCACGCCGTGGGTTGGGTTCACCAGCGTGGTGGAGACGACAAAGTAAAGATGGGTGCGCTCAGGGTTGATGCGAATGCCGTTCAGCCCAAAGGGAATGGGGCCGCCACCTTCAAAGTCTGCGCTCTGGAACCAGATCTCGGCTGCGCCGCCGCTGGGTGAATAGCGGAAGATGGTGGCTTGAAGTGAATCTGTCACATAGGCGTAGCCCTGGACGTCAAAGACAATGTCGTTGACAATCGGCGGCATGTCCATCGTCGTCGGCGAGCAAGGGACGCCCGGCGTCACCGCCGCGCAGATAGGCAGATCAGGGATCGGCGCGCCATAGCTTTCCTGTACATAAGTCTGTCCCTGCTTGGTGAAACGGATCAACCCCAGTTGCGTGCTGAGTGCGTAGAGCCGCCCTGCCCCATCCACGGCAATGTTGCTCACGGCGTGTTCATATTCTAGGGCTTCCCCTTGCACCACAATGGTTTGGCTCAGCGCACCTGTCTTTCTGTCATAGACGTGAATCGCAGAAGGGCCGGTGCCGGCTGTGCCAAAGCGGGCTGGGCCAGAGACAAAGACCCTGTTGCCATGCACGGCGATCCCTTCGGGGAAGCCTGGTTCTGCCGGCACAATCGCAAAGGTCGTAACACCGCCAGATGATGCCTGGGCGGGCAAAATCGCGGCCAGGATCATACAAACCATTGACAACGCGACCATGGCTGTGCGCAGCCATCCTCCCCAAAATGATGCAATCGTGTTTCCCATGAGATTTCCCCTTTTGATAATAGAACTCGGTGAACATTCTGTTTATGCGGCAATGGCGATTTGCATTGCCACGCCTTCCTGGTGACAATTAAACTCTCCATGACGGCGGTTGTCAGTGTCACTAAGCGACACAAAAAGTGACATAGATGGGTAGCCAATCTTTTGCCCAAAGGGCAGTTTCTGAGGGCCGTCCGTGTCAACGATTCACCACAACCCTGTAGAACAATCCGACTTTGGCGAATGGCTGAGACAACAGCGTCGCCACCTCGATCTGACCCAGACCCAACTGGCGGAAAAAGCTTTCTGCTCGGTCAGCACCATCCGCAAGCTGGAATCGGGCGATCTCATCCCTTCTCATTCGTTGGTCGAGCAGCTTGCCGCCCTGTTGCAGATCCCCCCCTCGCGCCATGATGCGTTCCTGGCCTTTGCCCGCGGCCATTCCACAGAATTTTTGCGCATATCCGCGGAACCATCCGCGCCTCTTTTTCTGCCCCCTGCCCAGGAGACGATCTACTATCTGCCCGCGCCGTTGACCGGTCTGGTGGGCCGCGAACGGGAAATCCAGAGCGGCGCGGCGCTCTTACGCCGCGCCCATGTGCGCATGATCACAATGACCGGTCCCCCTGGCGCGGGCAAAACACGCCTGAGCCTGGCCCTGGGGGCTGCCTTGCAGACAGAATTCCGCCATGGGGCCTGCTTCGTTCCCCTGGCACCGGTCAGCGATCCCAACCTGGTCCTTTCGGCCATTGCCCACGCCCTGCAAGTTCAGCAGAGCAGCGGCGCCTCTCTGGCCCAGAGTCTGCACGCCTTTCTGCGCAACAAAGAGCTGCTGCTGATCCTGGACAACTTCGAACAGATCGTGGCGGCGGCGGGCGTTGTGGGCGAGCTTTTGACGGCCGCGCCAGGGGTAAAGGCGATTGTCAGCAGCCGTGAACCGCTCAAACTCTACGGGGAATACGAATTTCCTGTGCCCCCGCTGGCTGTACCCGACGTGGCACACCTGCCCGCAGCCAGCCTGTTGGAGATCTACCCGGCGGTGGAGCTCTTTGTGCAGCGCGCCCAGGCCGTGCGCCCATCCTTTGCCGTGGACGAGCAAAACGCCGCCTCGATTGCCCAGATCTGCGCCTGGCTGGACGGTCTGCCTCTGGCGATTGAGATGGCCGCCGCGCAGATCAAATGGCAGACGCCCGCCGCCTTGTTGAACCAACTGCGCCAGCAGTTGATGGCGCTGACGGGTGGCCCGCGCGATCTATCCCCGCGCCAGCAGACCCTGCGCGGGGCCATGGATTGGAGCTACAATCTGCTGGGCGCAGAGGAACGATTGCTCTTTGCCACTTTCGCCGTGATCAACGGTGGGGCCAGGGCGGAGAGCGTCGCCGAAATCACCGGCATTGCGCCGCTGCGCTGCGAAGCATTCCTGCGCGGACTTGTTGAGAAGAGCTTGCTCCAATGTGAGGGCGATCCCAGCGGGGAGGCGCGCTTTACCATGTTGCAGGTGGTGCGCGAATACGCCCAGACCCGGCTGGCAGATATGGACGACGCCAGCGATCTGCAAACGCGACATGCGGCCCATTACGCCCGGCTGGTGACGAACCTCTTGCCAGGCTTGCGCACCGCCGCCGAAGAGACCCTCAACCGGCTGGAGAGAGAACACAACAACCTGCGCAGCGCGTTGGAGTGGTATCGGCAAACCGAAGTTGATGCGGGATTGGATCTTGCCATTCAATTGGGCGAAAGCTTGTGGAGCATCCACGGCCATTTCAACGAAGGACGAGGCTGGCTGGAGAAATTGCTGGCAGTTGCGCCCGAACCGGACGGGGAGGATTTAGGGCAGGTAGGTCGCTACGCCGCGTCCTGGCTGGCGGCGGCAAAGCTGGCACTGGGTCAGGGCGATCTCTCGGCGGCGACAGGTTTTGCCCGGCGCAGCGAAGTGTTGGCCCTATACAGCGAATCCGACAAGGCGGTGCGCGCCGTGCTGCGTTGCCGGGCGGCGATCTGTTTGCAGCAGAGCGATTACGTCCAGGCCCGCGCACTCTTTCAACAGGCATTGGATCTCTGCCATCCTGAAACTGAGCAGCTAGAAGCAGCCCGAATCCTCAACGGCCTGGGGCTGATCGCCAAAGATCAAGGGGATTACGGGGCTGCGCTCGATTATCACCAACGCAGCTACACCATCTTTGCCGCCGTCAGGGATACCCTCGGCATGGCACGCGTGCTAACCTATATGAGCATTGTCGCCTATTGGCAGGGTGCGTTTGGACGCTGCATCGATTACGCCCAACAATCTATCGCCGTACAAAAGGGGATCGGCGACGTGATGAGCGTCACCTATAGCCGTGAAGTGGAAGCGATTGCGCGTGTGCGTCTGGGCCAGATCGAAGAAGGCATCCAGACCTTGCAGGAATGCGCCGCCGCCTTTCAACAGATGAACGACCAATCTGGCGTGGCCGTCACATTGGTCGATCTGGGCCAGGCCGCCTATTTGCAAGGGCAGATGAACAATTCGCTGGGCTATCACTTCCAGGCGTTGAGACTCGCGTCTACGATTGGCGACCGCCGGCGCATTGCCTTCAGCCTGGATGGGATCGGCATGGCGCTGGCCCAACTGGCGCGCCGCCCGGCGTCGAATGAGGATCAGATGGAGGAAGCGGTTTTCTACTTTGCCGCGGCCCATGCCCTGCGCGAGGCGATCCGCGCGCCTTTGCCCGAAATTGAGCGGACCGACTACGAAGAATGCCGCGCATTGGTAAGCTCCTCCCTTCCTGCGGCTCGATACACCCTGGCCTGGCAACGTGGCTGCGCCATGCCTTTGGATCAACTTCCTCAACTCATTTTGCCCCTCTCTATTGGCTAGTTGCATAAATATCCAGCGTCTATTGAAAATTCACCGATTCGTAAAAATCGCTTGACAAACCCGCATTCCTCCTGTATAGTCGCTTGCAGGAAGGTGGTATGCCACATTCCAACCCCATGCCCGATTACTTCTTAGTCAAAGTCTGAAGCTGTGCTGACAAGACAGAGCTATTTCATGCTCTATTCCATAGCGTTTTTTGCCCGTTGTCGACCACAAAGGGAGCAGCCACATTGGACACCACCAAAAAGCTAAACGGGATCCGACTCCCGGCCTTCCTGCGCTTTGAGAAGGCAAGTCTCACTTCTGGGGAGTGGATCGTCGCTCTGCTTTTTCTGCTACCGGCCCTTGTGCATTTTGGCCTCTTCAAATTTTACCCAATTGCGTATTCGTTCGCCCTGAGCCTGCACCGTGGACGCCTGCTCGATCCCTTTGATCGATTCTTGGGGGCGTACCACTACAACTTCCTCTTGCAAGATAGCTACTTCTGGCAAGGGGTGCTGAATGCCATTGTCTACGCCATTGCCCGCGTCCCGGTAGGGGCAGCGATCTCGTTGGCGCTGGCCTTGCTGTTGATGAACAACTTTCCGGGGCGGCTCTTCTTCCGCGTGGCCTGGTACGTGCCCGTGGTGATCTCCTCGGTGGCGCAGGTTCAGATCTTCATATGGCTCTACCATCCTGAGTATGGGGTTCTCAACTACCTGTTGACCCAGATGGGGTTTTCCCCGCTTTTGTGGACGGGCCACCCGAACACAGCGCTCTTTTCGTTGATTTTATTGGGCCTGTGGGGATCGACGCCTTTTACCATGATTATCTATATGGCTGCGCTTGGCTCGATCCCTGGGGATTACTATGAGGCTGCCGAAATCGACGGCGCCAACGCCTGGAATCGATTCTGGAAGATCACGCTGCCGCTCTTGATGCCGACCACCTTTTTCGTCTTGATTACCCAGGCCATCGCCTCTTTGACGCTCTTCGAGCCGATCTATTTGATGACAGGCGGCGGGCCGTTGGGTTCGACCACCATGCCTGGCTATCAAATTTACGAAGCCGCCTTTGAGTTCAATCTGTGGGGCCGCGGCTCGGCGCTGGCGGTGATCTTCTTCGTAATCGTACTCTGTATCACCATCATCCAGTACAAGTTTACGCCCGAAAGTTACACGTAGCAGCAGGTTTGCAGGTTGCAAATGTTCGTCTGCGGTCTTTTTCTCGGAGGAAAATCTTCATGGCAAGCGCTCAAGCAATTCGCGGACGCCAGGTAGCAAAACAAAGAGAGACGTTCTTTTTCATCATCTGGCTGGCAGCCTGTCTACTGATCTCGGTGATCTTCCTGGGGCCGGTGCTGTGGATGTTCTTCACAGCCTTCAAACCGCTGGCCGAGATCCGCACCTGGCCGCCCCAACTCCTGCCCGATAATTGGACAACCGAGAACTTTACGCGTGCATGGACGGCGATGAACTGGCCGCGCATGTTCTTCAACAGCTTTTTCGTGGCAACGACGATCACGATACTCCATCTCTTCGTCAGTTCGCTGGCCGCCTACGCCTTTGCCTGGCTGCGAGTGCCCTTCAAACATGTACTCTTTATGCTGGTGTTGGCAACGATGATCGTGCCCGAACAGGTGGATCTGATCCCCCGCTTTTTGATGATGTCGAGTTGGGGATTGGTCAACTCTTATGCGCCGTTGATTATCCTGGCTCTGGTGCATGGCTTTACCATCTTCCTCTACCGGCAATTCTTCCAATCCCTGCCTGTAGATTATTTCGACGCTGCACGCGTGGATGGCGCCAGCGTTTTCCGTATCTATTGGTCGATTGTGATGCCGTTGGCCTGGCCTGCCACAGCGACACTTTTTATCTTCACCTTTTTGGGCCACTGGAACGCCTTCCTCTATCCGTTGATCTATTTGCAGAATCCCAATCTGCATACAGTCCAGTTGGGGCTGGCCTTCTTTAGCTATACGCAGGCAGGCATACCCATCGGCCCTATGATGGCTGCTTCCGTCTTTGTGGCGTTGCCGCCGATTATCGTCTACATCCTATTCCAGCGCTATTTCATGCGCGGCGTTGTCATGACAGGCGTAAAAGGATAGGGATCTCGTTATTTATGTTTGCTTGTTGAGTATTGAGCTTTCTGTCGTTCATAGCCGATGCTCAACACGTCTATATTTCCATTGTCGAAGCACCTACTTTAGTCACAGGAACAGAGGAGATTCGAGCATGAAGAGAAGATTCTTGTTAATGGCCTGGCTTGGCGTATTGTTGATGGTCCTGTCGGCGTGCGCCGTGCCTGCTGCGCCTGGCGCTGCCCCGGCTGCCCCGGCTGCGGGCACAGATCAACCGGTTGAGATGACCTTCTGGTTTGGCGGCACCGCTGCCCGCGTCGCGTATATGCAAGCAGCCGTCGACGAGTACAACGAAATGCAGGATGCCATTCGCATCACCCTGGTGGAAACCCCACCCAGCCGTGAGCTGATCGCCACGGCACTCTCTGCCGGCCAGGGACCTGACCTGATGTGGTACAACCACAACATGCCCTGGTTCTTCGGTATCGAAGCCGTCTATCCGCTTAACGAGTTCATCGCCGACCCGGTGATTGGGATCAATCCAGAGCAGTTGTTCCCGGCTTCCCGACAGGCTGTTCAATATGCCGGCGTCGTCCAGGCGATTCCAATTGAGGCTGGCCCTGGCGGTCTGCTCTACAATCGGGCTATCTTCGCCGAAGCCGGTTTGACCGACGATGACGCCCCCACCACCTGGGAAGAAGTTGAAGAGTTGGCCGTCCGGCTGACGGTACGCGAGGGCGACCGGGTAGTCCAGTGGGGCATGGTCAACGGCGCTGTGGACTGGATGCTACAGGAGCTGCTATTGAGCAACGGCGGCGATTGGGTAGCCGATGATCTCAGCCGTTATGTCTCTGACCCGGATGCGCTGGTCGAAGGGTTGGAATGGTGGCGTAAAATGCGCCAGGATCTGGAAGTGATCCCCTTCCCCAGCGGCGTCACCTGGGCTGGTATTGAGGCGATGCAGGTGGGCAGCGAAGCCTTTGTGCGTGGCGAGGCGGCCATGTCTGGCTTCCACGGTATTGGCGCCGCGGCGGGTATGCTGGATCAAAACCCAGATCTGGACATTGCAGCGGTACTCACCCCGCTGGGACCTAGCGCTAACGGCGTCCGCACCATTAGCCCAGGCTTTGGGGGTATCTTTGTGATGGCCACGAATCCGGCTCCTCAAGAAGGCTATATGTTCGCTAAATGGTTCTTCGAAGAGAAAGCGCTTGGCTTCGTAGCCATCTCACCCGGTACCGTGCCAACCACCACTGCTGCGCTGGAGGATCCAGATATCCAGAACGATCCGTATTTGGGCTTTGGCCGCGTGATTGAAGACATGCAGAACGCCAGACTGCGCAACTTCCACGTCTTCCCGGGCCGTCTCGATGTTCGCGTTCAGGAGCCGGCCATGGCCGAGAGCGTGATGTTGGGACAATCGACTCCCCAAGAAGCGGTGGAGCGCTTCTTGCGCCACGCCGAACAGGTCTTCGATCTCTATGCCGAGGATCTGGCTGAATTCCTCGAAGAGTATGCTATCGTCTGGTAAAACACTCGTTCGCTTTACTGGATAGATGCACATAGACTCAATTGTAGAGGCGCAGCATGCTGCGCCTCTACAATTGAGAAATCTAATTGTAACTATTCAGCCTCGGGTGCGACGCACTGGTCAGAACCGGCAAGAACTTCGGATTTTCTCCTGACCAGTGCGTCGCACCTGAATAGTTACATCTATTTTCTGCACAATCACCCGAATCAGGAATGTACAATGACAGAATGGAACGTTGCACCCACCCAGGATCATCTTCTCCGCGATGGCAAACCTTTCTTCTACCTGGCCGATACTGTATGGATGGCCTTCTCGAATTTATCGCTTGCAGACTGGTCACATTACCTGGCCCATCGCAAGTTGCAGGGATTCACCGCCTTGCAGATCAGCATTCTGCCGGTGACGCATGACACCAGCATGTCGCCGCAGAATATGGATCCCTTCCTGCCCGACGCGGATGGCAACTGGGACTTTGCCGCCTACAACGAAGAATATTTCGCCAAAGCCGAGACAATGGTGCAGATGGCCGTGGATCAGGGCTTTCTCCCCGTCCTCGGCGTCCTCTGGTGCAGCTACGTGCCAGGGACGCGCTGCTCGCAGAATAGCCCGGTGGCCTCGGCCATGCCCTTCGAGGCCATGACCGCTTATGCGTCCTATGCCGCCGGGCGGTTCAAAAAATTTAACCCTATGTTTTTTATCAGCGGCGACACCCATTTTGAATCGCCCCAAGAGGAACCCTATTACATGGCCGCGCTAGAGGCGGTGAAAGCCGTCTGCCCTGAGGCGCTGCTGACCATGCACCTCTCCCCGCGTGGGGATCTGCCGCGCAGCTTTATGGACGTGATCGACTTCTACATGTACCAATCCGGGCATCACGCCGCCCATTTGGATCGCCCTTATCTCTTCGCCGAAAAGTTCACTGCGTATCCTGTCAAACGGCCCGTGGTCAACAGCGAGCCGCCCTACGAAGGGCATGGACGCGTGGGCGAGCGCACCCGCTTCAACGCCTTCGACATCCGCAAAGCCACCTGGCAGAGTCTCCTTTCCGCCAAGATGGGGATCACCTACGGCGCGTGATGGCGTGGAGCGGCCACAAACGGGGACACGAATTTCCTCAACGCACTGCCTTTGAACCCTTCACCTGGGAGGAAGCGCTCACCCTGGACGGCGCCTGGGATGTGGGCTTCGCCCGCTGGATCTTCGAGACCTATCACCTTGTCGAGACCAACCCGGCCCAGCAGATCCTGCGCAACGGGGACCCGGAGATCCGCGCCGCCGCCACCGAGGATCGCTCCACCGTGGCGATCTACGCGCCCTATGCCTTTGATCTCGACCTAGATCTCGATCTGACCGGCTATACCTGCGTCCAGATCGATCTGGCTTCCCGGCGCATCGTCACACCCGAAGTCGAGACCGGTCCTCGTTCTCAGGTGGGCATGCACCGTTTCAACGCGGATGTACTCTTTTTGGCGACGAGGAGAAGAGATTAGGCGATTAGGAGATTAAGAGATCGGGTCTCATCGAGACTCTGAAGTCCCCCAATCGCCCAATCACCTAATCGCCCAATACCCAATACCCAATATCTAATCTCCAAGGAGCAACCATGTCCCCCCTCTCCCGTATTCAGGTCCATCCCGATGGGCGCTTTTTGATGACCGCCGACGGCAAGCCTTTCTTCTGGCTGGCCGACACCGCCTGGGAACTCTTCCACCGGCTGACGCGAGAGGAAGCGCGGCGCTTTTTGCTCAACCGCGCGCAGAAGAGCTTCACGGTGATCCAGGCTGTGGTCCTCGCCGAGTTCGACGGGCTGCGCACGCCCACGCCCGATGGCCTGCTGCCCCTAGATGACTGCGACCCGACGCGGCCTAACGAAGCCTATTTCGCCCATGTGGATGAGGTGATCCGCATGGCTGCGGACTTCAACCTCTACATCGGATTGCTGCCCACCTGGGGCGACAAAGTGACGCCTATGTGGGGGGCGGGTCCTGTGGTTTTTGATGAGGAGAACGCCCGCATCTACGGCGAATTCCTGGGCCGCCGCTACGCCGAGGATACCAATGTTATCTGGATTCTGGGCGGAGATCGCCCGCCTGTCCATGAAGGGCAGGATTGGCGTCCGCTTTGGCGCGCCATGGCCGCGGGGATCAAAGAAGGCGCGGGCGGCCAACCGCTCATCACCTACCATCCGCCGGGCGGACTGCAACGTTCGACTTCGGTCGATCTCCATAACGAAGATTGGCTCCACTTCAACATGATCCAATCCGGCCACGGCAGCGGACACAACACGCCGATCTGGGAAGCCATCGCCCGTGACTACGCGCTTTCACCTGCCAAACCGACGCTTGACGCCGAACCCAACTACGAGGATCATCCTGTCAACCCATGGCCGAATTGGGACCCCGCCAATGGCTATTATCTCGACGACGATGTGCGCCGCCAATCCTACCGTTCGGTCTTTGCAGGCGGTTGTGGCGTCACCTATGGACACCATTCCATCTGGCAATTTTGCAGCACCCGCACCACGCCGGTCAACCATCCCAACCGCTATTGGTGGGAGGCTATGGACCGTCCCGGCGCGGCGCAGATGGTCCACCTGCGCCGCCTGATGGAGAGCCGCCCCTACTTCAGCCGCATCCCCGATGACAGTTTGATCGTCTCGGCAAACGGCGCAAGCGGGGAACATCTCAGCGCCACCCGCGACAGGGATGGCCGCTATGCTTTCGTCTACTTCCCCGACGCCGTTCGCGAAGCCGTCATCGATCTGAGCAAAATTAGCGGGCGGGTCAAGGCGTGGTGGTATGATACTCACACCGGGATCTCGCAGGAGATCGGGGACTTTCCCAACAGCGGCGAGGAACGCTTCACCACCCCGCTGGAGTGGCACGATTGGGTGCTGGTATTGGATGACGCGAGCGCGGGGTTTGGAAAACCGGGGGATAGGTGATTGGGGACTGGGGATTAGGAGATTGGGAGATTAGGCGATTGGATCTCGTCGAGATTCTGAAATCGCTTAGTCGCTCAATCGCTCAATCACTACTTCACAAAGCATCTCCTTTACCCAATTTCTAATCTCTTCCACACAAAGACGAAAGAGACACAACCATGTCAAATCCGAATCCAACTTCCCTTCCCCGCCGCACTGTGGGCGAGTGGAGTTTGCAGAGCGGCAAAGTCTACAAAGAACCCTTCGCTGATGTAACCGTGGATGCCATCTTCACCGCTCCTTCTGGGCAGACGGTGACGGTCCCTGCGTTTTATGATGGCGAGAATACCTGGCGCGTGCGTTTCAACCCAGGGGAAGCGGGGAGATGGCGCTATCGCACCGTCTCGCGCCCCACCAACGCCGATCTCGATACTCGCGGCGAATTTGAGGTGACCGAGCGCGCCGCCGATGGCTTCCTCAAATCCACGCCGGGGAAGGCGTTTGGCTTCCACTACGAATCGGGCAAACCGCTCTTTATTGTGGGCGATACAACGTACAACCTCTTCGGCATTGCCCATTGCGGCGGAGATGTGGAATCGTTCATGGCGCGGCGCGCGGCGCAGGGCTTCAACCTGTTGCGCGTGCGCGTGCCGGTCAGCCCCTTCCACCCGCCGGATGGCTACAGCGATTGGCAGACCTGCCGCACCTGGGCCTGGGGCGGCAGCGAGCAATCCCCGCGCTTTGACCGCTTCAACCTGGACTATTTCGCCACGGTGGATCGGGTGGTGCAGCACGCGGAAAGCCTCGGCCTGGGTCTGGAGATGATCATGGAGGCATGGGGCTTCGAGTTCCCCTTCAACAGCCGCCAGATCTTCCTGCCCGAATGGGAAGAGTTGTGGATGCGCTATCTCATCGCCCGCTACGACGCCTACAATTCACTCTATTTTTGGACGCCGCTCAACGAGTACGAGTACTACCCCAACGGCGACTGGCATCACAAGCCGGTGGCCGACCGCTGGGCCATGCGCATCGCCCGCTGGATCAAAGGTGTGGCTCAGCATGGACACATCCTCGCCATGCACAATGGACCGCGCGTCCCGCCCTTTGCCCAGCGCTTCGCCGCCGACCCCGACGCCGTGGATACGATTATGTATCAGGAGTGGGGCAGCCGTGACCGCGAGACCGGTTGGCTGGCCGCAGGCATTGAGGAGCTGATCAAGCAGAGCTTTAAAGGCTGGAAGGGCTCGGTCGTCTTTGCCGAGTATGCCTACGAGCGCAACCCTGCGCTGCCTTTGATCTTCCCCGGCCATGAGTTTACGGGACCTGAACACATGCGCCGCGCGCCCTGGCGCGGGGCCTTCCAGGGCATGGGCGTGATCCACGGCTTCGAGAACACCTGGGGACCCTTTGCCATCCTCGATGAAGATCAGCCCAGCCTACCCTATCTCCAGCATTTGCAGCGCTTCTTCACCGAGATTGCGCCCTTCCAATATCTGCACCCGACACCGCACTTGTTGAAAGAGGCTCCTCGCGAGGAAGGCTATCGGCCCGCGGTCCTCGCCGCCGAGGATCTCAGCCAGGTCGCCGTCTATTTCCCGGCGGGCGGCGAGATCACGCTGGCGCTGCCCGCGCACGGCTACGCCGGCCAATGGTTCGATCCGCGCCGTGGGGAACTGACTTCGACCGCGCTCTCGCTGCGCAGCGGTTCCATGCGCTTCGCCCCACCCGAAGGCGTCGATGCCGAAGGCCATCCGCTGGATTGGGTCCTAGTGCTTGTAAGTACAAGTTGAAAAGGCAAAGGGCAAAAGGCGAAAAGCAGAGGCAAAAGGCAGAAGGCAAAAATGGTGGAGACGATGTCGGCAGAAAAGGGCAGTTAGCGGGAGAGAGGGAAGAAGAGAAGAAGAGAAGAAGGGAAGAAGGGAAGAAGGGAAGAAGGGAAGAAGAGTGGATGAGATGACACTTCCCAGTCCCCAATCCCTAATCCCCAGTCTCCAGTCCCCAGTCTCCAGTCCCCAATCACAGGATCATCCATGACCGAACGAATCCTTGCAACCTACATCATCGAGACGGCGCACCCGCTGGAGAAAGCAGCGGCGGCGATGGCCGGCGAACAGTCTTCGGGGACCTTTGTGCCCGTCCCTGGCGAGACCGACGAACTGCGGGCGCGATATGGCGCGCAAATCGTGCGCATCACCCAGTTGGACGCGACCGAAACGCCAAGTTTGCCAGGGTCCAAAGCGCCAAAGAAAGGCGAGACGCCGCCCACATATCGCCGCGCCGAGGTGGTCCTCTCCTTCCCCTATGAGAATGTGGGACCGTCGTTGCCGGCGCTCATGTCCACCGTGGCGGGGAATCTCTTCGAGTTGGGCCAATTTTCCGGTCTGCGCCTGGTGGACATCGACCTTCCTCAGCCATTCGCCGACGCCTATCCCGGTCCCCAGTTTGGGGTGGAAGGGACGCGACGGCTCGCCGGCGTCTACGACCGCCCGCTGATCGGCACCATCATCAAGCCCAGTGTGGGCCTCTCTATTGAGGAGACCGCGGATCTGGTCAAGACCCTGATTGAAGCCGGGTTGGATTTCATCAAAGACGACGAGTTGATCGCCAATCCGCCCTATTCACCCGTGGCGAAACGGGCCGAAGTGATTATGCGCGTGATCAACGACCATGCCGAGCGCACGGGCAAGAAGGTCATGTACGCTTTCAACATCAGCGGCGAAATCGACGAGATGCGCCACAGCCATGACGCCGTCCTCGCCGCAGGGGGAACTTGCATCATGGTCAGCCTGCTGGCCGTGGGGTTGAGCGGTGTCTCGGCGTTGCGCCGCCACAGCGGGTTGCCCATCCACGGCCACCGCAATGGATGGGGCGCGCTCACCCGCCATCCGCTGCTGGGCTTTGATTATCGGGGCTTCCAAAAGTTTTGGCGGCTGGCCGGCGCCGATCATCTGCACGTCAACGGCATCCGCAACAAGTTCTGCGAATCGGACGAATCGGTGATCGCCTCGGCGCGGGAATGCTTAACGCCCATGTTGGGCGGATACACCGTCATGCCCGTCTTCTCGTCGGGGCAGTCCGCCGAACAGGCCCCCGATACTTTCAAAGCGCTGGGCAGCGTGGATCTCATGTACCTGGCTGGCGGCGGCATCATTGCCCATCCGGGCGGACCGGCGGCGGGCGTCGCCAGCCTGATCCAATCCTGGGAAGCGGCGGTGGGGGGGATTCCGCTGGCGGAGTATGCGAAGAGTCATTCGGCGTTGCGCCAGGCATTGGAGAAGTATAGAAATGAGTAATGAGTAATGAGTAGGGTAAGTCTGTTTTCGTTCAAGTTCATCCAGAACGTGCCTGATCTACTCATTACTCATTCAAAACACGAAGAGCTACTAATTTATGACCAATTTGCTCTTAACGTTCTACGGCGACGATTTCACCGGCTCTACCGATGCCATGGAGGCGTTGACCTTTGGCGGGGTGCCGGCTGCGCTCTTTTTGACGCCGCCGCAGCCCCATCACCTGCAAGGACGCTTCCCCAATCTGGCCGCGCTGGGGATCGCTGGGGCCAGCCGCTCCATGAACCCGGCGCAGATGGAGCGGGATCTACGCCCTAAGTTCGAGGGGTTGAAGCAGTTGGGCGCGCCGCTCGTCCACTACAAGACTTGCTCCACCTTCGATTCTTCGCCAGAGGTGGGCAGCATCGGCCTCGCCGCCGACATTGGACAATCGATCTTCCACAGCCCCTTTGTGCCCATGGTGGTGGGTGCGCCCGTCCTGCGCCGATATGTGGCCTTCGCCAATCTCTATGCCACCGTGGGGGATGAGACCTTCCGCCTGGATCGCCACCCGACCATGAGCCGCCACCCGGTAACGCCGATGAACGAGAGCGATCTACGGCTGCATTTAGCCAAACAGACCCGGCGCACGGTGCGCTCGTTCGATCTGCTGGCGCTGGCGGGGAACGATGAGGAGATCGACGCCCGCTTCCGCGCTTTGCTGGCGGAGCGACCCGATGTCGTCCTCTTCGACACGTTGAATGATGAGCATCTGGCGCAGATCGGTCGGCTGATCTGGCGCAAGGCCCAAGATCGGCCCGGCGACCGTCCGCTTTTCACCGTCGGCTCATCGGGGACGCAATACGCCCTGATCCGCCATTGGCAGCGAACGGGGCAGGTGAGCGCGCCTACGTCCTTCCCTTCGCCTGGGCCGGTGGACCAGTTGATCGTCATCTCCGGCAGCGGATCGCCCGTCACCGCTGAGCAGATCACCTGGGCGGCGCACAACGGCTTCACTACGCTACGGTTGGACGCGCCCGCCCTGCTCGATCCTTCCACGGCTGAGGGGGAGCGCAACCGCGCCGTCGCTGCGGCGCTGGAAGTGCTGAAGATGGGGCAGAGCGTGATCCTCTTTTCGACGCAGGGACCCGACGATGCGGCCATCCCCGCGGCCAAGCGCCGCGGCGCGGAATTGGGGTTGGAGCCAGCCACAGTCGGCCATCGGCTGGCCGAGGGGCAAGGGGAGATCCTGCGCACGCTGCTGCGGGAGACAGGGATGCGCCGGGCCTGCATTGCCGGCGGCGACACATGCAGCCACGCCACGCCCATCCTCGGCATCTACGCGCTGGAGGCCATCTGCCCGATTGCGCCCGGCGGTCCGCTCTGCCGGGCCAGCTCCGAGCAACCCCACATGGACGGTCTCGAAATTTCGCTCAAAGGCGGGCAGGTGGGCAAGGCAGATTACTTTGGGCGGATCAGAGAAGGCAGATAGAGAAGGCAAAAGGCAAAAAGCAAAAGGCAAAAGTGGTCGAGGGGCGAGTTGCGAATTGCGTATGGCATCGTCGGTTGACACCTGCCAACCTGCAATATTCTCTACCCAATCATTATTCTTTATTCATACCTTTAAGGAGGCTCTTGTATGACCATTTCAATCGCTTTAATGGGCGCCGGCGGCAAAATGGGCTGCCGCATTACGGATAACATCAAGGATATGGCCGAGTACGAGGTCCACTATGTGGAGGTGAGCGAGAGCGGGCGCGGACGGCTGGCTGAACGGGGACTGTCGCCCACCCCTGAGGATGACGCCGTTTCCACCGCCGACGTGGTGATCCTGGCGGTGCCTGACGCGCTGATCGGGACCATTGCCCAAACGTTGATCCCCAAGGTGAAGGTGGGCGCCATGGTGATGGCGTTGGACCCGGCAGCGGCCTACGCCGGCGAACTGCCCGATCGCGACGACATCACTTATTTCCTGGCCCATCCCTGCCACCCGCCGCTCTTCAACGACGAGACAACCGAGGAGGGGCGCACCGATTGGTTCGGCGGCATCCATGCCAAGCAGCATATTGTCTGCGCGCTGCACAGCGGACCGGAAGCCGACTACGCCAAGGGTGAAGCCATCGCCCGCGCCATCTACGCGCCGGTGATGAATTCGCACCGGGTCACCACCGAGCAGATGGCCCTTCTCGAACCGGCGCTGGTCGAGACGCTCTCCGCCACCTGCATCACCATCATTAAGGAAGGCATGGACGAAGTTGTGCGCATGGGTATCCCCGAAGAAGCAGCCTGGGATTTCCTCTCCGGCCATATCCGCATTGAGCTGGCGATTGTTTTCGGCATCGCTGGTTTCCCCTTCTCGGATGGGGCCAAACTGGCGATTGCCAAAGCCAAAGATCGCATCTTCCGCGCCGATTGGAAGGAGAACGTCTTTGATATCGCCAACGTGAAGCGGAGCGTAGACGAGATCACCAAGGGGTGATGGCGATGACGCCGCTGAGGACAGCGGACGACCGCAATGGTCGGCGATGATGAGATAATGCGGCGAGGGCGTAGCGGTCCTCGCCGCATTTTGTTTTTGGACGTCGTGAAACTTGCTGTTGGGCGGACTAAACATATGATAAACTACCCGCAGAAAGGGAGATCACATGGATACACTCACGGTTGATGTCAAAGAAGCGGAAATGCAGTTGTCGAAACTGTTGACCCTGGCGTTACAGGGGAAGACGGTGATCATCGCTGAAAATCAAGAATCGGTTGTGCAATTAGTGCCGATTCGGAAGCGCCCCCCAGCGACGGACGGCTGGCCTGCATCGAGGCGCAATGCGCATACGCGACGATTTCAATGATCCACTGCCTGATGCGTATGCAGTGAGCTACAGCTTGAGCCGCTGGTGTTCGACGGCAAGGACTATGGGATTCTCTGGGTCGATGTGCAAGAAACAGACGACCTGCGCCAATTGCACGAGCGGGTCAACGCTGAATTGCGTCAGCGGTTTGGCGACACGCAGGCCGCCTATGATGGGAGCGCCTATCATTTTCACATGACGGTGATGATAGGTGGACAGCCGCTTGAGGTGTATCGGCGGTTGTATACTGAAATCGCTACCCCCCGTGTCAATCTGCGGTATACAGCACGCGAGCTTGTGATGTTCGTGTATGAGGAGCCACTGGGTCCGCAGGGTGAATATCTCGCTTATAAGACGTTGCCTCTGGGGAAGGAGTAATCCTGGACATGTCACCTGCTGCCATCAAAGTCAATCTGGGGCAGTAGATTTGTCGTCAGACAAAGCCGTGATGTGGGTCAAACCGCCGAGCATCCGCTGCACTTGACCGGGCGGATCTCGGCTCGTTTTCAAAATGTCATTCCCTCGGGACACGGTTCTTGCCAGACTCACGGAGGAAATCATGCAAGCATTTCGAGACCGCGTAGCTGTCATCACGGGCGCCGCCAGTGGTATCGGCCACAGCCTCGCATTACAGTGCGTCCAAGAAGGGATGAAGGTCGTCCTGGCAGATATTGAGGAGGCCGCGTTGCGCCGTACCGCAGCCGAGCTGCAGGACGCTGGTGCACAGGTACTCACGGTGGTGACGGATGTATCCAAAGCTGGAGATGTGACCGCCCTGGCGCAACAGACCCTGGCGACCTTTGGCGCGGTCCATCTCCTGTGTAACAATGCTGGGGTGGGGGCTGGGACTACGATTTGGGAAAGCACGCTCGCCGATTGGGGGTGGGTGCTGGGGGTCAACCTGTGGGGCGTGATTCATGGGGTGCGGGTCTTCGTCCCGATCATGCTTGCACAAGACACGGAGTGCCACATTGTGAACACCGCTTCGATCGCGGGACTGATCGCTCACCCCGGCTCGGGAATCTACAAGGTCACCAAGCACGCGATCGTCAGCCTCTCGGAAACACTTTACTACGAATTGGCTGAACAGGGTGCGAAGGTCCACGTCTCAGTCCTCTGCCCAGCCCGCGTCACCACCCGCATTCTGGACTCAGCGCGCAATCGCCCGGCCGCGCTCCAGAACGATCCTGACGAGAAGGCAAGTCCCGGGGTCATCGCACGGCGGTCAGCCGTGGGCCAAGCGGCCCCGCCCGGGATGACGCCTGAGCAGGTTGCCGACTGCGTCTTCACCGCCATACGGGAGAACCGCCTGTATATCCTCACGCATCCTGAATCGAAAGCGTGGGTGCGCGAACGGATGGAGAACATTCTGGCGGAGCAAAATCCAGCACTCACCGAAGCCTAACCGATTGCTGAGCGAGTTTTGCACAGTATGACCGTTCAATGTCAAGCGGTATCACCACGACTGATACCGCTTCCATTTGGCCTAAAATCCGTTACCGTCCAACAACGCATCAGAGTGTGTAAGAACAGGGCGGAATAAGCTATACAATCGAGGTCTATTTCAATCCGTTGTAGCCGCCCAACAACCGTTTCCAGCCGACTGGCGCGCCCCTCTCTTCGTATGGCAAGTTCAGGACGCCAGCGGCTGAAACCTGTCGTTAGGCAACAATCATAAGAGAGGAGACTAAAAGTGACCAAAGTGACACCTTTCCTAATGTTCAATGATCAACTCGAGGCTGCAATTGCTTTCTACACTGCCACATTTCCAGATTCCGAAATAAAGAACGTAGCCCGAACTGGCGAGGACGGCCCAATTACTTCTGCCGAATTCGTCATCGGTGGGCAGTTCTTCATGGCTTACAACGGTGGCCCGTACTTCAAGTTCTCCGAGGGCTTCTCGCTCTTTGTTGACTGCGAGGATCAGGAAGAGGTTGATGAGTACTGGAGTAAGCTCGTCAGTGCTGGCGCGACGCCGTCTCAATGCGGCTGGATTACCGACCAGTTCGGCGTCACTTGGCAAATCGTCCCTAGGCGTTTCATGGAACTCATCGCCGATAAGAATCCCAAAAAGGTACAGGCGGTGATGGAAGCCATGATGAGCATGATTAAGCTCGATGTGGCGGCACTGGAGAGGGCATACGATGACGCCCAGTAGACAAGGCACCGACCTCTCGGTCGATCGGGAGCGTGCGCTGCCTCGTTCGAATCACTTGAATCTGCAGCGAGGGTGTGACCAAGGAAAGGAGTTTCATATGAACGTACAAGACCTCATCAAGAACTATATCGTAGCTCAGCCAGAGCCAAAACGAAGTGACATGCAGGAACTTCACGACATCATTTTGGGAATGATGCCGGACTGCAAATTGTGGTTTCTTGATGGCCGAGACGAGAGCGGACGGATGGTTTCTAACCCGAATATCGGTTATGGAGTGCAGACCACGAAGTATGCCGATGGAAGAACCAGAGAGTTCTATCAGATCGGTGTTAGTGCAAACACAACAGGAATGAATGAAGTGGACCCCATTGTCAAGACAGTGATGGAGGTAAAAGATAAGTCCCGAACTCCTTTCCTTAATGAGGCTTTTTGAAGGTTGAATGAATGAGAACTAGCCCGAGTAGAGGGCAGCCGGTGTCAAGTAGTCCAGGGATTGAAGGGGACGGCGATGGTTGTAGAAATCAAAGTACTGGCTCAACCCTTGAAAAGCGTGTCTTGGTGAAAGATAGTCGTGCAAGTAAACCTCTACTGTCTTGACAATGGGGTCCACTTCAAACTCAGCATTAGCCGCTACGAGGTACTCCCCGCCATGGGACTTTTGACCTTCAGCATCAACGTTACCCTCGATGGCTGCGTCGACCACCGGGAGGGAATCGCCGACGACGAGACACACGCGTTCTTCACTCGCCTCATGGACGAGGGAGGGGCGATGCTGTGGGGTCGTGTGACCTACGAGATGATGGAAAGCTACTGGCCGGCGGTCGCCCGCGGCGACGTGGAGGCGCCCCCGGCGATTCGCGAGTGGGCGGTCAAGCTAGAGGCCAAGCCGAAGTACGTGGTGTCGTCGACGCGAAAAGACTTCCCGTGGACCAACAGCTACCACATCGCCGACGACCTGCGCACGGGTGTGCAAAAGCTGAAGGACGCGACCTCGGCCGGCGTACTCCTCGGTAGCGGCAAGCTCGCGGCTGAACTGGATCGGCTGGATCTCATCGACGAGTACAAGTTTCTCGTCCACCCTAGAATTGCCGGCCACGGCCCGACCCTTTACCAAAGCGGGCTGCACAGCACGCGACGGCTCGAGCTGGTCTCGGCAAAACCGCTCCGCAACGGCGCGGTCACCATGCACTACCGGCGTGTGCGTGGTTAACAACCGGTTGCAGCGGATGGCGCGCAGCGCCATCCGCTGCAACCGGTTGTTGGCCGGCAACAACCGCGGCTCTACTGGAGATGTTGGCTGATGATTGCACTACGTCCCTTTGACCTGAGCGACTTCGACCTGCTCCTCGACCTGGCCAATCAGGCTGTGCCCTTCGCTCCACGCGAGAATGCCGACTGGTTGGCCGCCAGAAAAGCCTTCGAGGAGTCCCAGGCAGTCCGTCGGCACTATATCGCCTACGATATGAGCGATACGAATGTTCTGGGATACGGTTGTCTCGAGCAGCAGGGAGAGACCGTACACTCCCTGCGAATTTACGTCGTATGTAGCCCTGACCGTTTGGCGGGAGAGGTTGGAGAAAAGCTATTTACCCAACTTCTGCGCGATGCTGCTGCTTTAGGCGCGAGTCATCTGTGGGCGCGGGAACTGGTGGGAGATGAACCCATCCGTCAGTTCTTCTTGAACCACGGATTTAGACAAACCCGCCATATTACTATCCCGGATTACCCGCGTATGGCGCTTTTTGAACGATCGCTGGGTGAAACATGGTAGCCATATTAAGGGTCCCCGGAGTTTGATCAAATGGTTGCAGTGAACGTCGGGTGAGGTCGGCCAACAAAGCGCTGCACCTGACCGCTTTTAGCGGGAGAGGACGTCGCCGTTTTTCATATTTTCGTGCAGGTTTTAAGTCTCGTGCTGCTGGGCATGGGCAGCAGGTGAGCTTGGCCGTTAGGCGGTTGTATGAGTGTGAGGTAGAGATGCGAAGTCGAACAGAAACTGTTCGGCTTTTCTGTTATGCTGAATTTAGCCTTTGATGCCGCTGGTGGCGATCCCCTGCACAAGATAGCGTTGACCGATCAAGAAGATGATCAACATGGGCAGCAGGTAGAAGAGAATCGCGGCCATGGAGAGCGGCTACAAGGCGTACCCCTGCGGATCTTTGTAGGCGCTGGAAAGGAAGACGCCCAGCGTCGTGTTGTTCTGGCTGAGGAAGATCTTCGGCGTGAACCAATCGCCCCACACCCACTGAAAGTGGAAGATGGCCGAGGTGGCAAAGACCGGCCCGGAAAGGGGCAGGAAGATCTGCCAGAAGATGCGGAAGCGACTGGCCCCATCCACCTCGGCGGCGTCCTCCAGATCCTTGGGGATGGCGGCGAAGAACTGCCGGAAGAGGAAGATATGGAACGAACTACCGGCAATGCCCCACAAGATCCACGGCCAGTAGGTGTTGGTCAACCCCAACCGCGCGAAAAGGATAAAGGTGGGGATCACCGTCACCATGCGCGGCACCATCATCATCGAGAGGACGAGGATAAAGAGCGCTCGTTATAGCCGATCACCGAAGCATCCGCGGGGACCCGCAGGCCCCGTTCCGCAAGCGCACGATATGCGCCCACGGCCAGACAATCGTTGTGGCAAAAGAGAGCGGTGAGCGCCTGTTGGCGAGATAACAGCGTTTGGGCGGCGGCATAGCCTGCATCCAACATCCACGTTTGAGACTCAACCATACAGGCATCATCCAGAGGCTGACCTATTTCGGCCAACGCCCGGCGTGCGTCCTCGATTCGATCTAACGTGGGCGTCCAATCCTGTGGACCGGTGATAAAGCCGACGGATCGATGGCCCAACTTCGTCAGATGGCTGACAGCTTGATACGCGCCGTCGATGTTGTCCACATCCACGTTGATCACATTTTCATCCTGGATCGGATAGGCCATGGAGATGGAAGGGACTGTAAAGGGAGCCAGTGCTGTGGAAAGGATCTTCCCCGTGAGCAGGAGCATCCCATCGACTTGCCGTTCCATCATCTGGTCGATGAGGAGTTGCAGATCGTCCAGATCTTCCTGACTGAACGCAAGCAGACACGCATAGCCACGCGCACGCGCTTGTTGCGCAATCGCGGTGACCAACTCGGCGCGGAAAAGATCGTTGAGCATCAGGCTGATGATGCCAATCGTATGGCTGCGCTGAGATACCAGACTGCGCGCCAGCCGGTTCGGACGATACCCTACTTCCCGAATCGCCTGATGGATATGCAGGCGCGTGGCTTCGGCCACATCGGGCTTGTTGTTGATCACCCGCGATACAGTCTGAATCGAAACACCAGCCGCGCTGGCGACATCCTGTAACGTAACTTGTCTACGCATATTTCGGTAGTTTTGGGGCAGTCAGACAGCAGTGGGGATGGCTGTCGCGTATTTCCGTTAACGTTAACACAACTATACGTGAATCTACACCGTCATTGTCAATATGGCTTTTAGAAAGGAATGCTGGTTCTACATCTGCTTATTCTGCATCATTGGCTACAACCAGCCTTAACCCTCCAATCGCAAAGGCGGAGCCTGCATGGCTCCGCCTTCGTCCTTCAGCCCACTCAATCCCCAATCACCACCGCGTGGACATAAACTTCCATCCAGGCTCCACCTTCTGCATTTCGATCTCGTCGTTGCGGTAGGTAAGGCCACAGGTCTTGTACTGTTCGTGTAATTTCGCCAGCGCCGCCCGATCCAGTTCGATGCCCAGACCGGGTTCATTGGAGACTTCAATGGCGCCGTCCTCGAAGTGGAAGCGGCCCTGGGTGATCACTTCGTCGCTCTGCCAGGGATAGTGGGTATCGCAGGCATAAGTGAGGTTGGGCACTGCCGCCGCCAGGTGGACCATCGCCGCCAGGGAGATGCCGACGTGGCTATTAGAGTGCATGGACATGCCCCGCCCAAAGACGCGGCAGAAGCGGGCCAGATCCATTGATGCGCGCAGACCGCCCCAGAAGTGGTGGTCGCTGAGGATAATGTCCTCAGAGTGGTGACGCACGCTGCCGGGCAGATCCTCGAACGAGGTGGTACACATATTCGTTGCCAGTGGAATGTTCACAGCTTTGCGCAGTTGGCCCATGGCCTCCTGCCCGCGCACGGGATCTTCGTAGTATTCGAGTACGCCTTCCAACTGCTTGCCACATTCGATGGCCGTTTCTAACTTCCAAATCGCGTTGGGATCAAGGCGCAGAGGCGTCCCCGGTCCAAACGCCTCGGCCAGCGCCAGCATGGAATCAACTTCGATCTGTGGCTCCATTGCGCCGCCCTTGAGCTTGATCGACTTGAAGCCGAACTCGTTGCACATGGCCTGAGCCTGCGCCACCACGCCTTGCGGATCGAGCGCTGCCTTCTGCCGCGCCGCCGCCCATCCTGTGGCGCTGGGATCTGTGTCGAAGCCGAGTTCTCCGCCTGCGCCTTCGTATTTGTAGAAGAGATAGGCCGAGAAATCCACACGGTCGCGCACCTTGCCGCCTAACAAATCCACCACAGGACGGCCAATCGCCTTGCCGGTCAGATCGAGACAGGCCACGTCGAGCGCGCTGAGTACGTGGACGAGCTTCCGCTGATCCCACGGGGCGCTGCCGCGCGCCTCATCCACTGTGCCGAAGCGCTCGGTCAGGCGCAGTTGCAGCCCGTTAAAGTTAAAGGGATCGCTGCCGATCACCACCGCGCGCGCCGCTTCTAACGCTGCCAGCGTGTCATAATGGCCGGGGACCTCGCTCAGCCCGTAGATGTTGTCCTCGCTGACAAGTTCCACCACAATGCGCAGGGCGTAAGGCGCGTGCAGCCCGGCGGCGTTGAGCAAGGGCGGATCGACAATGGCGATGGGGGTGATGTGCATGTCGGTGATGCGCATGAAAAGCTCCTTTGGGTGTGGAGTGAATAGGACTGAAATGAGTAATGAGTAATGAGTAATCGGCGATAGGCTCCCTTACTCATTACTCATTACTCGTTTGTCAATCGAATAGATGCCTGAAGGCGGGCGGGCCTACCCCTTCACACTGCCCGCGGTCAGCCCGGCGACCATGAAGCGCTGACCATACATATAGAAGATGACCACGGGGATAGAAATGAGCAGCGATGCCGCCATCAACATACCCCAGGGGTAGATATCGCCGAAGATGGTCTGGGCCAGGCCAACAGGCAGCGTCATCAGGCGGTTGCTGTTGATAAAGACGAAGGCGAATAGAAATTCCTTCCACGCCGCCGTGAACGAGAAGAGCGTCACCGCCAGCAGCGCAGGGGTGACCAGCGGCAACATAATGCGCAGGAAGGATTGGAGTCGATTGGCGCCGTCCACCATGGCGGCCTCCTCTAATTCCTCGGGGATGGAACGGTAATAGCCCATGAGCAGCCAGGTGGCAAAAGGAACCATCCCCGTTGGGTAAGTCAGGATCAGCGCCCAGCGCGTGTTGATCACGCCAAGTTCGGCCAAAATGCCGTAGAGCGGAATAAACATCAACGCGCCAGGCAGCAGATAGGTGATCAACAGCGCTGTGGTCATGGTCTCGGCCCCGCGGAAGCGTAGACGGGCCAGAGCATATCCGCCCAGACTGGAAAAGACCACCGCCAGAATCGTGGTGCTGACGCTGACAATCGTCGAATTTTGGAACCAGAGAAAGAATGGCTGTTCAAAGAAGAGCCTGCTAAACTGCTCGGTTGTCCACGGATCGGGCCAGAAGATGCCTTGCCGCGCGCCGATCTGGAAATTCCCTTTGAACGAGGTGATAAGGATCCAATAAAAAGGGAACAGGATGAAGATCAGCAAAATCGTCAGCCCAATCGAGCGTCCGATCCCACCGAACAACGCGCCGCGCCGCCTGCTTGGTCCACCCAATGCCCCAGCAGGGATCACGGCGTTGATGCCCTGCAAAATCAAGAAAATGGGGAATGAGACAATCACGCCGATCATGCCGAAGACCCAGCCAATGCCGCTGATGACAGCATCCTGCCAGGTGGCCTGATCCTCGCGCGATATATCCCGGCGCATGAAGCGCGAAAGCAGTAAAATAAAGAAGACGAGAACCGGCAGCAGGCTAAAAGCCACAGCCGTGCCCGGCCCGAATTGCAACGAGCTGATGGCCTTTTCGTAGGCCATGATGGAGTAGACTTTGGTGATATTCCCCGGCCCGCCCCCAGTGAGCAGAAAGATGGTCTCGAAGCCGTTAAAAGTCCACACTGTCGAGAGCAATGTGGCGACGGCGATCACATAGCGCAGACCGGGCAGCGTGATATTGAGAAATTTTTCCCAAACGTTGGCTCCATCGATCTCCGCCGCCTCATAGAGTTCTTTATCAATTGAACTCAGCCCTGCCAAAATGTTGACAGTGAAAAAGGGAATGCCCGCCCAGACGTTGACTGCGATCACACTCGCCATGGCCAGCGCCGGGTCGGATAGCCAGGCCACAGGACGGCTGATAAGCCCCGCGTTCATTAACAGCGGGTTCAAACCGCCGAAGAGCGGATCGTAGATCGACCGCCACGCCAGCGCCTGCACAACCGAAGGGATGATCCACGGCAGCAGAACCAGCCCCGTAAGCAGGTTGCGGAATCGCTTCTGTCCGTGCAGCAGCAGCGCCGCAATCATACCGAAGATCAGCTTGAAGAAGACCGATCCTGATGTGAAGATCACCGTTGCTCGCACAGCATCCCAATAAAAGGGATCCGCGTAGAGGCGCGCGTAGTTGTCGAACCAGACGAACCGAGTCTCACGCGCCAGCGTGCGGATTGTCATGCTGGTGTAGATCGCCTTGAGGAAAGGCCAGGCGATCAACACGGTCATGACAATCACAATCGGCGCGATGAAGAGAAAGGCGATCTTCCAGTCGCGTCCAAAAATCGTGCGCATAATATCGCGCTTGGGTCGCGCTGTGTAGCTGGTTGTAAGAGGAGCTGCTTGCTCTGCCATAATATCTCCTGGACCCATCTAATCTACGCCAAGAGGACCCAATTCTCGATTGGGTCCTCTTGGGCGAACGGCCTGACTTAGTTCAGCTCTGCGCCCATCTCTTGGGCGATCTGGCGCATCCGAGTTTCGGCCTGGGCCACCGCATCGGCTGCGCTGACGCCCTGGGTGATGGTCTGGGCCATCATGTCGTTGAGTACCGACTGGGCATTGACGGCGTCAAAGTAGGGGCTGGGGCCAGCCGGCCACGAGAGACCTGGATGTTGACCCTGGGTCTGCTCGCCCATACGAGCCAGATTGTCATCGGCGTCAAAGGCGGCCATCACTTCGGCCATCTCGTAGTAGCGGGCATAGGCCGGCAGGAAGAGACCCGCCGAGACCAACGAGATCGGCACAAAGACATCCGGCTCCAGCAGATACAACGCCAGGGCCTTGGCGCCTTCCACGTTCTGCGCCCCGCGCGGGATCTGCATCTGGCCGTTGCCGCCGCCGCCGATGAACTGCTCACCGTAGGGGCCGATGGGCACATTGAGTACCACTGTATCGTCAAAGACGGGGTTTTCGTTCGCCTTGGCGCTGGCATAGACGCTGGCGGCGTTGGCGGTGTAGCCAATGTTGCCAGCCAGATAGGCTTCATTGTTGCTGGCGTCAGTCCAGGCCATAATGCCCGGGGGCAGGGATGGCGCATATTGGCCGGAGGTGAAGAGTTCGGTCAACCATTCCACCGCGGCGATGGTCTCCGGCGAATTGAAGGTCAGTTCGGTCATGTCGGCGTTGGTGATTTGGCCGCCCCAGTTCTGGATAATATCCACCACAGTGCCGTGGCCGTCACCGCCACGGTTGACTGTGCGTCCCCACCCGTAGAACTCGCTGCCAGGATCGGAGATCGCCAGCGTCGCCTCGCGGATATCATCATAGGTGACAAGATCGGTCAACGGATCAACACCAATGGCTTCAAATGCACTTCGGCGTGCAAACTGACCACCACCGCTGTTGATGTAGGGGATTCCATACCATTCACCCTCGATCTGGTTGTTG
>JAHBVG010000089.1 GCA_019637695.1 Caldilineaceae bacterium | reverse complement strand
CATTGCCCAGGCATACCGTGAAATGCAAGGGGGCAACACAGATCCCATCCAGACTGCCCTGGCTGCGCTCTTCAGCGCCGCATCCTATGCAGCCGTGCAGCAGGCCATGTCAGATCATCCCCTTTTGCTCGAACTTCCCACCCTGGAGCGGCTGGCGTCCACCCTGGAAGAAGTCCACGCTGCTGGGCAACAGGAAGGTTCACAGGCGTTGCTGGCGCGGCTGCTCCTCCTCTTCGATCACTACAACCATACCCACGTCACCGACATTGATCCCATCGAGCAGGAAAGGTTCGTGGCGCTCCACCAGCGTCTGCTGCCCCTGGCCGACGCAATGTCCGCTGATCTACGTCGCTCCGCGGCGTGGGCGTTCAACACGCTGGGCAATCACTACGCCGACAACAAGCGCGATCTGGCCCAGGCCGTTGCCGCCTATACATCCGGCGTCGATATGGATGAGACCAATGCCATGATCCTGCGCAACCGCGCCGGCCTCTTTCTCGATCTCGAAGAGTACGCGGCGGCCGCTGCTGACATTGACGCCGCCGCCGCCCTCGAACCCGACGCCGCCCGCCTGTCCCGCCTGCGCTGTGGCCTCTACGCCGGGCTGGGTGACGCGTCCTCCCTGCTGGCCCAGGCCATTCCCCATCAAGCCGCCAATCCCAGCGATGCCGACGCCAATCTCTATCTGGCGATTGGCTATCTCCTCAGCGACCAGATGACCGCGGCTCGTACGGCAATGGCGGAGAGCGCTCGTCTCGCCAACGAGACAGAGCGCAGCGACGCTATGGATCTGTTGGGGCGTCTTGCCCGCCGCCATCCCTCCTTCGCCGCTGCCTGGCAAGAACTGACGGAGATGGGAAAGGGAGATGTTCATGGCTGAGATCGCCCTCATCTATGCCCAAACTGACGGCGCAGAGGCGGCGGCGCGGCTGCGCACCTTGCTTGCCACCCTCGGCCACGCCGTGGCTGCGGAGTCATCCACGGCGCTGCTGCTGCTGACGCCGGCCGCGCTGACCGATGCGGAGGTCGTCGGGCGTCTCCACCAGCAGCCGCCGCCCATCTCCCTGCCTGTCCCCAATCCGACGACGTTCCCCAGCGCCGCCGATCTGGCAACTATCCTGGCACAGTTGGCTGCGTCCACGGGCGGGGGCAGCAAGTATGTGGTCGTCCACAACCAGGGCGCGGTGGGCGATTACGCCACGGTGGTCAACGCCTACGGCCACCTCTCGCCACACCAATACACGGCCCTGCTCGACGCCCTGCGCCGTCACGGCGAGGATGAGATCCTCTCTAGCCAGGAACTGCGCGCCACGCTCTCCCGCATTGAGAAGGGCATCGACAGGCTGGATCAGGAGATGCGCCAGCGCTTCACGTTTTTGGAGGAGGGACAGTGGCGCACTGTGCGCATCCTGCTCAACCGCCTGGACGCCCAGGAAGCCAGCACCCTTGACGCCATTTTAGAGGCGATTGAGACCAACGCCGTCGCCGCCGATGAGTTGGATCGCCAGCTTGTTACCCTCCAATCTTTGCTGCTTTCCGTGCAAGAGGCGCAGATCGCCGACCCTGTCCTGTTCGCGGCGACGGCGCAGATCAACGAGATGGTCAGCGCGCCCGGGTTGGATTTTAAACACAAGCTCAAAGTAGGCATCCCCCTCATCCCGCTCCTCCTCCATTACGAAGGGGAGATGGAGTTAAGCGGCGGCTTCAACCTGGAGGAGATCTGGCGCAGCTTGCAGCGCTGGGCCGCTGCTCCCCGCTGAGGGTAAGCCCCTGCTACGCGTTACGGTTGGTACGTGGGGGACAGTGATGTATACTCATCCCATCACAGGGCGTCGGCTATCCATCTGCGGCAGCCTACTGAGCAAGAGAGGAGATCAATTGGTGGAAAATCATGTCAGATCCTATACAACAGAGAGCGTGCTTACTGCGCTAGGGTATCCAGATCCGCTGGCAGCGGCTCGTCAACAGGCGCTGATGATCCTGCTTGGCCGAAAAGCCCATTATCAGGCGGCGATACAACAGATCCAGGCCCGGTGGGATTGCACATTGGAGGAACTACGCGCCCGCTATGAAGCGCAGGATACCGAAGACTTTGAGGCCGATGACGACTATCTTCAATGGCGATGGTATCTAGACGCGATTGAAATCGTCGAGGCTCAACTGGCCGCCATCGCTGAGTCATGAATAGATATGCTTCAGCTTTTTACGCACTACTCAGCACTGTTCAAATCCTGGCGTGTTGTTCGTTACGAACAAGAGGGCAGCAGTTACTTACTTCAGCTATCAGCCATCTTGGCGGACGATAGCCGTTTGGAGCTACCTGATTACCTCTTCACCGATGGTAGCCGTACCTACGCCTATCAATGGATAGAAAGCGACAACCGGTTGAGAAGACGTTGGGACAACGCCCCGCACTGGCCAACTATCAGCACGACACCCCACCATTGTCACCTGGCTGATCAAGTTATGCCGGAACCCTCTACAGTAACCAACATTGAGGAACTGATGCTATTTCTGCAACGATGGTTCACGGATAACTAGCCCTACCTTCACCCCCCCTTTGTTTGGAAAATCCCCGTGGCTGTAGAATAATAGAGCTTTGGGATCTGCCCTGCGCGGATCGTTTCCTCGTTGGCTCTATTGAAAGAATTGTACCGATGAATAAGGGTCTCGTCTATGCGGCCATCGCCTACCTAACCTGGGGGTTGCTGCCCATCTATTGGAAATCGCTGCAGGCATTGCCGCCGCTGGAGATCATGGCCCACCGCGTGGTCTGGTCGCTGGCCTTCGTCGCCATTGTGTTGACGGTGCGGCGACAATGGCGTTGGCTCGGCACGATCAATCGGCAGACGCTCTTGACCTTTGTGGCCGTCTCGGCGTTGATCAGCGTCAACTGGTTCGTCTATATTTGGGCGGTCAACGCCGGCTTTGTGGTGGAGACCAGCCTGGGCTATTTCATCAACCCGTTGGTGAACGTTTCGCTGGGCGCGATCTTTTTGGGCGAACGGTTGCGCCGATTGCAGTGGATGGCGGTCGGGCTGGCCGCGGCCGGCGTCCTCTATTTGACCATCAGCTACGGCTCGCTGCCCTGGATCTCGCTGACCCTGGCCTTCACCTTTGGTTTCTATGCCCTGCTCAAAAAGACGGCAAAACTCAACTCGGCGGAAGGGCTGACGCTGGAGATGGCGCTGATCTTCCCGCTGGCGGTGGTCTATCTCATCTACTTAGGCTTTACCGGCGAGGCGGCTTTCCCACGGGTAGGGTTGGGCATCGAGAGTTTGATGGTGGGCGCAGGGGTGATCACGGCGATCCCCTTGCTCGCCTTTGCCTCGGCGGCGCGGCGCATCAGCATGACGGCGCTGGGGTTGATGCAATATATGGCTCCCACCATGCAGTTCTGCCTGGGCGTCTTCCTTTACCATGAACCCTTTACGAGCGCCCACCTTGTCGGCTTCAGCCTGATCTGGCTGGCGTTGGCGGCGTATACTGCGGAGAGCATTGTCCACAGTCGGCAGATGGCAGGGGGCAGAGAGCAGGTAGCGGTTAGCAGGTAGCAGAGAAAAGGCAAAAGGCAAAAGTGGTAGAGTTTGCAGGTTTGCTGGGGGTAGCAGAGAAAAGGCAAAGGGCAAAAGGCAAAGATGGATAGGGGGCCGGTTTGTAGGGGAGAGTCTGCAATCTGCCGTCCGTCGTCTGCCGTCAATCGCTTATGAAAAGTATTCAGACGTCGCGACTCTATTTGCGCCGATTCAATCCAGAGGATTTCGACGATATCATTGAGCAGATCTACAGCGACCCAGAGGTCTATCGGTATTACAGCAGCATCGCCGAGGAACGGGAAGAGGTGGAGCGGCGCTTTCGCGTGCGCTGCGCGCAGCCGCAGAGCGCCGAGTTTGGTTTCTGGGCAGTGGAACTTCGCCAGCATCGCAAGGTGATCGGGCAACTCCATTTGGAGCCGTATGTCAACAATTATAATCTCATTCCTGGCGAGGAAGGCGATGCTTTCCGCCGCATTGAGGTAGAATTGGCCTTTGCCTTTGGTCGTCACTATTGGGGACAGGGCTACGCCACCGAGGCGTGCCAGGCGGCCATCGACTACGCCTTCCTCGATCTCAAGTTGCCGCGGCTGGTGGGATCTATCAAAACTGTCAACGAACGCTCGATCCGCCATCATCTGCGCTTGGGCTATCGCGTCTTCCCCAACCCCACGGACGAAGCGTGGCAGATCGCGCGCCTCGACAACGACCGGCTTACCCCCGCCCATGCAAAGGAGGTTGGCAATGCAGATTGATGGCTATGAGGTGATCACCGTGGATGAGCGACCCCCATTGGCGGAGGCCATCGACGCCATGATCGTTGAGGTCTGGCCGGCCTATATGATCCAGAGTTCGACACGCGGCTATTCGGACTTCAACCCGGATTGGTACGGGATCTTCCGGCGCTGGCCGCGCTTCCAATTGGGGCTTTTCGATGCGGCGGGTGAGATGGTCGCCTGCGGCAACGGTCTCTCCTTTGCCTGGGATGGCGATCCTGACTCGCTGCTCGATACCGGCTGGGATTGGGTGATGCACCAGGGCGCGGTGGATTTTGAGGAGGGACGCACGCCCAATACCTTTGTGGCGCTGAGCGCTTCGATCCCACAGATCCATCAGGGCAAGGGGCTCAGCGCTACGATCCTGCGGGCGATGCGCCAATTGGCGCTCGACGCCGGTCTGCAGCGCATGGTCGTGCCCGTGCGCCCGAACTTCAAAGCGCGCTACCCGCTCATCCCCATCGACGATTACATCACCTGGACCGACCGGGCCGGCCTGCCCTTCGATCCGTGGATGCGCGTCCACGCTCGGCTGGGGGCGCGCATCCTCAAATCCTGTCCGCGCGCCATGACCATGGGTGGGCGCGTCGCCCGATGGGAAGAATGGACCGGCGTCGCCATCCCCGGCAGCGGAGAGTTTGTGCTGCCTGAGCTGCTCGCCCCGCTCCACGTCGATCACCCGGCGGATCGCTGCGTCTATGTGGAGCCGAACGTGTGGATGGAACACAGAATAGCCGGTAGCGGATAGCAGGTAGCCCGGAAGAGAAGGCAAAAGGCAAAGGGCAAAAGGCAAAAGTGGTGGCAAGTGGCTGGTTCGCCCCTCGCCCCTCGCAATTCGCAATTCGCAATCTCGACACGCAACACGGAAGAGTGACCCATGCCCCTCAATATTGGACTGATCGGCCTGCCCAATGTGGGCAAAAGCACGATGTTCAACGCGTTGACGAAGACACAGCACGCGCTGGTGGCAAACTATCCTTTCGCCACGATTGAGCCGAACCGAGCGATTGTGCCTGTACCCGATGCGCGCGTGGAAGGGTTGCAGAGGCTGATCGGCGTGCCCAATGCCATCCACGCCACCATCGAATTTGTGGACATTGCCGGCCTGGTACACGGGGCCAGCAAAGGCGAAGGGCTGGGCAACCAGTTCCTTTCCCACATCCGCGATGTCAATGCCATTGTGCATGTGGTGCGCTGTTTCGAGGACCCCAACGTGGTCCACATCAGTGAGGCGCCCGATCCGCGCGTCGATATTGAAGTGGTGGAACTTGAGTTGATGCTGGCGGATCTCCAAAGCCTGGAGCGGCGATTGGAACGGCTGGCGCGCGAGGTCAAGGGGGACAAAAAGCTACAGCCGACGCTGGATATGGCCCACGCCATCCAGAGTTATCTCGAAGCGGGGAAGCCTGTCTCGCGCTATGTGGCAGATCACGATCTGGTCCGCGATGAGACCTTCGCCGAATTCGATAAGGAGATGCGCTTCCTCTCCAACAAGCCGATCATCTATGCGGCCAATGTAGGTGAAGGCGTCTTGAGCGACGCCGAATCCGGAAACGTGGAGACGATCCGCGCCCTGGCCGCCGAACGCCACGCCGAGGTCGTCGTCATCTCGGCCAAGATCGAGGAGGAGATGGCGGGTTTTTCCGATGAAGAGCGGCAGGAATTCCTCGCCCTCTCCGGCATTGAGGAGAGCGGGCTGGATCAGGTGATCCGGCGCAGCTTCCACCTGCTCGACCTGATCACCTTTTTCACCATGAACGAGAACGAGGTGCGGGCGTGGACGGTGCGCCGGGGGACCAAAGCGCCCCAGGCCGCGGGGACGATCCATACCGATTTTGAGCGGGGCTTCATCCGCGCCGAGGTGATCCCCTACCCCATTTTTGTAGAACATGGCAGCCACGCCGCCGTTAAAGCCGCTGGCGCCATGCGGCTAGAGGGCAAAGAGTACGTCGTCCACGATGGGGATGTGATCTACATTCGCTTCCATGTGTAAATGATTGGGGAGTAGGGACTGGAGACTAGGGACTGGGGATGGCGCAACGCCCACTTTGTGATCGAGAAGAGTTTCTGAAATCGCTCAATCGCAGTACACACGAGATTAAGGATTGAAGATTAGAGATCGTATACACGATCCCAGTCCCCAGTCCCCAATCCCTGCCTCCTAATCCAGGTCCAGGTTTAACCCGCCCAATAGATCGCGCAGATCGTCGAGATCTTGCGTATCTGCGCCGGAACCGATCATGAGATGGCTGTAGCCGAAGAAGAGCGGCTGCACCGACATCATTAACTTGTCCACCGGTTCGAGACGTTCGCGGGCCTCGTCCACAAACTCGAAGGCCATGTCGAGCAGATCGGCGGCGACGCGCTGGGTGCTGCTCTCTTTAGGGATCTCCTCCTCGTCCAACATGTGCAACAGATCCACCATTTGCTGGCGCATCTCCACATAGGTGTGCAGCAGTTGGGCATACTGCCTGACGATCTTGCTTTCGTTCTCCATTTCATCTCCTCATTCTGCGTGGGCTTGGCGATCTGCCCCGATTGTACTGTCATCGATCGAGGAGGTCAATCTGGCATGAATATTGACCGCCACTCTTGCCTTGAAGGAAAATGGAGGCGACTACATCATTCCGTATGGATAAAGGAGGTGCATGGTGTTTCAAAAGATCTTAGTGCCGCTGGATGGGTCCTTGCTGGCCGAGAAGGCGCTACCTTACGCCATCTGGTTGAGCAAACAATCGAGTGGTCAGCTTGTCTTCTTGCGCGTGGTTCCGTCGCCAGTGATCGCGCCGGCCCGCTACAGCATCGCCGAAGCGGATGCATGGCTGGTGCGTCAATCTGAGGAACGGCGGGAAGCTGAGGAATACCTGGCGGCGATGGCGGCGCGCCCCGATCTCCAACCCTTGCGTCCCCACCCTGTGATCTACGAAGGGGACGCAGCCGAGATGATCGTGCGCGCCGCCGGGCATCTCGGCGTGGATGCGATCATCCTCTCTACCCGCGCACGGGGCGGCCTCGCCCGCTGGATCCTGGGCAGCGTAGCCGATCACGTTGTTCAGAATACGGCGATCCCTGTGCTGTTGATCCGCGAAGAGGAAGCAGCGGAGTAGCTGTACAGCGGAATTCCCAGAGACCCGTCAGGTTGCAGAAAACCTGGCAGGCATCTTGATTGAAACAGGTCTTGACTTGGTATCACAAGATGGTATCATTTACACATGAACAAGAGGCACCAAAGAACGTTGAGCGCTATTTATGAACGACCAGAACGTTCTGATATTCCGTGGCGTGATATTGAAGCACTCTTTGCCGATCTTGGCGCGGAGATCGCACAGGGGAGTGGATCAAGGGTGCGTGTTGCCCTCAATGGCGTGCGTGCCGTCTTTCACCGTCCGCACCCACAAAAGGAGACCCACAAAGGTGCTGTCAAATCAGTGCGACGTTTTCTGCAAAGCGCGGGGATAGAACCATGATGGAATACAAAGGATACATAGGCATTGTGGAATTTGATGATGATGCAGGGATCTTTCATGGCGAAGTGATCAATCTGCGCGACGTCATTACCTTTCAAGGGGAATCAGTGCAGGAGCTACGCCAGGCATTTCAAGAGTCGGTGGATGACTATCTGGCATTTTGCGAAGAGCGCAACGAGGAACCAGAGAAACCTTTCTCGGGCACGTTTACTCTGCGCATTCCTCCTGAGTTGCATCGAGATATTGCACTCCGGGCCAAACTTGCCAATAAAAGCCTTAACAGTTGGGTGACCGAAGTGCTAGAGATGCACAAGCAATAGAACGCCGGCGATTGGATGACACTCCCCCGACAAACAGGGTTAGATCGGGTAAGGTCTCCTTGGCAAATTGCACATATTTTCCAAGGAGACCCTGTGACATCCACCGCTCGAATCAAGGAAACAGTGACGACGCTCAACGGGCGTCGTCCGCATTTGGGGCTGGTCTGCATCACCGCGTCGGACGAGGTGCGCTACCGCACGATCACGCGCACATGGCTGCTGCAATTTAAGGAAGCCGAACAACGGGATCGGCTGCGTGACCTCTACGCCGCCAACATCGTCCGCCTGGAACTGGCCCTGGATTTCTGCATCCGCCATCAGATCGGGCTGTACCGCATCACCTCGGATCTCTTCCCCTTTGCCGATTCTGACGTGGGCGAGCCGCTGCTAGCGGAATTCGCCGCGGATCTGGCCCGACTTGGGCAGAAGGCGACAGAAGCAGCCATTCGCATGGTGATGCACCCAGATCAATTTGTGGTGATCAGTTCCGAATCGCCCAGCGTGGTTGAAAACAGCATCGGCGTCCTTGCCCACCATGCGCAGGTATTGGATCTGTTGGGGCAGCCGCGCAGTTCCTGGGCGCTGCTAGAGATCCACGGCGGCAAGTCAAAACGCGCCGACGCGCTGATCGACGTGATCGGCCAACTTCCCCATCCGATCCGCAGCCGGTTGGCGCTGGAAAACGACGAGAGCGCCTATTCGGCCGCCGAGATCCTGGCCGTCTGCAAGGCCGCGGGCGTACCGATGGTCTTTGACGCCCACCACCACATTGTCAAAGAAAAGTTGGAAAGCTATGAACATCCCAGCGTGGCGGAAATGGTCCTCGCGGCGCGGGAGACCTGGCCCGATCCGGCTTGGCAACTGGTCCATATCTCCAATGGCCGCGAGCACTTTCAGGATCGACGGCATAGTGACCTCATCGAGATCATGCCCGAATCCTACCGCAGCGTGCCGTGGATCGAAGTTGAGGCCAAACAAAAAGAAGTCGCCATCGCCAAACTGCGCGCGGAATGGGAATAGAAGGATAGAACGCGGATGGCGCGGATTGGGCGGATGAAGGCGGATATTCCAGAGATTAAGCGATTGGGGGATTATGGGAGTATCGCCGCCATCCGCGTTCTATTTCCTCGCCCGCTGCTGACGGAAGGTGGCGCGCGGATCGCGGGCCGAGGCATTCCCCGCATAGAAGATCCCGAAGCGCAGGCAGATCGAGCTTAGCGTCCCCAACACCCCTTCGAGGATGCGTTTGGGGCGTGAGCGTCCTGGCAGCAGGGCGAGGACAAGGCCGATGACGCTCATCACTTTTGCCGCCTTCAAGAGCGCGCCGCTGACGCCTTCTTCCAACGGCTTGCCCACCGGCTCCACCTGGCTGACCTGTTTTTCCATCACGAATTCGACGGCGATTTCTGTGGCAAGACCAGTCGTGTAAAAGGCATCCACGCTTTTTTCTTCGGCGGAAGACATGGGCATGAATTTGAGCAACGAGGCCGCGCTGGCCATGGCCGATCCGATGAAAAGAAAGGAAAGATGCGTGCGCGCTGCCTGCCAGATGGGGACAGCCGTGTTGGCAATGAGGACAGCCGTGTACCCAGCCAGGGGCAAACCCGCCAGCGCGGCAATGTATCCGGCCAGATTGCCCAAGCTGCGCAGCGGTCCTCGCGTGTGGGCGAGGAGGGCGGAGCCAAAGGTGAAACTGCCCGCCGCCGCCAACACCCACGATCCAACGCTCATGGGCGAGGAGATGCGCAGGACGCGCAGCATGTTGAGGAAGCGCTCCGGTCGCCCTAGATCGTAGATCAGCAGGGCGGTCCCCACCATGCCGCCCAGCGCCGCCAACCAGCGGCAGCGGACCACCAATCCCCACATGCGATCCCCGGCCAGCCTCTGCACCGCCGCGCCCAGCGTCGCCGCCGCGCCCGCCACCCCGCCCACATAAAAATAGGCCGGCACCGCCCAGATCCAAACGGGTTGGCGCAGCACAGGCCGATCATAGTAGGTCGGCTCGTCGCCCACGCTCTCCATAGGCCGCCGCGTCCACACTTCCGGCTGCCGCTCCGGATGGGGATCAGGCTGCCCAACGCGCTGCTGCGCCCCTTCCCCGCTCAGCGTCCCCAAACCCGGATCGATATTGCGGCCATCGTCGGAACGGGCGGAACGTTTAGACTCCATACTGTTTCACTCCTCAATGCGTAATGCGTAATTCGTGTTGCATGGTCGATTGTCACCTGCCACTTGCAACCTGCCACGTCTCAACCATTTTTGCCTTTTGCCCTTTGCCTTTTGCCTTCTCCCCCTCTCTTCACCGCGCCCACCGCCATCGCCACCATCCATAGACAGGCCAGGATCATCGAGATCCAACTGCTCGCCACTTTCTTGGTGGGGACGACGGGATCAGGGGGCAGGTTGTAGACTTCGGGCTTGTCCACGAGCAGGAAGAAAGCGTTGAGTCCTTCGGTGCCGGGCTGGCTGGCGGCGTCCGCGCCGTACAGATACGCTTCCTCGACGCCGCGACCGTGGAGTTCTTTCACCCGCGCCTCGGCCATCGCCTTCAGTTCGATCAAATCGCCAAAGTGGATCGAATCGGTGGGGCAGACTTTGGCGCAGGCTGGCTCTAAATCCGCGCGCAGACGATCATAGCAGAGCGTACACTTCCAGGCGCGGCCATCGTCCTCGCGGCGGTCGATAACGCCGAACGGACAGCCGACTACGCAATAGCCGCAGCCGTTGCAAATGTCCGGCTGCACATAGACCGAATCGAACTCGGTGCGCACAATGGCGCCGGTGGGGCAGGCCTCCAAACAGCCCGCGCGCTGACAATGTTTGCACACGTCCGACATGAGCAGCCACGAGAAGTTGCCCAGCCCGCTCTCCTGGCCCGACAAGGCCACCGGGCGCTCGATGAAGGCCACATGCCGCCAGGTGGACGATCCCAACTGCATGGTGTTGTCATAGGACATGCCGCTGAAGAAGAAGCCATCGTCGGGAAGCTGGTTCCACTCTTTGCAGGCGACCTCGCAGGCTTTGCAGCCAATGCAGACGGTGGTATCGGTGAAAAATCCTTTTTGCCTCATCAGCTTTGCTCCGTCTGCTTGCGTTCCCCGGCGCGCAGACCGTGGACGCCTTGCGGCTTTGCGGCGGTGTGATCGAGATCGCGTGCGTTCTCCTCGTCGGCATCGGTGGCTACCAGAGGGGATCGGGGATCGGGGACTGGGGGTTGGTCGTCCGCTGTCCTCAGCGGCATCGTCCGTCGTCCGTTGTCCATCGTCTGTAATCCGTCGTCCGTCGTCCGTTGTCCGCTGTTCTCAGCGGCGTCGTCCGCCGTCATTTTTGCCTTTTGCCCTTTGATTTTTGCCTTTCCCCCCCGCCGCCCGGCCTCGATGTTGCCGGTGAGCGCCTTCGATTCCTGAATTGAGACGTTGGGTTCGCCCACAAAGGCGATCAACTCGCTGGCCGCATCGCCGGTGGAAAGCCCGATCGATCCCCAATGATAGGGCAGCCCGATCTGGTGGATGGTGCGACCGCGGATCCTCAAGGCGGGGATGCGCTCGGTGACGAGGACGCGCGCTTCGATCTCTCCCCGCGCTGTGGAGATGGTGGCCCAGCCGCCATTGGTCAATCCCTTTTCGGCGGCGAGGGCGGGCGAGACCTCGCAGAACATCTCCGGCTGTAGCTCCGACAGCCACGACAGCCAGCGGCTCATGCCCCCGGCGGTGTGCTGCTCGGTGAGCCGATAGGTCGTCAGCACGTAGGGGTAGCGCGGATCGCCCCACGCCCGATGATAGCGGTTATCCTTGCGCCGCCACTCCATGCGCGCCGGGTTGCACTGCTGACCATAGAACGCATTCTCCACCACCGATTCCTGCGGCTCGTAATGGCTCGGCAGTGGACCATCCAACAGGCCGCTGGGGACGTAGAGCCAGCCCTTGCCGTCGGATTGAAGGATGAAGGGATCGTCGCCCGAAAGGAAGTCGATCCCCTCGGCGTCCTCAGGGTGACGGTACGAGGGCGGGCGATCCACAATGAAATCGGGCACGTCGTGGCCGGTCCACTTGCCCTGCTCCTCATCCCACCAGACGTAGGCTTTGCGCGCGGACCAGGGCTTGCCTTCAGGATCGGCGGCGGCGCGGTTGTAGAGGATACGCCGGTTGTCTGGCCAGGCCCATCCCCATTCGGGGGCCACCCACGATTGTTCGTGGGCAGGTTTGCGCCGCGCCGTCTGGTTCACGCCATCCTTGAAGCAGCCAGAGTAGATCCAACAGCCGCAGGCCGTGGAGCCATCCGCTTTGAGATCGGTGAAGCCGGAGACGGGCTTGCTATCCGCGGCGGTGTAGCCGTTGATCTCCATGAGCACCGCTTCGGCGTCGGGTTCCTCGTGTTTGCCGTCGGTCGGGTAATCCCATGTCAGCGCCTGAATTGGACGATCCTTGGGGTCGGTGGAACCGGCGTAGAGTTCCTTGAGCCGTTTGCCCAGGTGATAGAAAAAGTGCAGCTCGCTGCGGCAATCCCCCGGCGGCTCGACGGCGGCCTCGCGCCATTGGAGCAACCGCTGCGTGTTGGTGAAGGTCCCTTTCTTCTCCACATGGCTGGCGCAGGGGAAGAAGAAGACCTCGGTTTGGATCTCTTCGGGGCGGATGTCGCCGCGCTCGATTTCGGGGGCCTTGCGCCAGAATTCGGCGGTCTCAGTGGGGGCGAAATCGCGCACCACCATCCACTCTAAGTTACGCATGGCCTTGCGTTGCAGCGCGCCGTTCATCGAGCCGATTACCGGATTTTCGCCAACCATAAAATAGCCTTTGAGCGCGCCGTCGGCCATGGCCGCCACCGTCGTCATGTGCGAATGATCGCCGCTTATGCGCGGCAGATGGTCGTAGCCGAAATCATTCTCGGCGGTGGCGTTCTGCCCAAAGTAGGCTTTCAAGAGCGAGATCGCATATTTGGGGAACTCGTGCCACCATCCCGAAGGCGAACGGTTGCCCTTGAGATAGGCTTGCAGCGACGTGTCATTTGACGCCTTGGGCATGGGAACGTAGCCCGGCAGCAGATCGAAAAGCGTGGGAATGTCGGTCGATCCCTGGATCGAAGCGTGGCCGCGCAGGGCAAGGATGCCGCCGCCGGGCCGCCCCATGTTGCCCAAGAGCAGTTGGATGATCGACGCCGCACGGATGAACTGCACGCCGTTGGAATGTTGCGTCCACCCGACGGCGTAGCAAAAGGCGGAAGTGCGCTCGCGCCCGGAGTTGTCGCATAGTGTCTTGGCAATGCGCAAAAAGAGATCTTGGGGAATGCCGCAAACTTCTTCCACCATTTCTGGTGTGTACCGCACATAGTGGCGTTTGAGGATCTGAAAGACGCAGCGCGAATCTTGCAGCGTTGGGTCCATCTGAATCTTGTTGGGATTGTCGCCGCTGCCCACGTCGAGGTCCGCCGCTACCTCGCGATGGCCCGCGGATGGGGAGAGTTTCATTCCCTCGTACTGCCACGAATGGACATGATACTGGCCCTTTTCTGCGTCCCAGCCGCTGAAGAGACCGTCGAGTTCCTCGGTGTCTTGAAATTCTTGATGGATAAGGACCGGCGCGTTGGTGTAACTGACCACATACTCTTTGAAGTAGCGCTCGTGTTCGAGGATGTAACGGATGATCCCGCCCAGGAAGGCGATGTCGGTGCCGGCGCGGATGGGCGCGTGGATGTCCGCCACGGCGCTGGTGCGCGTAAAGCGCGGATCGACGTGAATGATCGTGGCGCCGCGGTTCTTGGCCTCCATCACCCAGCGGAAGCCCACGGGATGGCACTCGGCCATGTTCGAGCCTTCGATGATGATGCAGTCCGAGTTTTGCAGATCCTGTTGAAAGGTGGTGGCCCCACCCCGTCCAAATGAGGTCCCCAGACCGGGGACAGTGGAGGAGTGTCAGATACGGGCCTGGTTTTCGACTTGAATGACGCCCAGCCCGGTGAAGAGCTTTTTGATCAGGTAATTTTCCTCGTTGTCGAGGGTAGCCCCGCCCAAGTGGGCCAGGGCGAGGGTGCGGTTGACCCGATGCCCTTTGCTATCGACAGTTTGCCAATTCTCGTCGCGCGCGGTTTTCACCCGCTGCGCCACCATTTCCAGCGCTTCATTCAGCGGAAGCGTCTCCCACTCGGTCCCGCCAGGACGCCGGTAGAGTACGCTCTTGACCCGATGCGATCCGGTGACGAGTTGGAAGGTGGCTGCGCCTTTGGGGCAGAGACGGCCCAACGAGATGGGCGAGTCGTCGTCGCCTTCGATGTTGATGATCTTCTCATCTTTGACATAGATGCGCTGTCCGCAGCCCACGGCGCAATAGGGACAGACCGACTGCGCCACCCGATCCACATCCTTGATGCGGGGTTGCAGATCCCAACTGCGCTGGGAAAAAGATGTCTCGCCCAGCGCCGTGGCGTCGCGCTGGCGGATCTGCCGGATCACCGGCCACTGCTCGATGAGTTTGCGCAGGGATGAAAATGGCATGGGTTCCTCGTTTCTTGTGATGATAAGAGGGATTGGTGACTGGTGATTGGTGACTGGGAACAAAGATCTTCTCTGCTCCCAGTCACCAATCACCAGTCACCAATCCCTTTTCGCCGTCCGAAATTTCCTTATATCGTACCGTTCCCACGAGCGCGATTGCGACTAGGGATCTCCCTCGTTTAATTCTACCACTCAGTAGTTGAGCGTGAAATGCTTCTTCCTTCAAAAGGAATCTCTCTACCGTAGCCGCTGCTTTTAGCTGCGGACCTTCTCTGACGACAAAATTGTGCAGCTACAAGCAGCACCTACAATATTCAATCCGCCAGCCGTAGCCGCTGCTTTTAGCTGCGGACCCTCTCTGACGACAAAATTGGTGTCGCGGAGTAGTGCTGAGTGTGAAATGTGTTGCGTAGTGCGTAGTGCGTAAACAATTGTCACTTCCAAACCTGCAACTTGCGACCTGCACCTTTCGGTCTCTGCTATTTCCACATTCCGCATTCACCATTCCGCAGTTCTCTACGGTCCGCTGCTGTGGATCGGCTGGTCGGTCGGTTCGCCCAGCGCGTTGAGGAAGGCCAGGATCAGGTCCAGTTCCTCGGTGGTGAGGATGCCGCGATAGGCTGGCATCTCGCCCACGCCGGTCAATGTGCGTGCGACGATGATTTCGGGCGAGAGCCGCTTGCGCACATCGGTGAGATCCGGCCCATAGTCGCCGCCGCGGTCGAGGACGCGATGACAGTATTGGCATCCCCGCTCGTGGAAGATACGCGATCCGGCGATCACCGCGTCATCGGCCACAGGTAGCAATTCCACCGGCACAGGTTCCGTCGCCAGATCGGGAACCCAATAGGGCTGCACGCCGATCATTGTCAAAATGATCACCGAAACCGTGAGGAAGCCGGCGATCCCCACGGCAGCGGGGCGGTGGATGAGTGTGCGCCGTCCACTGTTGGCGACAAAGGGCAGAATGATGAGGATGAAGGCGATGAGGATCGGCGCGTAGACCATAACGAAATCTTCGAGCGCTTCGGGCTTGAGCGTGAGCAGGGCATAGTACCAGCGTAAGAACCAATCTGGCTGCGGGTTGACCATAAGGAGGGTGGGGTCCGGCGGCGCGCCCAACTCTTTCGGTCCCAGCACGATGGCGAGCAAAATCACCACCAAAAGCAAGATCGTGCTGAAGAGGATCTCTTTCCAAATGGCGTCGGGCCAATACGGACGCCCCTCCTTTTTCATGCGCGCTTCGTAACTGGCCCGGTAGGTCTTGGGATCGACGACAGGTCGGTTGCCGGGCGACTCGGAGATGCCGTTGTGGATCACGAGGTAAAGGTGAAAGCCAATGAAGGCAAAGATCAGCCCCGGCGCGATGAAGACGTGGAAGGCGTAGAATTGGGTAAGCGTCGGCCCACCCAGCGTCGGCCCGGCCAAGAGGAAGCGGGCCAGCCATCCGCCGATGAGTGGAACCCGGTCCACAAAGTTGGTAGCCACCACCACGCTCCAAACCCCATTTTCATCCCAACGTAGGAGCTGGCCGGTGAAGCCCATCGCCATTGTCAAAATCAAAAGGAAGACACCGCTCACCCAGCTAAATTCACGCGGGAATTTATACGACGCCGTGAGGAAGACGCGCAGCATGTGCAGCGTGATCATCACCACCATCGCCGAAGCGCCAAAGAAGTGCATCCCCCGCAAGAGGCTGCCCAACCAGAGATTGTGGGTGATAAATTGGAGGCTGGCGTAGGCATTGTCGGGCGAGGGAATGTAGCGCAGCACCAGCGCCGCGCCTGTCACCACTTGAATGATGAAGGCGGTCAATGTCGCCGTGCCAAAGACGTACATCCACGCGGTCTTCCCCTCGGTTGTCTCCGGGGGAACGGGGTGAAACAACGCTGGCTTCAGGATGGTCGAGAGTCCTGTGCGTTCATCAAACCAGCGCCATAGGCGTTTTAGCATGGCAATCCTCGGAAGAGCAGGTAGCGGATAGCAGGTAGCGGATAGCAGGTAGCAGGTAGAGCAGCAAAGGGCAAAAGGCAAAGGTGGCGCGAGTGGCAGGTTTGCAGGTTTGCAGGTTTGCAAGTGGCAGGTTTGCAGGTTCTCCTCGCCCCTCGCATCACGCAACACGCACTACTTCTGCCCAGTCCCCAATCCCCAATCCCCAGTCCCCAATCACGTCGGCAGCGGCTGTGGACGCGCCAGGATCTCGACCTGCCCGTCGCGGACGCGGATCTCATAGCGTTCGAGCGGAAGGCGCGGCGGTCCACCGGCAACAGCGCCATCGCGGAAGAAGCTCCCTCCGTGGCAAGGACACATGAAGATCTGCGATTCCTCGGTCCACCAGATGGGGCAACCCACATGGGTGCAGTAGACCGAGAGGGCGATGAACTGTCCTTCGCTCTCCTGGCGCACATAGGCCGCTGATTGCGCAGCATATCCAGCCCACGGTAACGGGCTGGGATCGAGAAAGGTGGCGCGCACCGTCCGCCCAATGGGGAAGTCGTCCAAAGCGCCAATCGGACGCCAGACAGTTTCGATTTCGTCGCGGCGCGGCCCAAAGACGAATCCCAGCACAGGCGTCGCTAATACGATCCCTAGGAGACCGCTCAGGCCAATGCTAACTTGATTGAGGAAGCGACGCCGCTCGGTGAATTCCGGCATCTCGGTCTTCGATTCCTCTTCGCTGCTGGCCTCCACAACGATCACTTCAACCGGCGGCGCTGCTGGCCGAGAGATTCCCAACAAGCGCCCAATTCTTTGGAAAATAGAGTTGATCAACTTCATAGATTGCTCCGTCAGATTACTATCGTAGGGGCATGGGCGGGAGCGGGGGAAACACTTACCCATGAACCGACATTTGAATCCGCCCCCACCCATGCCCCTACACAATCCCCAATCCCCAATCATCACATCGGCGGCAGGCACGGCTCGATCAAAAAGCCAGGGATACCTTCGGCCAGAATGACGGCCCAAAAGAGGATGCCGCTGATGACGCCGTAACTCGCCATGAAATACGCCCGTCCCTTGCTGATCCGGTACTCATCGAGCCAATCCATCTCCTTCAACCGGCTGCGGATGCGCCAACCGACCAATGCCGTCCCCAATGCCACCAGCGCGAGGACAACGGTGAGGGCGTGCAGTAGCAACTCTTGGCCGGGGACCGAGCAGAGTACGGTCGCCACAAAATAGCTGCCGACATTATGCAAAACCCAGGCCAGCGGTCCCCCCAACGCGCTGAACCAGAGGGCGATCAGGCTCGCCGGTTCCGGCGGAGATTCGTGGTGATCAGTGATCAAGGTCAACTCCTGTTAATAGGGACTTGGGACTGGGGATCGGGGACTGGGAGCGTGTATACAAGTTCTAATCTCCGATCTCTTATTTGTTGTTTACAGCGACTGAACGATTCAGCGCTTGGAGAAACTTGACCCGATCCCCAGTCCCTGATCCCCAGTCCCCAACTCAAAGCCAACGCGGCGACCAATACAGCACAACATAGAGCAACGGCCAACTGCCGCAGATAAAATACCAGTAGAGCGCATTGCATTGCACGGCAACATGCCGATCCTCGCGGAAATAGCCCTGCTGCGCCAGCACAAAGACCGCAGCCATAAATAGCAGGGTGGCGAGTACATGGGCGCTGTGAAAGCCGATCATCGTCCACACAATCGAAGCATAGGCGTTTGTCGCCCAGGTGTAATCGAGATCGCTGTACTCCACATATTTGAGGACAAGGTAGGTCGCTCCAATTAGGAATGAAAGGACAAGGCCAGTTTTCAAACGCAGCGCACTGCCTTTTTGAATCCCCTTTACGCCCCAGGCCATAGGGATCACCCCGGCCAGCAGGACCAGCGTGGTGATGGTGGGCAGCAGCAGTTCGGGCGGTTTGAGACCATCCTGCGGCCATTGGGGCGAATTGCCGGCCAGGTAGAAGTAACTGCTGACCAGTGATCCAAAGACCATCAACTCGATGACGACGAGAAAGGCGACGCCCCACCAGCCCACGGCGCGCGGACCGGTGACATAGCGCGGCAGGTTGCTGGCGTCGATCCGTTGCCTGGTTTCAACCCTCATGGTTGGTCCTCTCCCTTTCGCGGCCATAGCCAGCCGATGATGGCAGCGTAGCTGAGCAGCGCGCCAATCGGCACAAGGATTAAATTGATCATTGTGCTAATGAAGGTGAACGAGACAGCCAGCGCCAGCAGCAACGGCCAGATCGATGGCTTGGGCAGCACAATGCGATAGTCTGGGCGGGCGTCGAGCATTGTGGTGACCACCGAATCGCGCTGCCCTTGCTGAATGGTCAGAGCCACATGGTCCACTGTACCACGCTCCAGATCGTCGTAATCCGCGCTCCAGCCCGGATCCCAGAGTGGATCGCCGCTGCGCACAATGGGGATGGTGCGGAAGTTATACTGAGGCGGCGGCGAACTTGTCGCCCACTCCAGCGAACTCGATCCCCACGGATTGTTGCCCGCGATCTTGCCCCAGCGCGCGCTGAAGAGCGCATCCAAAATAAAGAGCAGAATGCCGAAGGCAAAGATGAACGCGCCGATGGTCGAGATCAGATTGTAGAGATCCCATCCCAGGCCGGGCAGATAGGTATAAACCCGGCGCGGCATCCCCATGAAGCCCAAGAGATGCATGAAAAAGAAGCCCAGGTTGAAGCCGATAAACATGATCGCAAAGATGATCTTGCCCAGCGATTCGTTGAGCATACGCCCCGTCATCTTCGGGAACCAATAATAGAGACCGGCGAAGACGGGGAAGACGACGCCGCCGATCAGCACGTAATGGAAGTGCGCCACCACAAAATAGGAATCATGGACCTGCCAATCGAAGGGGACCGACGCCACCATCACACCGGTGAGGCCGCCCAGCACAAAGATAAAAATAAAGCCCAGCACAAAGAGCATGGGCGTATCCAGCCGGATTTTGCCGCTCCACATGGTGCCGATCCACGCAAAGATCTGAATGCCGCTGGGGATGGCGATCATCATGCTGGCGGCGGTGAAGACGCTCAACCCCAGCAGGTCGATCCCCGTGGCGAACATGTGATGCACCCAAAGCCCAAAGCTGAGGAAGCCAATCGCGATGATCGAGAGGACGATATATTTGTAGCCCACAATGGCGCGCCCGCAGAAGGTACTCACAATCGCCGAGACCACCCCCAGCGCTGGCAACAGGACGATATAGACTTCGGGGTGGCCGAAGAACCAGAAGAGATGCTGCCAGAGCAGCGGATCCCCCCCGGCGGCGACGTTGAAAAAGTGGGTGCCGATGGTGCGATCCAGCATGAGCATCACGCTCACCACCATCAACGGCGGCATGGCGAAGACGATCATAAAGGCCGTGACGAGGATCGCCCAGACAAAGATAGGCATACGGTTGAGCGACATCCCCGGCGCGCGCATTTTGATGATGGTGACGATCAACTCGACGGCGGCCACCAGCGCGGCAACCTCCAAAAAGGTGATCATCGTTGTCCAAAAGTCGATGTTGATCCCCGGCGAGTAGCCCGGCCCACTCAAGGGAACATAGTTGAACCACCCGCTGTTGGGGGCAAGGCCGAACGCAAAGCTGACAAAAAGCACGACGCCCGAAAAAAGGAAGACCCAATAGCCGAAGGCGTTGAGGCGGGGAAAGGCCATGTCGCGTGCGCCGATCATCAGCGGCACAAAATAGATCCCCAGCCCCTCCACCATTGGGACGGCAAAGATGAACATCATCGTCGTGCCGTGCATGGTAAAGAGCTGGTTGTAGAGTTCCGGCGAGACGATCTCTTGATCCGGCGCGGCCAACTGCACGCGCATGATCAGCGCGTTGATCCCCGCCAGGATGAAAAAGATAAACGCGGTGATGATATATCGCTGGCCCACCGCCCGATGGTTGATCGCCGTGAGGAAACCAGAAATGTCGTTGGGAGGCGACCAGATCCGGGTTAAATCATCCGGCGACTTTGGGTCCGACTGCTGTGGAGGCGTCCCCACACGACTTCTCATCCGATCACTGCCGATCATCAGCGCGTTACTCCAAATTCATGAGGAAAGCCACCAGGGCTTCGAGGTCATCCGTTGAAAGCGGCGTCGGCGGCATGTGGACGCCCGGTTTGATCGCGTGCGGGTTGATGATGAACGCAGCCAACGTCTCTGCGTTGTTTTCCGCACGGCCTGCGCCCAGGGTGCCGCGGCTGGCGTAGTGGGTCAGATCCGGGCCGACAGCGCCGATCTGCGATTCGAGCCGGGTGATGCCCTCGATCACATGGCATTGGTCGCAGGCGGCAGCAAAATAGACCTCCTGCCCGCGCGCTTGCAAAGCATCGGTTGGGGCGACGGCGGCCTGCTGTCGTTGCGCTATCCATTCGGCGAAGGATTCGGGCGGGTGTGCGATCACCCAAAAGAGCATGAAGGTATGTTGCAGACCGCAGAATTCGGCGCAGAGACCCATGTATTCACCCGGCTCCGCCGCTTCCAAATGGATCACGTTGACGCGGCCCGGGTTCATGTCCAGCTTGCCGTGAAGTTGAGGAACCCAGAAGCTATGGATTACATCCTGGGAGGTGATGCGAAAGGCGACGCGCTCCCCCGCAGGGATGTGGATCTCGTTGGCGGTGACGATGCCGTGATCCGGGTAGCGGACCTCCCACCACCATTGGCGGCCGATCACGTCAATGGTCATCATGCTTTGAGCGCCGGGCAACGTGATCGTACGGCTGGCCCGCACCGATACGATGATCAGCGGAATCAGGATAAACAGGGGGATGATGGCGCCCGCAGTCAGGAAAAAGGTGGGGCGGGCTGAATAATGGTTGGGAGCGGCAGTCTTGCGCTGTCGCGACCGATAGATCGCCATTGTCGTCAAGGTAATCACCGCAACGAAGACGAGCAGGGCCAGCCAGAACATTAGCCACCACAGAGAATTGATCTCAGCGGCAGCCGATCCTTGCGCGTCGAGCATATTTGGGGTTGTATCTGTAGAACAGCCAACCAATAAAAAGGTCAAGAGCAGGGACGAGATGGCGCCAATCCATTTGCTCCTGATCCGTCGCCCCAACTGCTCCAACGATCGAGAGTGGGGCATGTTTGAAAAACCCTGCGGCATCTGACCTCCCCGTCACCCTGCCTGATTTGAGAATCTCACACAATGTATCGGCGAGCCTCTATCTTCTCAATAGGGAAGGATATAGAGAAAAGATATAGAAGGAGATATAGAAGCTCAAATCTCCTCCTATGCATTACGTTTTTGTTTGGAAAGACAAAACACCTTACTTTTGAGTTAGAGGTTTATCTGGTAAAATCGCGTTGTCACTCACCAATCTCAAAGATGGAGCCGGCCTTTTGGGGCTCAAAAGATGAGGATGCAACTATGGACAACAAGGAAGTTGAGCACACAGGGGAGAGAACGAGAAGTGAGGATCTTTTTACCTCGGTTCGCTTTTTCTCCCTTTCACTCATTATTGTGGGGATTCTTGGGGGAGTCTTTGGACTTGGCACCTTTACCTTTCTCTATGCAGAAGGGTATTCGTATTTTTCGGACAACCCTGACGCTTGCGTAAACTGCCATGTGATGCGTGATGTCCATGACCGATGGAGCCATAGCAGCCACAAAGCAGTTGCCGTCTGCAACGATTGCCACACGCCCCATGTTTACCCGGACGCCTATGTAATCAAGGCCATCAATGGTTGGAATCATAGTGTTGCGTTTACCACCTTTGATTTTCCAGAACCGATCCAGATCACCGACCTGAACCGGCGCGTGGTCATGGAGAATTGCCGATATTGCCACGGCGATTTTGTCATCTCCCTTATCAACCACGAAGGGGAAGATCCCAACAATTGCCTGCGCTGCCATGCCGGCGTGGGCCATCCCCAGTAATCATCTAAAGGAGGAAACTATGACACCCGAACCGCGTGCGCTCAGTCGAAGGCGTATGTTTGGGTTTATCAGCCTGGCTTTTCTGGTGGGCGTGTTGTTGATGGCGGGGCTGGCTGCGCTACTGCTCAACATTCAGGAACGCAGAACCGAAGCCGCCGAATTTCCGCTGCGCATCATCGAGATCCCCGAAGATGAACTCGATCCTGCCGTGTGGGGGGTGAACTTCCCCCGCCAGTACAATTCGTTTATGGGTACGCAGGATGACACAGTACAGACACCCTACGGTGGATCGGTCCCCTATAGCAAGTTGGAACGCAACCCGCGGTTGATCCGCTTGTGGGCGGGGTATGCTTTCGCCGAGGATCACAACGAGGAACGCGGTCACTACTACGCGCAGATCGATCAGGCCAACAGCCGACGTGTGCAGATCGTGGCGCAACCGGGCGCCTGTATCAACTGTCACGCCGCCGAAGCGCCCCAACTGATCGCGTCCATGGGCTGGGAAGAATTCAACCGCACACCCTATCTAGAGTTGGAGCCGCAGCTACATCTGGGTACATCCTGTGCTGATTGCCACACGCCCAACACCATGGAACTGCGCATTACACGTCCGGCGCTGCTCAACGCGCTGGAACAACGGGGAATCGACATCACCCAGGCGTCTCGCCAGGAGATGCGATCCTATGTCTGCGCCCAATGCCATGTGGAATATTATTTCTTAGGGGAAAATCGTCTGCTCACCTTCCCCTGGAGCCAGGGGATGACCATCGACGATATGGAGGCGCATTACGATGAATATGGGTTTGTCGATTGGCGTCACGCCGAGACAAACGCGCCGATGATCAAAATGCAGCATCCCGAATTTGAGCTTTCGAGTACCGGCATCCACGCCCGTTCCGGCGTCGCCTGCGCCGATTGCCATATGCCCTACGTCCGCGACGGCGCGGTGAAGGTGTCGGATCATTGGATTCGCAGCCCGTTGACCAATCTGGCCCAGGCCTGCCAGACCTGCCACCGCATTAGCGAGGATGCGTTACGCGAGCGCGTGTTGACGATCCAGAACAGTACCTATCGTCTGCTCGTCAGCACAGAGGAAGCGATTGTGGACGCCATTGACGCTATCCTCGTGGCGCAGGAAGTTGGCGCAACTGATGCCCAGTTAGAAGAAGCGCGCCATCTCCAGCGCCGCGCCACCCTGCGCTGGGACTTTGTCCATTCGGAAAATAGCACGGGCTTCCACAGCCCACAGGAAGCGGCGCGCATCCTGGCCGATGCCATCAACTTCGCCCGCCAGTCGCAGATCTCCGCCGAGCGCGCCGCAGCTCAACCGGGGGCTACGGCGCAACAGTGAGTTTCAACGCGTAGGGGCACGGGTGGGGCGGGAAGAGAGTTCGCCACTGAAGCGATGTTTGCTTCCCGCCCGTGCCCCTATTCACCTGTTCGCTCGTTGTCGGGCGCTGTCTCGCCTGTTTCCTCTGCGCTCTTTGCGTCTTCTGCGTTGACCTCTGCGCTCACGGCGGGTTTGGCCGCCTGTGATTCATCCTTATTGTTCTCTTCGTGGAAGCGTTCAATCGCCTTGTTGACATCCCTCCGGCGCTTGCCTAACTGCTTGCCCACACCCTTCATCAGACTATCGAGAAAGCTATCTTTGGATTTGCTCATGGCTCCTCCTCTGGGGCCCTCTGAGACCTGCCAGGTCTTCTGCAACCTGGCGGGTCTATCAGGTCTGCTCGGAAAAGAAAAGTCCCCAGCCGCTAGGCTGAGGACCAGGTACACCCGGTAGGATTTGAACCTACGACTTTTAGCTCCGCAAGCTAACGCTCTATCCACTGAGCTACGGGTGCATACATGGCGGGGAGGGAGGGATTTGAACCCTCGAGGGATATTGCTACCCCTACCCACTTAGCAGGCGGGCGCACTCGACCGGGCTATGCGACCTCCCCACGTTTGCTGCCAAGGCTGTCAGGCTGCGCTTCAGGCGGAGGGAGAGGGATTCGAACCCCCGGTGACTTGCGCCACAGTTGTTTTCAAGACAACCGCCATCGTCCACTCGGCCATCCCTCCAGGCCGAAAGACTTCGCTCACGCTGACTCAGGCAGTATACAATGGGGCGGGGCGTGTGTCAAATTTTTGATGGGTGGATGGTGATTGGGGACTGGGGACTGGGGATCGGGCATCGGGCAATCGTAGCCGCTGCTTTTAGCTGCGGTTCTGCTCTGAAGACGAAATTGTGCGGCTTGTCATCGCAGGGTTGCCTGGTTTGCGTCTACCTGCGGAGGGCGCGCCGCTGTCCTTAACGCTATAACTGAGGACAACTATGAAAATTGTTGATACAAATGTTGCGTTAAAGAGCGGGAGAGAGCGGGGGAGAGAGCGGGAGCTTCATTGATCTGTTCCGCAATTGATGCTAAAATTTACAGCGGCTGTTCAAGTCACAATGCTCTGCTTAACAGAATAGGCAGGCTTGGACCCACTTCTGGTGACAGCGTAACATCTAAAGCTGAGTTGTTACATCCTGCCTAACATGGTTTCTGGATCATGCCCAGATGGAGATGGAGTAGTGCCCACCATTTCGATGTTCTATGGACTCCTGATCCGTATGTTCTTTTTGGATACTGACAAGCACCATACGCCCCACATTCATGCGGATTATCAGGGGCAGGTAGCTGTTTACTCGATTCCAGATGGCAGAGTGCTGGCAGGTCGGTTGCCGCCGAACAAACACAAACTGGTTGTGGCATGGATCGAAATTCATCAAGAAGACCTATTGGCCAATTGGAGTTTGACAGTAAACGGCAGGAAGCCATTTCCGATTCGAGGGCTTGACCAATGAGGATAGTACAAGTTCATCCGCAAGCTGACTGGATTCTGCTCATCATTGCTGAAGATGGGCGGATTGGCAGTTTTGATGTCGCTCCTTACTTGCAGTACGAAGCATTTGAACCACTCCGCAGACCTGAGGAATTTACCAAAGTTGTCAACGGTGGCTACTTCATCGAGTGGGACTGTGGGGCTGATCTCTCTGCGGATACCATTGAAGCGCGCTGGCAGGTGGTGGAAGATGCAACAGCGGAACTTGCGTCGTAGGGGGTACTCCCTCCGCAACTAATGACAGCGAACGAGAGGAGGGAACGAACGCAGAGATCGCCTTCTCCGCGCGACAACCATCCGCGTATTTCCCCCATTCGTTGTCATTTCACGCACCCGCGCCGGCGAAATCCAGAGGGGGACACCCCCTCTGGACTCCCCCGCAGAGTCGCCGCACAGCCATCAATTTTGCCCGACCCACCCCCAGAATAAACAGAGAAACAGAGCCAGAATCAGAGTTCAGAGCAGAATCAGAGACAGAGCATCAGAGGCCGGGGGACACAACACGAAACCCGTAGAGGTTGAAACGGATGCCAGGAAGCCCGCGGATGCGGCAGGCGCACCGCACGACCAGGCGGTCGGAGCGGAACGAGCCGCCACGCAACACACGACGGACGCTATCCGGCGCATCAATATCCTCTCGTCCATCGTTTGGATTGTATGGATAACCAAAATCTGGCTTCTGCACATCCTTCCCCCACAGACTCTGTGTCCACTCCAACACATTCCCCGCCATGTCCAGACACCCATACGGACTCGCGCCACGCGGATACTTGCCCACCGGCGTCGTATCTTTCACATTCATATTGAAATTGCAGCGACTCTCATCCGGCGCTTCATTTCTCCAGGGGTAAAGGCGACCATCGGTTCCGCGCGCAGCCTTCTCCCACTCTGCTTCGGTGGGCAGGCGCATCGCCTGTCCCAGTTCCCGGCTCAACCAGTCACAGTAGGCGCGTGCGTCATACCAGGAGATGCATGTCACCGGATGCTGCTCTTTCCCGCTCACATCGCTATCTGGTCCACGCGGATGACGCCAATTTGCTCCCTGGATGGTCTCCCACTGGCTCCCCCCCGTCCAGACCCAGGCAGATCCTTCTTTCTCCGCCGTGGTCTGATAGCCGGTCGCCTTCACAAATGCTTCAAACTGCGTCACCGTCACCGGCGTGCGCCCAATGCGGTACGCTGGCAGATGTAGACGGTGTTGGGGCAACTTATCATCATAGGCATTCTTATCCTGCCGCTTGTCGCTGCCCATCCAAAACCAGCCAGCCGGTACAGGCACTAGTTCTGGGAAAGAAGTTCTGCTGCGTCCCTGTTCACGGCGGGGCGGACGCGGTGTCTCCACCGGTGTAGGTGGCTCAACGGGTTGCGGCGGCGGGGCCGTGATGGAGGTCGGCAACGGTGACGTTTCAATCAGACCGGATGCTTCGGCCTCAGCAAAGAGCGTCTGCCACTGGGTTTTGGCCCACGGCCATATCTCGTTGCTGAAGATGGTTTCGGCCAGCACATCGGGGCTGCGCGCCGCCAACCACACCAGAAGCAGACGAATTACTTCATTCAGACGCCGGGCCAGGTCACGCCGCCGCTGCGCCACTTCCTCTGGCTCTGGGCTGTCCGCTGGCGGTTCGGCCAACTCCTCCTTGCGTTCGGGCAACCGTTCCAGCAGTTGGCGCAACAATTCTCGATCCGCCTCAGCCAACATTTGCAGGCTTTCGGTTCGGTCTATGAGCGCTTCGGCCTGCGCTTTGACCTGGATCAGTTCGGCGTCGATTTCGTCCAATCGCGCCATGACCGTTGGCGAGTCGTCCAGGGCTGGGGCAGGGTCTTCGAAAGAGATGGTCAGTTCATGCTCCAGATTCGATAACTCTTCTCTGGCTTTGCGCAACTCCGCATAGGCTTTGCCCGCTTCTCGTCCCAGGTTGACAAAAAAGTTTTCGAAGAATTTCCGCCGTCTTGGATTCGGTGGTTTCTGTTCGCTCATCATAGACTCCTGCTGTGAGGAACAAATGATAGAGTAGGGGAGGTCAATCGACAGAAACCATGCCCCGCGCACGGCTGGTTGTTCCCGTCCTACGCAGTGTACGGGGAAGCAGAGGAAGTGTCAATCGGGGGCAGAGGAATGGGTCTATTTCAGAGTCGGGGCAGACCAAGTGCCGGGGACTTATCGCCGTAGCGAGACACGATCTTCTCTCTTGGAACCATCTCCTCCCTGAAGTCCCCGGCACTTTCGCCACGAACGTAAAATACACCCGGCAAAGGAATCCCTGTTCTCTTTCTCTCTGCGTCTCTGCGTTAAATTCGCCTACCGCAGATTTCGCCACGCCCACCAGATGCGCTGGCCGGCGGTGAAGAAGACCAGCATACCCATGATCCAAAAGAGCAGGTGAACGAGGCCAGGCATGAGGAAGAAGAGCGAATAGAAGATGACAGTCTCCGCGCCTTCAATCAGGCCCGTGGGCATTTCCACCGTGGTGAGGCGAGCGGTGTCATGTTGGCGTCGTTTTTCCACAATGGCGGAAAGCAAGGTCCACGAGAGGGTGTTGATCTGAAACGAGGCGAAGAGGAAGATCAGCGCCCAAATATTGGCCAGGGAGGGTGTGGCCCACACAAAGGCCACGGGCACAAGCAGATAGACCACAAAATCGAGATGCAGATCGAGATAACCGCCCCAATCGCTGGTCTTGCCGTGGACGCGCGCCGCCAACCCATCGACGCCGTCGAGTGTGCGGTTGAGCAGCCAGAGGATCAGCCCCACCCAATACCATTCATAGAGGACGGCGACGGCGGCAAGAATACCCGGCGCTACCGCCAGGACCGATAGATGGTTGGGCGAAGTTTCCGCCAGAAAGCGCTCGACCAACGGCTGAAGCAACCGATCCTTGTAGCGGCGCAAAGGTGCATCCTTCATGGTTCCTCCGTTGCAATCTATGCAAGGTATTGGATATGGGGTATTGGGTATTGGATATTAGGTATTCGTGTTCATGCTCCATGAGAGGTCAACAACCAATATCCAATATCTAATACCCAATATCCAATCTCACCCAATCCTCTCCATCCCACCCATGTATGGACGCAACACTTCAGGGATGATCACCGAGCCGTCGGCCTGTTGGCAGTTTTCCAAAATGGCGATAATGACGCGCGGCAGGGCCAGCCCCGATCCGTTAAGGGTGTAAACATACTCAGGTCGCACTCCTTCGGCGGGGCGATAGCGAATGTTGGCGCGGCGCGCCTGAAAATCGCGGAAGAGCGAACACGAGCTGACCTCAAGCCACTCCCCTGAACCGGCCGCCCACACTTCGAGATCGTACTTGATGGCGGCTACAAACGAGAGATCGCCGGTGGCGATGGCGACGCGGCGATAGGGCAAACCCAACCGCTCCAACAATTCCTCGGCATCGTGGGTGAGCTTTTCCAGTTCATGGCGGCCCTGTTCCGGCTCGACAAACTTGACCATCTCCACCTTGTGGAACTGGTGTACGCGCTTGATCCCGCGCACATCCTTGCCCGCTGAGACTTTTTCACGGCGGAAGCAGGGCGTCGACGCCACATGATAGATGGGCAGTTGACCCGCTTCGATGATCTCATCGCGATAGAGATTGGTCACCGGAACCTCGGCGGTGGGGATGAACCAATAATCCTCCTCGGCGTCGCGGTAGAGGACATCGCCAAACTTGGGCAGGTTGCCCGTCCCTTCCATGCAATAGCCGCGCACCATAAAGGGCGGGTAGACCTCGGTGTAGCCATGCTCGCTCGTATGTACATCCAGGAACCAGTTGATCAGCGCTCGCTGCAAACGTGCGGCCGCGCCCTTGAGGACATAGAAGCGGCTGCCCGACAGCTTGACGCCCCGCTCAAAATCGATGATGTCCAATGCCTCGGCCAGATCCCAGTGGGGCTTGGGATCAAAGTCCATCACAGGTTTTTCGCCCCACTCTTTGACCACCTGATTGCCCAATTCGTCTGGCGCTACCGGCACATCCGGTTCGGGGATATTGGGGATGCGCAACATGGCGGCCTGGAACTCCTCCTCCACCTGGCGCAGTTCCACGTCAATGGCGTCGATCTCGCTGCCGATCTCGGTCATGCGCGCTTTGAGCGCATTGGCCTCGTCGGCCTTCTTCTCGCGGAAGAGTTCGCCGATCCGCTTGGAGCCGGTGTTGCGCTCCGCACGCAGCACCTCCACCTGCGTCAGCAGTTCGCGTCGCCGCTCATCCAGATCCAACGCCCGTTCCCAGGGCACGTCCACGGCGTTTAACTTCGCCATTGCTTCGGCCAATTCCGCCCGATGCTCGCGCATCCATTTGATGTCTAGCATGATTGTTCCTCCTACT
>JAHBVG010000088.1 GCA_019637695.1 Caldilineaceae bacterium | reverse complement strand
TTTCTTATTTCTAAAAACTTAGCTGGATTTACTTAGAGGAAACCAACAGAAAGAATAGAGATAATTACTTTAGCAGGATACTCTTCAGGAGGGTTTTAATATGCTCAGGGATTGATTGTCCGGCCTGTAACGCTGAATCACTCAGTTGATCATATAGCGTAATTTCGGACTTTCCTTCCCATCGAATATCTGTTCGGCGAATTGGCTCGGTTGCCACATGAGAATATTGCGTCGGTTGTGCCCAGTAGCAATTACTACATACATTGGGGTCTTTTGTATGCCAGTTAACACAGTGTTCGCAAGTCCACGACTTTGCACGATTGCACGACCCACAAAGCAACATATAATCTGTGGTCATATCTTCTGAATAGCTAACATCACCTACGATTCCATAAGGAATACGGTGATCAATTTGCAACTCGCGGAGTTGAAACTTGCCCTGACAAATTGCACAGTAACCACTGCATTCTTCAAACAGAGTCTGTTTGAACCGCTTTGAGAAGGTTGTTCTGCCTCCAATCCGGCCAGATTGAATTTGTGACAGGTCGGCGAAACGATAAGCTGCAATTACCCGTCCATCGGATGATTTTACACTGTATGTTTCGATAGGTATGCCCTGATCTCTCACATCTTTTACAGCGCGTGGAGGATGTTTATACCCGTATTTTTGTTCCAAATCTTCTGTGGTGATGAACCCATATTCTAGAATATGTTCAACAACGATTTTTGGAGCGTTTACCTGTCACCATCCGGAGCCTGGCAATCAGTTCTGCCGGTAATGGGGAATTGTTCATAGAAGGGCTAATTCTAGTTGCATGGGAGAGGTATTCCAGTCGGAAAATCGGGCCAGTTCTCGTGGATCGAAATCTAATCGTTTGTACAGTTCTGAAGATAGATAGAGGGATTCGTAAGTCACTTCGGCTTTGCCAAGCAAAGTTGATTGAGTAGAACGGCCTGCATCAATTTCCAGATGGATTAGCCCTAAGTCTTTAGGTAATTTTTCACCATAAACCTTGGCGCCTTTGCGCCCGTCATAGCTCAAAATGTACATGGCCTTCTTTGCGTTTAGTTCCGAAAGGAACTCTACAAGAGATGTAAAATCGATACCGCCACAATAGCGGCTGTCTCGCCTGCCCGAAGTCCCTTGATAGGGTGGATCTAAGTAGACAAGATCTCTCAACGGGTTTAAGTTGTCGATACTCTGTCTGAAATCGACACTGGTTAGAATCGTTTTACCCTTGAGAAGTTGTGAAACCGCCAAGATCTCCGCGCGCATACTATCAGGGTGTCTCCCCTTGCGTCGATTGTCTGGGCCTTGATTGAATTCACCATTCAAGTTGTAGCGGACCGAAGCCTTTACACAACGCGCAAGTAGATATAAGAAGAGGGCAGGGCGACCCCTAGTATTAAATTCGGCCCGTACTTCATCATAACACTCGCGTTCTCGGCCAAGTTGGCTGTTCCAAAGATGTTCGTACTCCGAAGCAATCTGCTCAGGTGTATTGATAATCGACTCTAAAAGATGAATCAGTGGGTGGTTGAGATCGTTGAGATGAAAATATTCCGCTTTGCCTACATACGCCGCTCGAATCGACACCGCCGCAGAGCCTGCAAACGGCTCGATCAACTTATAAACGTCATTTGGAAACAGTGAAAGAATTTGTGCGGCAATGTTGCGTTTGCTTCCCTGATAGGGGATAGGCTGGGGCATTCGCTTCATAACGATTCCTATCTGTTCTCTGATCAGACTGCTCCCACTCTCCGTGATCAAAAATTCGACAAGGATTCTCTGGGTGATGGGCGTAGTGTAGCATACGAGCGCATTGGGTGACAATCTTGTTTCATTGATCCATGCAGCGCTCTGGGCATCTGCGCCACGGACGCAGAAAGAGAATCCACCGTGAACGACTGAAATCTTATGTACATGGTAACTATGAAAGTGTCCAATTCCTCTCGCTATGCCTGTGATCTGTCCCGGCGATGCGCCACATCAATCGCCGTGCGGATGTTCTCCCAGTTCACATCATTAGGCAGGGTGCAGTCCGCGCCGAGGAAGTAACGGACAGGCGCTTGTTCAATCAAGGCGGTGACCAACGTTTCCACCTCGGCGGGGGAGCCAGTGGCGATTGTCCCCTTGCGCTCGACGCCGCCCATGTAGGGTCGATCAAAGAAGTCGACAATCTGCTGCGGGGAAAGGTGATCCTCGCCCAATTGCGGGTTACAGTTGACCAAGTGACCCGGATAGTCCAAGAAAGGATTCCAATCATCGTAGCCGCCGTGATAGTCGCAGATGTGCAGAATGTTGAAGTGGCAGGCCCGCTCCATCTCGCGCATGAGGATCAGATCATAGGGGGCGATGCATTCGCGGAAGATAGCAGGGTCTTCGAAGCGGAAGCGTTCATTGCCCTGGGTGGATGCGTAAAAACCATCCACACCCAGGTCGATACACGCTTTGACGAAGATCATCAGGCTTTCGGTGATGATCTCCATCCCCTGTTTCACCGCATCCGGGTTTTCCCTCAGGTGTGCGTCGAGGACCTGGCTGCCCGCTGTATGTCCCGCGCACATAAACGGCGAGTAGAGGGTGACGATGACCGGCGCATCCGCACCTGCGGCCTTGACCAACCCTTCAACCACATGAAGCTGACCGGCGTAGAAATCTCGACCGTAGAGGGGCATCTGCGCCCAATCGTTGGCCTGGGCGATCTCCGGTCGGCGGGGGAAGGTCTTCTCGTATTGGATTTTAACGAAATCCATGCCGGTGTAGTTGAAGAACTCCAAATGCTTGTCGATGGCGGCCTGGCCGAAATGGCAGCTTGGGTCAAAATGGATGAAAAACCCGGCGGGAATGTAGGCTGGCGGATTGCTGTCGTGCAGCACACTCAGGACGGTATCGCGCTTGTTCATCGGGTCTCCTTTGTGGGCAGGGAGGCAAACGCTGCGGGTCGTCGTTTTTCGTGTCTGAGGCAAGGGTTCATGCAGAGTGCAGCGCTCCGTTTGTATCCACAGTATAGCACAGGCCCAAGAGGAGTTGAAGCAGTCGCGGTAGAGGGGATGTAATTCAAATTGGGGGCAAGAATGCTCAGCGCCGGTCCGTGACCGGCGGCGATCAGGTCATGAATCTAGCCATAACCGGTTCAGCGTGCTGCCACTCTCAACGTCTATAACGTCTGTCACTGGCACTGGGTGCGGGTACGGTAAGGGGAATATACTTTGCCTTACTCAACCGGCCGCACCCGTTCCCCTACTAAATAAGGCTGCTATATGAGATAATCAAAATCTTGTATCTCTTGTGTGGACTTTATCTGTGAAGATCAGGAGCAATAAGCGTATGTACAATCGAACAAAACAGTCCTCTCGCGGTGATCCTCGCTCGGTAACCTCTCTATGCACAAGCTTTGTACTCCTCTGCACAATACTGTTCAGCATTGGATCTGGCCGCAGCCTTGTCGTCGCCTCTCAGGATTCCGGCTTACATCATCCCCCCCAGCAAACCCAGCCCCTCTCCAATCAAATCCTGATTACCGACAATGGTTTTGCGCCGTCCATCCTCACCACAACAGTCAATCTTCCAGTCACCTGGCTCAACAACACTGGCTCAACCCATGTCCTGCGCAGCGGCGAATTCCAGCGGCTTTTCCTGCCAGCAGTGGAGCGAAACGGCGGCCCACAGACCGACAGGGCAGATAGCGCGCCTCTCTCCATAGAAGCAAATGTAACTTCTGACCAACTCTTCCGGGTGACTCTGGCCGCCGGTGAACGCTTCAGCTTCACCTTCACCAGCACAGGCGTCTACCCCTTCTCTCTGGAAGCGGCGCCCTACTTCACAGGGAAGGTGGTAATCGAGCCAGGAGGTTCAACACTGCCGCCGGACCCGTCCACAGTAGCCCCGCCCCTGGACCCGACCACTGGGACAAGCCTGCGCGACGCATCTTCTTTTCTCTACACCGGCAACAACCCCATCCAGACCGGCGTGATTGCTGGCACGATGGAAATTACGCGCGCTGCGGTGCTGCGTGGAAAGGTGACAAGCGGGGATGGCGCGCCTCTGCCCGGTGTGCGGGTAACAATTCTGGGCCACCCGGAGTTCGGCCAGACCCTCTCCCGCGCTGACGGCTTTTTTGATATAGCGGTCAACGGCGGCGGCCAACTGACCGTGCGCTACGCGATGGATGGCTTTCTGCCCGTCCAACGCGCCGTCAACGCACCCTGGCGCGACTACGCCTGGCTGCCAGAAGTGATCCTGCTCCCCTACGACAGCGCGGTGACGCAGATCGATCTGGGCGCGGCAGGGATGCAGGTAGCCCAGGGCAGCGAAGTCAGCGACAGCGATGGCGCGCGCCAGGCGACGATCTTCTTTCCCCCGAACACGACGGCCCGACAGATTTTGAGCGGGGGGAGAAGCGCGCCCCTCGCGACGATGGGTGTACGCATTACCGAATTCACTGTTGGCGAGGATGGCCCGGACGCCATGCCCGCCCAACTACCACCGAGCAGCGGCTACACCTACGCCGCGGAGTTCAGCGTAGACGAGGCCGTGGCCGCCGGCGCGGTGGATGTGCAGTTCAACCAGCCTCTGCCTGTCTTTGTGGAAAACTTTCTCGACTTTCCCGTGGGTGGGGCGGTGCCTGCGGGCTATTACGACCGAGAAAAAGGGCAGTGGGTCGCTTCGGCCAATGGCCGGGTGATCGCAATCCTCAGCGTCAACGGCGGCCTGGCCGAGCTGGACATTGACGGTAGCGGCAACCCAGCCAACGCGGACGCGCTGACCGCGCTGGGCGTCACCAACGAGGAACGGGCACATCTGGCCCAGCTTTACATACCGGGGCAGAGCCTCTGGCGGGTGCCGGTCAGCCACTTCACCCCATGGGACTTCAACTGGCCCTACGGCCCGCCGGACGACGCCGAGCCGCCGCCGGGGGGCGACGAGGACAACGACTTCAAACCGGACGATCCCAACGAGGAATGCGGCTCAGTCATCGGTTGTGAGAACCAGACCATCGGCGAATCCCTGCCCATCGCCGGCACACCCTGGCGTCTGCAGTATCAGAGCGACCGCACACCGGGGCGCAAGGATGCCAACTCCCTGGTCATCCCGGTCAGCGGGCCGACGATCCCCGCCAGTTTGCAGGCCATGCGCGTCGAGGTACACATCGCCGGGCAGATCTACCGGCAGAGCTTTGCGCCCGCGCCCAATCGGGTCTACACCGTCACCTGGGACGGCAAGGATGGCTACGGACGGCCAGTGCAGGGCGCGCAGCCTGCGCTCATCCACGTACACTTTGACTACGCGCCTCAGTACTACGCAGCGCGCACCGATTTCGCAAATAGCTTCGCCCGCTCAGAAGCCTTTGGACTTGCCGTGTCGGGGTCTCGTCAGTCCGCCACATTTACCCTGTCGAAAACGTGGATCGAGACAGTGCGCTCCTGGGATGCGCCTGCCCTGGGCTTTGGCGGCTGGAGTCTGAGCATTCAGCATACATACGATCCTGCCGGGCAGACGGTCTGGCTGGGCGGCGGCAGACAGCGCAGCTCTTCGGCCCTGGCCGTGTCGGACATCATCTTCCCGATGGCGGGCAATGGCGACGGTGGCAACTTTGGCTCTAGTGGGGACGGCGGTCCGGCTACTTCTGCCAACATGACTCCGGTGGACATTGCCTATGGCCCCGACGGCGCGCTCTACATTGCAGACCGTTCGAATGGTCGTATCCGCCGGGTCGGGACGAATGGCATCATTACCTCGGTAGCGTCCGGTTTCTCTGACCCGACGGGGATCGCCGTGGGGTCTGACGGCGCTCTATACGTCGCCGACAACGGCAACAACCGTATCCGCCGCGTGGGGACGGATGGCATCATCACCAACGTTGCGGGCAACGGTCAATCCGGCTACAACGGTGACAACATCCCGGCTTTGTCGGCCAGCTTATGGGGGCTAGGCGGATTGGATGTCGCCCCGGATGGCACTCTCTATTTTGTCGAATGGGGCAGTAACCGCGTCCGCCGCGTGGGGACGGATGGCATCATCACCACCGTTGCCGGGAACGGCACAATCTGTTGTGTCGCGGAAGGTGGCCTGGCCACGGAGGCTGGTCTGTTGACGCCTAAGGATGTCGCGGTCGGGCGGGACGGCAGCTTGTACATTGCAGTGTCCCCCCTGGGTCAGAATGATAGCGTCTATCACGTGGGGGGCGACGGAAGAATTCATACTGTTGCGGGCGGAGGCACCTTTGTCAACCACCAGGACGGCATCTCAGCGCTGGAAGCCACCTTGGAAAGCGCTGAAAGTGTAGCCGTGGGAGACGATGGCCGCCTTTATATCGCAGACGCGCAGAGGTCTCGCGTCCGCCGGGTGATGAATGGGATCATTACTACTGTCGCGGGCAACGGCATTTCATCCTTCAGCGGCGATTTCGGCCCGGCCAAAGCAGCCGGACTGGTCTACCCGAGCGGGCTGGCGTTGGACCCGGAGGGCAATCTTTTGATTGTAGACGGCGTCAGCAGGCGCATTCGCTGGGTGGGATCCGCGCTGTTGAATGTCGCTGTTTCCGATATCCTGCTGCCATCGTCCGACGGCAGTGTTATCTTCGTCTTTGACAGCAGCGGTCGTCACCTGAAAACCCTGGAAGCCATGACAGGCGCACTGCGTTACCAGTTCGGGTATGACGCCGAGGGCTATCTCGTTTCTGTGACCGACGCTGACGGCAATGTGACTACCATCGAACGTGTCGGCGCAAAGCCGACGGCCATCGTCGCGCCGGGCGGCCAGCGCACGACGATGACTGTCAACAATAACGGCTGGTTGTCGGGTCTGACCAACCCGGCTGGCGAAAGCCACACGATGAGCTATTCAGCGGATGGGCTGTTGCAACAATTGGTTGATCCCCTCGCCCGTGTCCATACCTTCACCTACGACGGGCTGGGGCGGCTGGTGAAGGATGAAGATCCTGTGGGCGGTAGCACCACCCTCAGCCGTGTCGAAGGGAGCAACGGCTACACCGTCACCACCACCACCGCCCTGGGGCGCAACCGTCTGTACAGTGTGGAGACATTGCCCACGGGCGCTATCCGCCGCAGCGTCACCGAGCCGAGCGGTGTCCGCACAACGACGCTGATCAACACCGACGGCAGTGAACGAATCACCTACGCTGATGGCACAGTCGTCACCGTCGAGTACGGCCCCGATCCCCGTTGGGGGATGCTGGCCCCAGTCGCCGTGAAGACGACAACCGTAACCCCCGGCGGGCGTACACGCACAATCACCCGTCAACGCAGCGTCACCCTCGCCACTCTCGGCGACCTGTTAAGTCTGGCCAAACTCACCCAGACGGTCTCCGACAACGGCGCGGTGAGTACGTTTGTCTACGATGGCCTCTCCCGGATATTGACCTCCACGACCGCGGCCGGACGGGTCAGCACGGCCACCGTGGATGCCAAAGGACGCGTCACCCAACGCGAGATGGCTGGGATTGCGCCCGCCAGCTTTGTCTACGACAACCGGGGGCTGCTTTCTGCCCTCAGCACGGGGAGCGGCGCTGGCGGTCGCACCACAAACCTGACATACAACAACGTCCGTTACCTCACCGCCGTCCAGGACCCGCTGGGGCGGACAACTGCTCTCAGCTACGACGAGATTGGGCGACCGCTCCTCCAGACGCTGCCCGACGGACGGACGGTTGGCTTTGCCTACGACGCCAACGGCAATCTGAGTACGCTGACGCCGCCCAACCGTCCAGCCCACAGTTTTGGCTACACAGAAATAGATCTGCCCGCCCACTACACGCCGCCGGATGTGAACCCCGGCAGCGACCGTACCCAATTCAGCTACAACAGCGACGGGCGTCTGGCCCAGACCACGCGCCCGGACGGGCAGACGATCAGCGCTGGCTATGACGGCGTGGGCCGTCTGAATGGGGTCACGATTGCCCGGGGCACTGTCGGCTACGCCTACCACCCAACCAGCGGCCAGGTCGCCGCCGTCAATGCGCCGGACGGGGTCAACCTGACTTACAGCTACGACGGCTGGTTGCTGACCGGCAAGAACTGGACGGGGCCGGTAGCGGGCAGCGTCGGCTACGTCTACGACAACCGCTTCCGCCTGACCTCCACCAGTGTCAACGGCGGCGCTGCCGTCGCCTTCCAATACGCCGACGACAGTCTGCTCACCCAGGCGGGCGCGCTCGCTCTGAGCCGCAACGCGCAAAATGGCCTGCTCACGGGCAGCGCGCTGGGCGGCGTCACGGATGGGTGGGGCTACAACAGCTTCGCCGAACCCATCAGCTATAGCGCCTCTTACAACGCCGCGCCGCTGTTCAGCATTCAATACCAGCGGGACAAGCTGGGACGCATCACCCGGAAGAGCGAAACCATCGGCGGCGCGACAAATGTCTACACCTACACCTACGATCTGGCCGGGCGGCTGACGAGCGTGGGCAAGAATGGCCTGGTGGCAGAAAGCTACACCTATGACGCCAACAGCAACCGTCTGAGCGCCAGCGGGACAGGAGGCGTTGTGGCTGGTGTCTACGATGCCCAGGACCGCCTGACCCAATACGGGACGACGACCTACGGCCACAGCGCGGCTGGCGAACGGATCAGCAAAACCAGCGGCGGCCAGACCACCCAATACAACTACGACGCGCTGGGCAATCTGCTCGGCGTTACCATGCCCAATGGCACAACCGTCGCCTATCTGGTGGACGGCCAGAACCAGCGCATCGGCAAACGGGTCAACGGGGTTCTGGTGCAGGGCTTCCTCTACGAAAACAACTTGCGCCCGGCGGCTGAATTGAATGGCAGCGGTGGAGTGGTGAGCCGTTTTGTCTACGCCACCCGTCTCAACGTGCCGGACTATCTGGTCAAGGAGGGTGTGACCTATCGCATTCTGACCGATCACCTGGGCAGCCCGCGTCTGGTGGTGAACACAGCCAGCGGGGCCATCGCCCAGCGCATGGACTACGACAGCTTCGGCAATGTGTTGACCGACACCAATCCCGGCTTCCAGCCTTTTGGCTTTGCTGGCGGTCTCTACGACGCGCAGACAAAGCTGGTGCGTTTTGGCGCGCGGGATTACGATCCCCAGACTGGGCGCTGGAGCGCCAAAGACCCGCTGCTCTTTATGCCGGGGGAGACAAATCTCTATGCCTACGCTTCGAACGATCCGATGAACCGCATTGATCCGGATGGGCTGTGGGGTACTGCCAGAGGGGTAACAGTAGGATTAGGCTTCTTGACAGGTGGTTCTATCAGTGCGGGCTGGGGATTCGACACATCTCACGGCTTTTTCCTCTATTATTCGGCTGGGCTTGGTCCTCACGCGGGAATCTCGGCAGGCTGTGGTCTGGAAGCCACTTTCTTCAAAGATTTCGATCAGTTTTACGGAAAAGGGTTTGAGGCAGGGGTAAACGCTCCTATCGGCGGACTGTCGCTCAGTGGAGGCGATAGTCTCAATGCCATTTCGATCTCGCTCGGCCCTTCTATCGGAGGCGATGTTCACGTGTACAGTACCTATACGGCCACAACGAAGTCAACAGACCCGGCAGAAGACCTGCCCCCCGCTGCGGATGGGAGCGGTAGCGGAGGGAGCAGCGGCGGGGAGGGCGGGTTCAGCGGCGGGGACGGCGGGTTCAGCAGGGGGGAGGGCGGTGGCGGCTCCTGCCAGGAGGAGCCTGTCTGCCGGTAACCTGTATTGAGTCGTCAAGAAGCAGTGGACTTGGGCCCTGGTGAATCAGTTTCGATGGAGACAATTATCAAGTTCGGCAGGGAAACATAAAGAATCGGGGATGGGCAATCCCCGATCCCTGGCTGTTATCTTATTTCTTCACCGCTGAGGCTGACTTGTTTCTTCGACTTGGGTTCTTTTTCTCTAACTCCACTGCAAGGAGAGAAATTTCACCGCAGAGTGCGCAGAGAACACAGAGGGATTCAGGAGAAAATCTCTGCGTCTCTCTGCGTTCTGCGCTGTTCAAAACAGCTTGTTTGCACTGGAGTCGTTCTCTTGTCCCGCTACGCAGCAAGCCGCAGTTCTGCGCGGTAGCGCCAGTTTAGCAGGAAGAGCGGACCCAGCACAAAGTAAAGATGAGCCCGCCCCGAAATGAACCATGCCGAATCCCGGGATCAGAAAGATGCGAAGATGGAGAGCAGACGCAGACTGTGAGAAAGGGTAGGTAAAGACATAGGGTGGTTTCTCCTGAATGAAATAGGATCGGGTTGAAACGGTGGCGCGGCGGTAGACAGTAAGTACATGCTTTGTGGTGCTATATCTGCTGTTCTGACTCTTCCGATGGGGTTTCTGTAAGTGGCGAAGGTTTATCCTTCTGCATGGCATCAGCTTTGTACTCTGCTTCAGCACCGCGTATGACATCCCTAACGTCACTATCACTTGCAACGTCTTTGGCAATTTTCTTTAATTCCTGCTCACTGAGTCCCATTGTGCCTATAATGGAAGAGACCACTTGTTGTAGGAAAATAGTGTAGAATACCAAACGACAAGGAGTCGAAAATGTTAGTGAACAGCCGAGCAAACGGACGGGACATGGAAAAAGAAAGCGATGTACAGGTAGTGCCGAAAGGGGAACGGCGGAAGTTCAGCGCTGAGTACAAAGAACGGATACTAGCCGAGGCGGATGGGTGTACGGAACGAGGCCAGGTTGGTGCGTTGTTACGCCGGGAAGGGTTGTATTCATCGCACCTGGAGAAATGGCGCACACAACGTCAACGCGGCGAACTAGGCGGCGGGAAGCGTGGGCGCAAAAGCGATCCGCAAGCGGCAGAAAGGGTGCGACTGCAAAGAGAAAACGAGCAGTTGCGCGCGCGGCTGGCGCAGGCAGAAGAGATCATCCAAGTGCAAAAAAAGTTAGCACAACTGCTTGGCAAGATGCTCGACGATGCGCCGAAGAGCAACGAGTAATGCTGGAAACGGTCGATGAACTGGCGGACAAGACGAGTATGCGCACGGCCTGCAAGATGATGGGCGTCCCGCGCAGCAGCGTCTACCGCCTGAAGCGGCCCAAGCCGGCAAAGCCAGAAACAGAACGCAGCCGATCCGCCAGCCCTCGCGGTCTGAGTACAGAAGAGCGAGAACAAGTACGCGACCTCCTCAACAGCGAGCAACACCAGGACAAGAGTCCACGTGCTGTGTATGCCCAACTGCTGGATGAAGGCAGCTATCTATGTCACTGGCGCACGATGTACCGGATACTCGAAGCGTTTGAAGAAGTCCGCGAACGACGCAACCAGGTGCGCCATCCCGAGTACACTAAGCCTGAGTTGCTGGCCACGGCCCCCAACCAGTTGTGGAGTTGGGACATCACCAAACTGCGTGGGCCGGTGACCTGGACCTATTACTACTTATATGTCATGTTGGACGTCTTCAGCCGCTACGTGGTGGGCTGGTTGCTGGCGGAACGGGAATCGGCGCAGTTGGCACAAGAATTGACGTTGGCCGCCTGCACCCAACAACAGATTCAACCCGGCCAACTGACCCTTCACGCCGACCGTGGCAGTCCCATGATTGCTAAATCGATGGCCTTACTGATGAGTGACCTGGGCGTAGGCAAAAGCCACAGCCGCCCACACGTTTCCGATGACAATCCATTCTCAGAAGCACAGTTCCGTACGCTGAAGTACAGCCCGACCTATCCCGACCGCTTTGGCTCTTTGGCCGATGCACGCACCTGGTGTCAACAATTCTTCACCTGGTACAACCAGGAACACTACCATACCGGCTTGGGTCTGCTCACACCGTCCGACGTACACCACGGACGAGCGCCGCAGATACTCGACCAGCGGCAACGTGTTCTTCAGCAAGCCTACGCCGCTCACCCGGAACGCTTCGTCAAAGGCGCGCCAACTATCACTCAACTACCGCCAGCGGTTTGGATCAACCCTCCGACCGCCATACAAAACGGTGAGACTGCTTGCGAGGGCAATCCTCACCCAAGCGTAACTATCTAGCGATTTTTGCTATTGCCAACCGGCTTCGTTACACTTTCTCTATCGCCACAGAGGATAAGGCGTAGCTTCCGAGCAACCTGAGCGCTGTGGCGATGACGATGTAGAACGGGTAGGGCTTTCACCAGCTCTACCCGACCTCTCTCCTTCTACATTGTCCCTTATGCGATAAACTCATCTCTTTCTCTACGCGAGTGCGTGGTTGTTACAAAACCACTTGCTCAACTTTTTCTTCTTTCTACACTAATTTCTCGCACTTTGTGGTCTCATAACTATTGACACATACCGATCCGACTCGAAGCGCCCTCGTTGGTTTTATCTCAAAGATAACCCGACGGGCCTTATTGACCCGTCGTCACTATCGGCGTCTTGCAGATACCCACTGCGACCAGGCGGATTGTTCCCCCGCTTGACAAATTGATGCGACAATCAGAACCCAATTGGGTATAGCTGGCAATCGTGGTGTTGGTGAAATGCAGACGGTCTACGGTCCACTGGAAATCATGAATAACATCATCGCCGTCACCTACGTTGTACAGGAAGGTATCAGCACCATCGCCACCCCAAAGATGGTCGTTGCCTTTATCACCATAGATAGCATCATTTCCAGAGTTACCAAAAATAGTGTCATCGTTTTGTCCACCGCGGACAGTATCATTACCATCGCCACCATACACAAAATCATTTCCCATGTTGCCGTTTAATATATCGTCTCCTAGATCGCCAAATAGAGTGTCGTTCCCATCACCTCCGCTTAAGATATCATTGTTTTGTCCACCATGCAGAAGATCGTGACCACCATCACCATGGATTGTGTCATTACCGGTGTTGCCTTGTAAAAAATCATCTCCATCTGCACCTGAGATGAAATCATTGCCACCCAAACCGCAAATGCGGTCGGCATTTGCGGTCCCGCGCAGATTTGCATCGTTTCCTTCGCTACCTAATATCACCGGGAGATGGGACTGATCAGAAAAGCAGGTCATTGTCACAACAATTTGGCTAAAGGCGAGTCGATTGGGTGAACCATCTCCAGGATTCTTGACAACACCTAATGTAGCCTTGCTCATTAGGTGAGAAGTTGTTTGTGTAGGAGTTGCTCCTGGGTTTCCCTCCAAATATAGTGCAGCGATCCCAGCCACATGAGGTGCGGCCATTGATGTACCACTTAGAGTTTTTGTAGCAGTGTCGCTAGTGCGCCAGGCTGATTGCACATCGACTCCTGGTGCAAAGATATCCAGACAATTGCCATAGTTGGAGAAGGTTGCTCTCTGATCTAGCAAATCGGTTGCCCCTACTGTAATCGCATCTGGAACGCGGGCCGGACTGTGATTACAGGCATTTTTATTAGAATTTCCGCCGGAAATTACATACACCACTCCGGCGGAAATTGAATTGTGTACGGACGCGTCCAGGGCTGGAGATTGGGGGCCGCCAAGGCTCATATTGACAATTGCGGGAGTATTGGGATTGGCTTTCCGCTGTTCTGTTACCCAGTTAACACCTGCAATCACTCCAGAGGTTGTTCCACTCCCATCACAACCCAATACTCGGACGGCAATCAGTTGCACGCCTTTTGCCACCCCATAGGTTTGTCCACCGATTGTAGCTGCGACATGGGTGCCATGTCCGTCACAATCGTCAGCAGGTAGTGAGCCATCAATAAAATCTGCTCCATAGCTCGCCCGGCCTTGAAACTGTGCATGTGTGATTCGGACACCAGTGTCAATCACGAAGACCCGTACACCTGCACCTGTCAACGAATAATTGTATTTCTTGTCCAGTGGCAGAGATCTTTGATCAATTCGATCCAACCCCCAGACAGGGTTGATCTGAATTGTATCAAGCTCAGAGGGACTCATGCCTGTATCGTCCACTATAGCCTTCTCAACGTCATTATCTTCAGCATTCCCCGATCTAGCAGCTATTGGCTCCACTTGAATGAAGCGATCCTGTTCAATGTAGGCAATACTAGGATCGCTATTGAGGAGCGATAGTGCGTCAGTTACTATCTCTGTGGGCAACTTTAGAGCAAAACCGTTGATAGCCTCACTGTAGGTGTGTATTAACTCTCCACCTAAGGTAGAGGTGAGTTCCAACGCTGCAGCGGCAACACTTGCTGTTGAGATCACCTCATCGCGGAAGACCACAATATATTGGCCAGACACAAGCTGTTCATCGCCATGGTTCGGTTGAGAAGAGGTGCCTAAAGAAATGAGCGGCAGAAAGACAGTGGGTGGCGAATCAGGTGTATTAGGCGTTTGAGCCGATAGCATGGCTGAACTGCCTATACTTTGCAGAACAACCAGGAAGATCGACAGAGTCTGTATAATGATACGTGATACGCTTTTCATCTTCATCTCCTTGTTGGAAACTGATTGGCAATCGGCTAAGAAGATCCGCTCTCGCTTGTAGGTGAAACAGGGAGCGAGGCTAGTGTGAAAGCACCCAATACTCGCCTTCCTTCTCGCTCTACTGCGCGGCGGTAGACGGTGTAATTGGTGTAGCACATGAGGGGCAACAGAAGACCGCCCAGCCCAGGCACAGGCTGCAATAGGATCAGTATGCCGTTGAGGATACGCACGCCCCACTTCACCCCAAACCCAACCGTGCGCGGCAGGTAACGACGCACGCCAATGTGTTGCGGGCCTTCGATCCACGGGAAGCGCAGGAGCAGGCCGACCACGAAGGCAGACAAGAAAGGGTTGGAGGCGAACTGAGGGCCAAGTGCGGCGATGCGTAGGTAGAAGAACAGATCGGTAAACATTGGTGACCTCCACGAAAACTGTTGTTATACAACTATTATTCTGGCTGCTCTGATGGCCCTGGCTGATCATCCGTTGGTAGCGGTGTACGACGCTGTTGCGCAAAGGCATCGAGTTTATCGTTGGATGTGATCACCCGCACTGTTGCATAGGCCCCGGAAAGCAGCCAGCCCGGCAACAAACCAACGCCAGGGATGACAATGCCCAGTGCGATCAGGATTGCAAAGGCGAAGAAGAAATCGGCCCACGAAGCCAGATAGATGCCTGTGCCAAAGGGACCAAAGGCAAAGCCCATCATGAAGGCAACCAGGGGATTCTTCTTCTCCTTCAGTGGTTCGAGCCGTTCAAACTGACGTGACAGACTTACAAGCAATGGCATGCTCGTATGGTTCATCTTTTTTACTCCTTTGTGGTGATGGTTTAGAAGACGGCTAGGGCTGTTGCATACCAGTAGATCAGCCTCTGTTAAAAGAAATGCAACATATTCGATTTTTTGGCGCGCATTTTTGACAAATGTGTGAGAAATAAAAAAGAAGACCGGCCTCTGGCTAGAGACCGGTCTGTGATGAGAAGCGGTGGGGTTGACTTTCGACCCTCAACGGGTAACGTTAGGTAGAAAGAGACTATGGAACTCGTTCTCTGTGTCGCTGAGCAATGGCGCAATAGGACCTGCAAACTCCATAGGTGCGCCGCCCAGGCTGCCGGGCAACGCGTCTAGCAATTCATTCCAATGCGAGATGGCGGTAAAGGAGAAGAGAAGATCGCTGTTGTAATCGCCGAAGATCTCTCCGGTTGGAGTGCGCCAATAGGCAATGGACACTCCAGTTGCCCTGGAAAGTTCCACAATGCCGGGGCGACCAGGGGCTGGCATCGGTGCGGTTTGATAGGTATTGGCAAGAATGAACACAGTCTCTCCTGTCAAATGCCGGGTCAAGGATTCAATCTGCGCCTTGAGCGTTGGCTGACTCACCCGATCGTCAAGCCGGTACAACCAATCGAGTAGATCGATGTAGATGTCTTGATCATTGTTGAGGTAATCTTCATTTGTGTCAAAGGTCTGGACGCCGGTAACAGCCTCCTCCAACAGCGCTCCAGATATTTCGTCTTTTTTGTAGAGATCGAGCAGGGTGGCAGCCAGCGCGTCTAGTGCAGCGATCACCCCGTCGATCTGCCGCAAATCCAACACAGAGAGGGTATAGGACCGCTTTCCGCTACTGGCTTTCTGCGCGTATGCGTGCATGATATCTATTGCGATTTCTTCGCTGGGCTGCGCGGCTGTCAACAACTGTGCATAGCGGTCGTAGAGGAAGTAGTCCCAGGCGAGATATTGGGACGAGATGAGCAGATTAGCAGCGTTTTTCAACTCATAGGCGACTTCCAGCAATGCCATGGAACAGGCGTCCAAATGTAGAATGTCGATGGGCTTCAACCGGTCGTCGTTCAGCGCGGCGGCCAGTTCCTTCACGGTGAGATAGGCATCGTAGTCAAGAACGCCGTTGTTGGCCAGGTCGCTGGTCTGGTCCCAGGCGATCCCTTGCAGCGCCTGACCATGATCGGCGATGGCAAGGTAGTAACGCTGGGCGGGAAGCGTCTCTTGGGCCCATATCACAAAGTTCAACAGGGTTTCTGGATCGTCCATCGCCTCCTGTGGTGTGGCGATTTCCACAATTTGTGCGGGTGACTGATCGGTCTTGGGTGTAATGAGCAAGCGTTTGGCATCGTTGCGACCAGGGCCGTCAAGTTGCACGGCGATACGCACATTTGGGTTGTCCAAGGATTTCTGCAATCGTTCGAGGCTCACCCGGAAGCGGTTTAGCAGATGTCCTCTGTCATTCTGATCCCCGGCCAGATAGAGCAACATCCCCCAGGCCAGGTCCGGCGATGATGCACCGTCAGTTATCTCCAATTCCCATGTCACAGGCTCCGACCAGTCGCCTTCGTCGTCTTGAACGCGCAGGCTGATCAAATGCTGGCCCAGGCTGATCGTGGCTGTGGTAAGAGTGAGAACAGCGCTCTCACTCAGAATCCCATCCTGATCCGATGACCACACAAAGCGTTGGATTGAATCGGTTGCGTCGCTATCCTGCCCCATGCCAGTAAGCACCAGGATATCGCCCGGTTCAAGTACCCCGTAAGTTGACGAGAGATGGTTGATGGTGGCGACGGGCTTGCCGGTCGGTCGGCGCATGAGAATGCGCCCCCATTCATCCATTTGCACCATCACGCCATCGTCGGTTACAAAGCCAGTGAAGGGCAGACTACGCAACTGATCACCCTCGCTGTTGTACTGCACCAGTCCAATAGTGCTGCGCACATAAATCGCGCCGTTCTCATCCACCTGCACCGAACTGATGCGTTCATTCAGCGCGTTTGAGGGTACACCGCCGATAAACAGGCCAAAATCATCAAGGGGAAGACCTTCCAATGTAAAACGCCCCACACAATCACAACCGCTCTCCGCTACATAGAGTCGGTTTTCGTGGTCAATCGCCAGGCCAGTGATGCGTCCAATCTCCGGCGCAGTAGACTGTAGTGAGATGGTCGTTAGCGGTGGTATAGCCTGGATCGGGTCAAGCAAATAAATCGTTTTGGTGAAATTGGTTGCGGCGAAGATGCGGCCCATATCGTCTACGGCGAGGTGGCTGAACTGGCCTGACGGTAAGTTGTAGCCCGAAATACGCTCCCCAGCAGTGTTGTACCATTCTATCCGGTTGCGGAAATTATCAAGGACGTATAGATCCTCTTGCCAGTTCACCACAGCGGTGGGCCAAGTGAGCGAGTTCGAAGCATGACTGGTTGTAATCCAATCGCCGCTGCCCAGATCGAACAGGTGCAGACTGCCTATCTGATTGTGTTCATCAAACAACACGGCTAGATGACCATTCGGCGTGGCGGCGAACCCGGCGTCAGTGGGTTGCACAGGTTGTTGGAAATGACCATCGGCGGTTTCGGTGCTGCCGAGTGTTGCGACAAGTTTGCCAGTATGATCAAAGACCTGGAACGCCCAACCAGCGGCGATGTAAAAGGTGGGACCGCTACCTACACCAAAACGTGAATAGCGCGCGTCGTCAATGGGCCAGGAACGCTCGATTGTGCCGTCAGAACGCATCAGATGGATACTCGAATCGTCTGCGGCGTAGAGATTGCCAGCCCGATCTGTGGCAAGATTGCTGACATCCCAATCGCCGCCGCTGCCCGTGGGATCGTCCCAGGTAGCAAGCCAATTGCCGTCCAGATCGAAGACCTGAATCCGACCTGCAGTGCGATTTTCCGGCACTTGGCCCACATTGTAGCTCTCCACGGTGTAGAGCCGGCCAGAGTCCCGGGCCAGGGCGAGACTGCGCAGACCGTGGAACTGGACGTCACCCTCGCCGCTCCCTCCCCAACTGCGCTCCCATTCTCCGTTGCTGCCAAAACGGTGGATGCGGTCGCCGGAAACATCAGTGACAAAGAGCCGATTCTGGGCATCCACAGCGATAGTATCCCAGCGCTGAAAGAGGGTTACGCCTTCCACTTGTTGACCCCAGGCCATCACAAACGTACCGTCACTCTCGAAGACCTGTAGGCTGTGGTTGTCGGCATCCAACACATAGACGCGGCCATCATGGCCGACATCCACTGCCGTCGGATTGGTGAATTCTCCCGATCCTGTACCCAAAGTTCCCCATTGTCGCAAGAAATTGCCCAATGCATCGAAGACCTGCACCCGGTGATTAGCGCTGTCCGCAATGTAGAGATTACCGTCCCCATCCAGGGCCACGCCTTGTGCATCATCCAGTTGGCCGGGACCGGCTGCATACCAGATGGTTTGATCGACAACGTAATCACCAGTGGTGGGGGAGCGCAGCGCCAGATCTACTTGCTGGCTTCCCGGTTTGATCTGGTAGCTCACCTCTTTGGTGAGCCATTGGGCGGTCGCCGATTCTGTGTAATGGGCAGTGATGGTGATGGTGTCGCCCACGTCTACCTTCAAGGCTTCAGTCAAGTTGACCGAGTAGTAAGGCCGGGGGTCTGTCTGATCGCCGGAGCGGCTGGTCAACGTATCTGTGAAAAGGTGGGTTAGCAGAAGAACATGCTCACCCTGTGCGCTGCGAATTTCCACCTCTGCGCCAGCGACTGGTTGCCCATTTACAAAGATGATGCCGCTGATACAACAGGGCGGAGTACCGCCGCCGGGCGTACTGCCAGGGCAGCCGCCGGGCAGAGGGCGCGCCGCATTCGCAGTTGGGATCTGCGGCATTTCTGCGGTCAATTCGTTCCTGATTTCACCTGATATACCCAGCGATTCAGCGCGGAGTACGGGTGCAGGAATTGTGTTCGCCGCCAATAGGATCAAAAGCAGCAGACTGTAGAAGATTTGCCGGATCACGATGTGCCTCCTGTGGTGAAAATTCTCGCCTTGTTCCCGCCATTGGGGAGAAGCGCAATAAATGGGCCTCTAGGATAAGGGATACAAAAAGTAGCCGATTTTGGCGCGCACTTTCACCGTATGGAGAAATCAGCGACGGCTGCACACAAACGCAGACCAGAGTGCTGGATGGCATTGTACCGGCTTCTTGATCCACTTGCGTTGGACTCTGTCCACGCTGACGGACGGCGGGTGACCGGCAGTCAGTTCAGTGTAGAAGTCCGCCATCCACCGGGCTGCAGGTTCATCCCCCACCGGCCAGAGTGTACTCAGCACTCGTCTTGCGCCGGCGGCAAAGAATGCAGATTGAAAGGCCAGCAGCGTGCCGCCTGTTTCCAGCCCTGCAGCGGTGCTACATGCGTTGAGTACGACCAGTTCCGTGGCATCCAACGGCAATTCAAAGCACTGCTCTACGGTCAGCAGATCATCGCCCAGGTGCAGTGCAGAGAAGATAGGGGCATCGTGCTGGCTCACGGTGTGGGTAGCAATATGCAAAATACGAGGTGATTGGGTCAATCCATACAGTTGGGCGGTTATGTTGGGTTGATCAACCCAAGAGTGGCTGTCGGGGAAGAGGCGCATAATGGATGCGGCTTCGTCTGCCACGGCGGGCAGTCTGCCCTGAAGCGTCGAACCCAGGATGAGGGGTGGTGACATACCGGAAGATGGTAATCGTTGGCCCAATAGGGCAGCAGTGGGTGTCAACTCCAACTCACAAACTTCAACCAAGTGACTGCTGCCATTCCACAGGGCAGCAAAGGGAAGCTGATGTAGGGGATCACAAGGGGCAATTAACAGCCGCCTCGGAATCTGTGTACCGAGTAGTGGTTCAATTAGCATTTTGTAGAGATGGTGCAACAGGGGAAGGCATTCGTCCAGGGATGCGTTGCATTGGTCTACTCGCTGCTCGGCGTCCAATTCGACCATATAATGAAAAGCGAGGCGAATTTCCTCGATCAGATCGTGTAGGGGGCTAAGGTTGGTGGAACAAACCACCCGTAAATTGCCTGTACGCTCGACGGCAAAACTCAGGATTTGATTGCCACAACGCACATACTCCAGCAGGCAGTCTGCTTCCGTCTGCTGCAGAACTCCTTCCAGGGTAAGGTTGTCTAGCGTTCTTGTCTGGTGCGTACGGTTGCGCTGACGGCGTGCTTCGCTTAAACGCGCTTCGGTCTGCCGTATCCGTTCATTCTGGGGAGAGGAAAGTGGTTCGGGGTAAGGTGTATCTTTGGGCGTGCGTGCAAGAAGGCGGGCTTGGGTCAGCTCGTTGCGAAGCGCTTGAATCTGCGCCGAGACATCATCAGATCGCTGGTCGAACTCCTCTTCGAGAAGCAGGTCGAAGAGAGCGCCACTTTTTGACCGCCATGCCCATTGCAGTGCCTGTTGCAGGTTATCCGCGACCAATGCTATCTCTATTAGGAGTGGATAGAGATCATCGGTCTGTGTCAGGAAACCTGCTTTCAATTCTTCCACGCTCAACGAACGCCGTACTTCTTCGTCCAGGGCAGCGGCTTCTTCCAGCCAGATTCGGGCCTGTTCGGGAAGATCGGCGCGCATTAATCGACCCAATCCGACCAGCGCCTGTCGTAGAAGAAAGCGATCTTTTTCCTGGCGGGCATAGGTTGCCGCTCGATCAAACCACTCCGTGGCTTGCTGCTGGGTGGGCTTATCGGTGGAGCGTTCAAACCGCTGCGCAGCGAGGATGCCTTTCACAAGGGCGAAGTTCGCCTGCAAGCCGGGGTTTTCGATTGCCACGAGCGATGGCCATTGTTGCAGCATTGCATCGGCCTGGGTCGACTTGCTTTGGGCCAATGCCAAAAGAACGTCTTCCAGCAGTACCCGCGCTTGCCAGGTGGGTTGCCGTTGGTCCTTCCAAAGTTGCGCCGCTTGCGCCAGCCATTGGGTCGCCCGTCGGAAATCCCCCGACCGACGGGCGACCACGCTTGCTTGGACCAGGACCCGCCCCATTTGTGACTTCATGTCTCGTTCTGTGAATGCAGACAATGCGGCGTCATAGGCTCGGCGGCTCTCGGCCAGCGCGCCGAGCCGTTCAAAAAGCTCGGCCTCGCGCAGGATCACCGAAGCAACCTCCATAGGGTTTTCAATACGGGTGAATTGGTTACGGGCAGACTGAAGGAAATGTAAAGCCTTGCCCGGTTTCCCCTGGGCAGTGTAGAGCTCGCCCAGATTCATTTCGATGCGGGCGACGGTAATCCAATGTCGGTGTGCAGTGGCAAGTTCACGGCATCTGTACAAAATCCCTTCAGCTTCCTCAAAGCGCCCCAATTCGTAGAGAGTCTGAGTATAGTTGACATCAGCTTCCCATATCTTCTCGATCAGCTTGTGTTTTTCGCCTAGTTCGTGGACTTTACGGTGAATGGAGAGCGCCTCTGTATGTCGCCCCGCTTCGTGCAAGAGCAGACCATAATTCTGATAAAGGACGATGAGATACCACTCATCTTCGGGGGCGAGATTGGGTAACAGGTGTTGAACTGACTCGTAGGCGGCGAAGCCTTCATCCGGTTTGCTGCACTGATAGGCTGCACCGATCAAGTTGCTGAGGAGACGAACTGTCTCTTGCAACGCGCCGGCCTGTTGATAAGCGGTGAGGGCTTGGCGATAGCAATTCAACGCTTCCTGCGGCTCGTGAAGTAGCGCCCAATTGCCCCGTGCCCAACAGGCCAGGGGATGGGCGAAGGGTTCTCCGGGCAGAAATTGCGCAAGCCAGAGTGCCAGCGCAGAGGCTGCCTTCGCCAACTGGGGATCAGTCTGTTTGTACTGATCCGTGCGTTGTTTGAGCGCTTCGATCAGGGGCATCCCCAGCACATTCTCATGGATGGCCAGCCAGTCGGGCCGCGCTGCGGGGGGACGGGAGAGCAGGTCGTCGATTAGCGGATCAAGCTCGTAAATCGATTCCGACATGCTACCACCTCCTTTATTCCGCGTTTCCCACAGCGATAGATGGCACGACGATCTCAGCTTCTGATGTCCCCAGGTGTAAGCGATACACACCAGCCTCTACCTGCCGGAAGGCAAAGGAGCGGCGTTCCTCGCTCCATTCGGACTCTTGTATCTCCCCATTTGTGGTTGAGATCAGCACGGCACTCGCTACTTCGTTCCCGATCAACATGCCTTGAGACGAACGCACCTGCCCGCGTAGGGTCCATCGACCTGGCAGATCTGTATCTGGACGCAAGTTGAGTGCCAGATGGATATCTTCAGCCCGATAATTCAGATGTGTTTCCCCGCGTATGGGCTGGGATGCCAAAGTTGGTGGCTGGAAGATGGCCTCGACAATACGTCGCAGCCAACCACCCTTGTCCGATTGGGAAGCGAGGTCAATTCGGTGGAAGTGTTCCATCTCTGACTGACAGAGGGGGCAACTTTGCACATGCTGGTGAATGATCAACCGCTGGGTGCTGAACAAACGATGTTCTTGATAGTCTACCAATTGTTCGACTGTTGGGCAGTTGCGTCTGTACAACACTGCCAACAAGGGGCCAATTTCGAAAAGCAATGTTGCAGCAGCCAATTGACAGACTGGCGAGGATTCGATACGCTCACGGACTTCTGCCGATGCAAGTCCAGTGATGTAATCAAGTAGATCGAGTTCGTCTAGCGGACAGTGTTCTTCCATAGAACCACCTCGTTTCGGCCCAGAATCTTCCTCTATTTGAAGAGATGCAAACTTGAGACTTTTTTGGCGCAGAGTTTCTGCCAATTGCTGCATTTCTGGGTCGTTTTGCATCCGTCGTTTCAGCCGTTGGACTGTGGCACGCACTTCCGACATATCAAACCGTTCGGGCATCTGTCCAACAATTTCGCGCGGTGGGATATCGCATTCAAAGCGTAAATTGAAAATGATCTTTTCGTCGTCGGTCTTTAGCAGTCGTTCCAAAATAGTGTCAATATGTCGCCGCAACTCTATCTGTTCATGGGGGGGATCAGTAGATACCCGATCAACGACTGGATAGGACTCTACCTGGGGCGGTCGCCGTTTACGTCCCACTTGACCGACTGTCGTCTTGCAGGTGGTTCGTAAATAGTTCATGAGAGGATCAAGATGTTCGGTTGCCGTTAACCCAGTCGCTTTTGGTGCCCAGCGGTGAAAATTCGCAAAAACATCTTGAACCAGATCCTCTAGATCATACTCAATATATTGCTTTTTGTTCGGGGCAATCTCCTGGCTCAGCCAATGACGTACCAGACCGGAGAAAATGGAATAGATCGCATCCCATGCTTTCTGGTCGCCAGCAAAGGCCAGGCGGAATATCTGTACACAGGCGGATGATGGACGCTGGAAATTGCGCGCAGAGCGATCCTGACGGCAATCGGCAATCAACTTGTCCAACGGTAGATTTGGGGCAGATATAGTCATCAGATTCCATCCCAGAGGTAACGTTCGAAGATGCTCTCAACCTGGGGTGAATACGCCCGGCTCAGAGTATGAAAATCATCGAAGATTTTAGCGGATAACGTGGTAGTATTCTACTTGATTCTGTCTAGCATGATAAACAGACCTGCCAGATTTTCGAAAATCTGGCAGGTCTATCGATCATCAAATGCTACGCCTAAGGCAGCAGACGGTTGAAGTCCAACAAGGTAGCATTGCTGAACCCGGCGATACTCTGGATGTAAACACGGCTTTGCAAATAAAGGCAGATATTCGCGCCTAACTGAGGATCAACGTCTGAGCAGTAACTTAATCGCCCGCCCCCATCGCCGCGCTGAGCCGATACTCACGGATGATGGGTGAGAAGAAGTAGACCGCCACCGCGATCAATCCGGCGATGCTGCTGAGGACGAGCGTCATCACCTGCGGGCCAAAAAAGTCCGCGCCGACGCCGGCGATCAGCGCGCCGATGGGCATCAGCCCCATGTTCAGGCTGACGATGCCGGTGACCCGTCCGCGCAACGCATCGGGGATGGAAAGCTGCAAGAGCGTCTGGTTGGAGGTGAGGTAGATCATCTCGAAGAAGCCGGAGACGGCCAGACAGACCAGCGATACCCAAAAGACCGACGTCAGGCCGACGCCGATGAGCGAGAGGCTGAGGAGCAGCAGCGATCCCAATTGGATCAGCCCGCGCCGCTCGAAACGGCTGAGCATGGTCGAGACAAAGCCGCCGGCGATACCGCCGATCCCCACGGCGGAGAGCAGCGCGCCCAGCGTATCCGGCCCGCCGCCGAAGACATCTTTGGCGTAGATGGGTGGCAGCGCCGAATAGTTGGGGATGATGAAGAGGGGCAGCACCCAACCCATCAGCAGAAAGGCGCGGGTGGTAGGTTCTTTGATGACGTAGCGCAGACCCTCCATCAGATTGCCGCGCGTCGCCTTCCCGCTTAACTGTGCGCGCTCCGACGGAAAGGTCAGCTTGAGGATGGTCAACGCCACCAGCGCATAGGCCCCCGCCTGCACAAAGAAATTCCCCTCTGGCCCCACCCACAGGATTAAAAATCCGCCGATGGCCGGTCCCAATGAACGCATCACCGCCCAGCCGGTCTGCACCAGGGCCACGGCGCTGGGTGCGAGCGAACGCGGAACCAGCGAGAAGATAATCGTCTGACGCAGGGGCATGTCCACCGCCTGAGCAATGCCCCCCAAAAAGGAAAAGGCAAAGAGCGGCCAGATCAGCGTGGGGTTGATGGCAATCATCACGCCAAAGATCAGGCTGAGAAAGAAAAGCCATGTATTGACGCCTATCATCAGTTTGCGCCGTGGGAAGCGGTCGATGGCGGCGCCGGCGATGGGAGACAACCCCAGCGTGGCGATGGAGCGCACCAGGTTGAGCGTCCCCAACATGGCGCCAGAGCCGGTGAGTTCATAGACCAGCCAGCTTAGCGTCACCTGCTGGATCCACTGTCCGCTGTTGGAGAGCGTGGTACCCGTGAGGAACCAGGCAAAGTTGCGCTGGCGCAGCACGTCGAAGTTGCCCGCAGGTTTGGCCGGCGCAGCCGCTTCCACCGGTTGGATTGCATCGGCTGGCGCTGCATCTAGAGGAACAGGGGACGTAGCCATGATTGGGAATTCTCTCTGCTTCTAAAGTGCTTTAGTTGAACATGCCCGATTCGAGCGCCGCACGCGCTCCATTGGGAAACTATAGCACAATCCGAACGTCATGACTATTTGGATAGGACGAGAACCTTTGGGGAAGTGGAATCATCTTTCCGACAGGCCAGAGAGCGACCTGCCAGACAGTCTGTACCTAGTGATAGCCACATACAAGTTGCTCTGCTAACTGGATTGCCTCGTCCAGAATGAAAAGAGGATTCGAGTTGTACTCCTGTAAACTGGCCACAGACTCTGGCTGGGAAGTTTTAAACAGAGCTGCTTTCGCCCGTTGTCTGGTTTCGTATTCGCTGGCGGGGTGTGCGTATGCCAGCCGCAGCAATAGAACAGCCTCTTCACTATCGCCTATCTGGGCTGCAAGCTCGGCTGCACCACCCAGGGCGTCGACCGCCACCCGGTCAATGCCCTCCTCTCCGGCAATCCGCAACGCCTCTGCGAAGGATCGACTGGCGCTGTCGATCTGGTTCAAAGCCAGGTATGAGTGGCCCTGTTGGGTCAGGATAAGCGCGGTGGCATAGCGGAAGTCGATCTTCCGGGAAGTGGATAGCGCTTCATCCAACAGCGCCAGCGCCCCCATATAGTCGCGCTGGTCGTGACGTAGGCGGCTCAGGTGATGCAGACTGGTGGCGATGCGTTGTTGAAAGCCAATTCGCCGTGCTGTGGTCACAGCGTCGACCAGCAGCCGTTCCGCGTTTGGATCACCGTGCAGGCGAGCGAGTACAGCGGGCGAAAGGCAGATGCTCAGTGTCACCTCCCATTCTCTGCCCACCGGCGCGAAGTACGCATTGGCTCTGGCAAACGCCTGCCTCGCCTGCTCAAAGTCGCCAGTGGCTGTGTAAAGGTCGCCCAGATTCCGCTGGGCCCAACCGGCAAGATTCTTTTCGCCATGTTCGACAAAGGAGTGCAAGGCACGCTGGATCAGCGCTTCCGCTTGCTGATAATGGCCCCGCATTAGCAGCGTCGTACCCAGAAACAGTGTACTGTGCATAGAGTCGACTGGAGAGTGGATTTCCAAAAGAGAGGCCGCCTCTGTCAGCCGCTGCTCCGCCAGGCGCAGGCGGCCCCACCCCATCTCAAGCGCCCCCCAGTCTCGCAAGGTTGCGCCAACACCCTGTGAGTTATCCGTTTTACGAAAGATCGCCAGACCTTCCTCAAGCAGAGTTTCGCCCTTAGCATTGTCACCGTGACTGGCATACTTGGTGCTCAACGATAGAAGAGCCAGGGCCAGATCGAGAGGATCGGGTGGAAAAGCCCGGCGCAGCAGGGCCACGCTCTCTTCGAGCAGTATGCGACCATCCTCTACATTGGCATGGTTGGTGCATTGTGCCTGACACAGGAGCAGAGAGCCGAGCAACCCAGCGGTTTCACCTTCAGCATTCGGTTCCTGCGTCCGAAAAAGTGCAATAGCTTTGGCAAAGGTCTGGTAGCCAGCGCTGTGTTCCCCGCGCTGGCGAAAATGGTCGACCAGCCATTTCATCATCTTTTTCACAGCCGCTAGTTCTTTCTGCTCAACAGCCCAACGCCAGGCAGCCAGTACATTGGCAGATCCATTCTGAAGTGCAGCCGCCGCTTTGGGGTCTCCTGGCTCCAACTCCCAGCCAGCGCGCGCGGCCAGATCGGCATAGAAGGCCGCGTGTCTGGCTTGCGTCTCGCTTCTCTCTTGCGGCTGTTGTGCAAATTGCTCACTGACGAACTGGTACAGAAGACCGTGCATATCGTATCGCCCTGACGCCTGCCGCCTGAGGAGAGATCGATCCACCAGAGCCGTGAGCAGCAGAGGGGTGGCTCCTGCCACCTCCATAGCGGCGTTGCGGTCGAAGCTACTGCGGAAGACCAAGAGTCGTCCCAGGATCGTCTGCTCCTGGGACGAGAGCAGCGCCCATGAGCGATTGAAGAGGGAGCGCAGGCTGCGGTGGCGCGTGGGCAGATTGCGCAGCGGCGTGGTGAGAAAGTCGAGATCCCGTGCCAGTTCGGCTGCAATCTCGGCGCAGGAGAAGGCGCGCACCCAACTGGCTGCCAACTCAATACCCAGGGGCATCCCTTCTACCAACCTGCAAATTGAAGCAATGTGAGGCCGCTCCAGGATTGGATCAAAGTCTGGCCGACTCTTGGATGCGCACTGTGCAAAGAACTCAATGGCTGCGTACGCGCCGCCAGTGTCTGGGTGATCTTCTGGCGGATAGGCGAGGCCCTCTAGAGGATAGATCCACTCTTCCACCAGATTCAGTCGTTCTTGCGAAGTGACGAGAATTGTGAGGCGTGGCGACTTTTGCAGCAGGGTAGAGAGAGTCTCTACAGGATCAACCGCGGGGTCTGGGGTGTGTGCCATCAGGTGTTCAAAGTTATCCAGGATCAGGAGTAACTGCTTTGTGCGCAGGAAATTGTGCAGGCGCTGATCGATGTCGGCCGCGCCTGCATCTGGCACATCCAACTGTGTAGCAATCGTAGCGAGGATCGCCTGTGGCGTTTCCACATCGGCCAGCGGCACAAAACAGACACCATCCGCGAAGTGCGGCGCAGCCTGTGCAGCTACTGCAATACTCAGGCGAGTCTTCCCCATACCACCTGCGCCTGTAATGGTCAGCAGACGGCACTGCGAACCAACCAGCAGGTCCAGTACCGCCGACATCTCCGCTTTGCGGCCTACGAAGGGGGTTGTCTGGGCAGGCAGATGCCCGTGTAGGATAGCCGCGTCTGGTGTCGGAGGAGGGGACGGCAGCACTTCACCAAAGAGACGCCAGCGCTCGTCTGCGCTGAGCAGCCCTTGCTGGCCAGCCTGCAGCCAGGCGTCGGCCTCTGCTGGCGTGGCAATCCCCCCCAGCCGGGCCAGACCTTCAATCAGGTCCAGGTGCTGGGCGCGCCGGGTGGGGCAGCGCTGGCCATTCTCCCAGCGGCTAAGCTGTGAGGTGGAAAGAATAAGAGTTTCTCCCGACGTCAGCTCAAGGTGAGACAGTGCATCCGCCAACTCGGTTTGAGAAGCGTAGCCCGCCCGCAAGCGGTATGCCTTCAACTGCTCGCCCCACTGCTTCCAGCCCATCCCCCTGTCTGGCATCCCTTCCTCCTGTTTGCCACAACTGGCAAAAAAGTTGCCAGCCCTGTCAGTGACTGGCTGCCCCCACTCCGCTACACTGAAGCCAACAGAAGTTGATGGCAGTTTCGCCCCACCAACCCGATAGCACGTGTTAGGAAATGCCGTCCCATTATACCAAAGGAGCGTACCCAGATGAAGCATCCTTTTCAAATCTCTTTAGAGGAGGCTGTCATGTTCCACACGCAGAGCAGTCAAGCACAAAGTCTCGTCACCGTTCAGCAGTTCCATCAAAAGGAGAAGATCATGAACCGCAAATCAATTGCCCTTGTTATCACCACTCTCTTCGCTGCTCTACTCTTCAGCGCCTGTGCTGGCCAGCCCATTGTCGTGGACCTTTCCGCTGTCTACGCCGCCAGCGCAGAGAGCGCCGGGCTGCCTGAACTGGCTGATCGTCAGGCCCTAGCCGAGTATATGGCGACACTCTCGCCCGGTTTTGCGCCTGTGCAGAGCGTACAAAAGACTGTGCCGGGTGACTTCCTGGCCGATCGGCAGGCCCTGGCCGAATATCAGGCTACTTTACCTCATCTTGTTTTTGCGAGTCCAGCGCCAACGCAGCAGATGGCGCCGTTGATGCTCAATGATCGGCAGGATGTAGCTGATTACCAGTTTTTCATCAGCGGTGGATATGGTCAATAAGAAGGCAACTACATCAGGGCTTACGCAGACTATGCCTGGAGGGGCGCAATCGATTGCGCCCCTCCAGGCATAGTCTGCACAGTACAAAGGTTCCAGCCCCTTCATTTGTCACTAATGTCATTAGCTCTTGCCAATCACCAATCGCCCGTAGACCTCTGGCCGACGCTGGCGCAGCAATGGGAACAAGTCACGCCACTGTTCGAAGATGGCGGGATCGAGATCAGCAACAATCACCTCCGTGCGGTCGCGGGTGGCCTGGGCAAGGATCGTCCCCATGGGGTCGCAAATGAAGCTGCTGCCGTAGAAGGTGACGCCTTCCTGGCCGGTGCGGTTGGCGGCGGCAATGTAGACGCCGTTGGCAATGGCCTGTCCGCGCATGACAGTCTGCCAGGCGGGCATGGTATCCACCTCCGGCGCGCTGGGTTCGGAGCCGATGGCGGTGGGGTAAAAGATGAACTCGGCCCCGCCCAGCGCGTAGATGCGCGAGAGTTCGGGGAACCATTGATCGTAGCAGGTGGGCAGCGCTGTCTTCACCCCAGCGATGTCGTGGATGGGGAAAGCGTCTGCGCCGCCGAAGTAGTGGTCCTCGTGGTAGCCTTCGCCCTGGGGAATGTGGACCTTGCGCGTGTAGCCCGCCAGATCACCGCCCGGTGCGTGGAGGGTGGCGGTGTCCCAATAACGCCCCTCTTCGCCTTCTTCAAAAATACTGCCGACAATGTAGATCCCATAGTGCCGCGCCAGTTCCCCGAAAAGCTGATCCGACTCCCCGCCGCGCAGCGACTCGGCCCAGGTATAATTTTCGGGGTCGATGACGCTGGCAAAGTAGGGCGACAGGGTAAACTCCTGCAAACAGACCAGCGTCGCGCCCTGCGCCGCGGCTTCCGCTACCAGTTCGCGCACGCTCTCGATCATGGTCACACGGCTACCAGTCCAATGTGTCTGCGCCACGGCAATGCGAAGAGGGTTCACGGAAAGGATCTCTCCTCGGAATTGGAAGATTGGAAGAAATCAGAAACGAGTAAGGAGTGATGAGTAGGTAGACGAAGTTGCCGTCAATCAAGCAACTAACGCTGTCAACCTACTCATTACTCCTTACT
>JAHBVG010000087.1 GCA_019637695.1 Caldilineaceae bacterium | reverse complement strand
AAGAATGGGATAGACGATCTCCACCTGCTCTTTGGGGTGATCCGGATCAAGCAGATCGTGGTCGAGTTGGAGTTCTGGCGTAAATTCATACGTTTCGATGGCAGTATATCCCCCACTGCGCCATTGCTCGACGATGGCTGCCGTGGTCTCATTGCTCACCGCCCGATCCGCGCCGTTGGTCACCACCAAAATGGCGGTTGCCGCAGGAGCAGATCGGCGCGAGGCGTTGCGGACAGCAAAGCCATAGCGCAGAAAGGCGCTGATGGGGCGGGTAGCATTGCGCGGATAAACCTGGGGCGGATTGGGAACCTGCATTTGGAGTTCTGCATTTTGCCAGAGGAAGCGATTGGGCAACAGACCAAACAAGCGCACCGCCGGCCCCGTCACCGGTGGAGGAATGAGTCCAAGCCCGAACGCAGGCGACACCAACACCGCCAGATCCACGTCGGATCGACTTTGGGCCTGCCAGCCCGTGACAACGCCCCCCATCGAGATCCCCAATAGCGTCACCTGATCGCCCAACCCCTGGGCAATATCGACGGCTTCGGCGCCGTAATAGGATAATTCGTCCGCAGTGAGATTCACCTGATCGGGTGACATCAGGTCGGCCAATCCCATATGGGGGACACGGGGAATAAAGACATTGTACCCCTGTTCATAGAAGATCGTGCCCAATCCTGCGAGCTGGCGCGGACAACTGCGGTAGCCGTGAAACAGAACCATCACCTGCGTCGTCGGCTGACCGTGGTGTAAAAGCTGTGATGCGCAATCATCGAAAAGGTTGAGGGCTGCTTCGCTCGCTTGGATTTCGGCAAAGCGGGCCAGAGATTCTTCGTAGCTCTGGCTTGGCCGAGGCGTAGCTGGCGGCTGATAGGAGACGGGGAGTAAGAGCAACAGGATCAACAGAATCAAGAGACCACACAACGCAAGCACAACTCGTCGTATCATTGTATCCTCGATTCATGGAGTTGTACGGCTAGTTATGTACTCAGTCTAGAGCAGTTGTGGGGCCGACGCAAATTTTGTGGATCACGCTTCCAACCGTGACCTGTCTGGTTTAATCAGGCCAGCGGTCAGAAAATCATACCTGACAGGATCATGATAAGGTTAGATACAATATGAAACAGGATCACAGCAGCAAGCCCTCTAGACCTGATGACTAGTCCTCCCATCACTATACCGGGCAATGTAAACAGCAGACAGGCAAACCAAGAAAATCCTATGGAGTAATGGTAGAGCCCGAATCCAAGACTTGCAATCACAAGCCCCAGCTTCTCCCCTAGAAAATCCACAAATCTCGGCAACACAAGGCCGCGCCATAGGATCTCTTCCAGGGTGCTGTTGACCACGGCAAACAGTACCCCATACATCAAGATGACTGGCAGATCTTCTCGCTGAAAATCGATCCAAAAACTGGATAAAACCGTCATAACAGCAGTAGAGACGAGCAAGAAACGCCAGATCGGATCTTTGATGCCTTTCCAGATGAAGGGGAAATAAATCGTTCTGGTAAAGTTCCCAATGGCAAAGTAGTTGGGTTGCGTGGGGTACAGTTTGGCGAACAGGGCCAGGGGCAGAATGAATCCGACCAGGCTAAAGCGTACAAGCACGATTCGAGCTTCACTCTGAATATTCGAGAACTGTAGGGCGTCAACAATAAAACTTTCAGCGGTGGTAGAAAGCCAATAACCAATGCCATACAATACGGCCATGATCAAAATCATGCGTCTTGACTTTGTAACAAAGAAAGAAAGCAGGGTGGTAATCACAGCAAAGACCAGAAACGCAGAAGGAGAAATAAGTTGTACAGCCATAACACAGGCAATAAAGACAAGAGAAAAGCCTAGCCGTGCAATGGTTTCCCTTGCCATCTCTCGCTTAGCTCTATTGTCGTTAGAGATCTGAATTGTTTCTTGAAAGTTCATCTTCTCTCCAGGTTCTGACGTCTTCTGATGACCCGATTATCATCCTCAGAATTTCATTTGGGCCAACCAGGCGGTGAGGCTTGCCTCACGATCTGTCAAGTTATCAGCGGTTTCATCGTATGCGCCAGTCAGGTACTCTCCGGCGATTTTGCCGTCGAGGATGAACAGCACCCGTTCCGTCTTGGCGGCCACTTTGACATCGTGTGTAACCGGGTGTCAATTGCCCCCAACAGGTTGGCAACCAGGATGGCCGCCAGTGAAACCAACAGGGCTGCCGCAGCGACAAATATGACTGTGGTCAATGTAATGGTTTTGCTTCTCAGGATATCGTTGCGGAGGATACGGTAATCCATCGGTCACCTCATGTCTGGAATAGTGACAAAACGGCATAGCCCTGCTGATCAACATGGTTGCTGTCAAGACTATCGTTCACTGTACACGGGTTGGGGGGACATTAGCAGCGCCATGCCAAATAGCAGTTTGATGAAGCCATCGAGCATCCCAAAGACGTAGAAGGGAATCTCCGGCAGGAGCAGCCCAGCAATTGAGTTCAAAATCAGCGGGATCGACAACCAGAGCAGCGCCCTTCCATGAACGGCGGCAAAGGGGATGAAATGGATGGCAGTCGCCAGAAGCGCGCCCAGCCAGATCATGCGGATCTACACCTTGCCGTTCTTTATAATCAGTGGTTCGCATCGGGTCGAATGCGAACCACTTTATGCGGTAGATATAGCATAGGGAAGAGTGGATATAGACGCATTAGCCGAAAGGCGTATCGAAGGCGCATTGATGTACAGCAGATGTACTCCCGATCTCCATCATTTGTCCGATGTAGGCGAGATTTTGGATATCAACCCAGTAGGTCACGTTTCTACTTAAGGTTCAGTCATTTTGGAGCCGGTTTCTGAAATTCGAATGACCGAACCATGGGTACTGAGTTTGAATTCGCTTCATTCCATGTGATAATGACGCCTGGAATAGAACTACACTCAGCCACCGATCGGAAAAACTATGAATGTTCCCCAACTGTTTGCCATTGCCGCAGCAGTGGTCATTGCATCCCTAATGATCTTTCAACTACTGCTGGCGCTGGGTTTGCCCTTGGGCGCTGCGGCCTGGGGAGGACAACACCGAGTGCTACCCACTAACCTGAGGCTAGGCAGCCTGGCCGCTATAGCGATCCTCGGATTCTGCGCGTGGGTGATCCTGGCACGGGCGGATCTGATCGCGCCGGGGGCCGACCCGTTATGGGTGCGCGTGGTGGCGTGGATCTTCGTCGCCTACCTGGCCTTGAATACACTGGGCAACCTTGCCTCCAAAAGTCGCCTGGAGCGCAACATCATGACGCCGACAGCAGTCTTCGTGTTGATTGCGTTTGTGATGGTGGCGTTGGGTTAACTGCCTATCCCTGTCAAATGAGGAAAAGATGTCCGTTCTTCCTCAATCTCCAACAACCGGTTGTACTTCGCCAGCCGCTCCGACTGGGTGATGGAGCCAACCTTAATATAGTCCCCAGCCCAGCCGACCGCCAGATCGGCCAACCAGTTGTCCTCGGTTTCGCCGCTGCGCGCGCTGATCACCACGTCCCATCCATCGCTACGCGCAAGACGATAGGCGGCGGCGGCTTCGCTCAGCGTGCCGATCTGGTTGACCTTGAGGAGGAGCGCATTGGCCGCTTTCATCTCAATGGCGCGGCGGATGCGCGCCGGGTTGGTGCAAAGCAGATCGTCGCCGAGGACGCGCGTCCCTTCCATGCGCAGGCATAGCGCGGACCAATGCAGCCAATCCTCCTCCGCCAGCCCATCCTCAATGCTCACCAGCGGATAGCGGCGGCTCCAATCCAGCAGCAGATCGACCATCTCCCCGCCCGACAGGATCTGCCCCTGCAAATAATACGCGCCGTCTCGATAGAAATGACTCGACGCCACATCCAGCGCCAACTTTGCATCCTCGCCAGGACGGTAGCCGGCGCGCTCAATGGCCGCCACCGCATCGGCCAGCAGTGTTTCATCATCGAGCGCGGGCGGGGCCAATCCCCCTTCGTCGGCGGTGAGGGCGCGCATGCCGTACTTCTCCTTAATCAGTACGGCGGCAGCCTGATAGATGGCGTACATCATCGCCAGCCCGTCGGCGATGGTCGCTGTCTGCGGCGCGATGAGGACATCCTGAATGGCGACCTGTCCTTCGGCGTGTTTGCCGCCGCTGAAGAGGTTGATGGTGAGGCCGGGCAGTTTGGGTTCGATCCCCAGCAGATCGGCGAAGTGGCGATAGAGAGGAACGCCGCGCTGACGGGCGTGGGCGCGGGCGAAGACCAGCGAAGCGGCAAGGATGGCGTTGGCGCCCAGCCTGGATTTATTGGGCGTGTCGTCGAGATCGAGCAGGCGCTCGTCGAGATCAGGCTGATCCGCGATCTGCGCGTCGAGCAGCGCGGGGGCGATGACCCTGTTGACGTTCTCCACGGCCTTGCGACAGCCGAGACCACCGTAGCGCCGCGGGTCGCCGTCGCGCAGTTCCAGCGCTTCGGCAGTGCCGGTGGATCGTCCCGACGGCACGGAGACCGTGGCTGTCGCCCCGTCAGAGAGGGCGCAAGTGGCCTGCACAGTGGGGCGTCCGCGGCTGTCGAGAATTTCGAGGGCGCGCAGCGATTGAATCACAGGCATGGGATCAGAGTCCTTGTGCGAAGGTTTGGATGAGTTGGGGCAGGGTGGCGGGCGGCTCCGCCATCAACGCCAGGGTCAGCGCTCGCTGGCGGGTTCGTTCGTCCGCGCTGAGGTACTCCAGCGGGGAGCGACCATCCACACGGGCGAGCAGACAGGCCAGGGTGTGGCGGACGGCGCGCGGCTCGTAGCCATCCCAAAGTGAGAAATCGCCCACCGCGTCCACATAGATCTGCCAATAACGCTCGGCGCCCTCAATGAAGATCGGACGCAGGGCGGCGACGTGACGGGCCTTGCTGAGCAGGTGGGTGAACGAAAAGCCCATATCAAAGGCAGGGTCGCCCCAGTGGATCACCTCGTGATCGAGCAGCACCAGCCGATCGGCGTGGACGAGGATATTTTTGGGGCTGTAGTCGCCGTGGACGAGGGCCAACGATTGGGCGCGGGTTTCGGCCAGCAACGCGGCGTAGAAAGGTTGGGCCATTGGATGCTGGCTGGCGGTGTAGCTGTAATAGGGTTCCAGACGCAGCGTCTCGAAAAAGGAGCGGTCGCCAAAGGAGGAAGCGAGTTGCTCCCTCCGCTCGTGCGAACGCCGGTGGATCGTTCCCAGGATGCGGGCAAACTGTTCGACGTGATCGAGATGGAGATCCCCGGCCAGCAGCATCGCCTTCCAATTGGCGTGGGGCTGGGGGACCGCGTCCATGGCCAGCAGGTGGTGTTCGTGGTCCTCGAAGATAGGGCGGGGAACCGATCCCGGCGGCAGCAACGCCGAAAGCGCCCGTATCCCCGCCGCCTCGCGGTGGATGCGCTGCGGGCTGCTGAACCAATCCACCCTGACGCGCAGCTTTTCCAACGCCTGTTTGATCACCCACGCCTCGCCCGAAGGCCGTTCCACAAGGACAGTGCGATTGGAAACGCCGCCGGCGAGCGGGGTGATGGTCACCTCTTCACCGGCGGCGATGTGGTTGTGCTGATGCAGATAGATCCGCAGTTGAGCGGGTTCTTCGATGTCGAGCGTGGTCACGTTGGTTGCGGCTGTCGCACGGATGGTAAAGATAAAATTTTGCCTGCGTTGTCCTAGACGCGTGTCCAGCCGCCTGGGTTGTCCACATCATCGGGGACGGTGGGTTTGCCGCCAGGCTTGAACGACTTCTGGTTAACGTCATCGACAATGGCAAAGACTTCCCTGACTTTGTCGGTCCAACTATCCAGGGTAATATCCTGATTGATGCCAAACATATCGCCCAGACCGCGCAGTTCAAAGAGAGGCGCTTCTTGAGGTTTAGGGGCCTCTATCTCAGATTCATCATCACTATGTTCGTTGCCCAACTCTAGCTCAGAAACAGACTTTTCGACTGCGTTCTCAGCGACATCCTCCAGGACTTCAATATCGGTTGAATCGCCATAAGCGCCCATCCCCTCAAAGCGCTTATCCTTAGACTTGCTCAGTTTGTCTTCGTTGACCATACTGCGCAACCAATCATCACGGGTCAGGTTCAGCTTATATTTCGATCCTTCCTGATCTCCTGTCAAGGCTTCCATCCCGATTAGATTCATGCCCAGCACTGGCTCGGCCCCCACTTCGCCGAGATCCTTGTCGCGACTGACTGCATCGATTTGATCCCATTCTGTCTTGGTATACCGTTTCCCCCACCATTTCCGCTTTTGCACTTGGCGTGGCTGTAGCCTGGAAGGGGTAATTTCTTTACCGATGCTGGGGTTCACTTTTGCAGCGACTTCCAGAACAAGATTCACCCATTTATCGAGATTTTGAGGATCGCTGAAAAACTCAAATTCAGGAACTAATTTGAACATCTTGGTAAATGAAGTGCGCGCCATAATTCTAAAGGCAGACTTGGGATAGGAGAGCTGGGCCTTGGATGCGCCCTGGGTCAGGTAATCGACAATTAAGGTGACGAGACCGATCAATTCATTGGTAGCATCCTGGTCGTTGAGATAGCGATGCTTCACCTCATCGCGCCCCAGGTAATTGGAGATACTGTTCGCGAAGCCGGCGTAGGTGCTGCCAAGTCCTTTCTTATATAGTTCAGACATCTTGCCCAAAGCAATCGCTGGAGACGCTTGCATTTTCCCTTTATTTTCCCCAGGCTGGATGCGTACACCGGACTTGCCACCATGTTTGCTGGCGCGTACTCGTGTGTTTGTTCTCCCAGATTCATTGCTAACCTTCTTCATCCACTTTTGAGCCTCTCTGACCGATTTGACAGCCTCTTTTTCGGTCACATAAGGCTTGGTAACAATTTCGATGGCGGATGTATCCTCACCTGCATCCTCGCCTTCAACTTTGTAGCCGTTACCTTTATAGATCTCTTCCCCTTTGGTCAGGCGGGTTTTACCGTCGTTATGCCAGGTTTGCCAGGTGCCAAACTCAAATTCAAACCCAATCGCCCGTTGAATGGTATCCCGCTGCACACCCGCCCCACCCTGCTGCACCGTATGGGTCAACTCGTGGGCGAGGAGTTGCTTGCCACTGCTGCTGCCGGGGTTGTATTGCCCTTTGCCAAAGAAGACATCATTGCCCACGGTGAAGGCTTTGGCGTTGAGCGACCGGTTGAGCGCGTCCGCCTGCCCGCCTGTATGCACGCGTACCCCGCTGAAATCCGCACCGAAGCCCTGTTCCATCGAGCGACGGATATTGTCGTCCAATGGTTTACCACCTCTGCGCGCCGTTTGGATCTGCTGTTCGACGCTCTGCTCCACGTCTCCGCCTTCGGGACCGTGTAGCGGCTTCATTTGGAGTTCCTCTTCCTCCTCCTGACGCTGCGCGAACATACTCTTGGTGAAGACCATCTTCGGGCGCGATTCATCCTTGCGCTGGAGTGTGCTAATGGATCGAGCCAGCGGCTTCATCTGCAACTCTTCTTCTTCCGCTGTCTGTCGCTGCACCGGCTGCGGATCGTCTATCCGCCGCACCACTTGAGAGGCCACGCGGTCAGCTTCCTGTTCGTACTGGTCACCTGCCGGTCCTAGTTTGAGCTTAGCCTGCAAGCCGGTATGTTTGCTGAGGATGCCAATCGTGGCGCGGTTGCCCACCGTGCGCTGAAGATGTTTCACATCGGTTGCCGTCAGCGAGGATGGGTCTGCATAGGCGCGTTGCAGCAGCAGCGGGGTCGAGATCCGACGAGAGGTCTGTGCTGACTGTACAGTCGAGCGCGGGGAGGAACGACCCGCAAGCTGTTGGGTATGATGCCTGTGTGCCATCAAACGCTCCTGTTGGAACGAAATTTAGATAAGACTTCGATCACACGATAGAGAGCCGATAGGTTGATGAGACTTCCAGAAGAGACCATAGCGACGTTTAAGTCGTCTGAAGGGTATCATAGTACTTCTGCAACTCAACCACTTTTTGCTTGATCTCAAGCACTTTCTTATTTGTATCATCCAACTTCTGGCGGCGTTTCCATTTGATCTTAGCCAAACGTCCACGCTTGGTCAGGGCGCCTTGGGCAAGCTCATCAAACGCTTTGCGCATCCCATCATCGTCTAGGGGTTGCACTTGGGGAAGCTTATCTTTGACATCGCGCACTTTTAGATCTTTAACCAGATTCTTTGCATAGTCGAAATGCAACTTCATTTGTCCAGCTTTTAGACCAGCGACTTGTTCTCTGAAGATCTTGCGTGCATCGGTTGGATCCTTTGCCTTGAGAACTTCTTCGGACGCTTTTTGGCGGATGGGATAGAACTCACTCATGGCGCGCACATCAGGATGATCCGCTGGGATAGAGCCAATGGCCCCCTTTAACTTTCCATAGACCTTCCCATCCTTCGTGTTTTCGTATTTGGTCCCTTCGCCTGCACCTACACGTACTGTCATTGGGTTGCCAAAATAGCCGCTGCCGCTGCTTTGCTCATGGAAGGTCTGCCCGCTGCCAGCAGTAGTTCCATACATTTTGAAGAACCACGCCTTCAACGCCTCACGCGAAGCATTCTTAATCGCTGCCGAAAACTTTTCAGTGGCTTCTTGGGTAGATACACCCAATCCCTTCATCAGTTCAAGGTAGAGCTTTTTCACAACGCTCTGATCACCGGTTTCCCCTCGATCTTTAATATCCTGGAATGCCTTTTTGGCACCCTCGCCGAAGTCGGTTTCGAGTTTCTCAAAGATCGTTTTCACGATGTCGCTGCTGCGGTTGTAATTTTCCAAAGTGACTTTGTCGGCTTTGTCTTCACTTTGTGCAACCACACCAGCATAATGATACCCCCAGACAAACTTTCGGATGGTAGGATCGCCTTTGACTAAGACAGAGAAATCTTTTTTCTGACCTTCAACAACTGGCTCAATGCTATACGTTGCAAATGCTTCACCCACATCAGGAATCGCGTACTCGTTGATGCCAAGAGTTTTGGCTTGCTCGCTCAATTCTCCTTTACCCAGTCTCGTGCCATACTCTTTACCTACATTGTCTAGGTCAACTTTACCGGTTTGATCGAGAAGAGTATCTTGAGAGGTATCATCGCGGGAGGTAGATAGATTTTTTGCCAGCCGTGTTACCTGGCTTGATTCTAAACCACCGCTCGTGATGGAGAGCTTTTTAGTATCTTTTGTATTGGTATTTTGTGAAATCAAGCTATGGGAACGCTCCGTCTGTTGAAGCCCCATAACAAGGTTCGCCATATTGATGCAGATGTGATCCTTGAGCTTCTCAATCCGAGCCCCTACTACCTTTTCAGCTTCTAACAGTTTCGATTTAGCTTTTACACCTTTCAGTGTTTTACCTCCCACTGTAATGGAGTCACCAGAGGTAGCCAAATCAATCCATGAATCGTGATCTTGTAGTTTCTGTTGCGCCTCGCTGATGACAGCATCAGTTGCATAGAATTCTTGTGCTTCGCGAGCCGTCTTTTGCATAACTACAGTTTCGTCTCCAGAGGAGATCAGATTCGGATCAGAATCTGTGAAATATTCCCATTCTACCCCCTCTTCAAAAGAATCTTTAGCCACCGGATCAATACTGTGACTAGTAAACATTTTGTTGTCTAGTTGTGTCTGTTTACTGGGCAACGTATATCCCGATGTCAGATCCTTGTAGCGCTGGACCAACGGATTACGAATCTGCCGCTGTACACCCGCCGCGCCCTGCTGCACCGTATGGGTCAACTCGTGGGCGAGGAGTTGCTTGCCACTGCTGCTGCCGGGGTTGTATTGGCCCTTGCCAAAGAAAACATCGTTGCCCACGGTGAAGGCTTTGGCGTTGAGCGAACGGTTGAGGGCGTCCGCCCGCCCGCCTGTATGCACACGCACAGCGCTGAAATCCGCACCGAAGCCCTGCTCCATCGAGCCGCGCACGTTGTCATCCAGCGGTTTGCCCCCCCCGCGCGCCGTCTGAATCTGACGCTCAACGCTCTGCTCCACGTCCCCACCTCCAGGACCATGCAGCGACTTCATCTGGAGTTCCTCTTCATCCTCCTGACGACGCACAAACATGCTCTTCGTCAACGTGAGTTTGGGGGCGCGCTGCACATGGCTGATGGTGGCGGCTGGCGGCTTGGGCTGGCGCATCGTCCCCGCGCCCGGCTTCGTGAAGACCCTCTTCGGGTGCGGCTCATCCTTGCGCTGGAGTGCGCTGCCGGTTTGCGCCAAGGGCTTCATCTGCAACTCTTCTTCTTCAGGAGTCTGCCGCTGCACCGGCTGGGGACGATCCATCTGGCGCACCACCTGCTGCGCCACGCGGTCGGCTTCCTGTTCGTACTGGTCACCGGCAGGGCCTAGCTTGAGTTTAGCCTGCAAGCCGGTATGTTTGCTGAGGATGCCAATCGTGGCGCGGTTCCCTACCGTGCGCTGAAGATGTTTCACATCGGTCGCCGTCAGCGAGGATGGGTCTGCATAGGCGCGCTGAAGCAGCAGCGGGGTGGAGATACGACGAGATCTTTGCGCTGACTGCGCAGCCGCGTGAGGAGAAGAACGATCCGCAATTGGTTGGGTATGGCTTCTGTGCGCCATCGAACACTCCTATTGAACAAGGCTTCGTTACACAATATGGACCGCTGCAACCACCGCTGAAGAAATCTGCGTGGATGCCTTCTATGTTGGCGACTCCTCTACCAACCTGTCGAGAGTATGGGAAATGTATCACGCTGGTAGCCACTACGCAAGATCAAAATGCCTCTTGCCCATGCACATTGAGATCCTGGCTGATGTGGCCCAACGTTGACATAACACCCGGCCCTAGTTTTTGCATCAAGGACCAACCCATTGCAGGGAAGACCTCTTTGAAGCAGTACGAACGCAGCGACGGACCCTGATCCGGGTTGTGCCACTTGCCGATCTCGGTATCTGAGGTACCCACGACCTTGCCCTGGTCGTTCTTAATATCCACGCGCACTGTATTGGGCAGGCGAGAGAGGATGCTCTGCGTTGTGTAGCCGCCATCGTTGCCGGTGCGGATGGTATTGAGGATGGAATCACGCGACATATTCGCCGTGCGGGCCGAATCTTTCACCCCCGCCGCGCTGCCCTCGTTGAACATGGCATCGTCGCCATAGACTTTGAAAACCTGCTGTCCGTTGCCAGAAAGAACCGTCAACCCACCTGTGCAGAAGGTATCATGCAGGGCATTGGTCGATTTCTGAATAAAACTGCTGTTCATAAACTCGAAGTAATCGCCATAGGTGACAGCCGCCGCCATACGCTGATATTGGGTGTCGTCCCCTTGCTGGCTTTCTATGCGCGCTTGCTGGAAGCGTCCAGAGTCTTTGGGGATATACTCGTCGCGCAGCGCAAAGGAGATGTCGTTGAACTTCCCTCTAAAATTGATGCCCACATCTTTCCTCAACATTCGACCGCGCAAATTGACGGGTTGATTGACAATCAAAACGACGCCATCTTTCAATAGCTTCTTCACCGACGTTTCCAGCGCTGTCGGATCGTTGATCTTGCCCGAAGAAAGAAGTTCTGCCCCTGTCTTCACATTTTTTAACCCCATGGCTTCTTCTTGCCACCATTCGATCAACGGGCGTTCCGGGCTGCCTGTGCGCAACGTTTTGGGGATAGTCAGCCCCAACGCATCAAACCGATCTTTCCAGTCGTCCGACTCAATATCTTCCACCGCCTGGGGATTGCGCGCTTGCATCTCATTTTCTGGGTCGCTGCCGCCGCGCACTCTGGATTTGTCATACAGGAGCTTCTCGGCCAACCCCGGCTGGCGATAGGCCATCTGCTGCACCCGCCGCCAATTCTTTTCGGTGAAATAGGTGAGATCGTCGGTTTGGTCGAGATACTGCACATACCATTGCATGATCTGAGTCTTGTTGAGCATGTGGCCCGACGCATAGGAATCTTGCAGATAGTGGTCGCCAAAGCCATTGTTGAGCATCGCCTCATTGGCGGCTTCGTCCGCCTCTTGTCGATACCGTTTCATCAATCGTTCTAGCGTTTCTGGATCATCCTCACCGGTCTCCTCCCAATCGAGTTCTTCTTCGATCTGGTCTGCCTTTTGCTGTGCATGAAACGCAATTTCAGCCTGGGTAAGGGCCTCTTTATGATAGCGCGCCCAGGCGTGCCAGCTTTCTGGCACAAAGTGACAGGCATTGCGCGCCAGGGTAGCGCCATAAGCATTGGTAACACCCTTGGCCCCTGTAGATTGAGCGCCGGTAAGCAGTTCACCCTGACCAATCTTGCCGCTGATGTAATCGGTGATGGTCACCGCCCCGCCGAACTTCTGGCCGAGGATCTGATTGTAGAGTTCATTCTGGCTCATCATCTGCTGGGCGCTCAGTACATCGCGATCCTTCTTTTCCGTATCCGTCAGGCTGCTCTGTAATTGGGTATAGATATTCTTCAATTGGAAGAATGTCTCCTGGCGGACGCTCTGCACAATCTGCCGTCGGCTCTCTGGATCCGCCGCTTTCATCGTTTCCAAATCGCCGTAGAAATCGGCCAGGGTATTCATTTCGCCATAGGTGATGATCAAAGGCTGTTGACCTTCGGGAGCGGGCAGCGCGACTAATTCCACCTGCCACACCGGATCTCTACCGTACAATTTCTCTTTATCTACCGATTTGGTGCCGGTGGGTGGATTCTTCTGCCAGACCGAAAGGCGCTGCATCTCTTGGGCAATCACATGCATAACATTGCCCTTTTTGATCGTGCCAATCCCGTCGACTGTAATCGACCCTTCCTGCTGCTTGGGTTGGCGGAACCCGAAAAAGCCGACCAGTTCAGTCTGCTTGATCAGATCTTGCCAGGCGCCGATTTTAGCGATTTGGTCCGGCGGCACATCGCCCAGTAGTTGATGTTCCCACGAGGAGTGGCGCTGAATATCAGGGACCGACAGAGGCTGATGGAGTTTGACGGCTGGCCGAGTAGCTGCCGCTTTGCCCTGTATCCGCACACCCGTTTTGGAAAGTCTCCCCTCCACTGGTTGCACATTCGCCGTCGGCTGTGGACCTTGTCCACGATCGCGCTGGGGCTGGATGCGCTTTGCCCCACAGGCTGCGCACGAACAGGTTCGCCCATGAGAAGCCGAACGACGCTGGATGCTGCGCTGCGCCGTGAGATCTTCTTCGCTGTGATGGCGCTGAATTTCGGCCATGGGCTTTCGCTGCACCCCTGCGCAGGATGGGCAATGACAGCCGGGCAGGTGCGCTCCTGTGCGGCGGATTACATCTGGCGACGTTTCGCCCTCTACGCTTGTCCGTTGCACGGATTGACATTGGCTGCACGCGCAATTGTGAGCGTGCGCGTCGCTTTGCCGCTGCACCGACGCCGCACCTTGCTGCACCGTATGGGTCAACTCGTGCGCGATCAATTGCTGACCACCGCTGCTGCTGGGGTTGTAGTGACCCTTGCCAAAGAAAACATCGTTGCCCACGGTGAAGGCTTTGGCATTGAGCGAACGGTTGAGGGCGTCGGCCTGGCTCCCTGTATGCACACGCACACCGCTGAAATCCGCGCCGAAGCCTTGTTCCATAGAAGTACGCACACCCTCATCCAGCGGCTGGCCTCCCCCGCGCTCAGTCTGGATCTGTTTCTCGACGCTCTGCTCCACATCCCCACCCTCAGGACCGTGCAGCGGCTTCATCTGCGCCAGGTCCTCTTCCTCGTGATGTCGCTGCGCGAACATGCTCTTGGTGAACTGGGCGTTCGGCGAGCGCTGCACACGGCTGATGGTTGCGGCTACTGGCTTGAGCTGGCGGATCTTCCCCTCTACCGGCTTTGTGAAGGCTGTCTTCGGCTGCGATTCGCCTTGACGTTGGAGGTCGCCGCTCTCCTGCGAGAAGGGCCTGGCCTGGGCGTCCTCGTCTTCATGGCGCCGCTGCGCTGGCTGGGGGCGCGCCATCTGTCGCACCACTTGAGACGCCACACGGTCCGCTTCCTGCTCGTACTGGTCTCCCGCCGGTCCTAATTTGAGTTTGGCCTGCAAACCCGTAGAGCGGGAGAGCAATCGTATGGTCGCGCGGTTTCCCACACTGCGCTGGAGGCGCTTCACATCTTTCGGCGTCAGCGAGGAGGGATCTGCATAGGCGCGCTGAAGCAGCAGAGGAGTGGAGATGGTACCAGATTTCTGCACTGTCAGCTGCGCATCCGCACGCGCCGAGGACCGGTCCGCGCTCTGTTGGCTATCGCTTCTGTGCGCCATCGAACACTCCTGTTGAACAAAGTTTCGAACCACGATATGGATTGTCAGCAAAAAGAATGGCAACCAGAATACTATCATTGAGGAAGATCACTGCGCAAGTAAAAAAGGGGGGCATTTCACGGGGTTTGGGTGGACGGCTCACAAAAATCGTCTGCGTACACCATTGATCGTCTGCCGTCCACCCAAACCCTTACGAATCATCAACCCGTTCTGAATACACCCACTACATATGTTATACTTCCACCCCAGAGCCACACCAATATCCAATACCCAATACCAATCTCCCATGACGCTACCCGACCCAATCGACGACTTCATCACCCGCTGGCAGTGGAGCAGCGCTGCGGAGAGAGCCAACTTTCAACAGTTCGCCGTGGAACTCTGCGATCTCCTGGGCGTGGAGCGCCCCCAGCCCAGCGTGGCCGAGGATCGCCACAACAGCTACGTCTTCGAGAAGAGTGTCCCCTTGCCCGGCGGAACCAGAGGCCGCATTGACCTCTACAAGCGCGGCTGCTTTGTGATGGAAGCCAAACAGGGCAGCGATCAGACCCCCGCCCCCGATCTCGTGGGCACGCGCCGGCGCGGCACGGCTGTGCGCGGCACCGCAGCCTGGGACACGGCCATGGAGCGCGCCCGCCAACAGGCCCAATCCTACGCCCGCAACCTGCCCCCGGATGAGATCCCCGGCGGGCGACCGCCCCTGCTGGTGGTGGTGGACGTGGGCGACTCCCTCGCCCTCTACAGCGAATTCACCCGCACCGGCGGCAGCTACGTGCCCTTCCCCGACCCCAACCGCTATCGCATCCGCCTGGACGATCTGCGCGACGCCGACACCCGCGCCCTGCTCGCCCGTGTGTGGACCGATCCCATGTCCCTCGACCCCACCCGGCGCAGCGCTCGCGTCACCCGCGAGATCGCGGGCCGGCTGGCCTTGTTGGCGAAATCCTTGGAGCGCGATCACAATGCCGAAACCGTGGCCGGCTTCCTCATGCGCTGCCTCTTCACCATGTTCGCCGAGGATGTGGGGCTGCTGCCCAACCGATCGTTCACCCAACTCCTGGCTGACATCAGCCACGACCTGCCCAGCTTCCTCCCCATGATCAGTCACCTGTGGCAGACCATGCGCGACGGCGGCTATTCGGTGCTACTGCGCAACCAGATCCCCCAGTTCAACGGCGGCCTCTTTGAAGAGACCATCGCCCTGCCCCTGGACGAGAGCCAACTCCACTGGCTGCGCCAGGCCGCCGCCGCCGACTGGCGCGAGGTGGAACCGGCCATCTTTGGCACGTTGTTGGAACGGGCGCTCGACCCGGTGGAGCGGCACAAATTGGGCGCGCACTACACCCCCCGCGCCTATGTGGAACGGCTGGTGCAGCCCACGCTGGTGGAACCCTTGCGCGCCGAATGGGAGGGCGTGCAGGCTGCGGCCCTCTTGCTGGCCGGGCAAAACCGCCGCGCCGACGCCCTGGCCGAGGTCGAACGCTTTCAACGGCGATTGGCCAGCCTGCGCGTCCTCGACCCCGCCTGCGGCACGGGCAACTTCCTCTACGTGGCCCTGGCCCATCTCAAAGGATTGGAGAGCGAAGTGCTGGAGATGCGCCGTGATCTGGCTGGCGAGAGCAGCCAGATGATGCTGGAGGTGGGCGCGGTGATGGTGACGCCGGATCAATTCCTGGGCATCGAAGTCAACCCGCGCGCCGCCGCCATCGCCGACCTCGTCCTCTGGATCGGCTACCTGCAATGGCACTTCCGCACCCGCGGCGAGACATTGCCGGGCGTGCCCATTTTGCGCCGCTTCCACAACATCGACTGCCGCGACGCCGTGTTGGATTGGCGCGAACGCATGCCGTTGATCGGCGACGACGGCCAACCGGTGACGCGCTGGGACGGGCGCACGACGAAGCCCCACCCCGTCACCGGCGAAGCCGTCCCCGACGAAACGGCGCGCACGCCGGTCTATCGCTATGTGGACCCCACGCCCGCCCAGTGGCCGGCGACGGATTTCATCGTGGGCAACCCGCCCTTTATCGGGAACAAGCAAATGCGGGAAGCGCTGGGCGACGGCTACACCGAAGCCGTGCGCCGCGCCTATAGGGCCGTGCCTGACTCCGCCGATTATGTCATGTTCTGGTGGCATAAGGCCGCCGACCTGCTGCGCCGGGGCGAGATTGCCCGTTTCGGCTTCATTACCACCAACAGCCTGCGCCAGACTTTCAACCGCCGTGTGCTGCAACAGCACATGGAGGCCGCCGCTCCCCTCTCGCTGGTCTACGCCATCCCCGACCATCCCTGGGTGGACGAAGCCCTGGGCGCGGACGTGCGCATCGCCATGACCGTGGCTGCGGCGGGGGAAGGCGAAGGGCTGCTGCGCCGCGTGGTCAAAGAGAGCGAGGGCGAGGACGGGGCGGAACTCGAATTTTCCGATAGAGAGGGCAAGATTCAAGCCGATTTAAGTGTCGGTGCTAATGTGGCATCTGCAGAGCCATTGAAGTCAAACGGAGGTCTATCACGTCAGGGCTGCAAATTAGTTGGTGCTCATTTCCAGATTGAACCTGATCTGTACAGTAAGTTCGTGGATAGCAACCCCTCTTATGTGAACCGATTACCCCAGTACATTGCAGGCCGTGATGTAACACAAACACTCACATTACGGTACGTGATCGACTTGTTTGGCTTGAGTGAAGAAGAAGCATTAGCGCAGTATCCTGAATTAATGCAACATGTTATAAACTACGTGCTGCCCAGCCGTATGCAAACACGACGTAAGTCAACTCGCGAAAAATATTGGATATTCGGCGAGGCTCGTGCGAACTTACGTGAAGCACTAGCTGGTTTGTCGAGATACATTGTCACCAGCGAAGTTTCAAAACATAGAATTTTCAAGTTTATAAGTTGGCCTGATGTATTGATCGATGGCTCTGTGATAGGCATTCCTTTAGAAGATGCCTATTTTCTGGGCATTCTCTCTAGCCGCATTCATGTTCAATGGTCACTTGCCGCGGGAGGCACACTTGAAGATCGACCGCGCTACAACAATTCAGTAACTTTTGAAACCTTCCCCTTCCCCGACGCCACGGAGGCGCAGAGGGCGCGCATCCGCGATCTGGGCGAACGATTGGACGCTCACCGCAAACGGCAGCAGGCCCAGCATCCGTCCCTCACCTTCACCGACATGTACAACGTCTTGGAAAAGCTGCGCACGGGCGATCCCCTCAGCGCCGCCGAGCGCACCATCCACGAAGGCGGGCTGGTCTCGGTGCTGCGCCAGCTCCACGACGATCTCGACCGCGCCGTGGCCGACGCCTATGGCTGGCCCGCCGACCTGCCCGAGGAGGAGATTCTGGCCCGGCTGGTCGACCTCAACGCGGTGCGCGCCGCCGAAGAAAAGGCCGGGCGCGTGCGCTGGCTGCGTCCTGCTTATCAAGCGCCCCACGAAGTTCAGCCCACCCAGAGCGCCCTCCTCGACGAAGAGGCCGCGGCCACGGCCAAACCCTCCCCCGGTTCGCTGGCCTGGCCCGACGTCCTCCCCCAACAGGCGCAGGCTGTGCGCGCTGCCCTGGCCCTCTTCCCCGTCCCCGCCAGCGCCGAAGAGGTGGCCGGCCTCTTTGGCCGCCGTAGCAAAGCCCGCGTCCAACGCATCAACGAATTGTTGGAGATGTTGGTCCTCTTAGGGCAGGCGACCGTCAACGGGGAAGAGAGGTACGCGGCGGGGTGAGGGTGGATATTAGATATTGGATATTGGGAATTGTTTCTACATGAATCGGTGTGTTAGAGTGGCAACATTGAAACTCTGTGCGTGTACGTCTCTTCCCGAAAGAGCAAGATCATGTCGCAAATCACACTCACCTCGAAGGATGAGCCAGCCTTGAGGGGCCTGGTAGAATCTGCCCTCTTAGAAAAGGCCAGGGTTCTACAGGTTGCCATCCGTCAAACGCAAGTCAAATTGGCTGCATTTGAAAAGGAATACGAGTTCTCAACAGAAGAATTCGTGGCTGCGTTTACTGCGGGCCGCCTGGATCACTCAGACGATTTCGACGATTGGTACGGCGAATTCAAACTGCTTACCCGTCTGCAAAGTCGGCTGACACGGCTTCAGAGAATGGAAACGCCGTCGGCGAGCGGGTGATGGTCACCTCCTCACCGGCGGCGCTGTGGTTGTGATGATACAGGCAGGCGGTCGGACTATTCGATGTCGAAAGGCGTACAACTAACCAAGCTTCCAATACTTGCTATCCAAATGGGCAGACGTTAACTTTGTGAGGGCCTCCCAGACTGTGACAAAATGCTGAGACCAAAGTTCATAGCCGCCAGTCATCAAGCTGCTGGATTTGGCGTTATCTTGCAAGGTAAAGTCCGGTGTTTCTAGTCCGGTCTTTTCGAGCAGTTCCATTGTTGCCGCCTGCCCTTTCGCTTCGCTCTCATTCGTGGTGGGTGGGTTTGCTTTAAGATGATCGCCGCGGGTATCAGGCGGCAACAATCCGTCGCTAATCATCTTACGCACCACAGCATCAGACTTAGCCCCATAGTATTCATCCATGAGACCAAGCATATGACCAAATTCATGGGCAGCAGAAATACGCGACCATTTTTTGACATAAATATCGACTATGTTGGGATCAGCCGGTGCTGCAGTGACCACAGCGCCTTCATAATTCTGAAGCGCAGGCCCTTTGGTCATGGGATTCTGAATGCCTGCATTCTGCAGAGCCTGTATTACCGTATTGGCCCGTTGATCAGTCAATCCGGCATTGATGCCTCCGTTCATGCCACCGCTGACAATCAACGGGTGCAGGTGCGACAGATCGGCAGGGATGAGCAGCCGATTTAATTCTTGTACGAGGATGGGCAGCCGAATAGCATCTTGATATGCTGTACCGCTACCGTTCTGAAAGGCTATTTTACCGAATTGTTGCATACGATTCTCAAGGCGAGTACGATCGGTTTGATAGGAGGGCGCAATATTCCCTGTTCTCTCTGGTTGATGCAAGTAACGGTGAACCGAGGGATCTGACAATTTATCCGCTACATCAAATTCTTTCAATCCTGTGTCTACTTTGCCCCATGCACTGACCCCTTGAGCCTTGAGACTCTTCTGTTTTTGATTGCCTACCTGCTTCTCTTCTAAGATGGCTTTGGTTGCGATGACGTTATTATGCTGTCCGTTCCCCTTAACCACCTGTTGAATCTCGAAAACAGGTCGAGCTATCACATCTTCCCATCCTGGGCGCACACAACGGATAGTGCGTGTACCTGGATTCCATATATTGAGAACATTCCTCTTGAAATCTTCGATAAACTGGTTCTGACTTTGGGGCGTCCATGCATTCTTGCCATACTGCTTGCCGACTTCCTTACCTTTCACCTTGCCCAGACGCGTGTTACCAGTAGTGCCGGTATTACTATCTCGGAATTCAAAGGAAAGCTTGACCACAATTCTAAGTTGACCACTCTTGGGATCATACGAGGCATCAAACTTAGCGTCGGGTTCAATCGATGAACCAAAATTAGGGATAGTAAAGACTCCACTATCAAAGAACGCCTGCTTGGCGGCTAGATTCGCAGGGGAACCAGGCTCCGGTACTTCTGCAGCCATCTCCGCCTTCTGCATCTGCTCAGTGACCTTTCGCAGGTTGGCGTCACCGAAGAGATTGCGGTAAATCGGTTTGATTCGATACTGGAAAGCTGAATACTTGTTCATTAACCCAGCAAACACATCGACCCCATCTCCGTGCTGGGTAAACTCGTCCTCAAAGAAGCCGTTTACTAGTTCACCTAGAGTGGCGGGTATATTGGCCAGGTTCAGTGGAGGAATGAGGGTATTGTAGTCATTCTCAAGAGTAACGGTCTTATCTTTGTTGCGTTCAATGTTCAGCATGATCGCCCTTTTGAAATTCGCCGGGTTATTGCCATGTTGTTGTGCGATTCCTAGCAAGGCTGGTCCAGAACCCAAAACACCACGATTGTTGTTAATCAGGCTATTCAATTGGGCGCGAGCGTTCGGATCGGTGACACCGCCAAGTTTTACGACACTTACATACGCCTCGTTTAGCACAGCCCATGCCTTCTCATGGCGAAATTCTTGCTGCAACTGCTGGTATTGTTGGAGCGTTGTGCCTTGATTTGTAAATTTCCCAACGAAATAGGTTTGGAATACGTTATCTAATGTTTGGGGGGCGTGGGCGGTGTTGTAGTCCTTTTCCACCAGATCATACTCTTTGATGTGGGTACGCAAGTATTGCAGGGTTCCGGGATCTGTAGTGATGGCCTGCGCAATCTGTTGTCTTGCCAGATTGATTGCCACCTGGCGCACACCAGCATCCTGCTTTACCTGGTTAAATGCCTGGCGCTCTGCATTGGAAAGGCTTGACAAGTATTTCTGCTCATGCACATAAGGCGTCACCTGCTCCAGCGGGATCTGAGCAAAGGATCGTACACTCACCTGTTGCGCCCCCACCAGGCGCGCCTGATTGTCTGTATAGTACATGTGCTGGATCTGTCCACCCTCTAAGATTGCCACCAGCAATCCCCCGCCGTTGATAGGATGCTGGAAGAAACTCTGCCCAGGCTTGGGGTAGGGCAAGCCATTCATACCAGCGATTTCGTAGTAATCGCTCACTGTGCTGTACTTCAACTTGCCCATGCGAGCATAGGCTTTATAGGGACCACTAGCATCCTGAGTGGGCCCCATGTTGAATTTGGTGCGAACACTGTTCAACTCATCGTTTTGGAAGGCTGCGGCGGTGTTGTTCAACAGGGAAGCAACAAATGGCCGCACCTCGGCCCGCGCAACATTGGGTACACTCTGCGCTAATATATTGGCGTCGATGCCATGACCACCAGCCACTCGTGGATCGTTGCCAGCCATCTGCGTCATCTGTTCTTGTTGTGTATTGACAACTTGCGTTCGTTCTACAGCTAACTGATTGCCTACAGAATCAATATAGGTCTTATAAACGGGTTTATCCTTACCGTCCAACTCGATGACCTGAGTAGCATAGATCTCGCGCTGGCTGGAGCCGTTTTTAACGACAATACGGAAGCGCAAAATGCGTTTGATGTACTTTCCAGGTAGGGGTGTGACACCCGGATTATCCACAAAACCGATCTTGTGTTTCCCGCGTAATTGATTGTTATTGGCAGCCACAACAGCATTGACCCAGGACATTGTTACCGGGCCACCGGTTTTGCCCCACGTGGGAGAATCAGTCTGCATGGAAAGAATGTCGTTCCAGGGCTTAATTGTCGCGCCTTCGCCCTGGATCTTTAACTGATTGATAGTCTGTGGAAGAGTATTGACTGGAACCGTGAAATTGTAAGGGATCTCTACATTTTCCCAGTATTCAAGGCTGACCCCATAGATGCTGTTGGGCGGAGCGCCGTCTGGTTGTGCAGGTTGATCTCCGGCGTCGATCTCCACCCATACGGCCATGCTGTGACAGTCGGCCATGCCATTCTCAGCTTGATCTGTAACCTGAGTTTCGCCTGCCGTGATGCCAATACCTGTAATTTGGACGGGTTTGGCATCTTTCGTTTCGTTCACGGGGCGTGTGCGATCCAGGGTATCAAAGCTATCCCGTCCTGCCAGTCTGTTCACCCGTTCACGCTCCTCGGGGATCTGCCGATAGACTAAATCCTTAATGTGCGGTGCACGGGGGGAGTCTTCCTGTACAGCCAGATAGGACCAGGCTGCCTGAGTCAGATTATCAAGGATAGGATGCAGCGTGGTGCGGAAATTCTGAGCGTTGGCATTTTGAGTCCATAGATGCTGCGACTGCTGATGATATTGATCCAGCAGCGTCAACACCTGCTTATACTCTGTGCCTCGATGATACTTGAGCTTGCCCAAACCAATATTTTTCGAAGGTGTACCAGCCAGGGCAATCATCCCAGGGCGGTCGATGAGACGCTGGATTTTGGAAACACGAGGATTTGCTATAAGCAAGGATGCGCCCGGATAGCGATTCATCTGCAGATGTTCTTCATCAACGTGTCGCTGGACCCCTGCCGCGCCCTGCTGCACGGTATGGGTCAATTCGTGGGCGAGGAGTTGCTTTCCGCCGCTGCTGCCGGGGTTGTACTGTCCCTTGCCGAAGAAGACGTCGTTGCCCACGGTGAACGCCTTCGCGTTGAGCGAACGGTTGAGCGCGTCGGCCTTGCTTCCTGTATGCACGCGCACACCGCTGAAGTCTGCGCCGAAGCCCCTTTCCATTGACCCGCGTACGTTGGCATCCAGTGGCCTGCCCCCCCCGCGCGCCGTCTGAATCTGCCGTTCTACGCTCTGTTCCACAGCCCCGCCTTCAGGACCGTGCATCGGCTTCATCCGCGCCAGTTCTTCTTCCTCTTCCTCCTGGCGCTGGACGAACCTGCTCTTCTTGAACTGAGGATTGGAAGCGCGCTGCACGCGGCTGATGGTTGCCGCCAGTAGCCTGGGTTGGCGGACCTGCCCCTCGCCCGGTTTTGTGAAGACTACCTTCGGGTGCGGCGCATCCTGACGTTGAAGAGGGCCGCTGCCGATCCCAGCCAATGGCTTCATCTGTAGTTCTTCCTCGTCGTGGTGCCGCTGCACCGGCTGGGGACGGTCCATCTGGCGCACCACCTGCTGGGCGACGCGATCCGCTTCCTGCTCGTACTGGTCGCCCGCCGGTCCTAGCTTGAGCTTGGTCTGTAACTGGGCAGATTTGGAAAGCAGACCAACGACAGCGCGGTTGCCAATCGTGCGCTGGAGATGTTTCACATCCCTCGGTGTCAGCGAGGATGGATCTGCATACGCACGCTGCAAAAGCAGGCGCGGCGATGGCTGGGGCGTTGCTTGAATCTGCTCTTTGCCAGATTCAGGCGTCGAGGCACGATCCGCAGTCTGCTGGGTACGATTTCCCTGCGCCATATTCTTAACCTCTCCCATCGAAACAGATTCTAGCCCATGCACCGATGCCAAAGACCAACACGATACAATTCAATTCAGGCTGTAACTTGTGTGGCAAGAACTACGTGCGGTATGTACAGCGTAAATGACAAGCTTCCTGGCTTGTTGCGAGGAGATGACTGAGAGAATATCACAAGGTGAACAACGATGCAACAGGTTCGATCAATCTGGATACATGTATGTTGGGTGCGAAAGTGCCGGGGACTTTATTGTTCAATCGAAGCGATGATCTCTGCCGGCGCCCGATCTGTCTCCATCATCTGTTGGATGCCAGGGAGGTAGCGATCCATAGTGCGGACGTTGGCGTAGACGATCTGCATCATGAGCGCGGATGTGAGCCGATCCCCTTCCACGTCGATGCTCGTCTTATAGCGGACCTCGCCATCGTTGAAGTCCATCTCAAAGTTGCCGATCAACATGCCATAGTTGGCGCGGGTGAGGAACTCGGCCATGGCCAGCCGTCTATCGGGTGGGGTCTCTTCGGGCACAATCGAGTAAAAGACAACCCGATCTTGCTCTTCGGCCACGCGGATCAGGCAGTTCCAGCGCCCATGCTCACCCTCAAAGACAGAGAGCAGGATGGGTTCGGTCCCTAACTGCTGCACAGGCCAGTCATCTTCAACAAAAAAACGGATGACCGTATCCCACAAGGATTCATCCCCATCGTCAGTGTCCACCGGCAAGGAGTCGAGCATTTGATCCACCTGTTCGCGGATCAGTTGGTTTACATCGGCGAAGAGCGCATCGGCCAGGGATGGCGGCAGGGTACGGCCCAGGCGGGCGGCCTCACCGCGGGCGCGCTCCTGGACGAAAGCGGTGATCGCGGCGTGGACCGTCTCTCGGTCCAATTGGGCGAAGTCGTCCATTGTTTCGTAGAATTGCGCCCAAAACGTATGCACGGCGCGCACCTCCGCGCCGTGCGTCTGTGTGATTTCGGTGATGAACCAGTTTTCGCTGAAGAGCAACGGCGCGATGAAGCGTCCGGCGCGCAGATCCGCCAGGTATGCGCGCATCTGCCGCGCATCGTCGACAAAGTCGGGCAGTTGATCGAGCAGATCAGGGCGCAGCAGGGCGCGGATCGTCACCGGCCGGTTCAAATCGAAGAGATCCGCCGCGGCTTCACTGCGCACGGCAACGCCGTAATTCATGCGCTCGTCGGCTTCGATCTGGCGGTAAAAGTCGCCATCCACTTCGGCCAATAAATGGCAGGCAACCAGCGCCTCACCGTCTATCGCCAGTAGCAGCCCGGCCTGGGCAAAGGACAATGTCGATCCATCGAGACAAAAGAGCGTCAGCGTGTCGGCCAGCGCCACGGGCAGCGTTGTTCCCATCATAATCCGTACCATTCCTTGACGATGCGGTGGACCCAAAAGACCATGGGCAGGGTAGAGAGCAGGGCGACGAGCGCCACCGGAATGATCTGCCCCCAGAAGATGCGAGCAGAGAGGGCGGCGAAGAAGGAATCAGCGTCGTAGCCGCCAAAGAGGATGGGCAGGTTGGCGCCAAGCACCAGGAAGAAGGGCACGCCACCCAGGAAGATCCCGATCAGCGCACCCAGCAGAGAAGTGAGCATACCCGATGGAATCGTGAGATAAAGACGGGCGCTCTCACCGGGGAATCCAGTTGGGTCTTTGAAATCGGGCAAGATCAGGTGCGCAAACCAGAGCCCCACCGGGAAGAGGATCGCCAATCCCCAATAGCCGCGCGACGCCACGATGGCCGCAGAGTCGAGATCATTCCCCAGCCAGAGTGCAGCAAGGCCGCTGATAGCGCCCACCAAAAGACCAACAAAGGCCAGATTGCCCGCGATCACAAAGGTCGTACGCAGCAGCAACCACATGCTAGTTGTCCTCGGTGGCGCTATCTTCATCGATAGACTGATTCTGGGTATTGACATTTTCCACGGCCATCGCCAACTCATCGAACATGCGACCCATCTCTTGTTTCTGTTCGCGACGCTTCTCAGTCGGTGTCCGCCAGAAGTGGGTCATATCATAGACGCCCACTTTCACTTTGTCGGCGAACTTGGCGAGTTTACCTTTGGCGTCTTTGGTCTTGCCACGCGCTTCTTTCTCCGCGCCCTTAAGTTGCTTGTTGCTATCGATGTTCATCTGGCGCATGTTGTCATCGTTAATACCGCCGGCGATGCCGGCGCCTACTTTGTTGAGTACAGTAGGCGATTGACCGACCCCCGCATTAGCGCCCGCACGCAGGAAGTTGGTGTAATAGAATTCCTTGCCGCCGATATTCTGCGACCAATTGTCGTTGAAGACGTTATAGACCTGGGAAGAACTGCTTTCGCCAGCTTTGCCAAAAGCGCCTGCCGGCGCATTCAAACCTGCACGGCCAGCCAGCCAGCCGCCTGTGAAGGCGCTGTAATCGCCGGAGATCCCCGCGGCAACGCCAGCGCTGGCTACCGTTACCAGGCTTTCACCCAGCCCAACGCCGTGACGGGCGATATCGCCGCGGATCTTGGATCGCGAGCGCGGATCCGCCGTTTTCTTCGAAGCGATAATCGACCAGACAAGGAGGACGGCATCGATGACGGCCTTGGCGACGGCGGCATAGAGCGCAATCGAGGTCGCCACACCGGTGACAGCGCCAGCCCCGCCCATGGACGCCGCGGCTGCAATCGTGGACCAGAGCGCCACGGCCGTCGCCAGATTTTTGATCACACCGAGGATCACCGAGGTGATCTTGAGGATAGAATAGATAATTGCGCCCACCTTGCCGCCCAGGCCGCGGATGCCCTTGCCTTTGAAGGTGGCGTAGATCTGCTTGAACTCTGCCCAGATCTTCTTGATCTCATCCCAAATTGTTGTGAGTTTCAGCCCGGCAGAATAACCGCCATCCTTGTCTACTTTCTCCCAGCCGACGAGGCCGCCGGTCAGCGTCTTGACAACGGCGCCGCCGATACCAGCCAATGTATAGCCTAAACGCTTGGCGCCCCCCATCGCGCGCTGGCCGTACTTGCTATACTTGTCGCTCTCTTTGGCAACCTGATCCTTGTAATCTTTGAGCTTGGCGCGGTGTTTGGCAACCTCCATCACATCTTCCCAAGATTTGCCCACGGCCAGCACGTGCGGGTTGATCTCCTGCGGCGTGCCTTTTTCGTGCTGTTTCTTGGCTGCATCCACGGCATCGTATGTGACGAGCGCGGCATCGTACTTTTGGGCTGCCCCACCTGCGAATTGCTCGGCATCCTCAAAGCGTTTGCGCGCCTGGGTGTAGAAGACCGACATCAACTCCAGCCCCTGGATCTCTCGCGCTTTGGCAATCTTCTTGCCTCGATCCCGGCGGAAGACTTTGCGGTCCAGGCCGCGACCGATGGCGCGGAAGGGGCTGGAGAGCGTCTTAGCGCCGGACTTAGCGCCTGAAGCAATCGTGCTGCCAAGACCAGAAGCTTTTTCCCCAACCCAGGATTTAAAGCCTTCCCATTTGCCCTGCTTCAGGTTGGGATCGAGATATTTGTTGCCTTTGCCCTTGGATTGCTCGCGTCCTTGCAGGGCGTGAGACTGGCCGAATTCATTACTTGTCTCGGCCACCTCGGACATATCATCGTCATCCAGCTCATTTTCATCATCCAGGTCCAGATCGCCGCTCGTCAGGAGATCGAGCGCTTCGTCGTCGCCCAGGGGTTTGGCGATCCCCATGGAGCGACCGCGCGCGTAGCCGCTGGCCATAATCTTGCCGACAGTGGCCTTTCCATAGGTTTTAGCCAGACTGCGCGCCCGCTGCTGCATATAATTGGTGACAACCCCCAGGTCGGCCTTAAGGTAAAGATAATACGAAAGGATCTCCGCTTTGTGGGCCTCGATCTTGAGCGCAGCGTCCGAGGCGCTCATCTCCAACTTACCCCAATCTACCTCTTTGCCAAACTCGCCCGGCTTTTGCAGACCACTGCGAGTCTTGGCTGCCTCCAATTTCGCCTGCTCCTCTAAGGAGCGAACACGTTCAGCCAGATCATTGGTCTTCTTCTGCGCCGCGACGGCGGCCTGCTGGCTCTGGGTAGCCAGTTGGTATGCGGCCATGTAGTTGTTATCGACGATCAACTGGTCTGTCACAGGCGAATTGTTGTCGTCAACCTGCTGTTTGAGGGTAGCGATCTCAATCACAATGTCGTCGAACTGCTTTTCGGCGTCAACCGTAAAGGCGTGAACAGTCGCATCGGCGCGCTGCCCGCGCTTAATGTCGCTCTTGGTATCCTTATCCTGGCGGGCGCGCATCATATCCGGGTCTTTGTCGCTGACAGAAGGGTTCTCACGCAGTTGACGGCCCTGGGTTTTGGCGCGGGCGCTCAATGTGCTGGCCCGGCTCAGCGAATCTTGGGCGGAAATGCGCGCATTGGCCTGCATGTCGAGGATCAGATCCCACTCCAGATCTTGCCCGGAGCCGACCTCTTTGAACTTGTTCTTGTACCGGCTAGAGAGTTCTTCAGGCATCTGCACATTCGTGGGGCCTGAGATCGTCGGCGTTTTCTCGGTCTTCTTTTTTCGGCTGAAGAGGCTGGAAAAACTGAAGCGCTGCAAAGCCGGCTGAGTACTCTTCTCAACTGCTTTCAGCGTTTTTGAACTCTGCGCCGTGGATGGGCGCTGAAAGGTCCGTTTAATAGAAGCTGACGGCCTGGCATCCTCTTTTGTTTGGATACGGCTCACTCGCGGATAGGGATGCCGGCTTTCGCCTGGGCGCTGCACAACGAAACCCCGTTTGGGGCTTTCGGGAGCGCGTTGTACACTGCCGATCTCAGTTGAAAAAGGCATGGCCTGCGCCAATTCTTCATCATCCTCGCGGGATCGCTGCACCGGTTGAGGACGGTCTATCTGGCGCACGACCTGAGTGGCGACGCGATCTGCTTCCTGCTCGTACTGATCGCTCACCGGTCCTAATTTGAGTTTGGCCTGAATGGGCAGCCCGCCTGTCGCTTTCGAGAGCAATCCAATCGTTGCCTGGTTGCCAATCGAGCGCTGTAATTGCAGTACATCCTTGGGCGTTAAAGAGGAAGGATCAGTATAGGCGCGCTGTAATAAAAACCGCGGCGTGAGATGCCGCATAGGTTGGACAAGTTGTCCGGCATCCGAATCTGACTTTGAAATATGGTCAGATTCTGGCTTATCAGATGTACGCGGCATTTGCCCCCCAACGGATCGATAGTGGTTGAAGCCGAGAGTATGAAATAATAATGCAATGAATGGGGCTAAAGGTTTGTGGAAAGTACCTGACGGCCAAAATACAATTATGTCAATATACTAAGGTTGAGCAGTCTCTGGCGTGGATCTCAGCCCGATTGCCTTAAATAGATTATCACATTTTGCTTGAATCGAACAATAGACCAATCTTCTGATATTCAGGAGCAACAACATGAAGATTCAAACGCAGTTGATCCAACTTTCCCACGGAACGATACATGTAGCGACCGCCGGCAGTGGATCGCCGCTGCTCTTGCTCCACGGCGGGGGGATCGATTCGGCGCAGCTTTCTTGGGCGGAAGCAATTGCGCCATTCGCCGAACGATATCGGGTCTATGCGCCCGATTGGCCCGGCTACGGAAAGAGCGATCCGCTGCCGGGGGAAGGGTACGGGATCGAGCGGTTGGTGAACGTGCTGGCTGAACTGATCGATGCGCTCGATCTACCGCAGGTAAGTCTGGTGGGGATCTCAATGGGCGGCGGCGCATCGCTGGGTTACGCGTTGACCTATCCTCAGCGGGTGGCAAATCTAGTGTTGGTGGATAGCTATGGGCTGTGCGACAGCGCGCCCTTCCATCGTTTGAGTTATTGGGTGACGCGCCTGCCCGCCATCTCTCGCTGGACCTATGGCCTCATGCGCCGCAGCCGCTGGCTCACCCGTTGGGGCGTGCGCGCCATCTTTGCCGGTCCTGTGCCAGAGGCGGTGGTGGATGAGAGCTTTGCGGCGCTGCAACTCGCCAACGCTGGAGAACCTTTCATCGCCTTCCAACGCAGCGAACTGCGGCCGGATCGTCTCAACACCTGCTATGCGCAACGCCTGGGCGAACTTTCCATGCCGGTGCTGCTGATCCACGGGGATCAAGATACGCTGGTGCCGCTCTCCGCCGCCCAGGAAGCCGCGCAGCAGATCCCCAACGCCCGGCTCGAAGTGATGGCGATGACCGGTCACTGGCCTCCGCGCGAGCGGCCAGCGCAGTTCAACGCGGCGGTATTGGCGTTTTTGAAAGAGGGGGACTGGTGATCGGGGATCGGGGACTAGGGCATAGGGGCTAACTTAAGGGGTAAACGGGCAAGTGCCGGGGACTTTTCGCCGCAGCAAGTCGAGGCATCCACTCCTGGCGTCACGTTCAGTGTGAAGTCCCCGGCACTTGAAATCTTCTAATCGCTTAATCGCCCGTTTAAAGAGATTGAGCGATGAGGTGATCCCAGAGGCTTTGCTCGATCCCTGATCCCCGGTCCCCGATTCCTACGCTGCCTTATCCGAAGCCGGTAGGACGGCCAAAAAATCTTCGGCGAAGCGACGTTCGTATGCCGCAAGCAGCTCGCCTACCCGCTCGTGGGATGGAGAGGAAATGATCAGGCCAGCGTGGTGTTCTTTTTGGTGCAATCGCCAGACAATTTCCGGGTCGGTATAGCCGGAAAGTTCCGGCCATTCCTGGCGCGCCAGGCAGAGGATCAGCCCGGCGTACTCCTGGCGATAGCGCTTGAGTTCGTAGGACTCGCGGCGCAGATGGGCCAGTTCGATCTTCGCCCACTCTTCCCAGAGGTTGATCCCTGTGGCAGCGGCCACCAATTCGTCGATATTTGCCCCACCCACGCGCGCCGCGGCTTCCAAAAAGTAAAACTGTCCATCCTCATTCGATTGGATAAACTCGGCGTGGGTGATGCCGCGTACCATGCCCATCGCCTCGATCACCTGGCGGTTGAGGGCAAAGAGCGCCAACGTTTCGTGATCCTCATGGGGCAGCGTCTGCGTGGTGAAAATGCCGCCCTCGTGGAAGACCTGCATGGGCGGCTTGCCGTAGCGATGGGCAATGTTGAAGAGGACCTGCCGCTCAGAGATGATCGTGTCCACGTGGAAGACAGCGCCAGGCAGGAATTTCTCAAGCAGATAGTAGGATTGGCGATCCCCCAATGTGTCGAGGGTGCGCCAGAATTCCTCGCTGTTGTAGACCTTTTTGATCCCCACCGATCCGGCCTCAGAGCGGGGTTTGAAGACCCACGGCGGCGGCGTCCGCGCCATAAAGTCGCGCAGCCGATCATAGTTGAGTACATGGACAAAATCGGGGACCGGTATGTTGCTATCGCGGGCCTGAACACGCATCGCCAATTTGTCGCGGAAATAGCGCGCTGTGGTATCACCCATCCCCGGTGTGCGCAGATGTTCGCGCAGCGCCGCCGCCGTCTCCACATCATAATCGTCCAACGCCACAATGCGGTCGATCTGGCGGTCGCGGGCTAAATAGCTGATGGCGTGGATGATGTCCGGGCGCACTGTCAGGTCGGGCATGAGGAAGATCTCGTCAATGCTCTCGCGCGCCCAGGGTTCATCGCACACATCTTCCTTTGCTACCAGGATCACCTTCGCGCCCAACGATTTACACATGCGGATAAAGGCATTGCCCTTAAAATAGCTGCCCAAACAGAGAACGGTCGGCATCCCATCCATCATGGCCCTCCCCTTGCGCATTGAATGTGACAACAGTTTCAGCCGGTAGTATAACGTGGGTTGGGTCGGGCTTCAAGCGAGGGTCAAGAGATCATGTAGGGGCACGGGTGGGGGCGGGAAGAACACTTCCATTGTACAGTTTGATTCCGCCCCCACCCGTGCCCCTACTCATCATCCGCCTCACGCCGTTGCGATCCGCTCTGGCGTGAAAGGGAGTTGGCGCAGCCGCTTGCCGGTGAGCGAAAAGACAGCGTTGGCAATCGCCGCGCCCACAGGACCAATGGCCGGTTCG
>JAHBVG010000086.1 GCA_019637695.1 Caldilineaceae bacterium | reverse complement strand
GGCTAGTACATGGCGGCGTAAATCAGCAGACAATTGGGTCAAACGGAATGAGTAAGGAGTAATGAGTAATCAGAGTGGACGACCCAGCCCATGACTCCTTACTCGTTACTCCTTAGGGTGAACAAGCGCGTCGGCATATTTACGCCGCGCTGTACTAGGGTCAACCCGAATTGCACTCTGTAACGGCGAAGTAACAGGGGAGCCTTATGTTGATGATGTCACAAGCCGAGGATAGTTTTTGAGAATTGCTGGGGATATAGAGATGGCACTCATGTCACAGAGTTCGTACTTGTTGCGCTTCTGGCGATCCGCCAACAGTGAGGAGTGGCGTGTGACATTGGTGAACATTGAACCGGATGCATCAGAACAGCACTTTACCACCGTCGATGATCTGTTGACCTATCTGCGCCATTCATATCTGCCTTCGCCATCGGGAACTAATTTTTCGACGCCCCCTGATCCCCAAGAGCCATGCCCCGATCCTTAAAGATCTCAAAAAATTGCCGGTTGGCTGGGACAGCGGTGAGATAACGGCAGCGGGTATCGGCATCGAGCAAGGCGGCGCGCTTTTGGATATAGTGATGGGCGTCGGTCAAAATTTGCCCGGCGCGCGCATCTCCGCAGGCGTCGAGTACCTGGTAACAGTGAAGATAGATGCGGGTAGGTTCATCTGTACCCGCCAGGGATTGGGAAGCCAGGAAGTCAAGCACCCTATCGACATGGGCAAGGGCAGCGGGTAGATCCCCCTGTAAGTGATCGACATGGGCAAGGCCGGCCTCGGTCTCGATCTCCAGCGCCTTGTACTCCATGCGCAAGAATGTCTCCCTGGCTATCTTCAAAGCCTGTTCGGCCTCCCCATACAGACGCATCTTCGCCAGCACATGGCCCAAGTGAAGTTGCGCGTATCCGATGCCATCCAACAGATCGTCGCGTTCGGCAATCGCCAGCGCCTCGCGTCCATAATGGTAGGCTTCCTCATATTTGCCCAGCCCGTAATAATCGACACAGAGATTGTGCAGCGCATGGGACTGCTGGATCGCCTCCTGGTCGGCGGCGCAGATAGCCAGCCCGCTCAGATGATAGCGGATCGCCTCTTCGTAATTTCCTTCTCGGGCGTGGACAAACCCCAACGCATTGAGGATGCGGGTTTCCAACACCCGATCCCCCGTGTCTGGGCAGAGGGCAAGCGCTCGTTCAAGATAGAAACGAGCAGCAACATCATCTGTGACGGCCAGATCCACTCCCTGGTACAAAAGCAGCCGCTGCTCCTGCACCTTGTTGCCTGTGCGTGTCACAATTCGGCGCACCTCTTCGTAATATTTAGCGACATTCTGGGTTCCCAGTTGGCTTTCCAGCGTACCCAAATAGATGAGCAGCTCCGCACGCAGGGTGAGGAACTCTCCGTGGGGCAGGCCATCCAACCCACGTTTAATGATGCTGACAGCGCTAGACAGGCCACCGGCTATACCATCTAGCCGCGCCAGGATCAGGTGACTATAGCCAAATGTGTAATGGTCTCCAATCCGTTGGGCAATGGCAATCGCCGAATTTAGCGCTTGGCGGGCAGCATCGAGTTTGCCCCGTTTTTCCAGGCAGGCCCCTAAATAGGCAAGCAAGCGGGCGCGCAAACCTTCTTCTTTTTCTTCGATCTGCGCCAATGTATCCCGATAGAGATGTTCCCCTTCATCGTGCATGGCGCGTAAACTATAGAACGCGCCCAGCACCGGCAGCGCACGCTGGAGCAGATCGGTGTGGCCCGATGTGGACGCCCAGGCCCACGCCGCGCGCACATCGTCGAGGCTAGATTGGATGGCTTCGACGCAGCGAATTGGCTGAATCCCCTGCAAAAGTTGTGTCTGACCGCTCAGCCAGGTGAGGAAATACTCAGCATGGCGAAGCTGCAACTCGGTCGGATTGGAGATCGATTGTGTCAGCTTGTCTGTGGCAAACTGGCGCAACAGTTCGTGAAAAGTGAAGTGATCAAAGTCATCGTAGCGTTCAAGCAGATGCGCATGATAGAGCCGTGTCAGTACGGGCAGGGAGGCGCCGGCTACGGCAATCGCCGCGTCGACGCTAAACGGGTTGCGAAAAAGCGAGAGCCGGGCGAAGCAGCTCTGCTCTGACGGTGTCAGCGCCTGCCAGCTCTGTTGGAAGATGGCGCGCAGACTGCGTTGCCGCGGCGGTAGATCCGGCGATTCCGCGGCGAGGAAATCAAGATCCGCACGGATGGCCTCGACAATGGCGCGACAGGTGCGGTTGCCAACATGCCAGGCTGCCAGTTCAATCGCCAGTGGGCGACCTTCCACCAAACGACAGATTTGCACCACATCAGGCGCGTTCTCCGCGCACAAGCGAAAGCGTTTGTCCATACGATAGGCGCGGTCCACAAAAAGACGCACCGCAGGAAAGCTGCCGGCCTCGTCTATCTGCTCCGCCGGGGGGGTAGCCAACCCGGTCACGTGGATGCGATCTTCGGCGTGTACGCCCAATGGTTCGCGGCTGGTGACCAACATCACGACATGAGGCGCGGCCTGCAAAATTTCCACCAACAAACTGGCGGCAGGCAGCAAATGCTCGAAGTTATCGATCACCAGCAGCGTAGAACGCGGACGCAGCCAACTCGCCAACTGCTCCAGGGGAGTGCGGTTGTCGGCGCGAAAGGTGATGCCCAGCGCCGCAGCCAGCGTATCGACCACCGCCGCCGTGTTCTCCACAGACGCAAAGGGCACAAAATAGACGCCGTCGCCAAAGTGTTCGCTTTGTAGCCGAGCCGCTTCCACAGCCAGACGGGTCTTGCCCATCCCCCCGGCGCCAGAGAGGGTGATCAGCCGGTAGTCGCCAGAACTGATCCGCTCACTCAGGAGCGAAATCTCATCCTGGCGGCCAACGAAAGGGGTCAGGTAGACGGGCAACGGCGATTGGCTGGGATGTGTGTCCACAGTGGCGCGGTAGACGGGTAGATCCACCGCGTTGATCGGCGTCGTCAGGATCTGTTGATGCAATTCACGGATCTCCATGGAAGGTTCCACACCCAATTCGTCGCGAAGTACGGCGCGGCAGCGGGCAAACTGGCGCAATGCGCTGGTCTGATCTCCCTGGGCGACGTGGATCTGCATGATTTGGTAATGCGCCTGCTCACACAGCGCATCGATCTCTAACTGTGCGCGCGCATAGGTCAACGCTGGTTTATAGTCGTGGCGGCGCAGATGAAAGAGCGTGAGCTTTCCCAGCGCGTCGAGCATCTGGATACGGAAGCGTTCACGCTGCATAAAGAGCCACTCGTCAAAGAGATGGCTTTCGTCAATAAAGAGACCCTCAAGGAAGGCGCCTCGATATAAGGAGACAGCGCGAACAAATGCAGGCTGGCAACGATCACAAAGTTCCTCGCGGTGATGATCGTGCTGATCTCCGCTGCGTAGAAGCTTGTGGAATTCGACAACATCCACCTGACAGCCATCGAGCATGAACTGAATATCATGCGATGTGGCGCGGAAGAGCGCGTCGACATCGAAGTTCTCCAGCCGTTTTTTCAAGCGCGACAGCGTCACGCGCAGGCTGAGGCGCGCTTTGTCAGTGGGCGAATCGGGCCAAAGCAGACCTACCAGGCTGTCCCGGCTGTGGGTATGGCTGTGTTCCACGGCCAAGTAGGCCAACAGCGCTTCCTCTTTGCGCATACCCAGATAGAATGGATTGCCCTGCTCGTCACTGATACGGATTGAACCAAGCAAACTCAGATGAAGAATCTTCATGTAGCTGAAAAGCGAGACCAAATACCGGGGGAAGGTAACGCCGAAGTAACGGTAAAACTTTACATTGATTATGCCATAGATTAGCGGCTTTTTTCAACATCTTCATCACGCATGACGCAAAAGAAGGTAGAACGCCATGTCCACTGCCACCCGTTCGCATCAAGCTCAGATAACTACCGCCAAACAGAGGTCGGCCAAGTCTATCACTGGCGGCGTCAGCCGCGCCGCACATTGGTCTGCGGTGGTGCAGCGGGCGCAGGCCGCGCCAGAGACGCTGACATCCACGGATGTACTGACCTTGCAGCGATCCATCGGCAACCGCGCCACGGTGGGGCTGCTCTCCCGACACACGGGGTTGCAGGGCAAACTCAAACTCGGCCCGGCTGGGGACAAGTACGAACAGGAAGCGGATCGAGTGGCCGCGCAGGTGACGCGCCAGATGGCCGCTCCCCAGGCGGTACAACGCCAGAGTCCTGAAGAGGAAGAACTTCAGATGAAGCCGTTGGCGGCAACGGTGACCCCAGTGCAGCGCAAGACCTTCCAAAAGTCGATGGCGCAGCGCAAGGGTGTCCACGGCCCTGAGGGCGGCGAGGTGGAAAGCAGCGTCGCCCAGCAGATCGGGGCGGCGCGCGGCGGCGGCAAGCCGCTGGACGACACCGTGCGCGCCAAGATGGAACGGGGCTTCGGCGCGGACTTCAGCGGCGTGCGCGTCCACACAGGCGGGCAGGCGGATACGCTCAACCGCAGCCTCAACGCCAAAGCTTTCACCGTGGGCAAAGACGTCTTCTTTGGCAAGGGGCAGTACAACCCCGGCAGCAGCGGTGGGCAGAAACTCATTGCCCACGAGTTGACCCATACCGTGCAGCAGGGCGCTTCACCGAGTGTGCAACGCGCTCCTGAGTGGTGGGAAAAACGAAAACGAAAAAAGGCCGAGAAAAAACAGAAAAAGCGGCTAGAACAACAAGGCACCCAGACCCAGGTAGAAACACCCTCGCCCAACAAGGTTAGCTTCTCTGGTGTCGCGCTCCCCCATGCCAATCGAGCGATGCAGAAAGCAACCACAGGCAAGTCCAAAATCGAACAGGTTCTGTCTCAGCGGACAAACTCCATAGATATGGACGATCCAGAGACAGCACGCGCCCGCGAAACCAAGCTGATGAAGAGCATGGTCAAGCGCGGACAACGCGCCGATGCCGCCGTCAAACTCTTTGGAGATAAAATTCAGGCCGATGTTCGAGAAAAATTTGAAGAGATATTGAATCTGCACGAGCAGGTGAAACAGGATGCCCAGGTTGATAATTTAGAGCAAGCGGCTTGGGCCAAAGCGGATCAGATGGACCAAATCGCGGATCAGATCGTCGCCATGGCTGATTCCCTGGAAAACGACTTGAATAACGAAGACGCCAAAGCGCGCATGATGACCGGCAAAGAATTTAAGGAGGGTAGCCAAAATCTCGACTGGGAGTCAGTGGAATTGAGCGCTTCTGATGCGGCCATGGCCATTGAACAGAATAAGTTCAAAATCCTGAACTATTACAGCTTTCTCCAGGCGGACCATGCACGCATTGGCGATCATGTGAACAAAAAGGCGATTCTGTTAACCGAGAAGGAATGGGGTGGAGCCAATGTGGTTCGGCAGGCCCTTGCGAGCGGCCTGGCCAGAGGTCAGCAGGCTGGGGCCAACGGAAAGGCCAAACCCCTCACCGATAGCGCTACCCGTCTGCTCTTACAATCGAGCAAACAGGATGGCAGCGGGGACTTTCACGCGCGACAGGGATACGAAATGGGGCAATTTGGGCAAGACACCATTGAACAGCCCGTTGCCCCTCAAGGCAAAGGCAACAAATACATCGATCCCAGCCTGCGCGTGGGCAAAGGCGTAGGCGCGAAGAAAGTGTTAAAAGGCGCAGGTCAAGGGATTCTCGATCTGGGTGCTACGGCTGGTGAAGCTATTGCCCATCCCTTCACAAAGAATCTTTACGAGAAGACGATCAAACGCGGCTCCGAAGGCAAGAAAGAGATACGCCATTTGCGGTTGATCCAGGGGCTGGAATTGATGGCGCTCTTCCAGGTACAGTCTGAATTGCGGATGCAAAATGCCCAGCAATATCTGCAGGACACAGAAACGAAGCATCAAACCGCTCTGAACAATTACGATACAATCGATAAAGCCAAGAAAGCCAATGAAGCCAAAGCCAAGAAAGAGCGCGAGCAATCTGTACCGTCCGGTCTAATTCAGGGGACGGGTAACGCCTGGAAAGCAGTGACGGACACAGGTATCTACCGATCCACCCTGAAACAATACAAGCTCGATGTGCTGGACGAGAGCAAAAAGTACGAAAAGTTCGGTGAGCGGGCCATGGTCGCTACGGGCCGCAAGATCCGCACGGCCATTGGCGGGGTCCTGGGTGGCACAGTACTGAATCTGCTGACGGGCGGACTCTATCGTATTGAGAAGAAAAACATCGGCGGTGGGTATGATGTAGAGTTTGAGGGCAAAAGCTTTGTCGATGATTTCGTCGCTGCTGCGCATGATTATGTGCGGCTGACGACCTCTGTCAAGGGAGGACACGTCCGCGGGCTGGGTGGAAAGCGAGGTGCCAAAGCTTATGGAGTTTTACAGATCATCGCCAAAGCGCTTGGCCTTTTGAAATCGATCTGCTCAAGCATCGCCCTCTTCACACTGCCCTTGCCGCCGGTCTCCGGCGCGTACGCGTCGATTGCCCTATTTGCAGGCATGGTAAAAGCTGCTCTGGAACTGCTCCTCATGATCTGGGCTGGCATCGCCGCTAAGAAGACAAAAGATCCTCGCTCAAGAGGGTATCTAAAGGGCAAAATAGCCGAACATGGGCTGCAATTCGGCACCGATATGACCACAGTGGTTACAGCAGGTGTGATGGCTGGCGTTTCCGGCGATCCTGGCCAGTTCATGGGCAAGACTGTGAAAGGTCTGTTTGAAGAGGGCGGCAAGTATGGCGGTCTCATCTCAAACAAAGTATTGAGCATGGGGGCGGATCAAGGGGTCAAACAGGGAGCGACGATACTCAATGCCATCGGCAGCGGCATTGGTACAGGCGTCAACGATGAGAATGTGCGCAACATGGCGCTCAACCAACAGGTGAGCGACGACTCGGTCAAGGAGGCGCAAGGCCAAACGCAAAAGAGCAAGGATTGGATGGCAAAGATCAACAGCGGCTTCGAGATCGCGCTGCGCAAGATCGGCGGTGGCCCAGGCAAGGGACATGGCAAACGCGTGACCAAGCGACTTGAAAAGATCAAGCCACAATTGGATCTGGTGCGGAATGCCACACAGGGCCTAAACGAACAGGTGCAAAACCTTTGATCTCTCCTATGCGCGCCCGCTGGATCGTTACAGCCATCCAGTCGGCTATCTGCGCCGGACCAGGGCTGGTGGCTGGGATCGTGGCTGGCGGCTCCGCCATTCTCTTTGCCCAGTCCACAGCAGAAAGGGCGGAGATGGTCGCACGAATCTATTGGGCGCTGGTTGTTCTCATGCCGATTGGCGTCTGGTTGAGCCATGACATTCGCTCGTTTGGGGCGAATGGACGGCTCGCCTACGCAACACCCTTCTCTGCGCTTGTCACATCCGGGGTTGCCGGATTGGTAGGCGCATTCCTGGGCGGAGGTCCGCTCTTTCTGTTGGGAAGCATCAACATGCCCATTGTATTGGCTGGGGAAGACGCCACCGCATACAGTCTGGCCGTGCGGTCAGCAATTTCACAGCAGCAATTTATTCTCGTGCTTGCAGCTACAATGATCACTGCGCTTGTGCTGGGTATTCTATCTTATCGGCAGGTAGTAGAGTATGAATAATCGGATCGATCCTTTCAAACTGAGCCATCAATTTAGTAAGCCTTTGCTTATGTTTGACGTGCAAGGAGCGTCGCGCCAATTAACCGATGTGCGTATGGAGTTGGTGGTAAGGGATGAAGCGCCTGGGGGAGTATCGCTCATTTTTCACCTTGCCCCACAGATCTACAACGAGATAGATAAAGCGGAAGAGTTCAATCTGGTCACCGCGCTGCGTGAAGAAGTGAGTGGGCCTCCTTTCAATAGCCACCGGGAAGTAACCATCGAAGCGCGGCTTCACCCGCAGTTTTACCCATTTCTCTCACCCTTCATCCAGGATCTATCTCAGATCGAACCCTTCCTACACGACCTGGCTAGGCAGACAGCGGACCATCCACTGTTGAGTACGTCAAGTTGGTTCGCCACCGAAGTCACCCAAACCGGGCTGAGAGGCGTCAGCCGCTATCGAACCTTCTGGCGACGTCTTCGCATTTCATCAAACACCTTTGATCGAATTCAACAAGGGGATTTCCAACAGGCAATCCAAGAGTTCATACGCGGCAAAATCAACCTTGAGTTAGTTCAATATCCACAGGAGTTGCTCGACGAAGATGTACGGCAGTTTGCCGATCAGATCAGCCAGGCCACTGCCGAGAGCGTACGCGAGATCTTCATGAGCGTTGAAGAGGAGCTATCTAGTGAAGGAGAAGAAGACCCAACCGATGACGCCGACGAGATCGATTGGATAGATCCTCTCGATGCTGTGGCTGCCTATCTCAACGAAGATGGTTGGTCCTGGCGACGGCAAGAGGGTGAAGATTCTTTGATCACGGGCGTTGCTGGCGAGAATGGCTCGTTTCTATGCCAGATCGTGTGGGATGTCGCCAATCGCTACCTGATCGCGTATGCAGCGCTACCAATCATCACAGATCCTCAACACAGGTCCGCCATGATGGAGTTCGTTACCCGCGCCAACTACGGTCTTCTCATCGGAGCGTTTGAACTCGATCTGGATAATGGTGAACTTCGCTTCCGCAATACCCTTTACACGGATCTTGCCTACCCATCCTCACAGCAGATCGCAGAGTTGCTCTATACCACAGCCTCCGTCACAGATGATTACCTGCCGGGTATCCTCCAGGTGAATGACGGCATTGCGCCACAAATTGCACTTTCCGCCGTGGAAGGTACGTCAGCAGAGACTGTCGAGTAATGAGCCGCACCAACGTTTGACACTCCCTTGCTGAGAGGATAGGATCAACCCTTATGCTGTAACGGTTTAGATCCCACCCGCCCACAAGGAAAAACCTGTGTCACTCGATACTATTCTCACCCCGCGCCGTATCTTTTGGTTCTGGCTGCCGCTGGCGACCATGTGGTTGATGATGGCCGTGGAACAGCCCGCTATCTCCGCGGTGATGGCGCGGCTGCCCAACCCGGAGATCAACCTGGCTGCCTTTGGCGTCACCTTTGCCCTGGCCCTGCTCGTGGAAGGGCCGGTGATCATGCTCCTCACCGCAGGGACGGCGCTGCCGCGCGACCGCCAATCGTACAACCAGTTGCTGCGCTTCACCCACAGCATGACCATCACCCTCACCGCGCTCCATCTGCTGATTGGGTTGACGCCCCTGTATGAAATTCTTGTGCGCGGGTTGATCGGCGCGCCGGCGGAAGTGGTGGAACTCAGCCGCCACGGCTTCCTCTTGATGACGCCGTGGACCGCCTCCATTGCCTATCGTCGGCTCTGGCAGGGGGTGTTGATCCGCTTTGACCGCACCCGAGTGGTGCCCATTACGATTGCGGCGCGGCTGGTGGTGACAACGTCGACGCTGGCGATTGGTCTACTGTGGGGCGAGATCAATGGCGTCTACATTGCGGCCACTGGCCTCAGCATCGGCGTGATGGCGGCGGCGGTGGTCTCTTATGCCTTCGCCCGCGCCACCATTCGGCAACATTTGAGCGCTGACGCCGACGGCAAGCCGCTCACCATCCCCGATCTGCTCTCGTTCTACGTGCCGCTGGCGCTCACCTCGTTGATCGTCCTCGCCAACCAGCCGCTCTTTTCCACGGCGCTGTCGCGTGCGCCTGAACCGTTGTTTTCGTTGGCTGTCTGGCCGGTGATCATGAGCGTCCTCTTCTTGGGGCGTTCGACGGCGATGTCGTATCAAGAAGCCGTGGTGGCGTTGCTCACAGATAGCCAGACTTACCGCCAGTTGCGACGCTTCGCGTGGACGCTGGCTGCGATCCTGGGTGTCATTTTCGGGCTTTTCGCCGTCACGCCGCTGGCGCATGGATGGTATAGCGTCGTATCCGGTCTGCCCTCGCATTTGGTGGAATTTGCCATCGTGCCCACCCTCTTGATCGCGCCGCTGCCCGCCGTCGCCACCCTGATCTCGTGGCAGCGCGGCGTCCTCGTCCACCTGCGCCGAACCCAATACATCACCCATTCGGTGGCGATCAGCCTGGGTCTGCTCGTCCTCATGCTGACGCTGGGAAGCTGGCTGCTGCCCCTGCCCGGCGTGACCATTGCCGCGTTGGCCCTCACTACATCGGTCCTCGGCGAGTGGATCTACCTTTGGCAGCGCAGCCGATCCGCCGCCCAACAGAGCGGATATCTGATCCCCGCCGCCAGCCAGCGCGCCATCCCTGTGGGCGTGCGGAATGCGGAATGAGAACCACGGACGACGGACGACAGACAGCAGCCCGCAGAAGGCGAACTCAGTTCGCAATTCGCAACTCGCCCATCGCCAAATGTAATCCTCCTCTCTCCTTCGCGTCCATAGGGTTGATAGAGTATGGGGGCAGTCGATTCCATTCATCCCCCAGAAAGGAACAACTATGGACAGCGAGCAGAAAGTTCAGGAATACAAAGAAGTGATCGTGCGCGAGGTCGAGCGGTTGCGCCAGGCCAGCGGTGTCAATGATCGCATTGCTCTCTATATCACCGATACACCCCTGGTGCGCGGCATCCTCCACCAATACGCGGATGAGATCAGTCAGACGCTCAACGTGGTCAACATCGTACAGGTAGACGTGAAGGCGGGCATTCCGTCGCCGGAATCGCACCCGAACCGTACCTTCAGCCTCGGCGAGGACAAAGTGACCATCGCCCTGGAAGCGGCGTAGGCATTCACAGCAGAGGACGCGGAGAGTATCGTAGGGGCGCGGGTGAGGGCGGAGGCAAATCTCAGTCCATTGGCGAGTTTTCTTCCCGCCCCCACCCATGCCCCTCCATGAATCTTCTGAAAATCCTGCAAATCCGTGTCCAAATCTCTGGAATCTGTGCAAATATGTGAAATCTGTGATCCATTCTCTTCTCCTCGGTTGCAGTCTGCCGAAAATCACCCGATAATAACCCCACATCATATCCACCACACCCAAGGAGAAAGCTGATGACAGCCGAACCCCTGCGCGGCGTCTATCCAATTTTGATCACGCCGTTTATGGAAGACGGGCAGATCGACGAGGAGGGTTTGCGCCGTTTGATCGACTTTGATATTGAGGCGGGCGTCCACGGATTGGGGGTGGCGCTGGGCAGCGAGATCTTCAAACTCTCCGAAGCGGAACGGGATCATGTCACCCGCGTTGTGGTGGACCAGGTGGATGGCCGCGTGCCTGTGGTCATCAACACCGGCGCGGCGGGGACCGATCTGGCCGTCTTTTACAGCCGTCGGGCGCAGGAGAACGGCGCGGACGCCTTGATGATCATGCCGCCCGCCTTTATGCCCGCTATCGCCGACGAGGTACGCGACTATTTCCGCGCTATCTCCGCCGCCGTGCAGATCCCCATCTTTTTGCAGGATACGCCCAGCGCGATCATCTCGCCCGGACTGGCTCGGCAGATTGCCGAGGAGTGCGAATGGGTGCGCTATATCAAAGTGGAGAGCCAGCCCATCACCGCCAAAGTGGCCGATATGGTGGAAAAGTCCGGCGACCTGTTGACGGTCTTCGGCGGCGCTGGCGGCGGATATTTCATCGAGGAGATGCGCCGCGGCTCGGTGGGGACCATGCCCTTTTGCAGCCAGCCCGAAGCCTTCGTCGGCGTCTGGGATCTCTTTCACGCCGGGGATGAAGCCGCAGCCCGCGAACTCTTCGACCGTGTGATCATGCCGGTCAACCGCATTGCCGCCCAGGGATCGGGGATCTTCTACACCGTCCACAAGGAGCTGCTGCGCCGCCGCGGCGTCATCCGCACGGCGAAGGTGCGTAGCCCTGCCCCACCCGTGGAAGCGCTCACCCTGCGCGAACTCGATCAATTGATCGATCAACTTTATCCACTGAATTCTTAACGCAGAGGTGCAAAGAGGCAGAGGCGTAGAGGGAGAGAAGAAGGGAAGAAGGGAAGACGAGGGATAGATTGAGAGACTTTCAGAAGGAGACACCTCTGGAATCCTGAAAATCCTGCCAATCCGTGTCCAATCTTCTGGAATCTGTGAAAATCTGTGCAATCTGTGATCCAATCGCTTCTCTCTTCTCTCTGCATCTCTGCGTTAAAATCATTCTCAACCGAGGAGGCTCTCTATGAAGATCGTCGATTTGCAGGTGATTCCGTTTTGGGTGCCGCGACGGCCATTCCGTCACGGGCAATGGCTGCCCGAAGTGCGCGTGGTGCAGACGTTGACAAAGATCGTCACCGACGAGGGGGCCGAGGGCTATTATCTCGGCGGCCACGGTCACGGAGACGCCGATGGGCTGCTGGCCGATGAACGGGCCATGCTGGAAGGACGGCTGAAGAACATGCTGCTCGGCCACGATCCCTTCGACCGCGAGAAGTTCTGGCATTGGATGTGGGTCGCCAACCTGCCCGAAAATATCCTCAGCGTTGTGGACATGGCGCTCTGGGATCTGCAAGCCCGCTATTTTGGCGTGCCACTCTATAAATTGTTGGGCGGCTGCCGCGAGAAGATCCCCGCCTACGCCAGCACCTTCCCAAACATGGGATCGATCCAGGATTACGCCGATCACGCGCTGGAATGTAAGCGTCAGGGCTATACGCATTACAAGATCCACCCCTATTATTTCTACGACCCGGTGACCAAACAATCGGACCCAGGCCGTCCTTCACATATTGAGCAGGATATTGAAGTCTGCTACGCCGTGCGCGAGGCCGTGGGCGAGGATATGGTCCTCAGTTACGACCCGTGGGGAACCTATCGCACCTACGACGACGCCTTCAAAGTGGGCCGCGTCTTGGAGGATCTCAACTTCTATTGGTACGAACACCCAATGAACGAATATCTGGTAGGGCTGTACGAAAAATTGAGCGCAGAGTTGGAGATCCCCATCCTTTCGCCGGAGATTGCGGCGGGCAGCATCTATACCCGCGCCGATTGGATTCGCCGTGGGGCCTCGGATCGCACACGCATTGACGTGCTGCGCGGCGGCATCACCGGCGTCAAAAAGATGACCGGGCTATGCGAAGCCTTTGGCGTGCGCTGTGAGATCCACATGAGCGGCTTTGCCAATTTGCAGATCCTCGGCTCGACCAGCGCCGACACCTGTGAGTATTACGAACGCGGCCTGCTCGCCCCCGGCATCGACTACGAGACGCCGCCGCCCTATCTTGCCGCCATCGCCGATCCTATGGATGAGGAGGGCTATGTCCACCTTTCCCCAGAGCCGGGGATGGGATACCAGATCGTGTGGGAGTACATTGAGGAGAACCGCATCTGAGGTCTCGTCGGCTTGAGTGTCTGGTATACTGAAGAGGCCAATCGTTGTGCAATTGGAATGAACAATGGAGAACAGGAAAATGTCTGCACCCATCGAGAGAATACCCTCACGCACGATTACGCTGACACTGCCTGAAGCCCTATTGGATCGGTTGGATGAACGTATGTCTCCGCAACAGCGCGCTAATTTTATTGTCGAGGCGATTGAGGAGCATCTAGCTATCCAAGAACAGGTAGCGGCACTGGACGAAGCTACGGGGGCCTGGACGGATGAGAACCATCCCAATATGGTAACGCCAGAGTCGATGGATCTCTGGCTCGCCGAACTACGCGGCAGTTGGATGCAAGACGATGGCGCGACTCCTGCTTGATACAGGTCCCCTGATCCGAGTACTACGCGGCCACCAGCCGACAGTTCGACTTGTACGCGGGCTAGGCGCGAGCGAGCGACTTGCCATTTCTACGTTAACCCGTATGGAAATTCGCGCTGGTATGCATCCGAATGAAGAGTACGTGACACAGCGTCTCCTCTCCCGATTTGAGAATCTGCCGTTTGATTCTGCCATTTCCGACAGGACAGGGGATGTGATCCGCAAGTGCCGACTCGAAGGCGTGAGCATCAGTATTCCCGATGCGATGATTGCCAGCACTGCACTGAGCTACAATCTCACGCTGATCACCTTTAATCGTACTCACTTCAAGTCAATTGGTGGCCTGAGTCTCTACCCACTTGACTGATCAAGAATAAGGAGAACATTATGCATTATCGACTCCTGGGACGCACCGGCGCGCAGGTCTCGGAGATTGGAATGGGCTGCAACCGGCTGGGCGAAAAAGCCGAGCCGGACAGCCACTGGATCGATCTGGTCCACAAGGCGGTGGATCTGGGGATCACCGTCTTTGACACCGCCGAAGCCTATGGCTGGGGCCGCAGCGAGGAGATTTTGGGACAGGCGATTGGCAACCGCGACGACGTGCTGATCGCGTCCAAAGTCAGCCGCGTACGCGAAAGCAATGTCAAAGAATGGTCGCCGGCGCGCATCATCGCCCATGCCGAAGAAAGCCTGCGCCGTCTGCGTCGGGAGACCATCGACATCTATCAACTGCACAGCCCCAGTCTTGACGACATGCAGCGCTTCGATTGGCCCGAAGCCATGCAGACGCTCAAAGCGCAGGGCAAGATCCGCTTTGCTGGCGTCTCCATCAACGACGCTGCCAGCGGACGCTGGCTGATCGAAAACGGCCTGGCCGAAGTGCTGCAAGTGGATTACAGTATGTTGACCACCGAGGTGGGCGATGCTGTCTTTCCACTGGCCGAGAAGCACGGCGTGGGGATCTTGATCCGTATGCCTATGGCGCGCGGCGTCCTCACTGGCAAGTTCATGGCAAAGGATGATACACAGGGACACCGGGCCTCGCTGCTGGGGGACAAACTCGATCCCATGATCGAACACGCGCGTACCCTGTCCCCGCTGGCCGAACAACACGATGGCACGTTCGGCCAGTTTGCCCTGCGCTACGCCATCAGCCCCGGCGCAGTCTCGGCGGCTATCCCCGGCGCGCGGACAGTGGAACAGTTGACACAGAACGTCGCTGCGTCCAATGGCCGCGGACTCGACGACGATATCCTGACGCAGATTGCCGCCATCCAGGCGACATGGTGAAGGGGCGTTCTATTGCTGTCAACGTGACTGGAAAATTTCCAAAATCTGATTATGATAACAGGGACTATCCTGTTGTCTTCGCAATTCAATGTAGCGTAAGGAGAAGAAATGTGGCTGAAAACAATCACCCGCAAGCCTACAAAGTGATCGGCACCCGCCCCATCCGCCACGACGGCGTGGATAAGGTGACGGGCGCGGCCAAGTATGGTGCGGATACTCGCCTTCCCAACATGCTCTACGGGCGCATTCTGCGCAGCCCGCACGCCCACGCCCGCATCCGCTCCATCGACACCCGCAAAGCGGAAGCATTGCCCGGCGTCACCGCGGTGGTGACATCGAAGGATCTGGCCGAAGCTTCGGATCATATTCAGGAACTGGGCGAATCGGCCACCAATCTGCGCAACCTCAGCGCCAACATCCTGGCCCACGACAAGGTCCTTTACCACGGTCACGCCATCGCCGCGGTAGCCGCCCGCAATGTCCACATTGCCGAGGAAGCGCTGGCTCTGATCGAGGTCGATTACGAAGTGCTGCCGCCGGTAATGGATGTGCACCAGGCCATGGCCGAGGGCGCGCCGATTATTCTGGAGGACCTGCGCACCGATGAGATGGGCGCAACCGGAGACAAGCCCACCAACATCGCCAGCCACAGCCGCCATCAGCGCGGCGACCTGGCGCAGGGCTTCGCCGAGGCCGATGTGATTGTCGAGCGGGAATTCAACACGGCCATGGTCCATCAGGGCTATATCGAGCCGCAGGCGTCCACTGTGCATTGGCGCAAGGACGGCCACATTGATGTGTGGACCAGCACTCAGGGCGCGTTCGACATCCGCGATCAGGTGACGGAACTGCTGCAAATGCCCAGTGGCCGCGTCAAGGTGATCCCCACCGAGATCGGCGGCGGCTTCGGCGGCAAGTTCACAGCCTATCTCGATGTGCCGGCGGCGTTGCTCTCGCGCAAGAGTGGCAACCGCCCGGTGAAGTTGGTGATGAGCCGCACCGAGGTGCTGCTGGCGACCGGGCCGACCTCCGGCTCGTACATCCGCGTCAAGATCGGCGCCAAGAAGGATGGTGCCATCACCGCGGCGGAGGCCATGCTGGCCTATGAAGCCGGCGCGTTCCCTGGCTCGCCGGTGGGCGCCGGCGCAGGCGTGATCCTGGCGCCCTACAAACTGGATAATCTCCAGATCGACGCCTACGACGTGATTGTAAACCGACCCCAGACCGGCGCGTACCGGGCGCCAGGTGGAACCAACGCCGCCTTTGCCTCGGAAGCCGTACTCGACGAAGTGGCCGAGAAGCTGGGCATCGACCCGCTGGAGTTTCGCCTCAAGAATGCCGCCCAAGAAGGGGATCGCCGCGCCGACGGTCCCACCTACGGCAAGATCGGCTTCAAGGAGACGCTGGAAGCGGCCATCGACCATCCCCACTATGCCACGCCTCTAGAAGGTAAATTCCGCGGGCGGGGTGTCGCCTCTGGTTTCTGGTTCAACGGCAGCAACCCCTCCAGCGTCACCGCCGTGGTCAATGCCGATGGCACTGTCAACCTGATCGAAGGCTCCACCGACATCGGCGGATCGCGCGCATCCGCGGCCATGATGCTGGCCGAGACGTTGGGCATCGCCGCCGAGGATGTCAACCCCACGGTGGTGGATACCAACTCCATCGGTCTCACCGGCGGCACAGGCGGCAGCAGCGTCACCTTCAAGATCGGCTGGTCCACCTACAATCTGGGTCTGGCGCTGCGCGAGAAAGTGGCCGGATATCTGGCCGACCATTGGGAAGTCCCCGCCGACTCGGTTAAATTTGAGGATGGCCTTTTCAAAGCCGATGGCCGCCAGATTGGCTTCAAAAAAGCGGCCCAGGAACTCTCCCATTCTTACCCGCCCATCACCGCCAGCGTCTCCATGCGTCCGGGCGGGGCGGGGCCGGGTTTCGCCACCCACATTGTGGATGTGGAAGTCGATCCGGAAACGGGCAAGGTGCAGATCCTGCGCTACACCGCCACACAGGATGTCGGCAAGGCGATCCATCCCAGCTATGTGGAAGGGCAGATCCAGGGCGGTGTGGTACAGGGTATCGGCTGGGCCTTGAACGAGGAATATGTCTACGACAAGGATGGCCACCTGCTCAACGCCAGCCTGCTCGACTACCGTATGCCCACCTCTTACGATCTGCCGCCCATCGAATCGGTGATGGTCGAAGTGCCCAATCCGCAACATCCTTTTGGTGTGCGCGGCGTGGGCGAAGTGCCGATTGTGCCACCCGCGGCGGCCATTGCCAATGCCATCTATCAGGCCATCGGCGTGCGCATGACCGAACTGCCCATGTCCCCAGCGCGGGTATTAAAGGCGATGTGGGCGAAAGAAAAGGTGACTGCATAGGGTGCAGTGCATAGTCCACCTGCGCGGATGAGCGTTCTCCTCGCGGGTGAGGACAAAATCGAGATCAATGCAGCCCCGACAGCTATCTGACAGTGAGGAAAGCTGCCGGGGCTTCTTTTACCCGGATCAATGGGGATCTATGCGCCGATATACCTTATTCAGTAATTCACGATTTTGCGTAAATCCCAGCGGAATAGGCACGCCCACGTGCCGTCCTACCCGCACGAGGCGTGCTCACTCCGCAATTTCAATCCAAAATCGTGAACTACTGAAACTGACATTGAAAGATTTGTGTGCAAACACATAATTTAAAACTACTTGACAAAGAATTAAGCTTCTAAGACAATGAAGTTAGCACGCCTACCCCAAATCAGTATGAGAGTAGTTTTAACCAGCGTATTACCCGTTCTTAATCGATCTTTATCACTTAGGATGATCGGCGCAACCTGACAGCGATCCTGTCGACAGGTTTACGATATCCAGATCCTTTGGGCTTACGAGTACCATGAATTCAATCCTGCAAGTGAACGATTTGCGCGTCTATTTCGACACGCCGCGCGCCATTGTGAAAGCCGTGGACGGCGTCACCTTTGACATCAAAACGGGTGAACGCTTCGGACTGATCGGCGAATCTGGCTCGGGGAAATCGACGATTGCCCTGGCGATTATGCGCCTGGTCCGAGCGCCTGGGCGCATTGAATCGGGTGAAATTCTTCTCGATGGTGAAAATCTCCTTACCCTCTCGGATCAAGAGATGCGCCGCCGCCGCCTGAACAAAGTGGCAATGGTGACACAGGGCGCCATGAACTCACTCAACCCGGTGATTCGCATCCGCAAACAGTTTGCCGACGGCCTGGAGAGCCACGGCGTCAACCTCTCCAACGAGGAGATGGGCGAACGGCTGGCCGATCTGTTGGCGCGTGTAGGGTTAAAGCCCAATGTCGCCAATATGTATCCACATGAACTGAGCGGCGGCATGAAGCAGCGGGTCTGTATGGCCTTTGCGATCAGTCTCCGCCCCAGCCTGATCATCGCGGATGAACCCACCAGCGCGCTGGATGTGGTGGTGCAGCGCCAGGTAATGCAGACCCTGCGCCAGGTCCAAGAAGATCTGGGATCTGCTGTGATCTTGATCGGGCATGATATGGGGTTGATGGCGCAGTTTGCCAGCCGCGTCGGCGTGATGTACGCCGGCAAAATGGTGGAAGAAGGCCCGGTGCGGCAGATGTTTAACCGTCCTGAACACCCGTACACACGTTTGCTCATGGAGAGCCTGCCTTCGCTGGAAGAAAAAGAGGCGCTGGTCGGCGGCAAAGGATCGCCACCCTCGGCGGCGGATCGACCGCGCGGCTGTGTCTTCCACCCACGTTGTCCTTATGTGATGGACCATTGTATCGACGTAGAGCCAGTCTATCGCCAGGTGCATCCGAATCAGTTTGCGGCCTGCCATCTGCATGATCCAGAGGTCGTCAGCAAGGCTGTCGCCCTTTCCCCGGTCGAGGAGGCGCGCAAATGACGGCTCTGCTCCAAATGCGCAACGTAACCAAGATCTTCGGCGGTGGCTTCATCAAGCGCACGTCGGTGGTGGCTTTGCGTAATTTCAGCTTTACCATCGACACGACCCGTCCTTCTATCACCGGCGTGGTGGGGGAAAGCGGCAGCGGCAAGAGTACCATGGCCCGCCTGCTCTTAGGGTTGGAGAAGCCTTCTAAAGGGGAAGTTCTCTATCGGGGCGCCGACTTACGCAGGTTGAGCAGCAACCGGCGTCACGAGTTCCGACAAGAGGTGCAAGCAGTCTTTCAAGATCCATTTGAGTCTTTTAACTCGTTCTACAAAGTGGATCACATGCTGGAGGTGCCGATCCAGAAGTTTAAGCTGGCTAACTCCAGGCAAGAGATGCGCCAACGCATGGAAGAGGCGCTTAACGCCGTGGGACTGCGCCCTGCCGAGACGTTGGGCCGGTATCCTCATCAATTGAGCGGAGGTCAACGTCAGCGGGTGATGGTGGCGCGGGCTTTGCTGCTCAAACCCAAGTTGATCATCGCCGATGAACCGGTCTCCATGATCGACGCCTCGTTACGGGCCACAGTGCTGACAAACCTGCGGCAATTGCGCGATGAGTTTGGCATCTCGCTCATCTACATCACCCATGATCTGACCACAGCGTTCCAGGTTTGCGACGATATCATCGTTCTCTACCGGGGCTATGTGGCCGAAGCAGGCGATGTGCGCCAGGTGGTTAAGGACCCCAAACATCCGTATACCCAATTGTTGGTAGGCTCTATCCCCAGGCCCGATCCCGATCGGATCTGGCCGGAGGAACCGGCGCCTTCGCCGTTGGCAGCTCAGGCGCACCCGGACGTAGGGTGTCCATTTAATAATCGTTGCCCACACACGTTTGAACCCTGTATTCAAGAGGCTCCACCGTTCTTCCGTACGGATCCGCGGCGGGCGGCGACCTGCTACCTGCACCAGGACGCTCCGATCCTCTCTTTCGACAAGATGGACGAGATCCTCATCAGCACGTCGAGTCCGGTTGAAGCTGAGCCGGTGCAGGCAGCCTAGATAATCAACCCTTCCCGATTGCACTATGCAATAATGATACCTGGATAAGAGAGGTGAACACCGCAAAAGAAAAATCGTTCCTGAACTACCGCCATTTCCATTAACTTCAAGGAGGAAGTGATTCAATGTCTAGAAATCACAGAATCAGACTATTTTCACTCGTTGCTGTACTTGTTCTACTGCTGGCTGGCTGCCCGGCGCCGGCAGCGCCCGGGGCGCCGGCAGCGCCTGCTGCCCCTGTCGATTCAGAGCGCGCCCAAACGCTCAACATCGCCGTATCAAGGCCATTTGCCGATCCGACAAATTACAATATTTATGCGCCAGGGTTTGACCGATCCCGAACAGGTTTGGGCGCGATGGTGCATGAATATCTCTTCTATCTCAACATGGAGACCGGCGAATTCGTGCCGTGGTTGGCCGAAAGCTATGAATATGGCGAAGATCTCGACACCATCACCGTGGTCTTGCGCCAGGGCGTGCGCTGGAGTGATGGCGAACCCTTCACCGCGGACGATGTTGTCTTCACCTATGAGATGCTGCGCGAGAACCCAGGCATGATCTGGGCGGCTGAGGCAAATGCGGCGGTGGCGTCGGTTGAGGCGATTGACGATTACACTGTACAATTCAATCTGACTGAGCCCAATGCTCGCCTTCACCTGGTGCGTGAAGCCTTCCCGGCTGTTTCGGTCTGGAGCGGTATTACGATTCAGCCCGAGCATATCTGGCGCGATGTGGAGGATCCTGTCTCTTTCCGCAACAATCCGCCAATCGGCACAGGTCCCTATCTGTTGGAAAACTCAACTGAACAGGCGTTTTCCTATGTACGCGATGACAACTGGTGGGGTATTGAAGTTTTGGGTGTTACCCCTGCGCCTAGAGTTGTCAACTTTATGCATGTTGGTCCCGAAACAAGTGTAGCGCTGGCGCTGACCGCCAATGATATTGATTCACCCGCCATTGGCATCCTCTCGCTAGGATCTTTCCTCTCGGTGGTAGGACGCAACCCCAATGTGCAGGCATGGCTGCCCGATGCTCCTTATGCCTGGTTCGATCCCTGCCCACGTGCGCTGCTCTTCCAGCACGCCCGTGAACCGTGGGACAACCCAGATCTGCGCAAGGCTATCTCCTATTCCATCGACCGCGATCAGATCGTAGCCCTGGCCTATGAAGGGGCGACTATCCCTGCCCAGACTGTCTGGCCAGCGTATTCTGGCTTGCAGCCCTATGTTGACGCCATTAGTGATATCCTGGACAACGCCGCCGTGACCTATGATCCGGCCCGCGCCGAAGAACACTTCGCTGCGGCTGGCTATGAGCGGGGCGCCGATGGTATCTGGGCGAACAATGGCGCGCGGCTGACTGTGGATATGCTCGTAAGTGGGAATACACCCGAAGATATGAAGGTGGCCCAGGTACTCGCTGACCAGTTGGATGCCGCTGGGATCGATGTGCAACAGCAAACACTATCAGGTGCGGTGCTTGGCACCACTATCCGAGAAGGAAACTTTGATATCTATGCGCCGCAGGCTTTCTGCCCCGGCACTATCTACGAGAACCTGGAACTCTTCCACAGTAAGTTCTACGTTCCTCTGGGCGAACCGGCTCCCTGGTTCGAGCGCAACAGCTTCCGCTATTCGAATGAAGAATACGATGCTGTTGTCGACGAAATGCTAGAGGCGCTGAGTGTGGGCGCTGACGAGGCGACCCTGATCGATATCTACGCCCGGGCGATGGAAATCTGGTACGAGGATCTACCTGTGGCTCCGTTGACCCAGGCTCCGGCTCTGGTTCCCTTCAACACGACCTATTGGGAAGGCTGGCCCGACGCTGAGAATCCATGGATGATGCCCGTCAACTGGTGGGCCACTATGAATCTGCTGCTCACTGGCTATCCTTCGCCGGATACTGGCGAATGGGTCCCTGGAATCCGAGCTGCCGGACAGTAGTAGTCACCATTCACTTGTTGTCATGCTGAGCTAGTAGCCGTAGTGCGTAGCGCATGGGCGATCCTGCGCTACGCACTACGGCTCATGAAAAACTATGAACGCATACGTCCGCTACATTGCCGAACGCCTGATTATCCTCTTTGCCACCATCTTCATTGCCATGACTGTGGTCTTCTTTGTGCCGCGCCTGGTTCCTGGCGAACCGTTGGATGCTGTCTTCGCCAATATGGCGGCGGCGGGCGGCGCTGTCAATGCGCCAGAATTGGTGGCCGAATATCGAGAACGCTTTGGTCTGGACCGTCCGCTGTGGCAACAGTATCTGAGCTTCTGGCGCGAACTCCTGCGCGGCAACATGGGCATATCGATCAGCAGCTTCCCCGCGCAGGTGACAACGATGCTGGCGGCAGCGCTGCCGTGGACGATTGGCCTGCTCACAATGACGACGCTGCTCAGTTGGATACTGGGATCGGTGATCGGGGCTGTGATTGGCTGGCAGGGGCGCAAAGCAGGTGGCTTGCGCCTGTTGGTGCCGGCAGCGCTGGTCCTCTATACCATGCCCTACTACATCTTAGCCATTATTCTCGTCTTTGTTTTTGCGTTCTATTGGCCCATCTTTCCCTTATCGGGCGCTTACTCGGTCAGTATGCGCCCAGGCTGGAACCTGCCATTTGTCCTGGATGTTCTGCGACATGCTACGTTGCCGGCGATGAGTATTCTGTTGGTCTCGCTGGGCTGGTGGTTCTTGAGCATGCGCAGTTTGATCATCTCGCTCAAGGGTGAGGATTATATCCTTAACGCCGAGGCCATGGGGATCAACAACCGGCGCATTCTGTGGGGATATGCCTTCCGCAATGCGCTGCTCCCCCAGGTGACGGGTCTTGCTATCTCACTGGGCCATATTGTGGGCGGCGCTTTGATCACCGAGGTGATCTTTGCGTATCCGGGCATTGGCTATCGGATCTACAACGCCATCAACAGCCTCGACTATCCCTTGATTCAGGGGGGTGTACTCTTGATTATTGTATCGGTGGCCGTGGCGAACTTCATTATTGACAGTATCTATCCACTGATCGATCCACGTATCCGCTACGAAGGGTCGGGAGGAAGTTAAACTATGGCTGTTGTGCCTGTCCAGGAACAAGTTGGCGAAAGCCGTCAAGGAATCTTTTGGGATCTGTTGCGGAACCCCAAATTTACAGGAGGCACGGTTGTCTTCATGACCATTGTATTGGTCGCCTTGATCGGGAGCTTTTTTGTCGAGCCTGCACAACGCCGATCCGGCGCCTATCCTGTGCGCACCCCTCCTGGCGAAGTAGCGCTGTTGGGCACCAATTCGCTGGGCCAGAACATTGCTGTACAATTGACCGAAGCGATTCCCAATTCAGTGCAAGTAGGGCTGATTGCCGCTCTGGTCGGTACTCTATTGGGCGCTTTCATTGGCTTCATCAGTGGTTACTTTGGCGGCTGGGTAGATGCCGTGTTGCGTGTGATCATCGACGTATTTCTATCGGTGCCATCGCTGCTCTTTTTGATCCTGATCGCGGCGCTGGTGCGCGGCCTGGGGGTGACCGCGATGGCGTTGATCATTGGCATCTTCGCCTGGCCTTCGCCGGCGCGTCAGGTGCGCGCCCAGGTGTTGAGTCTAAAGGAGCGCGGCTTTGTACAAGTAGCGCGGCTTTCGGGCATGGGCGGCATAGAAATCGTGGTACGTGAACTCATGCCCCACATGCTCCAATGGTTGGGCGCGAATTTTGTCAACGCGTTTATTGCCGCCGTGCTGGCTGAATCCGGGTTATCGATCTTGGGGTTAGGTCCCCAACGCGAGATGACGTTGGGGATGATGATCTACTGGTCCCTTAACTACAGCGCTGTCTTCCAAAATCTCTGGTGGTGGTGGATGACGCCAGTCGCGACCCTCATGTTGCTCTTCCTCTCGCTCTACCTCATCCACATTGGGTTCGACGAAGTGAGCAATCCGCGGCTGAGAGCGGAAGGGTAAGGGTGGCCTTACGATTCTGTGATCAGTTTACGAACCTGTGGAACCTTCGCGATTTGTAAAACCAGTCGCAATGCCTCATTGACAGCCGCATCATTCGGGAAAGCCTCTGCCACGTCTGGCGCAAGCACCACCAGATTCGTGCCCAATCGTCGTTCGGGTGCATAGCGACCTTCCGGCATCACAGGCAACTGGGAGAGATCGTATTCATCTCGCAGCTCGTAATCGTCATGCGCCTTGTTCGTAGAATCTTCGTTCATTTGCTGTCGCCTTTCTTGCGCTGATAATGCGCGTCTTCCCCGCACGCTCCACATGCGCCACCAAAAGCAATTTGTTGCTTTGCGAATATCCGATGGTGATGAATCGTTGCTCATCGATAGAATGCTCTTCATCCAGAAGGACAATTCGCATCGGGTCGGCAAGCACGATGCTGGCTTCTTCAAAACGGATACCATGCTTGCTGAGGTTCGCCTGTGCCTTCTGTGAATCCCAAACAAACTTGTCGTCCATCTTCACTTACTCAGGAATCCGCTTTTCGTTTATGCTTTATTATTATAGCAGATAAGATCGAGCCGTTTATGCTCGACTTTCACATATCTATGTGTATTCACAAGCTCACCTAACGCCAGAATTAGACCGGCCTGTCCGAATCTACAAGAATTTGATTTTTGACCCTTGGCAAGAGGTCTCTAATCTCTAAACTCGGTACGGTGTGACTTCCTCACGGATTTGCAGTTCGACTTCATCTCGCGCCACTTCAAGTTCGTAGTGTGCTTGCTGATTCATCCACACCTCGGCGGATGTGCCGAGAAAGCGGGCCAAACGTAGCGCCGTATCCGCGGTGATAGCTCGCTTGCCATGTACAATCTCATTGACACGCCGGGGGTAGACGTGCAGTTCCTTCGCCAGCCGATACTGCGTAATGCCCAACGGCTTCATAAAGTCCTCAAGTAAAATTTCCCCTGAATGTACCGGAGGCAGCTTTTCTTCAACCATTGTGATTCCCCTTCACACCAGATCCGATTGAGCCTCAAATTATTCCCGCCAACACTTCACTTTCAAACTCGTCGCATAACTTCTCCACAATGTCCTGCGTTACAGTGAAGAAGTAATCGCCTACTTTCTTGCGATTAAACGCCCTGTAGCTTCGGTAAATTTTGCCGAAGTCGTCGTAGATTTCGTCTTCAGACAGGCGAGACTTGATCTTGACGATTAGCCGCTCACCGGCGGACGAACTCCGCACGTAGGCGAAGAATTCATCCATTTTGGCTTTGAAGTCGGCAATGCGGACGCCGATCTCTTCTTCTTGCTGGTTGCGCGCTTCGATGATCTCCAGAATCGAAAGCTGACGAACACCAGCGGAGGGTTCACGTCCTTCGGCGATCCGGGTCTCTTTGGCCGTGCGCGGTTTTGTTTCGTCTATCTCGGCTTCAATGATGCCGATGTCGTTGGCGTAGTAGACCTCAATCGGATCTCTGGTGACGTCAACGCGGTGGACAGTGTTGTAGAGGGTGTTGAATTTGCGATAAAACGCCAAAAACACGCCGTCGCTGTACTTTTTGTCCAGCGTGATGACGTATTCGATGCGGTTCAGGATCGTATAGTACTGGGCAGCTTTGGCCTTGGCGTCGGCTGTGCGCCGGGGATGCGCCTGGATAAACTTCTCAATGTCGCTTTCCAGGTTGAGATAGCTCTTTGGATCTTCGCGGGTGGCGTCGTTTTTATAGATGGCGATGAAATGCGGGAAAAACTGGACATAGACATCAGACTTTTTCAGTTCGGTGTAGAGCAGTTCAAGCACACCCACATCTTTGAAGGGATCAAAATCGCTGACCACCACGTTGGAAAAGTGTTCAAAGGCGTCTTTGATGTTCTGTACGTTGACGTTGTTGTGTGAGAAGTCGACGATCTTGCAGTCGAACTTGTTTTTCATGGTGCGGTTGACGCGAGAGATCGTCTGGATGGCGCTGATGCTGCGGATCTCTTTGTCGAGGAACAGAGTATGCAGCCGTTTCTCATCGAAGCCGGTTTGCAGTTTGGCGACGACGATGATCAAGCCGTTCTTGCGCAGGGCGAAGTCTTGCAGCACTTTGTATTCGGTGCGACCATCGTTGAGTCTGGCGGCTTTCTGTTTGCTCTGGCTGTCGGAATAGACAATGTAGATGGGCGCGTCCGCGTATCTGGCGTACTTCTTGTCTTTGACCAGTTCATTGAAATGGCGGGTGACAGCGTCTTTGTAGGCGATGGCGGCGTCAATCGAGTAGACAGCCAGCATGGCTTTGGCGGTGCCGCGAATCTGGCGGTAGACATCTTTGACCAGCAGATCGGCCACGTAGGCGGCGATGGCGTCGATCCGTTCCCGGTTCTCGTAGATCTGCTGCTTTTCAATGTCCTTGTACTCTTTTTTGGTGAAGCCTTTGAGCTTGTTGGCCGGCAGATCAAAGAGCATTTTGGCGGCCACGGGCACAATGTTTGCCAGCGGGTTGAGGATAAACCCATCCTCAATCGCCTCGAGCATGGTGTAGGAATCGAAGGGAACCCACAGCTTTTCGCTTTCGGCATAGCCGCTGAATTCGCCGAAGCGAGCCAGCGTGCGATCATCGGGGGTGGCGGTGAAGCCGATGATCACGTTCTTCTTCTTGCGCTTGCGGTTGTAGGTGTCGCTGTCGAAGGGAGCCTGCAACTCATCGAAGATGTTGACCATCTCTTCGTGCTGATCGCCGCTGTGCGAACGATGGATCTCGTCGATGAGGAAGGCGATGCGCATGCTCGCCAGCTTCTCCAACACGTCCGCGGTGAGCATCCGCCGCACGCTGCCGAACTTCTGCAAGTTGACAATGACAATGCGCGTGTCCGAAGCCAGCGCCGCCAGGAAGGTTGACTTGTTGTGTGCTTCGATGAACATTTTCTTGTCGATGTTCATGTTGAGCATTTTGGCGTCGATCTGTGAACGCAACTGGAGACGGTCCACCACGATCATGATCTTGTCATAGACGTAGTCGCCGTTGCGGCGCAAATCTTTCAGTTGCAGCGTCGCCCAGCCGATAATGTTGGATTTGCCGAAACCGGCGGCATATTGGAGCAACAACGAGTAGACGTGTTTGTTGTTGTTGTAGGCGCGCCGTTTTTCGATCAGAGTTCGCCGAATGTCGGGCGAGACGGCGGCAAGCTGCGCTTCCAGTTGTTTGAGAAAATAGTCGTCTTCGCCTTCGTGGGCCAGGAATTCGTCGATCTTGTCGATGATCTTGTCGGTGCCAAACTTCTGTTTAGGGCGGGGGGCAATCAGCGCGCCCCGTTCGTCTTTCAACTCCTTGACGCCGGCGACGGTGTAGACCTCACGCTCGATGAAGTTGTAGTAGAGGATCTCTTTCTCCATCGCCGCTTTGCCGTAGTGGGCGGTGAAGATCTCTTTGACCCTCTCTCCCTTTTCGGCGTGGGGGTTGCGCAGCGGATAGGGTTTGAAATCTTTGATCACCTGCTGCTCAATGGCGTAGCGGTCGAAAAAGCCTCCCCGGCAGAGCGACAGCATTTCGTCGAAGTAGTCGGCGAGGTTGCGGATGACGTAGGTTGCGCCTACATCGGTGGCGGTGAGGTGGACGGCGCGCTCAAAGACCTTGAGCAGATCGCGCCGCGCCCCGGTGCGTTCGGCGTCGGCCAGCATGAGGTTGGTGTCGAAGTACTCGTGGTAGGCACGCACAGCGTCGAAATAATCTTTGACGACTTTGCTGCGCCCATTTTTGTTGGCGTTCTGCCCCATAAAATTAGACTTGAGTTCGCTGTAGCCCAGGTAGATGCCGTTGACGAAGAAACAGAGATCAGGCCGAAACGAGAAGATGGGCTGATCGTTGACCTTGTAGATGTAGGCCAGTTCGGGCACCACGCTAAAAATGTTCTGGGCGAAGAGATCGTCGCCGTGGATGAGGCTGTCGCTGGGGTAGAAGAGATGCAGCCGCACATCGCGCAGGGTGACGGTTTTGTTGCTGTTGAGGAAGAGCGCCACGTTGCGGCTGCTGCCGGCGCGCTCCTGGATCAGCTCGATGAGATCGGCCAGCAGTCGCCGCTGATCGCCGCCATATTTGCGCAGCAGCGTGGCGTAGTTTTTGGCGTTGAGCGTGCTGGTGGCGATGAATTCTTGCAGATCCTCTTCGATGATGAGCGAATTGCTCACCGTGTTGGGCTTGATCTCACGATAGCCCAGCGTATCGGTGAGGAAGGGCAAAATGAAACGCTCTTGCAGCAGGGTCTCTTGCATGTCAAACGACTCTCAGTTTTCCAGTAACGACATCGTTGATCAGGGCTTTGCGCAGTTCTTGGAGTTTTTCGATTTGCGTCTCGATCATCTCGATAAGGTTATCTATACCGCCTGTTTTCATATCGAGGTAGGCCACAACAGCATCAAGTTCCTGATTTGGTGGCATAGGCACAAACATATTGTTCAGTGTAGTCACAGTAAGTTGATTGATCGTTGATGAACCGAAAGAACCAGATTGTGACTCAAAAAGACTCGATTTGAGGTAGTACGAGATAAATTTGGAAGAAACCTTTAAGCGGAGAACCGTCATGAATGCGCCGAAACTGCACCCCTCTGCACGTTCGTCTATAACGATGTTTTTTCCGATAAGAGTACGACTACCACTCCGAGAACAGATAAGAACGTCATTTTTCCGAAGGGTCCGTTGATCGGCAATCTCACTACGTATGTACACACTGTCATCCATACTTAGCTTGTCATCTTGTATATTGGATGCCCTTAGAACCAAGGTACCAACGCTTTCATTTTCGACAATGTCTTCTGGTGTATACGTAACGCCAATAATGCTTCTCCCAATATCTTTTATCCGACGCAGCGCCCAATGCGCGGGGACCTGCCCAATCCACGCGACCCCGCTATCCTTCATCGGCGCGGACGGGTCCAGCCCGCGCGTGACCGTCTCGTTGATGATCGACTGTTTGAGTTGGCGGTACTTCTCGGCTTTCTGCCTCAGCAACTCGATCTTCCGGTCGATCTGGGCTGTCCTGGCGTCGAGGTAGTCCGCGATGGCTTGTTGTTCAGCAAGAGGGGGGACAGGCAATTCCAAAGGGGCGAATTCTTTGTGTCTGAACTCAGACGACCGTTCACGAATCCCTTTCCCAAGCGATAACACAAAACCAGAAATTGCCATCTCTCGAACGAGCAAGCCGTAGTATGGAATATGAACTCGGGTTGGATCTTCGGGAGTATAGACAGAATATACAGGTGTTCCCTTACCATCTGAATCAGAAACTCCGATTGCCCCCGCAAAGGCATCCATAGCATGAATTACCAGATCCCCTTTACGGATTCCTTGATAACCGATCTCTTTGAACGAATTCGTAAAGCCACTTGTACGGCGATTCTTGCGTAGAGTCACCTCCCCATCGCGGAATACTGTCACAATATCATCGGAATCTGATATAGGACGCTGCATTCTCCGAAACAGAGACTTCGCTCGTTCGACGTTCCAGTGTACAGGTATGTTACCCAGCCACTTTATACCACTGTCTTTGAGGTTCTCGTACCTGTAGGGAATCTTTGCCATCAAAGCACCATCCCAGATTCTAACGATTTCAACTCAGCGTCAATCGCCTCAATCTCAGCCAGAATCTCCGTCACGCTGCGTACCTGTTCCGGCTGGTAAAAGACCTTGTTGAAATTGATCTCCACCCCCACCCCATTGTCCAGGTACGCAAAAGGACGGGTGATGTACTTCCCCATAAACGCGGCGATGGCGCGCCGGTTTCCCTCGGCGTCGGGGTGGAAGGGGATGATCTCATAGTCCTTCTCGGTGTCGGGCGTCAACTCCACGCTGATCTCAATCCGATCCGGCTGCTTTGTATTGGCCGCTTTGAAGGCAGACTTCACCACGATCTTGCCGCCGCCCAGCGCCTCCTGTCTGCCCTGGCTTTCTCGGATCAGCGTTTGGCGTTGGGCGTCGTACCAGTAGCGGTGCCTGGCCGTCTCGATCACCAGGCCGCCTTCTTTGTAATCCAGCCCGGCGATGAATGGCGATACTTCCTCGGCATAGTAGTGGGCCAGAGAAGGGAATCGCTTGGCGTCGAAGGTGGTGATGGGCAGATCGCTCAGTTCCTTTTGTGGGGTGCAGATCTTGAGCGGCGTCACCTTCGCGCCCTTTTGCCCCTCTTTGAGCTGTTCGGCAAAGCTGTGGCCGTCTACATCCACGTTGGTCAGCTCGATGGCCTGTTTGTTGTAGTAGAAATGCCAGCGGTCGAAGACGCGGGCGAAGTCCGTGTCGACAAAGTTGGTGAGCGCGGCGACGATCTCCTGGCGGCTGATTTCGTCCACTTCTTTGCGCTTGGAGCCTTTGTTCTTCTTGAGCGATTTGAACCTGGCGCTGGCGTCGATCAGCATCACCTTGTCCTGGCGGGCAGGGTGCTTGGCCTTGTTGATCACCCACAGGTAGGTGTGAATGCCGGTATTGAAAAATTCGTCGGTGGGCAGTTGGATCACAGCTTCCACAATATCTTGATCGAGCATCCACTTGCGAATGTTGCTTTCACCCGATCCGGCGTCGCCCGAAAAGAGCGTCGAACCGTTATGGACGATCACGCCCATGCCGTCGGGGCCAAGTTTGTCGATCAGGTGCTGCGTAAAGAGCAGTTGGCCGTCAGAAACCGAAGGCAGGTGGTGAAAGCGCCCTGTCTTGTCGATTTTAATGTCTGACTGATAGCCCTTCCAACTGACGCCGTAGGGCGGATTGGCGACGACGACGTGTGCCTTCACAATACCAAACTTGTCGTTGGTGAGGGTATTGCCGTGTTCGATGTGCGAATCCTGGCGAAAACGGCTTTCAATGCGCGCCAGCGCGTAGAGGGCGTCGTTCCAGTCCTGGCCGTAGGTCTGCGTCACCCGGCTTGTTTTTGCTTTAATGCGGTCTTCTACGCCAAAGAGCAGGTTGCCGCCGCCACAGGTGCCGTCGTAGATGATCAAGACGCCGCCGCTGGGGTCAATCGTGGCGATGATGATTTCGGAAATAAGGTCGATCACATCGTCAGGCGTGTACTGTTCACCGGCGGTCTCCGCCGAAATGTCAGCCCAGCGCCGCTTGATGTGTTCTTCGAGGGTGGTGATCTCTGAATTGTTGAAGGGCTTGAGATCGATCTGGCTCCACTCTTTGGCGTAGCTGAAAAGCACCTTCTTGGCCTTGAGGCGGGTGATTACCCCGCGTATGTCCAGGTACTTTTCGCCGTCCCCGGCGTTGACGCCCAACAACATGCGCGTCTCGGTGTCAAACGCGCCCAGGTATGCCTCAAAATCGGTCTCAAATGACTTGTCGTTCAGGCAGATGTCGCGCAGCGTCTTGCGCTGTTCGATCAGATAGCTGTTGTAGCCCTGGCCGCGATCGCGGATCACCTCGGCCAGATCTCCAGGCTCTACATCAGAGAAGTCTTCAATACCTTCTTGCTCCATCAGTTCTTCAAG
>JAHBVG010000085.1 GCA_019637695.1 Caldilineaceae bacterium | reverse complement strand
CATTACCACCCTCTCAGCCCCGTCACATGATAGTAGAGATCGTTCCAGCGCAGTTCCTTCTTGAGATCGGCCAGGGTACTCTGCTCGCCGATGAGAAGGAACTCAACGCCGACCATTTCGGCGTAATCTTGCAAGTGTTGGACGGTGAGCGACTGGCTGAAGCCGGTATGGTGCGCGCCTCCGGCCAGAATCCACGCGGCGATGGCGGTCTTGAAATCAGGATGGGGAACCCACAGGGCGCGCGCCACCGGCAACTTGGGCAGCGGCGCATCAGGGACCACTGTATCCACCGTGTTGACGAGCAGGCGGAAGCGGTCGCCCAGGTCGATCATCGACGCGTTCAAGCCAGGGCCAGCGGGGGCGTTGAAGACCAATCGCACGGGATCGGCCTTGCCGCCGATGCCCAGCGGATGGATCTCCAACGACGGCTTGCCCGCGGCAATCGACGGGCAGATCTCCAGCATGTGTGCGCCCAGCACCTTCATGCCGTCCGGGTGAAAGTGATAGGTGTAATCTTCCATAAACGACGTGCCGCCGTCGAGACCCTTCGCCATCACCTTCATGGCGCGCAACAATGCGGCGGTCTTCCAATCGCCCTCGGCGCCGAAGCCGTAGCCGTCGGCCATCAAGCGCTGAGGGGCCAGACCGGGCAACTGCTTCAAGCCGTGCAGATTCTCAAAGGTGGTGGTGAAGCCCTTGAATCCACCCTCGCTGAGGAACGAGCGCAGCCCGATCTCGATGGCGGCGGCGTCGCGCAGCGAGGATCGCATGGAGCCGCCTGTGGTCAAGGGTTCCGCTACCGTGTAAGCGCTCTCGTATTCCTCGATCAGGACATCGATCTGCCTGTCACCCGCCGCGTTGACATGGGCAACTAAATCGCCAAGTCCGTAGCCGTTGACAGCATAGCCAAACTGGATCTGCGCCGAAACCTTGTCCCCTTCGGTCACCGCCACCTCGCGCATGTTGTCGCCGAAGCGGGCGAACTTCGCTCCTTGCGCATCGTGACGGGCAGCGGCGGCGCGCATCCACACATCGAGTTCGGCCAGCGTCTCCGCGTCCTGCCAGTGGCCGATGACCACCTTGTGGGCAATGCGCAGCCGCGCGCCGATGAAGCCAAACTCGCGCCCGCCGTGCGCGGTCTGGTGCAGATTCATAAAATCCATGTCGATGCTATCCCAGGGGATGTCGCGACCGTATTGGGTGTGGAGTTGCACCAGCGGCTTGGCGAGCTGAGTCAGACCCGCGATCCACATGCGCGCGGGCGAAAAGGTGTGCATCCACGCGATGATGCCGATGCAGTTGGGCGCGCTGTTCGTTTCGATGCAGACGTTGCGGATCTCGTCCGGTGTGGTCACAATCGGGCGGAAGACCACGTTGGCCGGGATCTGCGGGGCTGCATCCAACGCCGCCGCCACCTGGCGCGCATCATCGGCGACCTGCTTCAGCGCTTCCGGGCCGTAGAGGTGCTGACTGCCCGTCACAAACCAGACTTCGAGAGGATGGTAGATTTTCTCGCTCATGGGGATCTCCTTGCATAGGGATGGAAGAAGGAATGGATCATAGATTGCAAACTAGAACTCGAATTGGGCAGATTAGGCTGATCTGAGCGGATTGAATCCGGTTAATTCGGCGTATGCGCGTAATATGAATCGCTCAATCGCCGAATCTCTGCTTTAAGCGCCATCGTGGGGATGGGCTGCAAACCTACCAACACGGCGAGAGGTAGCGGTTCGCCTGTTGATGATGTTAAGCTTAACAGGAAAGGGTCAAAAGATCAATTGGGAGCAGAAACAATCCCCAAACCCAGAAATAGGCTTGGGCTGTTGGGGTAGAAAACACCTGCCATCTGTGATACACTTCATGTATCAACCTGTACAATTGTCTAAAGGCTGAGGTAGTCAGGATGGATATAGTCATTGATACATCGGTGGTGACGGCGATTATTCTCAACGAGCCGCCCAAGACCGCCCTGATTGAGGCAACAAGGGGCGCCGTCCTCTTAGCGCCGCCGTCTCTGCCGTGGGAGATTGGGAATGCACTGTCAGCTGCATTCAAACGGGGACGTCTGACGCTGGCACAAGCGCAAGCGGCGCTGGCTGCCTATCGCAAGATACCCGTGCGTTTCGTAGATGTTGCGTTGGACGATTCAGTGAAAATAGCGCATGATCTGAGCATCTACGCTTATGACGCCTATGTGCTGCGCTGTGCGCAGTTTGCACGTGCGCCGCTGCTTTCGCTTGATAGACAACAGATCGCCTACGCTCAACAACTGGGCTTGGATGTGATGGAGATTGGAGAAATCTGATGAGAATCTACACCTACTCAGAAGCGCGTCAAAGGTTGGCCGATGTTTTGGATCAGGCGGTGGAAGATGGCGAGGTGCGCATCCGGCGACGGGATGGCACGGTCTTTGTCATTCGTCCTGAAGTGTCGGAGAAGTCGCCGCTCGACGTAGAAGGCGTAGATGTGGATTTTGATGTAGACGAGATGCTGTCGTTTATCCGCGAGGGTAGGGAAGGCAGGTACTGAGAAGAGACCGACGCTCCACGCTACCGGCATCTGCGTTTTATGCTTTCTAATAATCGCCCAATCGCTTAATCATTTACTCTCATTGTTTTGAATTTGCAATGGCGCGCAGTTGATCCACCAGTTCCTGGCTGCGTTGGCGGAGGAGGGAGAGCGCTCCGTCCAGCGGCAGCGAGAGGACGTTCAAGTGGATGCCGTGGAAATCGCGTCGATAGCTGGGGGGCTGCGGCTCGGCGTAGATGAGCAGGCTGCGCGGTACTTTCATGGTGTGGCAGTAGGCGATCATCTGGTGGATGTCATCCGACGCGGGCGCGCCGTCGAAGCGTTTGTATTTGGTATCTATGATCAGCAGCCGCTGATGGTTGCGACGCAGGATGAGATCGGGGCGACCGCGCTCTTTTTGGGCGGTGTCAAGCCAAATGGTCGGCTGGATCTCAATATCAAGAGTGGGATGGGCGGCAAAGCTTTCTTTGAGGTAGCGGGCGACGAATAGCTCAAAAATCTGGTTCATGTCGAAGAGGAAGGCAAAGAAGCGCTGGTCGCCGGCCTGCCCTTCGAGCGAGAGGTGTTGGAGCAGCAGTCGCGCCAGGTTGACGCGGCTGCGGTAGCGTTCGTTGAGCCGCGTGTAGTGGACGCGGTCGCAGTCGCTGGGGGTGACGGCAATCGGCTGCACCGCGGCAAAGGCCGAATGGGCGCGGCGCAGGCGCGGACGCATCGATTCCTGGCGGTAGCGCTGACGGGAAAGCAGCGCCAGCGTATGGCGCAGGATCTGGTTTTCCAGCACATCCTCGGTGTAATCGTTGCGCTGCTGGTAGATCTGATCCTGCAAGATGCGGTTGTGGCGCAGATGTTCCGCTACCAACAGCCGTCCGCGCAGAAAGCGGTTATTCTCTTCCCGATCCACATAGGCGCGGTGAATGCCGCGTCGGATCAATGCATCGACCTGGCGCACGAAGATGTCCACGATGAACTCGAAGAGATCCTCGGCGGCGGTAAGATCGACCTCTTCGCGGCGAAATTCGGGCAGGTCGTAGGCATAGGTGAGCATGTAGAAGAGGTTGTCCAGCGGTACTTTGGGCTGGATGAGGATGCGCAACCCGTCCAACGCGACGACGCCTACATGGTGACCGGCGCGCAAGGTGTAGCCGCCGCGCCATCCCCGCTGGATGCTGAGATAGCGTCCAAATTTGTCCGCCAGCAGTTGGGCCTGAGCGTGCGTCAACTGCTCTGTTTCCAGCGTTTCGTACTCCTTCAGACAGAGGACGATCTCCTCACGCATAGGATCCCCGCAGGTTGCGCACAATCTCGCCATCCCAGCGCCAGGCATCGACCTTGCCCGGCTGATCCACGTAGTATTCCTCCAAATAGGGTTCAATGCTGAAGCGCCAGATCCGCTCCAGCCGTCCTTCGCTGAGATCCGGCTTCATCAAATAGCTGGGACCAATGGCAAAGTTGGGGTCGTCGATGGCTTCCCCCGCCAGCCGCCGGTAGAGTTCCCCAAGATAGGGGAGATGACCATCATGCCGCGTTAGCCAGCGCGCGTAGAGATCCGCATCTGCGCCGAAGTGGACAAAATGGAAGCGGCGGCGCAGGGCGAAATCGACAAGGGCGATGGATCGATCCGCCGTGTTCATGGTGCCGATGAGGTAGACATTGGGCGGGATCTGAAAGCGATCCCCGGAGTAGGGCAGCGGCACACTTCGATTTCGGTACTCCAAGAGCAGCATCAACTCGCCGAAGATGCGCGGAATGTTGCCACGGTTGATCTCGTCAATGATGAAGACATGGGGCTGATCAGGGTGTTGGGCGGCGCGGTGGCAAAACGAGACGAAGATCCCCGGCCGCGTCGGGTAGTGGACGGCATAGCGGCCATCCTCGACGCGCAGACTTTCGGGGCGGATGCCTTCGATGAAATCCTCGTAGCTGTAAGCCGGGTGAAATTGGACCATTTCCACGCGCTCGGTGGGCGGATCTTGTAACCCGGTCATCCACTGCGCCAGCCGCTGCGCTACAAAGCTCTTTCCCGTCCCCGGCGGGCCATAGAGGATGATCTGTTGTTTGTCGTCCAATAGTTCGTGCAGTTCGCGGGCGCGGCGCGGTTCCAAAAAGGTCTCGGCGAGGAGGTCGTCTACAGTGTAGGGGATGGGCGGCGCGATGATCTCCGGTTCGTCCTCTTCGTCGGCTTCGACGCCAATCGCCTCAAAGTAAGCGGCAATCTCAGGCAAAGGATCGTCTTCCAGTGCCAGCAACACCAGCGGGAAGAGACGGATGTGGGTGGTCCGCACCAATTCCACCAGTTCATCCCCGCTCATTTGGAGCAGATCGCATCGGGGGATCACAAGCGATACATCGCAACTGGCGGAAGTCGGATTGCGCAGGAACTCTTCCCAGGTGCGCCCGGCTGGGTGATAGACTGTGCCATCCGGTGCGATTTCGTACTCATCCTGTCTGCCGAAGAAGAAGCGTTCATTTCCCAGCGCGTCGGCCAGAGTATGGCGCAGGCTGTCGAAGTGCTGAGTGCAGTTCTGTTCAAACCGTTTGCGCTGTTCACTGCCATAATGGCCGATGAAGAAACCGAACTCCAAAAAAGCGTGGTTGATCCACATGGAAAGTTGGGCATCCTGAGAGCGCTTGCTGCCTTTGGGGTAAAATGCTCCCCAGTAGAAATCCCAGGTTCCACCCTGACCAAAGTCGTTTTTGGGGAAGCGGCCAAAGATGCGCTTCTCGGTTTCCATCACCGCCAGGATGGGCGCGGGGAATTCCACGGCCACGCGCTGCAAAATCTGTTTGAAGGGTTGTTCGATCTGCTGGACGAATTCTTCTTTGTACTGCTGATAAAAATCGAGGCTGGGGTTTTCGTGCAGCTCGCGCAGGAGGTCGAAGGTCCTTTGGGTGAATGGTGCGTCGGGGTGGATTCCCTCCGTGAGTTCAGGCTCGCTGGATATTTCTGGACCCACCGTTAGTCCCGTGCGTAACAGTGCTCTGCGCTTTTCTCGATCAAAGATGGCTTCAAATATCTGCTGATGATGTGCCCGACGGTATGGAGAGCGAACCCAGCCGCTAAAGAGAGCCCCAATATACCGTGCCGATGCTTCCCATGCTTGCATGACTTCGCTGTCTTCGTCAAGCATCAGTGAGATAGGAAGATGAACAACTGCTATCGGACGTTTGTCATCTGCCTGCCGGAAGTCACTCCATGATTCATACCGGGCATGGAGATCGGTTATATCTTTTAATAGTGCGAGGCTAATTCCATGTCCCTCATATGCATCAGGTCCTCGACAATCTATAACAACCCACCAGCCATAGTTCAATCGTAAAACATGAGGATAGTGATTGGATGGAAGTGTCAACGCAAAGCGTTCATCCTCTGCTCCAGTTGCACCCAGGAAGTTTAGAGAGCGATGAATAAAATCGAAGGCATGCTCTGCTGTTTCCCGATCACCAAAGATTGTATCAAAGGGCGGCGCTAGGGTTTGCTTGTCTTCGTCCATTGCAACAAAGTTAGACGTTATATTGTCACCGATCTCCTTTACTGTTTCCCATTCGACCTCTTGGCCTGACTTCTCCTTGTACTCGGTCAGCACAAAACGCTTGATCTCATCAACGTCGATCTGTTCTGCTTGCCATCCCTTTGCTGTCAGCGCCCAAGTACCTCGGCTTTGGTTTTCAATCAGGCCGTACTTTTTGAGATAGGTTCGGCTCCATGCCAGTCGATATTCGATCTCTGTCAGATTTCCCTGATCGAGGTTATGGATCACCGCCAACTGTTCGGGGGTGAAATCCATCATCTCTTTGACTTTGCTGTAGATTTCCTCTGGGGTAGCCGCGCCACCTAACGCTTTGAGCGCTTGAATGGTGGGGATCATCAACTGGTCGTAGGTAGGAACTTTAACTCCAGTTGTTGACTGCCCTGGCTCCTGCTGCCCTGGCTGCTCTCCCCGATAGTTGTCAGGGATATCTTCTTCCAGGAGTGGCGCGCTAAGGATCGATTCATACTGCTCTTGAGTTAATTCCATAAACGTGCGCTGCCATCCCGATTGCTCTACCTGCCTTGGCTGAACATCGTCCCACTCAACCGACACTCGATGGACCTGATCAGGTGAATCAACATAGAAATGGTCACCGACCACCGTGCCGATCCCAAGAACTACCGATTTGCCCCGGTTTGCGACAATCCGATCTCCCTCTCGAACCTCGTTGACAAACTTCCATACTTGATCGCAGCCTGTTTTGGTGTAATCGGGATGTTTGATCGTTTCGTTGCGTCGCTCCTCATATTCACTTCGACTCAACCCGCGGATATCACCCAAAGCAGGCCAGCCAATCGATGCATAGCCGGCTTCCTGCCAATCGGGCCAATGCTCACCGGAAGTGCCGGTTGCCAGTTTCCAATAGCGAACGTTGCGGTAGTGGAACTTTTTAATAGCGCGCAGCCAATGGCTGAACATATCAAACGTATCGGCAGGGGAGAGATGGGGCGCTACCTCAAGGAGGAGTTGATCGGCCAATGCTGCTACAGTTTGCTGTCCAATCCGGTTGGCTTCGGGGTACTCGCGCAGTGATTGCCCGATGGCTGAGTCAGAGAAGTAGTTGATGGCCTCGCGTGATTTATTGTTGATGATCAGAAATTGATCGGGGCGCAGGGCGTTGAGGATCGGCGACAGCGTACCCGCCTGGAACCCTTTGTAGGGCAGTTGATCGAATTCCCGGCAGGCGGCGTCAAGCTGGGTTGGATCGTCCACACAACGGCGCACAAAGGCGAGGATCGCCTGTGCGATCTGCGGCCACTCTTCCGGCTGAGCCCAACCTGCGCGCTCATACCACTTGCGGATATCGCCGTTGACCGTCGGGGCCAGGTGAATCCACGCACCATTTTCGCGGTTGTTGACAGAATCAGCGTAAGGCAACAGTTTGAGCAGCACCGCGTCAGTAATATCTTCCCCGCGATCCGCCGCAGCGATGATCTCTTCATAATTGCGGCGTCCGACTTCACGTCCAGCCGCATAGTTGACGATATGGCGCTGACCATCCTCAGTTTGGGGATAGCTTTGGGAAAATTCGCGAAAGAGTTCGATGAATTGGTCCTGTTTTTGGGGAACAGACAGGGATGGCTGTCGGAGTACACTCAGTTTGAAATGAGAATCGATGCGAAGAAGCCAATTCTCTTTGTGCGCCCAAGTCGGCAATCGGAGGATCAGTAACTCACCTAATGCGGCAAGATGGGCGCCGCTGGAACGCTCAACTTTTCCTTGGGTGAGAACCAACGAACCAGCCCAGCGTTCACGCTCTCCGAAGACTACGATATCTGCTACATCCAACTCTGAGCTGATGTTGCCATGGCTTGTTTGATCAAAAAGTGGCAGAATTGCCGTCATCTTACTTGACCAGTATGCATCATACTTGCTAGTCATGCTTCATCCTTCCCCAAGAGTTTATACAAGTGAAGTGTTTTATTCCCAGCTATCCTCAACAAGATCTGAATCTTCACCGTAGGTCACACCGGTCTCAAACAAGGATTGTTGCGTCATTATCCCTTGCGGCGTGTCGTAGAAGTGCGTCGGCGATTTGGGCGTGTCCTGGTGGCCGCCCAGGCGACGGATCATCTTCGCAATTTCAGGTACACAGTAGGTGACGGTCTCTTCCTGAATGTGCTGTGTGTTGAAGCGCAGCACATGCCATCCCAGCGATTCCAACTTGTTGTTGCGTAGATTGTCTTGTGCGCCCTTGTCTTTGCCAATATGATAACTGTCACCATCCGTCTCTACATCGATGGAACCCTGGTTGCAGAAGATGGCAAAGTCGAGTTGGTACTGCTGCTTGCCAGTATCTACCGCCCACTGCCGCTCAGCAGGGATGGCATGCTGTTTCAACTGCGTCCATAGCGTATCCTCCAATGGGCTATCATCGAAAAGATCGTTGAAGTCGCCGGCCATAGAGAATTTCTGCCACGTGGTGGGAACAAAGACGATCCGTCGGGGGCGATGGCTCTGAATGGGTTCGGTCCGTTTATGTAGTTGTTTCAGAGTCAGCTTGTAGTAGAGACGGTCGTTCTTAGTATTCGACCATTCGTGGGGTAAGAGTTCTGTGCGGGGAACCACTTCAATCCGCTCAACTTCTCCATAATAGCGCACGGCGTAACGCTCTTCTTCGAAGACTTTGGTCTGGTAGAAAGCCAGCCAACGTGGAGGCCATCGTCTGGGCGCGCTCTGTACAGGAATGCGGTACCATCCTTCGTCTTGCAGAATGTGGAAGTCGCGCCATGCATTGAGGATGGCGATCAATACTTCACCCTTTTCCACATGGCTGTGGGATGTGTACGGCATAGATTCTCCTTTATGCTGCCATCGTAATCGACGATTGTCCTTCTAGCAATAGTAAACAGCCATCTCAATCGAAACTCGATTGACATTCGGCAGGTGTTTCTCGTATACTAGACTTGGTCATGCTGGTATGACCAGTAATGAAAAAAAAAACGCGAGGGGTATAATGCAACGATTTTCATCGTCAGTCCAACAAAAAGGACAGGTCACCATTCCCCAGGCGATCCGAGATGCGTTCGACATCAAACCAGGGGATGAAGTCTACTTCCGCCGTTCCCCCCAAGGAATTCTCATTACAACCGAGAAACTCGAGCGGCTACTTCGGTTTGACGAGACTTTGGACGAACTCAGTCGACTCCTTGTAGAGAGAGAGCAAGAAGAGGAGTTCTCTCTTGATGTTGTATTTGATGAAATTCGCGAAAGGCGGGCAGAAATTCTCAGAGAAAAGTATGGGGTAGATACCCCATATGATTAACGTCTTCCTGGATACCAGCATTCTTCTTGCCAGTCTTCGCTCACCACAGGGTGGATCGAGTGAACTTCTACGTTATGCCGTGGTGGGAACAATCGAAGCCTCAGTCAGCGATGATGTGATAGATGAGGTTGCCCGTCATGTGCATGAAGTGGACCCAGCATTGCGTTCGCTCTTGCTCAAGTTCTTGGCGGCCATTCCCTTTCGAGTCATTTCAGTGACTCCACAAGAAGTACAAAGAGCCAGTTCCTTCACTGCAGCCAAAGATAGCACCATTGTCGCCGCCGCTAACAAATCTGGTGCCGCCTATCTGGTAACATTGGACAAACGCCATCTGCTCGATAAGAAAGCCGACATTGAACCTAATGTCGGCTTTCAAATTGTTCGGCCTGAAGCAATCCTATCTATCCTCAGCCAGGAAAAGTAACACAAACGCTACTCCTGCTCGCGGATATTGAACTCCAACTTCCACTGGCGATCCGGGTTGGCACGCGAGACGCACCAGAGTTCAAGGGTGCCGATCTCGGTGACGCGGCTGCGCAGCCAGACGGGGATGATGGTGCCGCCGGCTTCGTCGCCGCTGGCGTCAAGATGGGTCTCCAGCGTGGTGACTTCGCTGATCTCGCCGGCCCAATCCTCCACCTCTTCGCCCACCGTGTCCTCTTTGCGCGTGTTGGCAGCCAGGAAGGGGAAGATGGCGGGCTGGCCCACCACCAATCCAAACTCGCGGTCACGGATTTCGGCCTCGCTGCCTTCCTCCATGCCGAAGGGGACGACACAAAGCGCTTTGATCGGCGTGGGGATGCCGGGCACGGCGGGCATGGCGCTCTCGATGCCGATGTAATAGGTGCGCGCCGCCCCCGCACGGATGCGAATGCCCCGTCCGCGGCGGGCGAGACCGTAATAGGCCGCGCCCAAGGCCACCGCCAGATCCAGATCCACGGCATGGAGTTCGCGCAGATCGCCGTTGCCGCTCCAACGGCGCAGCGCGTCGAGGACCTGTCCGCGCAGCGCCGCCGCCTTCATCACGCCGCCGTTGAAGAGCACCGCCGACGGGTAGCGCCGTTCGCCGCCGTCCCCTTCCCAACTCGGCTGTCCCCCGGCCTGACGGCTGAGGAAGAGGGCCAAATGGCGGGTGATGGCCGGGTCCGCGGCATAGGGCAGACCCATCTCGCGCACACCCATCTGCGGCTTCTGCTGGGGGAAGTCGTCCGCCCCGCCGATGGGGAAGAAGCCCCCCAGCAGGATCGACTCGATCTCGGCGCGGGTCAACTCGGTGCGGATGGTGCCGCCGATCAACGATGATCCGCGACCGAGGACGATCACCGGTTCGGATTCGAGATCGAGGTTCGAGAGCAGCTTTTCTTTGGCTTTGCGGCAACTGTGCCAGAGGCCGCGAAACTGCCAGTTGTCGATGTTCGTGCCCCGTTGCGCCAGTTTGGCGCGCACGGCGTAGGCCAGGGTCAGATCCATGTTGTCGCCGCCGAGGAGGATGTGATCGCCCACGGCCACACGGCGCAGATCGAGATTGCCCTCCTCTTCGGTGACTTCGATCAGGCTGAAGTCGGAGGTGCCGCCGCCCACATCGCAGACGAGGACGCGATCCCCCACACCGATGACCTCGCGCCAATTGTCCCCCTGATCTTCGAGCCAGGCGTAGAAGGCAGCCTGCGGTTCTTCCAACAAGGTGAAGTTGTGCAGACCGGCGCCATGCGCGGCCTGCACCGTGAGTTCACGCGCCACCGCATCGAACGAGGCGGGGACGGTGAGGTAGATCTCCTGATCCTCAAAGCGAGCGTCGGGGGCAGACGCGGCCATCTCGGAGTTCCAACTGTCGCGGATGTGGCGCAGGTAGCGGGACATGGCCTCGACCGGCGAGACGCGCCGCGCCTCTGCCGGGGCCTCGAAGGGCAGGATCGGCTGGGTACGGTCCACGCCGCGATGGCTCAGCCACGACTTGGCCGAAGAGACCAGCCGCGCCGGCAGTTCCGCGCCGCGGTTGCGCGCGTACTCGCCCACGGCGTAATCCATCTCCCCGTGCCAGGGCAGGGCCAGCGCGCCGTCGGGCACGTCATGCGGACCGGGCAAGAGCAAGAACGAAGGCAGCAGCGGTTGCGCCTTCACCTCGCCCGGCGCGATCACCTGCGGGATCGCAAAAAGATGCACCGCCGGCTTCTCAAACTCCGGCGGAACGGCATCGGTATAGGCGACCACACAGTGCGTCGTCCCTAGATCAATGCCGATGATGTATTTTGCTTCGCTCAAGGATGCCTCCTTGTGGGAGAGTAATTCGTGATCAACAGGTTGTTTCTTCTCAGAGATGAGATTAAGCGATTGAGCGATTCGGCGATTTCAGATCATCAACTAGGTCCAATCCCCTAATCGCCCAATCTCTCAATCTCCAATCTCTAATCTCAAATCTCCACCTCCGCCGGCGCGATCACCTTTTCTTTGTCGCTCGTCTGTCGGGGAAGGTCGAGCTTGGTGACGCGCCAACCGCGGTGGACAAGGGTGCCGCGGAAGGGCGGCTGCCCGGTGACATTGCCGACAAGGCGCACGGCGTTGGCGTCAAAACCGGCGTCCACGGTGACCTGACTGCCTTCACCGTCGCTGTAGATCGGCTCCAGCGTTACATGTTCGAGCAGCGCTTCGCGACAGCCAGCGTGGATCGTGCGCACCGCCGCGCCGATCTGGGCGTCGTCGTAACCGCTGAGATTTTCCTGAAGGAAGTCAATGAGGCGGCCCTTGCGCTGCAAAATCGCCAACATTTGGATGGCAGGGGCGTCTGACGGCAAGGCGGGGAGCGGCGGCGCCGGTTTGGGTTCGGGTTTGGGTTCCGGTTTGGGCGGCGTCACCGCGCGCATGGGTTCACGCGCCGGCGGCGTTGTCCGTTGGATGGACGCAGCAGCGCGGGCGGTCTCTGCAATGAGACGATTGCCGGTAAAGACGATCACCAGCCAGAGGATCAGAGAGATCACCCCGCCTGCGCCAAAAAGCAGGATCGGCTCAATCAGATTGCCGCCGTAATAATAAATCAGGCCCAGCAAGATCCCGTTGAGGATCAAAGTGGCGATGAAGGTCTGAATCGCAAAAGATCGTTGTTGGTCGTTCATGGTTACTCCTATCGGTAAATTGGTACATCCCGTGATTATACCATGAAGGGATTGGGAACTAGGGATTGGGGACTGGGGATCGGGGACTGGGTAAAGAATCACCCAATCGCCTAATCTCAGCTTTCGAGCGATTAAGCGATTTCAGAGAGTCTGATCGATCCCCAATCCCCAGCCCCCAGTCCCCAATCCCTAGTCCCCACTTTCGGCAATCCGCCCCCTTCGATCTATAATCGTTCAGAGCGGAACAATCCTTCCTATCCCCATCAAGGAGAGAAAACGGCGATGGCCGATTCGGCTGCAATCTTATTTACAATTACGCGCGGCGGCGTGGTGCCGGTGGTGCGTCTGGCGGACCTTTCCAGCGCCGTGGATCTGGCGCGGGCGCTGCTGGCTGGCGGCGTCACCGCCGTGGAGTTGACCATGACCAGCCCCGGCGCGCTGGACGCGCTGCCCTTGCTGCTGGAACATTTGGCCGAGTTTGGCCGCGGCGAAGCGGCCCTCGGCATGGGATCGGTACTCAATGCGGAGATGGCCGAGGCCGCCATTGAGCGCGGCGCGCAGTTCATCGTTGCGCCCATGCTCGATCTGCCCACAGTGGCAGCCTGTGTGCGCCGCAATGTGCCGGTGATGCCGGGCGCGCTGACACCCACCGAGATCCAGACGGCGTGGACGGCGGGCGCGTCGGTGGTCAAGGTCTTCCCCGCCAGCGCCGTGGGTCCGTCCTATTTCAAGGATCTGCTCGCTCCGCTGCCCCACCTCAAGTTGATGCCCACAGGCGGCGTGGATCTTTCCAATGCCGCTGATTTCATCCGCAGCGGCGCGGTGGCCGTGGGCGCGGGCAGCAGCCTGGTGGATAAAAAGGTGATCGCCGACGCCGATTGGACGGAGTTGACCCGCCGCGCCGCTGAGTTTGTCCAAACCGTGCAGAACGCAAGGAGCGCCAAATGAGCCAGTACGATGTGGTGACCCTGGGCGAAACCATGATGCGCCTCAGCCCGCCCGGTCTGCTGCGCATTGAACAGACCAATGTCTTCGAGATCGAGATCGGCGGCACTGAGTCCAACATGGCCGTGGCCATGTCCCGGCTGGGGTTGAAGGTAGCGTGGATCTCGCGGCTGCCCACCAACGCGCTGGGACGCCGCCTGGCCCGCATTCTCACCGCCAACCATGTGGACGTGTCGTATGTGGTCTGGGCGGAGAACGCCCGGCTCGGCACCTTTTTCATCGAGTTTGGCGAGGGTTCGCGGCCAACGTCGGTGATCTACGACCGCGCCGATTCGGCCATGGCGCGCATGGAACCGACCGAACTGCCCGCGGATCTCTTTCAGCCCGGCAAGGCGCGCCATCTGCATTTGACGGGGATCACGTTGGCGATCAGCCACACGGCGGCGGCGACGGCGGAACGGGCCTTGCGCCTAGCCAAAGAAGCCGGGTGGACGGTCAGCTTCGATCCCAACTATCGGGCCAAGCTGTGGACGCCCGACGCCTGCCGCGAAGGCTGCCAACCCTACGCCGAGGCCGCGGATCTCTTCTTCATCCCCCTACGCGATGCGCAGACGATCTACGGCATTCCCGAAAAGGCCACGCCGGAGGAGGCGCTGGGCTTTTTCCGATCCATGTTGCCCAACGCCACGATTGTGATCACGTTGGGATCGGGCGGCGCGCTGGCCGCGGAACCGGGCAAGTCGCCGATCCAGCAGCCGGTCTTCCCGGTGGGCGGGGCCACGGTGGGTCGCATCGGCGCGGGGGATGCCTTCATCGCCGGCGTCCTCTATCGCTATCTCGCCGCCGAGGCTCGAGAGCGTTGGCTGAGTGAGGGGTTACTGTGGGGGACGGCCGCCGCCGCCTTCAAATACACCATCCCCGGCGATATGGCCCTCTTCGAGCGCGAGGAGATCGAAGCGTTGATCCGCAGTGCGGGCAGCGGCGCGTCGAATGTGCAGAGATAGGGGTTGGGGACTGGGGATCGGGGACTGGGGACCGGATATTGGGTATTGGGTATTGGATGTTGGTCGTTCGTCGTCTGCGGTTTGTCATCGTCGGTCCGCCGTCTATCTGAAAACTACGTATGCCAGAAAAGACTCATTACGAGGTGCTGGGGGTGCGCACGGAAGCATCCCAAAGTGTGATCGAAGCAGCGTATCAACGGCTGAAACGCCAGGTTGAGACCGCGTCCACTTTGGAGCGGCGGCGCACGGGTATCATCGTGACCGACGATCTGCGCGTTGACAGCATTGAGGAAGCGTACTCTGTGTTGCGCGATCTAGAGCGCCGCCAGCGTTATGACGAGACATTGATCGCCCGCGGCAAGGCTGTGGAATCAATGGATCTGGCGCGAACGGCGCGCCAGCACTCGGCAGAAGCGGGGGCGTGGCTTTCCGAGCAACATTACGGCGAAGAAGAGATCCGCTTTCGGATCGGGTGGGCGGCAGATTTTGCCGCGGTGCGCAAGTCGCTAGAAGACCAGATCCCGGCGAGTGGCCGACGCTTCGATAGTGATAAAGGTGAATGGCGGGTGGATGCCAGATATGGCGCGATCCTCGATGATCTGTTCGACAATTATGCGCCGCCAGATCGTCCGCCCGTCCCGCGCCAGCAAGCGCCGATCTACCAACCGCAGCCCTATACACCCTCCAAACATCGGGTGCGGGAAATGTGGGAAGGATGGCCGTTTTTGCTCATGGCAGGGATGGCGGTGGCGCTTGTGATCACGCTGCTCTTCCCGCGACCCGATGAACGACAACTGGCAATCGCGGCGACAGCAACAGCGGGCGCACGTCTTGCAATTTCTCAGGAGTTCGGCCCTGTTGATTTCCCGACGCCCATTCCCGAGGATCTGGCGCTGCCCATGCTTCCCGTGACGCCGATCTATCCGTCGGTGCATCTGCGCGCAGAGCCAAATACGGAAGCCGCCTCGTTTGGCTATCTCTATGCCGATCAACGCTATTGGGCCATCGGGCGTACAGCGGATAGCTCCTGGCTTTTGGTGATGGACGCTGAGCAGCTTGGCTGGTCCGCTGCATGGACGCTGACGGTTGAGGGCGATCCGAACATGTTGCCAAGTTACGCTGCCGCAGATGTGATGCCAGAGTTGATCCCTACCCCAACGGCGACACCGGCGCCATCGTCTTAAATTCAACCAGCTATATCGCTGTTTTCGACATCTACTTCAATGGTAAGGGGGATTCGTCTATGAGGATTTTGCTCGGCTTTGCCCTGATTTTGTCCTTTTTGCTGGGCGGTTGCGCGTTCCCGACGGATATGGTGAGGGCGATAGCGACGGCGCTGCCTACACCTACGCCCGCGGTGGTTGAACCGGTTGAAACAGTTTCTGCTGTTGCCCTGGCTGTAGGGATTGCCGTCTACCGCCAGCAGTATTGTGGGATCTGTCACACGCTCGACGCGGCTGAGACACGAGGCACATTTGGCCCTTCTCACAATCAGGCCGCTGCTGCTGCCTTGTCTCACCTGGCCGATCCCAAGTATGTGGGTACAGCCACGACCGCTGCCGAATATTTGTACGAAAGCATTGTCAGCCCAGAGGTCCATCTTGTAGCCGGGTATGCAGCCACGCCTCATCGTATGCCTGCCTTCTCCCATCTGCCAGCAGAGGATATTGATGCATTGGTTTACTTGTTGCTTCATCAAAAATAGCCACAAAACTTCAGCTTAAGATCGGTTGTATGTCAGCTACTTCTGTATGGTCTGGCGTAGAGTAGAGCAGCGCCGTGATCCGCTGGCGTTCTATTACCCTTTAGCGCAATATCATCTAACCAAGTCCATTTTCACCATTTTTTCAGGGGGGAATCGTTATGCAAAATGCTTCTGGAGCAAATTCCAATGCGGTGAACCGTCTACTGCGCGGTTCTCCGATAGTGATCGCCGTGATTGTGATCGCCTTGCTCTCCTTTATCTTCATATTTTCGGGGCAGTTTTATTACGCGTTTGAACGCGTTGACGAACAGGAGATCGGTGTCCAATTCCAAGGGGGCCGGATCAACGATGTGGTTGGCCCTGGCGTTTACAGCGATTTCGGCATTTATGTGGATCTGGTACGCATCTCCACCCAGGCGGTTCCCTTCAGTGTGCAGGATGATGAGATCATTACCCTGGACAAACAACGGATTGGCCTTGTTGTGACTGGTGATATCTTCCGCCCTGGCATGGAGGATCGGGATGTGATCCGTCGATTGTGGGCGCAGTACCGCATCTACTACCTGGATGATGCGCTGGTCCGCTCGCGCGTACAGGAACTGGCCAAGCAGGCCATGAAGGTCTGCGTGGGGGATCGCACCTTTGATGACAACGTGGTGGGTACGGCGCGCGATGTACTGCGGAGTTGTATCGACGCCGAAGTAAGCGAACTGGCAAAGAATTTCGGGCTAAACGTGGATAACATCGTTGTCCCAGAGGTTATCCTCTCTCCGGATGTGCAACGAGCGCTCGACGCCATTGTGGCGAGCCGGCTTGAAACCGAAAAGGCGGCCCAGGACAAACTCCGAGCAGATGCCCAGGCTGGCGCAGAGCAGGCCCGCCAGGAGGGTGAGATCCGTGTCGAGCAGAGCCGTATCCAGGAACAGGCCCGCCAACAGACGACCCTGGCCGAGATTGAGCGCCAGAAAGTAGCTGCCCAAAAAGCAGTAATCGAAGCGGAACGCGCCAATGAACTGGCACGCGTCGAAGCAGAGCGCGCCATCATCGAGGCGCAGAAAGAGAACGATCTGCTGGCTGCCCAACGCGATCTGGAGATTGCCCAGATTCAGGCGCAGGCGGCAACGGAACAGGCGAAGGCGACGGTGGCTGTCCAAACGGCTCTGGCGCAACTTTACGCCACCGCGCCCTCATATGTCACCCTGTTGATGGCAGAGGCCAATGCCAGCGCCCTCAACAGCACCGACAAGGTCATCTTCGCGCCCGAAGGCACCACCCCCACCATCGTCCTCCCCGGCCCTGGCATCGTCCCCACGGTGGATACGACGGGGCAGGCGCGGGTGAGAGAGTAAGATATTGGGTATTGGATATTAGATATTTGAGCGCCTACTCACAATACCCAATATCCAATACCCAATATCCAATACCCTATATCCAATTCCCCTCAAAGGACATGAACTTGCCCGATCCACGCCGCCAGCAGGGACAACAAGGGGAAGAGATCGCCGTTCATCTGCTGCAAGAGGCAGGGATGACCATCCGCGAGCGCAATTGGCGTTGCCCTGCTGGCGAATTGGATATTGTGGCCGAGGAGATCGCTCCTGACTACGCCACTGGCGAGATGGCAGCGCGCTGGCTGGTGCTGGTAGAAGTGCGCAGTCGGCGCGGATCTCGGTACGGTCCGGCGCGGGCAGCATTCACCCCGCAGAAGCAGGTGAAATTGCAAGAAGTCGCCGCTCACTACATCCAATCCAGCGCATGGACCGGTCCCTGGCGTATCGACGCCGTCGCCGTGCAACTGGATGCGGGTGGGCGGCTGATCGAAGCTGAACATATCCGCCATGCGATTAGGGGGTGAACGGGGATTGGGGATGAGTGACTGGGAAGAGACTCTATCCCAATCACTCATCCCCAATCCCCAGTCATCAGTCAGGATATAGGCGTGAACGAACCTTTTCCACTCATCGTCATCACCGGACCGACGGCGGTGGGCAAGACGGCGTTGAGCATCGAGCTTTGCCAGCGCTTTGATGGCGAAGTTGTCAGCGCGGATAGTCGGCAGATCTACCGCTTGATGGACATTGGCACGGCTAAACCCTCCCCTGAGGAACAGGCGCGGGTACGCCACCACCTGATCGACATCCGCAACCCTGAGGAAGTCCTCTCTGTGGCCGAGTATCAGTCGCTGGCCTATGCCGCCATCGACGATATCCATCGCCGCCGCAAGATCCCCTTTTTGGTGGGCGGCGCCGCCCTTTATCTCAACGCCGTGATCAAAGGTCTCCGCATCCCCGATGTGCCGCCCAACCCCCAATTGCGCACAGAGTTGGAAGCCTTCGCCGCCGCCGAGGGATACGCTGCGCTCTACGAACGGCTGAAAACGCTTGATCCCACCACAGCCGCCCGAATCGACGGGCGCAATGTGCGACGCGTGGTGCGGGCGTTGGAGATCCGGCTGGCGACCGGGCAACCCAAGAGCGAATTGGAAGGCGAAGATCCCCCGCCGTATCGCGTTTTGTCCATCGGGCTAGATCTGCCGCGCGATCAACTCTACGCCCGCATTGATGCCCGCGTTGAGAAGATGGTGGCGTCCGGTCTGATCGAAGAGACGCAACGGCTCTTGGAAGCTGGCTATCTGCCTACCCTCCCTGCGCTGACGAGCCTGGGCTATGGCGAGATCACCGCCTATCTGCGCGGCGAAATGGATCTCCCAGCCGCTGTAGAACGCATCCAAATAGAGACCCATCGTTTTGTTCGTCACCAATATAGTTGGTTTCGGCGTATGGATGCGGTCCAATGGTACGATGCCCTCCAGCCTTACACTGAAACAATTGCAAGCCACATTGCGACTTTTTTGCATGAAAATTGGTAAGGTCATTTTTACATCAGTTGGCAGCGGAAAGTGTTCTGCGTATAATGAAGATGGAATTACTGCTCACCATCGATTCGCCTGAGCAGGGTAGGGAGATCCTGTGGTGAAAACTGAACTTGAAACATCCGAAATAAAACAAAAAGAAAAAGAGGCGAGGCGCGAGGTTGCGCCTCGCCCATCGTTGCTCACGGATCATCCGCTGCTTTCCAAATTGTCAGCGCTTCCGCCTGACGCCAGCGGCGAACGGACCGTAGAGCCGACGCTACGTCCAGATGAGTTACAGGCGTTGGAGAATCTGTTTAAGCAGATCCCCGATTTTTATACGCCGCAACAGTATGATCAGATCCTGCGGGCGTATGTAGTGGCGAGCCACGCTCACCGCCCCCAAATGCGCAAAACGGGCGAGCCTTATATTTTGCACCCCATCGCGGTGACGCAGATCCTCGCCGATCTGCGCCTGGACCCCGATACGCTCACCGCCGCTCTGCTCCACGATGTTGTCGAAGATTCCGAATTTACCATTGATTATATTGTGAAGCAGTTCAACCCCGATGTGGCTGAACTTGTGGATGGCGTTACCAAACTCAAGCGTATTAAAGAATTGAGCAATTTGCGCCACAGCGTCGCCGACGAAAAGGCCGAATCGCTGCGTAAGATGTTCCTGGCCATGGTCGAGGATATCCGCGTGGTGATGATCAAACTGGCGGACCGCTTGCACAATATGCGCACGCTGCAAGGCCAGTCTGACCACAGCCGTCGCCGCATCGCCCGCGAGACATTGGAGATCTTCGCGCCGCTTGCCAATCGTCTTGGCATCTGGCAGATCAAATGGGAATTGGAGGATCTCAGCTTCCGCTATTTGGAGCCGGCGATCTACAAAGAGCTTTCGATTGCCATGCAAGAAAAGCGCGCGGAGCGGGAGCAGTGGGTCGCCGAGGTCCGCTCAATGATGAAGAAGGCCATGGAGGAAGCGGGTGTCGCCGTCGAGATCAGCGGGCGGCCCAAACACATTTACAGCATCTATCGCAAAATGCACCGCAAAGATGTCCCCTTTGAGCAAATTTACGACATCCACGGTTTCCGTGTGGTGGTGGAGAATGTGGGGCTCTGCTATGCCGCGCTGGGTGTTGTCCACAGTCTATGGCGACCCATCCCCGGCGAGTTCGACGATTATATCGCCAACCCCAAGGATAACCTCTACCGTAGCCTGCACACGGCTGTGGTGGGTCCTGGCGGCAAACATATGGAAGTGCAGATCCGCACCCGTGAGATGCACAACATTGCTGAATATGGCATCGCCGCGCACTGGCGTTACAAAGAGCAGATGCGCCCCAACGAAGCGCTCGACAACAAGATCGCCTGGATCCGCCAGTTGATGGAATGGCGGCAAGATGTCACCGACGCCCAGGAATTTGTCAGCGGCATGAAGACCGACGTCTTCCAAGACCGGGTTTACGTCTTCACCCCGCGCGGGGATGTGATCGATCTGCCCTCGGGCGCCACCCCCATCGACTTCGCCTATCATGTCCACACCGAACTGGGCCATCGCTGTCGTGGGGCGAAAGTCAACGGAAAGCTCGTGCCGCTGGATTATCAATTGCACAACGGCGATCAGGTCGAGGTGATCACCGCCAAGCGCGGCGGTCCCAGCCGAGATTGGATCAACCCCAACCTGGGGTATGCCGCCACGCAGCGGGCGCGCAGCAAGATCCGCACCTGGTTCCGCCGCCAGAACCGCGACGAAAACATTGTCGAAGGTCGCCAGATCCTGGAGAAGGAGATGAAGCGACTTTCGGTCACCCTGACCTTTGAGGCTGTGGCGCGGCTCTGCAACTTTGAAAAGCTGGACGACTTCCTGGCGGCGATTGGGTATGGGGATACCAATACGCAATATATCGCCCAGCGCATTTTGGATTATGAGCGCAGCCTGAACCCGCCGCCGATTAACGTCCCCACCAAAAGCACCGAGCGCGATGACGGCGTCTTGGAAGGCATCCACGTGGCTGGGCTGAATGGGCTGTTGGCGCGTCCTGCCCGCTGTTGCAACCCTGTGCCCGGCGATCCAATTGTGGGGTATGTCACCAAAGGCCGCGGCGTCACCATTCACAAAACCAACTGCCCCAACATCATCCCCCAATTGAAGGACAAGGAACACGGGCGCTTTGTGGAAGTGCAGTGGGGCGCCGAGAACGAAGAGACCTACCCTGTCAGCATCCAGGTGAAGGCGTATGATCGGGCGGGGCTGCTGCGCGATGTGACGGGGTTGGTGGCGGATGAGCGGATCAACCTGCGCTCCGCCGAGGCCGTCACCGGCATGAAGAACAACATCGCCATGATCAACGCCACGCTGGAGATCAGCGATGTCACCCAGTTGACGCGCGTTCTCACGCGGATTGAGCGGCTGCCCAATGTGCTTGAGGTGCGGCGGCGGGTCAGTTAGAGGACAACGAGTAAGGAGTAATGAGTAGGTAGAGAAGCCTCGTCAACTCATTACTCGTTACTGATTACTCATTCAGCCGGTATCCCTCCCCGCGCACGGTGACCAACCGCGTGGGGTGCGAGGGGACCGGCTCTATTTTTTCGCGCAACCAGCGGATATGAACGTCAAGGGTGCGGGTGTCGCCCAGAAACTTGGTTTCCCAAACCATCTGCATGAGATCCCCGCGTTGAAGTGTGTCGCCCCGGTTTTCCATCAATACTTGAAGCAATTTGCATAGCTTTGGTGGTAAGTGATGCGTTCCCTGGGGACCGTCAACCGTGCGCATGGCTACATCCAGGTGCAGATCCCCGACATGCAGATACATCTTCTGCCCTCCGCCCAAGAGTTGAACCAGGGCAGTGCGTGCTTGCTCCAATACAAAGGGTCGGTAGATGAATCCATCGTAGGTGAAGCTATCTTGATAGTTGTTGGGTTGCACAGAGATGATAAGCGTTTTGGGCAACCGTCCACGCAGGGTCTGGCAGAAGCGATTATGGCTGTAACGGCCCTGGGTTGTTTCTACGAGTACGCCATGCGGCGGCGAGATTCGGATCTCATCGTGCGCCTGTTTCTGGCTGGTTGCCTGGACAAATTGCAACACGGGTGTAGTTATCATTCCATGCGCCATCTGCTGCATTTCTTCGTGCAAGGCGTCGTCGATCTGTTTGGGAAGCTTTTTGTTGCGGCCAAGATACAAGATCCGAATCGACATTGGGGTGATCATGAACAGTTCCATGGGCCAGCGCGGGGAGAAAGAGAGCTTCGTGGGCAGTATTATAGCCAGTTTGTTTGGGAAATGCAATCGGTTTTCAATGACTAGGGATTGGTGACAGGTGACTGGGGGAGAAAGAAATTCTCCCCCAGTCACCTGTCACCAATCCCCAATCCCCTATAACTCAATCGCTTCCAACTCGTTGATCATATCCCTGATCACATCGAAGCCGCCTTGCCAGAAGAGGGGATCGGACATGTCGATGCCCGCTTCTTCAAGGATCTGCGCCGGGCGCGCCGATCCACCGTAGGCCAGGATCTTCATGTAGCCGGGCTTAAAGGCGTCCCCTTCTTGTTGGTAGCGGCGGTAGAGCGATAGCACCAGCAGTTGACCAAAGCTGTAGGCGTAGCAATAGAAAGGTGTGCTGTAGATGTGGGGAATGCTCACCCATTCATGTTGGAAGTCGTCGGTCAGCGCCAGGCTGTCGCCGAACTGATCGCGCAGATTCGCCATATAGATCTGGTTGAGTTCCTGCGGCGACTTGTTTTCGAGGATGGCGGCGTGGGCGTCGTTCTCAAAGAGGACGAAGTAGGCCTGGCGCATAACGGTGGCGTAGATGTCGTCCACCGCGGCGGCGAGGATCTCACGGCGCACCAGTGGATCTTTCTCCTCGGCCAGCAGTTGATCCGTCATCACCATCTCGGCGAAGACAGACGCCGTCTCAGCCAGCGGCAGCGATGAATGCTGTGTCAACAACGGATGGTGTTCGGCCATCATGCTGTGGATGGCGTGGCCCAACTCGTGGGCCAGCGTCGCCACATCGCGCACCTTGCCCGTATAATTCATCAGCACATAAGGCGTGATCTTGGGGGTGATGGTGGCGCAGAAAGCGCCGCTGCGTTTGCCCTTGCGGATCTCGCTGTCGATATGGTTTTCATCGAAGACACGGCGGGCCTGAGCGGCAAAGCGGGCGTCGAAGCCCTCCAAGGTGTGGAGCACCGACTGCACCGCCTCTGCATAGGGGATCTCTTTATCCGACGCGGCCAGCGGCGCGTAGATGTCGTAGCGGCGCAACTTGTCCACGCCCAGCCATTTGGCTTTGAGCTGAAAGTAACGCTGGAAGATCGGCGCATTACGGCGCGCCACACTCAGCAGCGCGTCCACAGCCTCGTCAGGGATGTCGTTGAGCTTGTTGCGCACGGCAATGGGCGAGGCGAATCCGCGCAGTTCCACATTTTCGCTGTGCCAGTCGCGCACCCGGTTTACATAGATCTGCGCAAGGATGGACGCTTCCTGGCCATAGACGCGGTGAAGTTCCTGATAGGCAGCCGCGCGCAGATCTGGATCGGGCGAGTAAACGTAGCTGGAAAGCTGGCCGCGGGTCAGCGTCTTCTCTTCGCCGTTTACCGTCAATTTGAACTCAAGCCGGTTGGTCAGCATCGAATAGAGCGTCATCAATGCATCCATGCCGTTGGCGTCCTTGATGTTGATGATCTGCTCGGACTTTTCGTCCAATGTGAAGGGTTTGAAGAGACGCATCTCTTGCAAAAAGTGGCGATAGTCGGCAGCGTCCTTGCTTGTGGGCAGCAACTGCTCGGCTTCGTCGTCCTCCAAACCCTTCCACCAGAGGCTGAAGAAGAGCATCCGGTTTTGGATCTGCGTGCTGATGTGCTGAATGCGGTTACGGAATGTCAGCGCTTCGGGGGATTGGGTATTTTCGGAAAACCAGAGGCTGGCATAGCCGCCCAGCAGATAGAACTGCTCGGTGATGGCCTCGTACTGTTTGACCATCGCCAACAGCTGATCTGGCTCCATCTGCGTGGACAATTTAGGACGGGCGGCCTCGAAGGTCTCCACGTTTTCTTCGAGATTGTCCAGCCGTTCCTTGATCAGATCCTCGGTCGGCGCGGGCAGCAGCTTCGAAAGATCCCAGCCGGAGAGTTTGTATTCAACTGTGTCTTTAGTTTGGACAGTCATTCTCGATTCCTTGTGGAGGGGATAGCTTCGATAGGGACTTGTGATCGCCCTGAGTCTCAACAGATGCACGTCATTATACTATACAGTAGAAGCGACCGGCATTGAGGAATCTTGTCCTCAATGCCGGTCGCTTACTGATTTGCTCTGACGCTCACTCGACTACTGGTGCGCCTGTGCTTCCAAGATCAGCCCTAACGCTTCTTTTTTGATGGCATCGTCGTTGACCCTCGATGCTAGTTCACTGGTTGAATAGACACCGCCAAAGGCGTCAAGCGACGCCTGACGCAGCGCAATGTCATACCATGCCTCAACCGCTTCGCGGATCTCCTCGGCAGAGAGATAGAACCCACCTGCTTTGCGGCGCTTGTTGACAAATGCCATCTGCTGCACGGCATTTTGATTTTGTCATCTCGACTCATCTCTTCCATCTCTCCGATGAGTACGAGTGCGTCGTCATAGCGACCTTGTTCGATGTACTGACGTAACTCCATAAGTTCTTCCACATTGCACCTCACGTCTGTCAACCAAGGCACAGATGCAAAGATATTGGATATTAGAGATTAGTCTCATTGGGCAATCTCTAATATCCAATATCTTCTTTATTCACTCGCCAACCGGCGCAGGACAGTATGTAGGATGCCGCCGTTCTTGTAATAGTTGATCTCCACCGGCGTATCCAACCGGCTGATGGCGTTGAACTCGGTGACATTGCTCTGCTCATCGGTGGCGCGGACAGTGTATTCCTGGTTGGGACGCATGTCGTCGCTCAGCCCCAGGATGTCGAAACGCTCGAAGCCGCTGAGACCGAGCGACTGCACGTTCTGTCCGCTTTTGAATTGGAGCGGCAGCACGCCCATCCCCACCAGATTGGAGCGGTGGATGCGTTCGTAGCTCTCGGCGATCACCGCTTTGACGCCCTGAAGTTGCACACCCTTGGCCGCCCAATCCCGGCTCGATCCCGTGCCATATTCCTTGCCGGCAAGGATGATCAGCGGCGTGCCGTCGTTTATATAGCGTTCGGCGGCGTCCCAAATCGCCATCTGCGCCATCTCCGGGATGTAGACCGTAAGACCGCCCTCGACGCCGTCCAGCATCTGGTTCTTAATGCGGATGTTGGCGAAGGTGCCGCGCATCATCACCTCGTGGTTGCCGCGACGGCTGCCGTAGCTGTTCCACTCGGAACGGGGAACGCCTTTCAGCATCAGGTAGCGGCCCGCCGGGCTATCCTTGGCAATGGAACCCGCCGGGCTAATGTGATCGGTGGTGGTGCTATCGGGCATCACCGCGAGGACACGCGCACCCCAAATCGGGGCCACTGGCGGCACATCCGGGCTCATGTCCATGAAGAAGGGCGGCTCCTGAATGTAAGTGCTGTTGGCATCCCATTGGAAGAGATCGCCGCCAGCCACCGCCACCGCGTTCCATTCCTCGTTGCCGGTAAAGACGTTGCCGTACTGCTCTTGATACATGGTCGGGTTGAGGCTGCGGCGGATGGCGCTCTGGATCTCATTTTGCGTGGGCCAGACATCGCGCAGATAAACCGGCTCGCCGTTGGGATCAACGCCCAGCGGATCGCGTTCTAGATCGATGTTAATCGTCCCCGCGATGGCGTAGGCCACCACCAACGGCGGCGACGCCAGAAAGTTGGCGCGCACATCCGGGCTGATACGTCCTTCAAAGTTGCGGTTGCCGCTGAGAACTGCCGCCGCCACCAGATCCGCATCGTGGATCGCCTTGCTGATCGGCTCTGGCAGCGGGCCGCTGTTGCCGATGCAGGTCGTGCAGCCATAGCCGACGGTGTGGAAGTTGAGCGCCTCCAAATAAGGAGTGAGGCCGCTGGCATCGAGATAGCGGGTCACCACTTTAGAGCCAGGAGCCATGCTCGTCTTCACCCAGGGTTTCACGTCCAGCCCGCGCTCGACGGCCTTCTTGGCCAGCAACCCTGCGCCGATCATCACCGAGGGGTTGCTGGTGTTGGTGCAAGAGGTGATGGCCGCGATCACAATGTCGCCGTGGGTCAGTTTGAAATCGGTATTTTTGAAGCTGACGTCGATCTCGCGATCCACGTCGCTCTTCTCCAGCCCAAAGCCCTGCGGGCCGACGGGCGCAACCAGCATCTTCTCCCATTTTTCCTTGACCGTGTCGAGATCGAGACGATCCTGCGGGCGTTTGGGGCCGGCCAGCGCCGGCTTGACCGTAGACATGTCCAGTTCCAACGTGTCGCTGAAGAAGGGATCGGGCGTCTCGTCGGTGCGGAATAGTCCCTGCTCCTTCATGTAGCGCTCGACGAGATCGATCAGACCTTCCTCGCGACCGGTGCCGGCAAGATAGCGCAGCGTCTCTTCATCTACAGGGAAGAAGCCCATGGTCGCCCCGTATTCGGGGGCCATGTTGGCGATGGTAGCGCGGTCGGGCAGGCTCAACTGCGAAAGGCCCGGCCCATAGAATTCCACAAACTGGCCGACCACACCCTTCTTGCGCAGCATCTCGGTGACGCGCAGCACCAGATCGGTGGCGGTAGCGCCGTCGGGCAGAGCGCCCGTCAACTTGAAACCCACCACGTCGGGCAGCAGCATGTAGATAGGCTGGCTTAGCATGACGGCTTCCGCTTCAATGCCGCCCACGCCCCAGCCGAGGACGCCGAGACCGTTGATCATGGTGGTGTGGCTGTCGGTGCCCACCAGCGTATCGGGGAACGCTTCCAGGCTGCCGTTGTCGCCAGAGGTCATCACCACGGTGGCGAGGTATTCCAGGTTTACCTGATGGACGATGCCCGTGGCTGGTGGCACGACGCGGAAGTTGTCGAAGGCTTGCTGCCCCCATTTGAGGAACTCGTAGCGTTCGCGGTTGCGCTCAAATTCGCGCTCGGCGTTGTAGAAAAGGGCGAAAATGCTGCCAAAGCGATCCACTTGCACGCTGTGATCGATGACCAGATCCACAGGGACCAGCGGGTTGATCTTCTTGGGATCGCCGCCCATCCGCCCCATGGCGTTGCGCAGCGCTGCCAGATCCACCACCGAGGGGACGCCGGTAAAGTCCTGCAAAACGACGCGAGCAGGCTTAAAGGGCACCTCAATGTCAGGGTTACCCGCAGGGTTCCACGCGGCGATATTTTCCACATGCTCTTGGGTGATCTCGAAACCGTCGGCCTGGCGCAGCGCCGCTTCCAACATGATCTTAATGGAAAAGGGGAGCTTGCTCACCGGCGCGATCCCTGCTTTTTCCAACACGTCCAGCCGGTAAATGGTGACCGGCCCGCTGTCGGTTTGCAGCGTATCCCGTGCGTTAAAATAATCCTGTCTGGCCATAAAATTCACCTTTCTGGTCGAAACGGTAGCGATCAATGGCAATATACCGCAAAGCGGCTTGATTTCTGAGTAATTTTTTATTCCCTGTCGGAGAGATGATCTTGTCTACTATACCAGCATTCAAAGGGGAAGGCACATTTTTTCGGTTTCGTTGACACTTTTCTCTTGAAGAGGGTAGAATAACTACGCGAGCAACGGGGGATCTGTTTCTACGAGAACAAGCTAACGATCCGTTCAATCATCCTTGTAAGAAACCCTATCCTGATACAAAGGTTTTGACCTATGGCAGAAGAGACCATCTTCAGTAAGATCATCCGCAAAGAAATCCCGGCGCAGATTCTCTACCAGGATGAGTTGGTGACGGCGTTCCGCGACATCAACCCGCAGGCGCCCACCCACATTTTGATCATCCCCAACAAGCTGATCCCCACGGCCAACGACGTCACCGCCGAGGATGAATCCACTTTGGGGCGGATGCTCACCGTCGCCGCCAAACTCGCCGCCCAAGAAGGCATCGCTGCCGACGGCTACCGGCTGATGATCAACTGCAACCGCCACGGCGGACAGGAAGTCTACCACCTGCACATGCACCTGCTCGGTGGGCGTCCACTCGGCCCGATGCTCGCCCGCCGGGAATAGAGAAGGCAAAAGGCAAAAGTTGGGGGCAGGTTGCAAGTTTGCAAGTGGCCCATGACAATCATCCTCGCAACTCGCAACTCGCCCAATCCCTTTCTCACCCCACATGCGTATGGAGCAACCGTCGTCCGCTTTGGTGACGCAATGACATAACGGCGAGGACAATCAGGAAAACTAGCGCCTGTGTCAGGACAATCGTTGCCCCTGAAGCCACATCCACATAAAAACTCAGCACCATCCCCGTAAAGCCGGTCGCCGCGCCAATACTTGTGGAAAGGATAATCATCCGGTTGAAGCTATCGGTGAGCAGCCGCGCAGTGATGGCCGGTGTGACCAGCGCCGCGGCGATCAGCGTCACCCCCAGGATCTGCATCGACGCAATCAACACGCCAGCCAACATCAGCGCGAAGAATGTGTCGATCCACTCGGTGCGCACGCCATAAACCTGCGCCACTTCGCTATCGAAGGTGGTAAAAAGCAACTGTTTATAAAGGAAGAAGATCGACAGCGCCGAGATGAGCGTAACCGCTGCGATCACCCATAGATCCGCTTGGGTGACGCCGAGGATATTGCCGAAGAGCGCGGCGTCAAAGGAGCGGGTGAAGGAGCGATAACGGCTGATCAAAGCCACGCCAATGGCAAAACTAGCCGTGGTGATCACACCGATGGCGGCGTCGGCGCTGATGCGTGTGCGCCGCACCGTCTGGTTAATGAGGACAGCGGCCAAAAATCCCCATAGACCTGCGCCTAGGTAGAAGTTCCACTGGAGGACAAAGGAGACAACAGCGCCGCCAAAGATGGCATGGGATAGGCCGTGGCCGATGTAGCTCATCCCGCGCAACACAATATAAACACCGATCAGGCCGCACAAGCCCCCGGCCATCACCGCTGCCAATGTGCCATTGCGGAAAAATTCAAACTGAAAGGGTTCCAATAGAAAGTCCATCATTGTCTTCCCTCGTCTGGGGGACTTCGGTCGCATCTTCCGCCGTCGCCAAATCATCGACATGGATCACAGGTTTGTCGTGCCCCAAAACCGGATCGGGCAGGAGATCATGGTAGGTGTGGCCGTGCGGGCGCTGTTGCACCAGCAGCAACCCGTCCTGGCGGATGACGATCATATCGCCCTGGTACGTTTCATTCAAAACGGGGACGGTAAAAACCTGCTCTGGGCGGCCTTCGGCGATGACCCGTCTGTTGAGACAGATCACCCAGGGAAGGTGGGCCGCCACTGCATTGAGATCATGCGAGGTCATGAGGATGGTCAACCCGCTCTGGTTGAGATCGACCAGCAGGTGCAGGATCGTCTCGGCGGTGCGCAGGTCCAGACCATTGGTCGGCTCATCCAAAACAAGCAGATCGGGTTGAGCGATCAACGCCCGCGCCAGAAAGACCCGCTGCTGCTGCCCGCCAGAAAGATCGCGGATGTGTCGTTGGGCCAGATGATCGATCTCCAATTGAGAAAGGATCTCAACCATCTGGGCTTTTTCCGCACGAGAGGGCCAGGGCCAGATGTGGGAGCGGCGGACACGACCCATCAGCACCACCTGTTCCACCGTCACTGGGAAGTTCCAATCGACGCCCCCAGTCTGAGGAACGTAGGCGATCTGCGGCGAGGATTGCCCCTCCAAGACCTTGCCGTGAATTCGGATCTCCCCATGTTGCGGGCGCAATGTGCCCAACAGCAGTTTAAGGAGCGTTGTCTTGCCAGCGCCGCTAGGTCCAACCAGGGCGGCAAACTGCCCCGGGTGGACATGCAACCGGATCTGCTCCAGCACAGGCACAGAACCGTAAGCGAAGAGGACATCTCGAAATTCAAGCAGTGGCTGCATTTTGTAATTGCATCCTTGTGCAGAAATAGTGCGTAGTGCGTAGTGTCGTGTCAGCCATGAATTGATGGAAACAGGGTACGGGCGCTGCTTGCTGCCCTGGTGTGCAGAGGGCGCAGCAAGCAGCGCCGTACCCCTCAGTTTATGCTTGACAAGACAGTAGTGCGTGGACCAGCTTACGCACTATGCACTACACATGACAAGAACTATCCGCAGAATTCCAACATCGTGTCCACTCTGTCACATTTCTGTTACATTTGACGTGTCAAAATCAATGATGGGGGATGGATCACCGCCCAGGGCGTTGGTCATGGTGACAACATTCTCGACCATCATGCCAAAATAGGAATGGTCAGGATCGCCCGGTTCGCCGGGGAGATCGTCATCGCTCAGCGTATCAATAAAGATGGCGCCAGCTTCCCTGGAGATCTGATCCAGCACAGGCGAGGGGAAGACCTCAGAGCCAAAGATCGCCGGGATCTGCTGGTCGCGCAATTGGGTAATGAGATCCGCCACATCACGCGCCGACGGTTCAGAGAAATCGGCCGGCTGAATCGCGCCGATCACCGTCATACCATAGCGGGGCGCGAAATAGGCAAAAGAATCGTGATAGGTCAACAGTCGCCGATTCTCTTCGGGGATTGTGCTGATCGTCTCTTGAATCGCCTTATCCAATGCCTGGATGCGCATACTGAACGCGCCATAGTTGGCTACATAGTCGGCTGCATTGGCCGGATCAAGCTCGCTCAGCGCATCCCTGGTCAACTCGGCATAGCGCAGCGCGTAGAGTGGGTTCATCCACAGATGAGGATTGGGACTGCCCGCTTCGACAGGGAAGGAAAAATCGAAGACATATTCATTGGGGCTGACAGTTTGCTCGCCCAGAGAGAGGATCTCGACGCCGTCTCGTTTATTGGCTTCCGCCATACGGATGGTCGGCTCTTCCAAATCCAGCCCGTTGACGATGATCAGATCTGCATCGGCCAGGCGACGGGCATCCGATGGCGCAGGTTCAAAGGTATGGGAATTGACACCTTCCGGCACAATCCCGATGACGTCGATATGGTCCCCACCGATGTTGGCAACAATATTCGCAATCGGCGATACTGTAGTGACCACCTGGAGTTTGCGGTCCTCGGCAGACGACGCCTGCTGGCTGCTGGCAGAGGTAGAAGTTTGTGTCGCCGCCGGGACGGTACAGGCCGCAAGCAGCAACATAAAGATGGCTGTAGATAGATGGTGAACAAGATGCTTCATATCCGCTTTCCTCAGATTTAAGTGGCATGTAACCCCTCAGACATCGTCTCCCATACGCCTGAATAGGTTACACAGGGTAATTTTTTTAGGATTGAGGCGGTATTGTATGCCCGAAAGCACTGATTACGCCAAATATGACATCTCTCCAAAATGACTCAGGATTTGACATGACCCGCCCCTACGTACAGATTAAAGCCGAAAATCAGATCGAAACCTTGCGTGTACACCTGGCAGAACACCTGCCCCGTTTCGTGGACCATGACGGCGTCGTAGGTGTGACGCTCAACGGCGGGCTGTCCCGCGGCTACGCGGACCACCTCTCCGAAGTGGACATCTCTCTCTATCTGACGTCTGCTGCCTATAACGCATGGCGACACCAGGGATCGCCGCTTACCGAGGGCGTCAGCGTCGTGGACGGGCAGTTGTACGACGTCAAGTTCGCCGACATTGCCGCCGAGGAGCGGCGCGATTGGGAAGCTGTGGCGCTGTGGGATGCTTCCTATGCGCAGATTCTCTACGATCCAGAGGGCCGAATCGAACGGATGTTGGCTGAAAAGCTGGCCGCGCCGCCCGATCCGGTTGCGGCCGGTGGACTAATGATGGCCTGTTGGTGGTATTTCGAGTTG
>JAHBVG010000084.1 GCA_019637695.1 Caldilineaceae bacterium | reverse complement strand
ATAATTCACGCCTGCCATCCCTGTCACCAGCCGACCACTGCTGTCGGCCAGGCCATTTTGCAGGGTGGAAGCAAGCGTAACCTTGCCGTCTGCGGGGTTGCGGTTGAAAATGAAGAGCCGATTGCTGCCGCGAGCCGGGACGAAAAGCGTGCGCCCATCGCGGCTGATCAATGGCGCGTACGGCTCTCTCAACCCCTCCACATAGGGGATGCCTTCCACCTGTTGACCGCGCATCTGATCGACAAAGGTAAGCCGACCGCTGCTGTTATCGCGCTGAAAGGTGACCAGCGCGTTGGCGTAGTGGCTGGTCACATAGAGGAAATCTTGAGCGGGGCTGAGGGCAAGGTAGGCTGCGCCATCCAACCCATCCACAGCGTCGCCGGTGGCGTCAGGTCTGCCATCCCCGATCACTTCCACCAGCGTGAGCTTGCCGCTCTCACCGTCGCGCGCAAAGACCACCACGGCGTCATCGTTGCGCCCAGTCGCATAGAGGAATCGACCATCAGCGCTGAGGATCAGCGAAAGGGCCGTCCCCAACCCGCGGATGGAAGTGCCGGCTTCATCCGAGTCGCCGTTGCGCAGCGACTCGACAAAGGTGACGCGTCCATTGTTGGCGTCGCGGGCAAAGATGCTGACGCCATTGCTGAACTGATTCGCCGTGTAGAGGAAGCGTCCATCCGGGCTGAGGACCAGCGCATTTGGCCCATCCATATTGCGGACCATGCGCCCTGCGCTGTCGAGCGTATCCTTGCGCAAGACTTCAACTTGGGTCAGCTTTCCGCTTTCCGCATCGCGTTCAAAGAAGGTCAGGCTGTCATCATAAAAACTGACTGCGTAAAGATGAGCGCCATCCGGCGTGAGGACCAGACTTTGCACGCCGTCCAGCCCGCTGATGTTGCCAATGCCGTTGAAGATCACATTGTTGAAATAACGAATCCCTCCTTCCTGGGCCAAAACTGGGATCTGTCCTATCCTCAACAGCCCCAATAATGCCAACAACCCTATCATCGCCGCCAACGTTCTCTTTAAACTCATCATCTCCCCCTTCTTCCCTTCTTCCCTTCCTCGCTTCTTCCCTTCCTCACTTCTTCCCTTTTTCTATTCCTCACGCCTCATCCGGCACATTCTTTTGCAACTCCTCCAGCCAGACGACAGCGTGGGAATCGCTGGGCGCGCGCCAATCGCCGCGCGGGCTGAGCGAGCCGCCCGATCCGATCTTGGGTCCATTGGGCACCGCCGAACGCTTGAACTGGCTGATCTGGAAAAAGCGAAAGAGGAAGACCTCCAGCCAGCGCTTGATCGTCGCCAATGGATATTGGTTGCGCCTGGCCTCGGGCAGGAAATCGGGCCAGTTGCCCCGTCCCCGCTCACTCCAGGCGTGGTGGCTGAGGAAGGCGACCTTGCTGGGCCGGAAGCCAAAACGCAGGATGTAATAAAGGTGAAAATCCTGCAATTCATAGGGACCGATCCTGGCCTCTGTGCTTTGCGCCGGCGCGTCGGACGCTCCTCCTTCGGCAGGGATCAACTCCGGCGAAATCTCCGTGTTGAGGATCGAGGTAAGCGTTGCGCTGGTCTCGTCGTCGAACTGCCCTGTGCCGACGATCCAGCGGATCAGGTGTTGGATCAGCGTCTTCGGTACCGAGGCGTTGACGTTGTAATGGCTCATGTGATCGCCCACGCCATAGGTGGCCCAGCCCAGCGCCAGCTCGCTCAGATCCCCAGTGCCGAGGACGAGCGCATCGTTGTAGTTCGCCAGCCGGAAGAGATGGGACGTGCGCTCGCCAGCCTGCACATTCTCGAAAGTGACATCGTAGACCGGTTCCTCGTCGGCGAAGGGATGACCGATGTCGCGCAACATCTGCAAGGCTGAGGGGCGGATGTCGATCTCGTGCGCGCTGACGCCCAGCGAACTCATCAACGCGTGGGCATTGGATCGCGTCGTCGTACTCGTGGCGAAACCGGGCATGGTATAGGCCAGGATGTTGGTGCGCGGCAGCCCCAGCCGATCCATGGTCCGCGCCGCCACGATCAGCGCCTGCGTCGAATCCAGCCCGCCCGACACGCCGATGACGATCTTCTTGATGCCGGTGGCGTCGAGCCGTTTCATCAAGCCGTGGACCTGGATGTTGTACGCCTCGAAGCAGCGTTCATCGCGTACACGGGCGTCGCTGGGCACAAAGGGGAAGCGTTCGATCTGCCGTCGCAGCGGAATCTCGCCCTCTGGGATCTGGAACTCGAAGGGAATGTGGCGGATCGCCCGCACCGCCTCGGCGTGGATCATCGCCGCGTCGCTGAAACTGCTCATGCGCATTCGATCCTGGATTAGCCGCTCCAGATCAATGTCAGCAGCGATGATCTGCTCATCGTCGGCGAAGCGGGCGGACTCGGCCAACTGCTCGTTGTTCTCGTAGATCAGGGCGTGTCCATCCCAGGCCAGATCGGTCGTCGATTCCCCCGGACCGGCTGCGGAATAAAGATAGGCGGCGATGCACTTCCCCGATTGGGACGCGCAGAGATCGCGGCGATAATCGGCCTTGCCCACGGTGATGTTGCTGGCCGATAGATTGGCAAGCACTGTGGCCCCGGCCAGCGCGGCAAAGGTGCTGGGCGGCAGCGGCGACCAGACATCCTCGCAGATCTCGGCGTGGAGGGCGAAGCCTTCCACGTTGATGGCGTCGAAGACGAGATCGTTGCCGAAGGGCACGTCCTCGCCCAGAAAGCGCACCACGCGACCGACCGCATGATAGGCCGAGGCAAATTGCCGCTTTTCGTAAAATTCTCGGTAGTTGGGCAGATAGCTTTTGGGCGCGATCCCCAGCACCCGCCCCCGGTAGATGACCACGGCGCAGTTGAAGAGTTTCCCCTCAAAGCGCAGCGGCGCGCCCACCAACAGCACCGGCGTCAGATTGCGGCTCTCCTTGACCAACGCGGCCAACGCCTCACGGGTGCGGTCCAGCAGCGCGTCCTGGTGAAAGAGATCCTCGTTGGAGTAGGCCGAGATCCCCAGTTCGGGGAAGAGCGCCACGGCGGCGTGCATGGCCGACGCCCGCCGCGCCAGGTCAAGCGTATGCTCCAGGTTGAATTGCGGTTCCGCCACGCGCACATAGGGCACACAGACCGTGGCGCGGATGAAACCATGTCTGTAGATTGAGTTGAAAGGGAGCGTCAAGAGTCTGTCCTCACATTGCTTTTGCGGTTGAAATTCTACAAGTACTGTAATAGTCGGAAAGATGATGAAACATAGGTGCGGTTTATAACCGCACGTCTACGGGTGAACGTGCGGCTTGTAACCGCACGGCGTCGGTGTTCCCGTTAATACAAAATTCTATCGGGCGAGATACGCGTCGCACAGCGGAGGACGAACTGAAGCTGTGGTTAAACGGCAGGCGCTGCCCAGCAGATCGTCCATGTATACATAGTAGCGACGAACAGAGCCATCTTCGCTCCAGGTCATCACCTGGCTGCCGTCTCGGTTCCAGACGCCGCTCACAATGGGTTGTGTATGACCTTCCAGTCTGGCATATTCGGCGCCCGTCTCTGTATTCCACAATCGAGCCGTCCCGTCGGGACTCCAGGTGAGGAGCATGTTGCTCTCCCCTCTATAGCTCAGGCCGACAATGCGCGAACTGGCGAACTCCGCCCCAAACGCGCCCACCGGCTGATCCTGGCCTACCTGCCAGATGCGCACGCTGCCGGCGTCGTCTGCGGTGATGATCTGGCTGTCGCTGCTCCACATTGCACTGCTCACCGGGGCTGGATGCTCTAGCCTTTGCGCCACCGAGCCGGTCTGCATATCCCAGATGCGCACGCGCTGATCGGCGTCGCGGGTCATCAAATACGATTCTGGACCATTCAAAATTGCCTGGATGGTGTTGGTGATCGGCTCTTCTGGGTCTGCCAATATCCAAACGGTCTCCGCCTTTTCAGCATCCCAGATCAGTGGAGGCCCGCCAATGCCATAGGCAATGGCTAGAGTTCGCCCATTGGGATTCCAGAAGGCTTCGCGGGCCTCGGTGAAGGTGGTGGGCAAGTCATATAACTTCTCGCAGGCGCGGAAATCCCACATCTGCACCTGCCCGTTGCGGCTGGCTGTGACCACGCGCCCGCTGTCTGCCCGTTGGAAACGCACAGATGCAGCAATGTCACGGGTATCCTCGCGGTCGTCAGCCACCTTGAGGGAACAGATCAACGTTCGGGTAGCCATATCTCGGATGTACACTTCGCCATTTTCAAGGCCGCTGACAATCACGGTTCCGGCCAGATCCTCGCGCGCATAATCCGCGCTCTCTGACTGTTCAATCGAGTCCAGCAACGCGCCAGTCTTGGCATCCCAAATGCGCAAAAAACCATCCTGTCCCGTGGAAAGGATTTGCGTTTCATCCTGGATCCAGCGCACATTGCGCACCTGTGCATCGTGGGGCATGGGAAAGAGCAGGCGACCTGTTTGGGCATCCCACAGGGTGGCGGCATTGCCGCTGGCTACCAATATCTGATCCTCATCTCCGTTCCAGCGGGCTTGAATTACCCACTGATCCGAGGGCTGGATGATGGGTAACTCCGCCTCGATTTGGGTGCGATACGTGCGCAGTGTACCATCGTGCGACGCAGCAAAGATCTCACCTTCATCTCCAATTTCCTCGACCCAGAAAACAGCGTTTTTGTAGTTGCCAATTACAGTGGACTGGCCTGTCGCCAGATCCCAACGACGCAAAGTACTATTATCGTCGGTCTCGCGCCCGCCGCTGAGGATCGTTCGCTCATCTGCTCCCCAACGAACGCTATCCACGCTACCTCTATGCTGGATCGGAATTGCATCAGCCGCTCCTGTGGCAACATCCCAAACCCGCACCTGACCATTCCTGCCCCCTGTCAGCAGCTTTTGGCCATCCTCACGCCATTCGAAAGTGCTAATACTTCCGTCTTCCCCAGCGATCAGGAGGATTGCGCTTCGGGTCAGCGTCGCCGTGTTCCAAATTTCGCCACCGCTTTGGGCCCCGTAGAGCAGGATCCATTCGTCGTTTGGGCTGAAGTCGGCGATGGCGATGCTGCCCACCCCGCTCTGAAGCGTCGGCGTGATCTGTGTGAATCGCTGCAAATCCCAGAGACGGGCCGTGCCGTCGCTGCTGCCACTCAAGAGGCGAGTCGAATCCAACGACCAATCCACATCGCGGATGATATTGGTGTGACCTCCCAGGAGAATGGGGGACTGTGATGCGTCCTCGACGGGCCAGAGGTAGATCTGGCCGGCCCGATCTCCGCTCAGGAAGTATCGTCCGTCGGGGCTCCACTCGGCAACTTGAATGGTCGCCGTATGGATATCGGAATCGACGATGAGGGTATCGCCCCAGGCGTCCCAAATGCGCACAATGGTGTTATCAACCGTTGCCAGACGATCCCCCTGTCGGTTCCAGCCGACGCTGCGGACGCCTGTTGGAAAGGGGCTGAGTTCTTTGCGCAGATCGCCGGCGTCGGACCAGATGCGCACCGTTTGATCCTGCATGCCGCCGGTGACAATCGCCGCGCCGTCAGGTCGCCAAGCCAGATTGGAACGAGTCGCGCCCCCTTCGTGCGCCTGGATTGAGAAACGCCGCTGCCCTGTTTCCACGTCCCACACAGCCAGGACCCCATTGGTGTTGAGCGCGGCGACCTGGCTGTGATCTGGGCTGAACTGGAGCGCTTGAAAGGGGATATCCGGCTCGACCGTCATCACATGGCCCACGCGGACGGGTGCGGCCAGAGCATGGCGGATGGCGGAAAACGCCTCGGAGGGGGGATTCTCCTGGCTGGCTGTCCCCGCTTCCAGCGCCAACCGCCGCCCATCTTCCGAAAAACCGTCGTCAATTGCGCTCATGGAAAGTCCGGCCAGGCGTCGCGCTTCTGCAAGTTTCTGCTGCGCCTCCGCGCGTGCGGACTCTCTGGCCGCTTCGGCCCTTCGCTCTCGATTTTCAATTTCCCCATAGACCACAAAGGCGAGAAGGACCAATACCAGCATAGCGCTGATCAGGATCCCGCCCTGCATGAGGCGACGTCGCCGATCTTCCTGTAGACTTGTCTCCAGGAATTCTTGTTCCTCGGTCAGCAGATCCTGCGGGTGTTCTGCGGCGAAGCGGTTCGCCGTAGTCAGGTTCGCGCCTTTGAGCAGATTGGCGCGGCTGCGACCGGACGCGATCCAGGCTTTGGCAGCTTCTGCCAGTGGATTGTAATAGTGTGACAGCCAGGCTGCATTGGCGTTGAGGATCGGTTCGATCAGGCGGTCGTGGGTCAACTCGAAGAAGAGATCATCCCCGCGCACGACGCCGCGCAGGATGTAGGCGTCGCGCAAGACCTGGACGACGTTGTTGGCCAATCCGGCAGTCTCCTTGTCGCCCTGATAGAGCAGACTGCGCGTACGCGCTGGCGTGATCAGTTGCTGGGCAAACCAGCCGCGCAACAGGCGGGGGTTGACGTCCGTTTGGTTCACCGCCTGGGCGACGGCCTTTTCGTAAAAAGCAGCCAGCGCCTCGTCCACATTGCCGAAGGTGCGCAGATCCTCGCTGTGGATCTGGCGCTGGTCCGGCGGCAGGCGATCCCATAGATCCTTGCACACAAGTTGCAGGTGAACCGGCTCCACATAGTCGCCCAACGCGGCGTCGTTTTCCACAGCGTCCGCGGGCGTCGAGCGGCGGCGCTGGATACGGCGTAGGTTGTTGGTCAACTCCTCGGCAACGCCCTTGTCGAAACTGCGCCCGGCTCCCTCGGCGGGCCGGGTAATCGCCTCTAAAGCGCCCTGGTAGGTCAGACGCTCCATACGCAGACGGGTGCGCAGCCGGTCTGGCATCTGCCCAGTGTAGAAATCCAGATGGGTGACGTAATCCTCGCGCATGGAAAGGAGCAGGCCCAGGCGTGGATAGGCAGCCAGGGTCTGTTGGAGCTGTAAAAAGAAATCAGATCGCTCCTCGCTGCGTTCAGCATAATGGGTAAAGAACTCCTCAAACTGGTCCACGATCAACAGGCTGGGCTGGCGGTTGATGGTATCCTCGCCGAGAAATGTGGGGATCCCCGTCTGGAGATCTTGCTCGATCAGCGCTGTGGGTTGTTCCACTCCTGTGTAGAGGCTGGAGAGCAGATTGTAGACGAAGATATTGGCTGGCCGCGGGCCGCTGTTATCCGGCTGCGCGCCGCCGACGCTGGCAACCGGCAGCACGCGCAGCCGGTTGCGCGCTGTCAGCCGCGGCACAAGACCGGCGTTGATCAGGCTTGTCTTTCCTGCGCCGGATTGGGCGTAAAAGAGGACCGTGCGGTGCGCGATCACAAGCGAAGTCAACTGCCCGATCTCTTCGCTGCGCCCGTAAAAGCGATTCTGATCGGCGACGGTAAAGGGGGTAGGTCCCACGTATGGATTGGGTCCCAGCGGCGGCAAGGAGTCAGCCATAGCGATGCTCCTGCCAGCGCTGATAAAGTTCGTTTACAAATTGCTGGGTGCTGCCCCAATAAACGTCAATTCTCGATTCGGCGAAATATTTTTGAAAGAAGCGGGTGACTTCTTGCACCTTGAGTTCATCCACACTTTCGTCGTCCAGTTGGACGGCGACATGCAGCTTTCCCCACCGCGTCAGATCGATGTTGGTGAGCAGCCCGCGCATGATCACCTTCAGATCCAGATCTTGCAGTCGATAGCCCAGGAAGAGCAGCGTGGACTCGGAAAGCATTTTGCGGACATTCGAGGGCAGCAGATATTCGTGGTCGCGCGCAATCAATGTCAAATAGTCCAGATGGTCGTCCTCGGTGATCACCATGGAGAGCAGATCATCGGCTGTGCCAAAAAGATGCAGCACCACCGGCGCAACCGCCGTCGGTTCAGGCTGTAGATAGGTCTGCGGTCGGCTGGCTTGGCGACGCAGGGGTTCGCGCCAGTGGATCTCTTCCTCGCGTCCGTCTTTGCCGTTGGATCGCAACGCCTCGAGCATAAAGGTGTCGAAATTCGTGGTGACATAGAGAGGCAGATTGAGACTGGCTAACTGTTGGTGGATCTCGGTCTCAAAGAGTTGGCGGCTGCGGTCGATCCAATCGGACGTGGCGATGAATTCCGAAAGTCTGGCGCGACGGCTGACCTGGGGCGCATCCAGCCCTAGTTTGCGATGGAACCCTTCGATCAGATATTGCACCAGAGATCGGCGCAGGATCTGTCGGTCCATAGTGTCGACGAACTGGGAGACACGCGGCAGGTTGCGGCTGGTGGCGAAAGGATAGTTGTATTTCGCGGCCAGGGACTGTGCAAGATCGCCAGGGGTGGGCAGGAGGTGAGCCGTTACGCCTGGCCCTAAAAAGGGAACACAGTACTCGTCAGCAATGTTGTCCAACAGGGCGCTCCAAAAGCTCTCAGGCTGATCGCCCAAGATCTGGCCGCGCTTGCCCAGGAGTTGTCCCCCTTGCAGACGCATAAATAGAACGGGGATGGCCGCGCCGGGTAAATTCTCTGTCAGAATCGTAGCCCGCGCCTGGTTGGCGGCCAGATCCACCAGACCATGTTCGAGGAGCGAGCCATAGAACGTTGTCGTAAATTGTCGACTGGTACGAACATTGACCGCCTCTTGCATGGCGATGACCGCCGGCACACCTGCGCGCACCAGGGCGGGTCCAAAGCCGCGGAAAGCATCGGCTGAATCGCGCATGGCCGTTTCGCAGCCATCCAGATAGACCAATCGCAGATGGCCTTCATCGTCTGTAGCCGTTGCCATCAAACGCGCCAGCATTTCGGCAAACTTCTGCTCGGAGACCAGATCCGTGTTGCCTTCCCCATTGCAGAGGAGCAGAAGCGCCTGGCGCAGATCAAGGTCGAAGTAACCGTGGGCGACGATGTGCAAGACATGATAGCCCTTGCGCAAGGCTGCCTCAATTGCGCCCAATGTACATGGCTGGGGCAGATAGGTGACTTCCACGGCAATATCGGCCAGGGGTCTCTTCAGATTTTGCCATTCTTGTTCCACATTGAAGGGTGGCATCCCCATCGATTCCAGATCGGCAGGGCTGGCAATCGCAGCCAGGACTTTGATGGGCCGCGTGAGGATGGGGCGCCCCGGTTGCCAGGCGCCGGCCAGATAGCGCGAGAAAGGCGTCGCCGTGGCAGCGGCCACATGCAGCGCGGGATGATCGTCTCTTTCCTCGATCAGCAGCTCCCAGGGCAGGTTGTGGATCTCTGGGGCATCCCTGTCGATGATCAAGCGAACCCGGCGTCGGGGTTGCTGGGCGCGGCTCTCGTTCCAGGCTGCGCGAAAGCGTTCGTCGGCCAACAGCCACTCGAAGAGCGCCCGTCCATCCCTATCCGCATCCTTGCCTGCCTCAAAAGGCAGAAAACCAGCGTCCAGGTATCCCCGCCCATAGAAGATGTGTCTATCCACGGTTACTTCAATGGGATAGCCACTCCCCTGGCGAGCGAAAATTCGGATCTCGAAATCGGTGTAAACGGGCACATAGCTCATGGCGTAAGAACCGTTATGTGGTGAAAACGGGGTAACTCCATGTTAACTGAAAACGATCGGTGGCACAAGCAGTAATTTTTCGTGGTTGTCATTGTAGAGATACCTTTATATAATGGAGTCACTAGCAATCTGCCATCACCGATCCCACGGGCATTCTCCCCCCTTCGATGATTGCTAGAAATCTATCTCAATTCGCCTGCCCAATCTCTGATTATGTCTACCGAGTCAGCTCCTGCCCAAGTAGCCGGAAATCGACTGTATCGGGTAATCGGCTATCTACTGATGACAATCGCCATCGCAGCGGCAAGCATGTTGCTTGTGCGTCTATCTTCGCAGATTGTCTTTGCGCAGGTGGAGCAGAACGCTGGGTATTTGATCCTGCCGGATCTGCCAATTCTGCCCTTGCCGCCGGCCACATCGGCGTCGAATGTAGAGATCGCTTCTTCCACGATGATTGGTGTTCGCCAACTGGCGGTTGCCGCGCCAACGCCAATGCCCACGCCAACACCCAGACCGGCGCTGCCTCTGCGCATTGAGATCCCGTCGATCAAGTTAGATTCTCCTGTGGTAGAGAGCCGTTTGATCGTAGCAGAGGATAACAACGACGGTCTATTCTGGGAATGGGATGTGCCCACCCGCGCTGTAGGCTACCACGGGGACAGCGCTGCGCCGGGCGGGGGCAAGAATACGGTTTTGTCGGGCCACAACAATACAAAAGGCCAGGTCTTTCGTCGATTAGCAGAGGTAAAGGTAGGCGACACGATCATGGTGCATACAGCGGTCAGACAGCATCGGTATCGGATCATCGAGAAGACCATTATTCCCTATTGGCGGGATCGCAGCGCCGCCGAGGAGAAGCTCTATGCGTATATGGCTGAGTATGGCTCCGAACGGTTGACCCTCTTATCCTGCCACCCATACCCGCTCAACTATGATCGGATCGTCGTGGTCGCCGAGCCAGTCAAGAGGGGAGACGATGATGATCCAGAGCAGTGAGCCTGCGACATTCCCCATGAGATCCCGTCTACTCCACCCTTCGGAAAGGGGTCTTTGGATTGTCCTCCTATTCATTTTGCTGTCGGTCTTATTGTGGAAAGATCTGAGCAGAATCGCTGCCGGGCTTTTGATCCTATCTGCGCAATCTGCACAGCAAGCAGGAGATCCACAAAAGAGCCAAGAACAGGTAGAGATCGCAGGACTGCTTGCGCCGGATCTACCTCAACTTTCCAGCCAGAAGATCTACGCAACCCTGGATCTTGGCTCCGCTGCAACCATCGGCTTTGGGGAAGCCGCAGCTCTGGCTGCGTCAACCTATAGCCCTGGCCTCAATAACGCTGCCGTGCTGGCATTTTCTACAGAGGATTTGTCGACCAGCAAGGCGATGCTTGAAAGGGCTGTGCTGCTCAATCCCGAAAGCGCACAGGCGCACTACAACCTGGGGATAGTGGCCTACCAGAGCGGGGATGTTGAGACGGCTCGACCGGCCTTTCGCCGTGCAACGTTTCTTGCCCCAGATTGGCCGCATCCGTACGTCTATCTGGCTGCACTCTCTCTTCATGCCAATGACCCGACCTCCGCGCTGGAAATGGCACGCACCGCAGTCGCACTGGATCCAACGATCCGCCTGGCGCAAACGGCGTTGCTCTATGCGCTCTGGGTGTCAGAGCAGCCGGACGAGGGATTGGAGGCAGTTGAACAGGCATTGCATGAATTCCCCCAAGATCCAACCTTTTTGCTATATCAGGGCCTGTTCTTACGGAGCAAGGGCGCAGATGATCAGGCGCTTGTCACGCTCCGGCAGGCTTTCTTTATCGATCAAGTGGAGGATCAACGCCGACGCATTGCCCAGGAAATTCTGGCAATTATGAAAGGAGAATGAGAAACGGAATCTATTGGTACGTTGTCAACCATCGATCTATCACACAAGGAGGGTAAATCACATGACTAGAAAGTTGGTGTACGCACTGGTAACAGCCATTCTGCTCTCGCTCATGGCCGCCCCAATGATGGCGCAAACTGTCTGTCGGGGGATCGTCTATTTTCAGCCGGATGGTGGCAATGATGTGACCAACAACGGTTTGAAAGATAGTCCGTTTCAGACCCAGGCCAAGGCGTTCCAAAGCTTGCGTTATCACAACGGCAACTGTGCAATTGAACTTGATGATGTGGGAGAGCCAGTCAGAACTCACATTCGAGCGCTTCCCCCAGAAACTGGCGTGCCCCTGGCTGGCGCGATTCTCTATCTGTTGGGCGGGATAGGCGCACTGCTTCTCTTCAGTGCGGGGCTGTGGCTGCGCCACAAGGGGGCGCCCATGCCTGCCATGCGCTAGATCGGAACTGGAACTCGTAATCGATTGATTGTTGGGATAGTTCAGGTTGTCACCTTCGGGTTATAATCTGGACTATCCCCGTTCTTTGAGGCGTCATTTTACTGGCCGGGTAGGGGCGGGTCCCTGTGCCCGCCCAGGGCGTACACGGAGGTACGCCCCTACAGGACATCCGGCAATATGACTCTGGTAGACCACATCTCTTCAGGAGAAACCCACTCATGGCAGACACATCCGAAATCGGCACATATCGCCGGCTCTTTGCCCAGAAGTATCGTGAGATCGAAGAATTGCTCTTCAAGCTGCCGGCAGAAGCATTGTTGTGGAAACCCTTTGAACAAAGCCCCTGGCGCGGGCCAGCCGGTTCGTTGGGATGGCTGATTGCCCATGCCGTCTCGTCCACAGTCTATCTTCTGCGGCGGGCAGAATGGCAGATGGGGAAGATCCCATGGACGGCGGTAGACGGGGACGAAGGATCAGAGGAGTTTGGCCCGGCCAACCATGATCCCGATTATCTGCGCCAACGGGCAGGCCGTACCCATGAATATGTGGAAGAGTTCCTGCGCCAATTGGACGCCCAGGCATTGGACGATGGGCAGGCACACCCCATCAATGATCACCCGTTGACAGTACGCTACGATGTGCAGCACGCCATCGAACACATGGCCCAGCACATCGGCCATGCCCAGTTGACGCGACAGTTGTGGGCGATTGCGAGTAATGAGTAGGTGGAGCGCCCTTTGCCTACTCATTACTCATTACTTATTACGGCTTCTCACTGCTCTTCGCGCTCAGCGCGCTGCGCTTCCATCACCGAGAGATCTGCGGCCAGATCGTCGGGATCGGGGGCGGCGTAGCCCTGCCAGAATTCTTCGGCCAGCGCTTGCGCGTCGGCGCGGATGCCGTAGCCGGCGAAATAGTCGCAGAGCCGTTGAATATCCCGGCGCAGGATCTTGAACGCGTTGCGGTTGGTCTGCGCCTGTGTCACCTGGGGGAAGTCGATCAGCGTGATCTTGCCTTCCCAATAGAGGATGTTGTACGCCGAGAGATCGCCGTGAATGATCCCCTGCGCCATCATCAACTCGACATTGCGCATAGCCTCATCGAAGAGAGGTTTCGCCTCACGCGGTGATAGCGTCGTTTCCTGTAAGGTCGGCGCTGCCAGATATTCATCCCCCACATAGCCCATGAGGATGGCATTCTCCGCCGCGCTGATGGGATCGGGCACCGCTGCGCCCAATCTATAGAGCGTTTCCAACGTTTTGAATTCGTACATCAACCACGAGGTATGCTGCACCTGCACGCCGAAGGCCGACTTCTTGCCGATGGCGCGCACAATACGGTCATCGCGCGGATCGGCGGGCTTGCCGTTCTCCTCGGTGAGGATCTGGCGTCCTTCGCGGTACATGGCGTCGTTGCGCAGGTTGCGGAATTTGCGCGGGCGGTAGACCTTGGCTGCCACCAGCGCTGTCCCCAGTGAATGGTGGGCCTGGCATCGGTAGACGTTGGCCTCCTTGCCGCCCTGCACCCGCGCCGTCACATCCACGATCAGATCCTGCTCGAAGAAGTGACTCAGTGACGTTAAGAGCCACTCGGCTTCAAAGCGGGTGGGCTTATACGTGATGTTGAAGCCGGCGGACAGCCCAGCGTCATCGGCCAGATCGGCTACCTCGCTGCGGATCTTCTCGCGTTTCTGCTCTAAATTCTTGGGTTTGCGGCCCCGGTGTTCCTGGCTACGCGGCAGATTGAACTGCTCTTCGTAGAAGGCGGCGATCTCCTCGTCGTCATGTGCAGGGCCGATGTTCAGTTGTTTTGAAGAAAGCATGATCGCAATCGTTCCTTTGGATTTCATGGAAAACAGAGTTAGAAACCGGCGGGCTGCGACCAATAAAAAAGTCGCAGGCGTGGAAAACACCTGCGACCCAGAAGTCGGGGAGAGTAGAGGTTAGCGCACCTCAGGCAGGCGTATTCCCATGACAAATTTCTGCCGCAGCACTTGCTGCAACACAACGATTTTGACTTCGGCTGTCATGTTACGCCTCCTTTCAGAAAGCTGACTTCATCCTATCATTTGCACCTGGATGAGTGTAGCACAGGCGAGTACAGTTGTAAAGATCCAATTTTTTGCCCCTCACCTGGTTTTTACTCCTTTGAGCGCGTCGAGCAAGGGAACAGTTGGATGTTTTCATTTCACCATCACTCCCCGCATCGGCGACCAACGTATACGGCGAGAGGAAGGTCCCAACGAGAGAGAAAAGAGAAGAGAAGAAATGGGAAATAGCCGGTTGCCTCTTCGTACTAACCCATAGGAGATATGATGATCCCACCAGCAGGTAGGCTCAAAGATGGCATCAAAAGAGGCTCAAAGCTGGAAGACGTACCCCAAAATAAACCATGTCTAAACCAACTGTCAGGGACGAAGTTATACCCAACAATTCTATACTCAAAAATGTGTAGCTTTATAACTTGAACGTAGATGGAAGCTATGATAGGATGAAATCACTTTGCTTTAGCGGTTTAGTAAATCGGTTTGGACATTTAAGTTCAATTTGTAGCATTTGTTTATCATCCAATCGACGCAGATCGAGAGGCCATCTTTATGCCACAGTGGCGACGTAATTTATACATTCTGTTTGTCGTTCAGCTTCTCTCGACTGCGGGATTTAGCCTGGTCTTTCCTTTTTTGCCGCTTTATGTCAAAGAAGTCGGTGTGAGTACGGGTGGCTCGATTGAGTTCTGGGCCGGGTTGGTCTTCTCTTCACAGGCGCTGACGATGATGATCTCTGCGCCGATCTGGGGCGTGGTGGCGGATCGCTATGGTCGTAAGCCAATGATCGTGCGCGCCTCCTTGGGGGGCGCGATTACCATTGCTGCAATGGGGTTTGTTCAAAATGCCGAGCAACTGGTGATCCTGCGTGTGATTCAAGGGCTGGTCACAGGGACGATTGCCGCGTCGAACGCATTGGTGGCGGCCTCCACGCCCAAGGAACGGTCGGGTGAGTCGCTGGGGTTGCTACAAATGGGGACGTGGGTGGGGATCGCCATCGGACCGATCCTCGGTGGGATCATCGGCGATCAGATTGGCTTCCGTGAGAGCTTTTGGATCACGGCAGTGCTTCTGGGCGTGGCAGCGGTGGCGGTGATCGTCGGCGTCCATGAGGACTTTACCCGTCAACCGCGTGCGCAGCGCCCGAGCATGAGGAGCAGCTATGGAACATTGCTACACGCGCCCGATATGGCGAGTCTCTATTCGGCCAGTTTTCTCCACAGCTTAGGCCGCTCGGTGATCTTCCCCGTTGCCGCGCTCTTTATGATCGAGCTGATGCATTCTGACGGCCATGTAGCCACGATGACTGGCGTCATGATGGGATCGTATGCGCTGATTGGTTCGGTCAGCGCTACCTGGATGGGGCGGCTGGGGGACCGGATCGGTCACAGCAAAGTCCTCTTTGGGGGGATGCTCTTTGGCGTACTCTGTTATTTTCCCCAACCTTTTGTGACGACGGCCTGGCAATTGGTGGTGCTTCAGGCGATCACGGGGTTGTCGATGGGGGCGTTCGTCCCTTCGTTGGGCGCGTTGATGAATTTGCGCACGCCACAAGGATCTCAAGGGGCCACCTACGGGCTGGACAACAGTATTCAATCCGCTGCTCGCATGGTGGCGCCGCTCCTCGGCGCGGGGATCGCCGTCTGGTTTGGCGCTCGCGGCGTCTTCGGCATGGCGGTGATCATTTATATCATGGCTGCGTTTGTGGGGTTGCACATCTGGCGCGCCAGCGTGCTAAAAGAGAGAGTTGCGGCCGCCCAGCCTGTTCCTAGCGGTGGGGATGATTGAGGGCGACGGCGGACAGCAGACAGCGGACAACATTGGGCGGGGGGCAGGTTTGCAGGTTGCAAATGGCAGGTGACAGTCATTCACGAATCACGGATCACGCAACACCTCTGCCCCAGTCCCCGATCCCCCATAGCGCTAAGTTAGGGGCCTGCGAAAGTGCCGGGGACTTCACAAGTCCCCGGCACTTGCCCGTTTACCCCTTAAGTTAGCGCCTATGCCCCGATCCCCAATCACAAAAAGAGCGCGCTTTCGCCGAGGATCTTGGCGTAGAGTTCCTGCTGGCGATGGACGGCGGTGCTGTAGACTTTCCCCGCGTCGGCGTTGGGATAGGTAGTATGGACGACCGGCGGTTCTGGCAAGTCGTCGTCGATCAGATGGAGGGCTTGGGCCGCGAGCAGGGCAACGCCGCGGCTCGTGGATTCCTCGATCTCTGTCAAATGGATGGGGCGCTGCAAAACATCCGCCAGGATTTGTCGCCATTGGGGGGCCGATTGAAGGCCGCCGCCGCTGGCGTAGATCTCTGTCTCATCCTCCAAAAAGGGCGCCAATTTATCAAAAATCAGGCGGAAGCGATAGGCCACTGCCTCCAGTCCGGCCCGCAGCAGATGAGCGCTGGTTGTCTCTGCCGAGATGCCGCTGATGGTGAGGCGGGCATTGGTGGCCCAACCAGGGCTGCGCTCGCTGCGTAAAAATGGCAGCACTGTCAGCCCGTGGGCGTCGGGATTTAACGCCGCGGATTCGGCCAGCAGTTCTTCTTTGCTCTCTTTTTGGAGCGTATTGCGCAACCAACTGTAGAGTGAGCCGCCGTCGGTTAAGGATCCGCCCAGCAGCCGGCGGTGACGATCCACAGGGTAGACCCAGAGGCCGCGCGGCACTTCAATATCATCTTGATCCTCTACGCGTACGATGACGCGCATGGCGCCGCTGGTGCCGATGGTCAACGCCAGCCGTTTGGAATTGGTGCAACTGGTTCCAATGTTGGCGGCGGCGCCGTCGCCAACAGCCAAAAAGAAGGGAACGTCGGCCAGCGCCGGCCAGCGTTGGGCGTACGCTTCACTCAGCCCACAGATCCTCTGGGCGTAGTCATGGATCGGCGGCAGATTGTCCGCTGTAATGGGTAATCGCCTCAGCAGATCCCGATCCCAACTGTCCGTATTTCGATCCAGCAGACCGGTCCACCCGGCTTCGCTGCTGCTGATGGGTTGAGCCGCTTTGCCGGTCCACGTAGCCAATAGATGAGCGGCCAACGTCTGCCAGGTTGTCACCTGCGCCAGTTGATCTGCGTCTTCCGCCGCCAGCCGCAAGAGTTGGGCGGGGGCGTAAGCGGTATGGATCGGCGTGCCTGTGCGCCGGTATGTGTTGTGAAATTCATCCGCCTCGTTCAATTGATCGCGCAAATCGCGGGCGAAACTCCCACTCAGGCTATCGGCATAGGTATAGATCGGCGTAACGGGCTCTCCCTTTGCGTCCACGCCCAACCAACTCATGGCGAAGCTAGCCCAGCCCACCCCAACGATCTGCCCGGCGTGATCCAGATCCTTGAAGCGTTCCATACACTGGTCGAGTGTTTTTTCCGTTGCCTGCCGCAGCGCCTTTGGATCGGCCTGGCCGTTGTTCTCAAATTGTATTTGCTGCTGCGCCTGCGAATGGGGGATCGGCGATCCCTCGGCGGTCCACAGGCTGCAACGCACTGAAGATGTGCCAATATCAATGGCGAGAATGAGTGGGGTGTCGGTGTTGGGCATGGTGTTTAGGTTGGGTGAATGGGGATCAGGGACTGGGGATCGGGGATCGGGTTGAGAATCTCTAATGGCTTAATCGCCTAATTGCTGTATAGAAGAGATTTCCGACCGCAGCAATCGGCGCGATTGAGAGATTATGCTACTCTACCCGATCCCCGGTCCCCAGTCCCCGATCACTCGGTTTGCATATAAATTTGCAACGCGCGCTCTAGATCTTGGATCAGATCATCGGGCGCTTCGAGACCAATGGAGACGCGAAAATGGTGGTCGGTCAGCCCAAGATCCTGGCGTAGGGCGTCGTTTCCATAATAACTGAAGGCAAGCGGCGAGAGCAGGCTTTCGTATCCGCCCCAACTATAGCCCAGGCTGAAAAATTCCAGGCTGTTGACAAAGGCGGCGCGGGCGCTCTCGCTGCGCGCCTGCAATTGGAAGCTGAAGAGGCCGCTGTCGCCGCTGCACTGGCTTCGATGGAGTTGATGCGCTTCGAAGCTTTCTAGCCCTGGGTGGAGGACCTCGACCACCGCCGGGTGACTTTCGAGCCAGCGCGCAATCTTCAGTGCGGACGCATCGTGCTGTTTGAGACGCAGCGGAAGGGTGCGCAGCCCGCGCAGCGCCAAATAGGCATCATCGGGGCTGAGCGATGCGCCCAACTGCCCGTGGACAGCGCGGATCTTACGCATGGCAGTGGCCGTACCCGCCACCAATCCCAGCATCAGATCCGAGTGACCGCTGATGTACTTGGTGCCCGAATGGATCGAAATGTCGAGACCGAGCGCCAGCGGTTTTTGATAGAGCGGCGTCGCCCAGGTGTTATCGACGGCCGTCCAGATCCCGCGGTTTTGGGCCAGTTTGGCAACGGCGCGCAGATCTTGGATTTCAAAGACGCCGGTCGAGGGCGATTCCAGAAAGATCAATTTGGTATTTTCGCGCAACAGCGGTGAAAGATCGCTCGATTGTTCGGCTCCAAAATAAGTGACTTCCACGCCGAATTTCTTGAAGATCGAGCCAAGGATCCCACGCACAGGACCATACACCGTGTTGATGCAAAGAACGTGATCGCCAGCTTCGAGCAGGCCAATCAGCACCATGCTAATGGCGCTCATCCCTGAGGATGAGGCGATACAGTCCGCTGCGCCTTCCAAATGAGCGATCTTCTGTTCAAGCAATTGTACCGTGGGGTTGCCGTGGCGGTGATAGGTAAAGGCCCGTTTGCGCTCGCCGGTAATATTGGCTTTCCACGTTTCATAATCGGGGAAGGCGAAGAGGCTGGCGTGGACAACCGGTGGGTTGACGGCGCCATATTGAGCCTGTCGATCATCGAAAAGATGGATCAATGCCGTGGCGTCGTCGAGAAATTCGAGATCTTCTTGCTTCATAGGGTAGGGCCTTTTGCAGTGGATTGTATACGGCCGGGCGATTCTTGCAACTCGGCCATTTCGTCATGGACAAGGGCGAGTTCTTCGATTCTACTTTTTCGATAGGCCGCCCGCCCCATGGCTGTGGCGGCGATGGGCGACGTGATAAAGAAGAGGAGTACGAGAAAGATCATGCGGAAGAAGATCCCATGCTCCTCAGAAAAATAAACGCCCACACTCAGTAGAACACCAATAATACCCAAAGTGGCCGCTTTGCCAAAGGCGTGCATCCGCGTTAGAACATCGGGCAGACGAAAAATACCAATCGCGCTCACTATCATAAAGAAGACCCCTCCTGACGCCAAAACCAGGACAAGGATCTCGCGCACAGTCTGGTTCAAGATACGACTCCTTCCGGCTGATGACTTGCAGCCTGCAAACCTGCAACCTGCTACTGATTCTCCGACTGTTCCCAATATCGCGCCAACATGACAGTGCCCAGGAAGCCCAGCACCGCGATAATAATTGCCGCATCGGCCAGCGTTGGTGAACCTGTGCGCACGGCAAAGAGGGCGATGATCCCCACGGCGTGGACGGCGATGAGATCAAAGGCAACTGCCCGATCCGCCACGTCTGGCCCGCGCACGAGACGGATGAAACAAAGAATGATCGACGCCACCAACAAGGCGATCAGGATTTCGATCCCCTGCCCAAAGAGTGAAAGGGGTTGAGCAAACATCGTTACTCGGTTCCTCGTGTAATTTCTAAAATACGACGCTCAAAGCCATCTTTGATCTGCCTTCGAAACTCTTCGGAATCGTGATAGTTGATGGTGTGGACGTAGAGTACGCGATTGTTTGGGCTTAATTCAATGCTCATTGTGCCCGGGGTGAGGGTGATCATGGTAGCCAGGATGGCGATTTCCAGATCGCTGCTGACGGTAAGCGGCACCCCCACGATGGCAGACTTTATCTTTTTGTTTAACCGATCCTGGGGCTGTATCACTGTCCACGCCAGCAGAAACGAACTCAGTACAATTTCCCATAGGGAATACGCCAGGAAGGAGAACACGCGAACATTCTGCCGGCTGTAACTCGGCTGCACCAGGGTCAGAAACGCCAACCCCACAAGATAGCCGACAATATAATCCAGCGCGCCAAACATCTGTACAAACATCGGCCACATCAGCGCTACCACAATGTTGGTGAGCAGCAAAATCAGATACTTAAGGCCAGAATCACTGCGCAGCCGGCTGCGGTTGTTCCGACGCGGCGAAGACTTTTGAGCGTTTTGTGGCTTCTTGTCAGGACTCATCGGTTACCTGCCTTATGGCGCATGGTGAGTGGTCGATCGCAGCCCTTGGGTAAAGAGATCTGCGGGGATATTGACGGCGTCAATATAACCCTGACGATCCATCACCTGTTCAGCGGCAACGCGGGAAAGCTGAAAGAACGGTTCCGTGAAGATCCCAATCGAGAGGCTTAACGCCATCAATAAGGCAATCGGTCCCAGGATCAGCCACTGTGATCTACGCCTCGTCAGAATTGGATAGGGCGCCGGCGTGGCTGGTTTTTCACCCCAGAAACTATATTGCCAGAGCCGGGCCATGCTCATCAGCGTGAGGACGCTAACGAAGACGCTGACAAAAGCGACCGGCCAATTCCCCGTATCTAGCGTGATTTGCAGCAGGCTGAGCTTGGCAATGAATCCACTCGAAGGGGGGATGCCTGCCAGTGACATGGCCGCAACAAAGAAGATGACGGCGAGTACGGGGCGCATCCCAACCAGTCCGCGCAACTTGCCCTGAGTCAGACTTCCGCTACCCGCTTCAAGTTCGGCGGCGCCGCCTGCCATCAAGAGCGCTGTCTTTACAATCATATGGTGAACAAGGTAGAGTATCCCAGCGGCCATCCCAAAGCCGACGGCCAACCGGTTGCCACTGGCCGCAACGCCCAGCCCCATTATCATATACCCAACCTGGCTGATGATGTGGAAGCTGAGTACACGTCGCACGGTATCTACCGCCATCGCGCCCAAAACGCCTGTCAACATGGTGAGGCCAGCTATCGTCAGGATCAACGGTTGCCATTCGAGCAGCAGCGTCGGGAAGAACAACGGGAAGAAACGGAAGAGTGTATAGATGCCCACTTTGGTGAGCAGACCGCCAAATAGCGCAGTAATCGCAGGATGGGTGGTGTGGTAACTGGCGGGCAACCAGAAGAAGAGCGGAAAGAGACCCGCTTTGCTGCTAAACCCAACCATCAGCAGCCCAGCCAGCAACACCTGCAAATAGAGTGGCGCTTCTTCCAGCCGTTGCGCCAGGTGCGCCATGTTCAGTGTGCCCAGTGTGCCATACGCCACACCTACCGAGGCCAGGAAGATAGCCGATGTCATCAAGTTGAGGATCACGTAACGAATGCCGCCCTTGACCTGGCCGATCCGCCCGCCTAATGTCAAGAGGACGAAACTCCCCATGAGAAGCACTTCAAAGAAGACGTAGAGATTGAAGAGATCCCCAGCCAGAAAGGCGCCGTTGACGCCGGCCACCAGGAAAAGCAACAACGGATAGAAGTTCATCCGCTCGCGTGTGTCGAGCGTGCCAATGGCGTAAGGGAGAATGGCGACCGCCAGAATCGCGGTGAGCACCAGCATGATCGCGCTCAGCCCATCCAACACCAGCGTAATACCAAAGGGGGCCGTCCATAAACCCATCTGCATCACCAGCCATCCATGCTGGGTTGTGTAAGAGATGAAGGTAGCGGCCATCCCCAGATCGATGAGCAAAGTAACCGCAGCAATGGATCGCTGAATCCGCAAGGAATGGGCCGGCCATATCCGCAATGTTGCAAGCATCAGCGCGGCGGCAAAGAGAGGCGTCATAATAGGCACAACCAGCCAGTTGGGATTTAGCGTCACTGCCTGTCCTCCGCCTTACTGGTTTTGTCTTGACCGTCTGCTGCCTGTACTGGTAGTCCACTCATATCGTCGGTGGGGTGACTCGCGGCTACGAATGGAATTTCCTCCAACCATTCGTAGTCATCGTCGGTCCAATCCAGCCCACTTTCGTAGTAATCGGGCATCTGGGAGAAAAGCTCTCCCTTTTGCATGATGAGCGGTTCTAGCAAACCTTCACCGGCCGTCTCAAAACGGCGGTTAATGAGGACAACGACAAAGGCGAGGATGCCAAAGCTGATCACAATCGCCGTGAGGATCAGCGCCTGGGGCAGCGGGTTGACAAAGCCCGAAAAGTCTACGGGGACATTTTCTACGTCCTCAATTGGGGGAAGGCCGCGTTGCCAGCCGCCTGTGCTGAAGAGCAGTAAGTTGCCCGCGTGGCTGAGCAGCGCAAGCCCCAGGATCAACCGGATTTCGCCGCGACGCATGACCAGAAATGCGCCACAGGCAAAGAGAAAACCGACCAACAAGGCCAGAAATGGAATCAGCATTTTATCAGCTATCTTCTTTCCGCAGCTTGACTCAGACCGAGAAGGTAGGATGTCGTTACCCCGACGACGGTGATGAAAACGCCAAGATCAAAGATAATGGGCGTACCCAGATCGATGACAAGGGGACCAATGGGGATCTTCCACCAAATGCCCTGAAAGATGCCCTGCCCCGATAATCCCACGAGTGCCGCAAACATGGCGATCAGCAGTCCAACGCCGATGCCCGGTTGCAGAAAACGTCCGATTCGTCGCCGTACTTCCTCATGCCCTGTGCTGAGGATCTGTAATTCCAGGGCCGCTGCCGCCAGGAGCCCGGCGATAAAACCGCCGCCAGGCAAGTTGTGTCCACGCAGCAGCAAAAAGAGAGTAAGCGCGATGAGGAAGGGGCCAAGGATGCGCGCCAACAGGCGCAAGTATAACTCAGGCATGGGGATTCACCTCTTGCACCGGGGAAGGCGCATGGAGTTCATTCGACTGCGCAGGGGATCCGTCTCCGTTCGCTTCGTGGTCGGGGCGGTTTTGCAGTCGATGGGCGCGCAACAGAGCATATCCACCCACAGCCGCGATCGCCAGCACTGTAATCTCGCCCATTGTATCAAAGGCGCGAAAGTCCACAAGGATCACGTTGACCACGTTGCCGCCGTGGCCGCCGGGCACAGATTCACGCATGAAATAGCCGCTAATATCGGGGAAATAGGGCGGGCGAGCGTTGATCAGCACGGCGATAAACCCAAAGATCCCCACGGCAATGGCGACCAACAGATTCCTGGCCCGGATCAGTGGCGGCAGGGGCGGGTACTCCAACTGGAACGGAATTCGATAGAAGACGAGTACCAGCAGCACAATCGTCAACACTTCAAAGAGAAGCTGTGTAATCGCCAGATCCGGCGCACCGAAGAAGACGAAAATCAGGGTGACAACAATGCCCACAACACCCATGCTGATGATGGCGTTGAGTCTAGAACGAGTGCGCACTGTGATGGCGGCGGCAATCAGCGAGACCACGATCAAGAGGATTTCGGAAGGGGTGATAGGCAGTACGCCCAATTGCAGATCGATCCCAAATTCCATGTGCCTCCCGGCGTAGACAAGCGCGGACACCGCCGTCATCAAAACCACGGCAATATGGGTTGCCAGACTCCGATCCTGGATGGCGTGGGTGGTCCATCGCGCTGTGGCGTAGAGGCCGTCAATGACCTCTTGGAAGATTGCTGCGCCATCCACACGATCATAGGAGAGTACCCGGCGTAACGGTTGACGCGCCGCAAAAAGGAGGATGCCTCCCCCAATCGCGATCAAGCTGGTGATCAGATACGGTGTGAACCCATGCCAGAGCGTCAGATGGGTCTCGACAACGGCGCCAGCAATGGCCGAACTGGCCGGGTCAAAGAGCAGCGGCGCCGGATAGGTGAGGACAAAGGGAAAGACGACGCTGATGATCACCAACAGCAAAGCAGGCAGCACAATCGGCGCACCGGGCGGATGGGCTGCGTGGGCTTGTGTTTCGGGCGACGTCCGCCGCAGGAAGGGTTCCCAAATGAAGGTCAGACTGTAGGCCACGAAGAACGCGCCCGACAATGCAGCAACCCCAATCAGAATCCAGGGCAAGATTCCTAGCTCTGGCGTCACTGCGTAGAAGAGCGCTTCGAGCAGCGTCTCTTTGGCCAGGAAGCCGAAAAAGGGCGGTAACCCGGCCATGGAAAGCGCCGCCACAATCGCCACGGCGGAGACCATCGGCATTTCACGCGCCAGGTTGGCCAGCCGGTGGATGTTGCGCGTGTGGGTCGCATGATCGATGATCCCGGCGATCATAAAGAGCGGGCCTTTGTAGAGCGAGTGGGCAATGGTTCCGATCACCACGGCGATGGCGGCAATTTCGCTGTCAAAGGCCAGCAGCATGACGAGGATACCCAACTGGCTGACAGTGGCATAGGCCAGCAACGCTTTGAGATCCGATTTGCCCAGGGCAAAGACAGCGCCGATCACCATTGTAACGCCGCCGCAGATCAACAAGGGCCAGAACCAATAGGCGCTCTCGGCAAAGGCTGGGTGCAGACGGGCCAACAAATAGACGCCCGCTTTGACCATTGTCGCCGAGTGGAGATAAGCGCTTGCCGGCGTCGGCGCAGCCATCGCGCCAGGCAGCCAGAAATGGAAGGGAAACTGAGCCGACTTTGTCAACGCGCCCAGGATCAACAGCCCCAGCGCAAAGGGGAAGATCGTGCTTTCCATAACGCCCGGTGTGTTGAGAACCTGATGGATGCTGTAGCTTCCCGCTTGTTGCGCCAGAAGGATCGAGCCCGCCAGCATAAAGATGCCGCCGAACCCTGTCACAATCAAGGCTGTATTGGCGCCCCGCCGCGACTCTGCATATTTGTGCTTGAAACCGATCAGCAAATAGCTGGTAATGCTCGTCCCTTCCCAAAAGACGAAGAGCATGAGCAGGTGATCGGTCCATACCAGGCCCAACATACTCGCCATAAAGGCGAAGAGAAAGGCGTAGAAGCGCCCTTGCTCTGGATCATTTTTTAGATAGTAGTGGGTGTAGAGTGCAATGCCTGCGCCAATCAGCGTAATAATCAACCCAAAGACCAACGCCAAACCATCCAAACGGAAGGTGATCTCCAGGTTCAGGCTGGGGGACCAGAGATGTCTTTCTGTATAGATCGCATCCCCGGTCAGTGAACCGACTTGACCCAATAACCAGACTGCAACGAGACCTGGGGGGAGAACCGAAAGCCATCCTACAAAGGTCTTATTGTGAGGGCGAAGCAGCCAGAGGCTAAGACCGCTGAAAAAGAGCAAAAGAAGAAAGGCAAGGAGCATAGCCAGAGTTCTCAAATGTGAAGATGGACACGGAATTTAAGGTACTGCCCAGGTTGTACGTCAGTCCAGACCAAGAGGTAACGACATACTCTTTTATCACAAATGGGTTGTTTTGCCAACTTAAAGATGGATCAAATTCCTCAGTTTTGTCTGGGCGAAGGAAGACGAAGAAGGTTTGTTACAGGGGAACCATCAAGGGTCGAGAACTGCTAACCTCCCTGCTCGAGGTGGGTCCGTGACCTGGCGACGGGTCACGGACCCACCTCGAGCAGGGGCAAGTCGTTATAATCTCTGATAGAGAAAACAGATAGAGTTCGTACAATCGTAGGGACGCTTGCGGACGCAGCGTCCGCTTGCTGCGCCTGTCGGGTGCGGCAAGCAGCACCCGTACCAAATTTTATGCTATTCAAGTGGTTTCTCTATGAGGATCTGCGCAATCTGTGATCGTCGTCTGGCTTCCTACCTCAGATCACGGCTGAAAGGCAAGAGAGCAATGGGCAGCAGCTTGATATGTTGCTTGGCAAAGGGCAGCCCGATGATTGTGATTGCCAGGATCGCCGCCGAGACCAAGTGGGCGAGGGCGATCTCCCAGCCGAAGAGCAAGATCCAAAGCAGGTTGAAGATCAGCTTGAGCGGGCTATCGGCGTTTCGGGTCTCGATGACTTCTTTGCCAAAGGGCGCAAAGGCGGCAAAGCCCAATTTGATCGATTGCAGCCCAAAAGGGATGCCGATAATTGTCAAACAGAGCAGCAATCCACCCACAATATATCCCAACCCGACGATCAAGCCGCCGAAGATCAACCAGATGAGATTCCCAATCAAAGACATAGTTCGCTCCTATATGATAAAGCCAATGGCAGACCGCTGACAGCGGATGCAGATAGTGGATAAGCATGATCCTACTTCTCAATACGTGTCACAACGTAGATTGTTTCAGTGATAGAGAGCGACATCTGTAGCGTCTGGTTGGTGTTTCATCTTCTGAGACGATTCTGTCACAGTCGGTCTATATATTTCAGATAGTGAGAGGAGTTGTGACTACTTTAGAGCATTAAAGTATTGCCTCTTGCTTGATTATCCATTCACAAACTTGACAAGGAGGTAAGGGATGAAGCGTAACTTTTTGATGACGACTGTGCTTGTCTTGACGCTCCTGGTTGCCATTGCACTATCTACGTCGCCAGCATCTACCCTGGCCGCGCCAGACATGGGGATGATGTTCCAATCTCCAGTACCAACAAATGACAATTTTGCTGCTGCCGAACCCATAGAAGTTGGACAATCCACTACTGTGGATACAAGTGCCGCTACAACGGAGGAGGGTGAACCAATCTACCCAAGCTGCGCCTACGGCCCTATTGGCAACACCGTCTGGTACAGCTTCACACCTGTAGAAACCAGCTCAGTCACCGTCTATGTTTCAACATCCTACATGCCCTGGGGACCTGTGAGTGTGGCTTATACAGGCAGTTCACTTGATTCGCTCTCCGAACTGGACTGCCGAAGTTCTGACTCCGCAGGTGCAACCTTCAAGGCAGAGGCAGGGACCACCTATTATATCCAGGTCGGTGGAATGTATAATGCAAGCGACAATCTGACTATCACGCTGCAACCGGCGCCCGCTCCTTCGATTTGGTTCCACGTTTACCCCTACAACCCATATGTACGCAGCACTGTTTCCTTCTCCTACGGTGGATCTAGTCCGGACGTAGGTACAATTGAATCCTATGAATGGGATTTGGGAGACGGAACCCCAGGTTTCGGACAAGTAGTGAACTACCAATATACTGATGTTGGGCAGTATACTGTACGACTCACCATCATGACCCGTGATGGACGTACAGCAACCGCAGAACAAACACTCTATGTTGATGTTGCCCCACCTCCATCGGTCGGGTTCTACTTCTCCCCCGATGCTCCAGCTATCGGGGATGCCGTCACTTTCTCCTCCTATGCATGGGATCCCGCAAACATAGGAATTGCATCCTATGCGTGGAATTTTGGAGATGGGACTACAGCCGCAGAGCCTTCTGTAACCCATCAGTATGCAGCCGATGGAGATTACACGGTTCAGCTTAAAGCGACTACCACCGATGGGCGTGAGGGATTATCGGCACAGGTAGTGCGTGTTCGCACCCGTGATGTAGCCATTACCAAGTTCTCCGCCCCGCAGGCAGCCAAGGCAGGGCAGGCTCGGCAGATCAGTGTAGGTATTCTCAATAAACGCAGTGAGACCGATGTTCGAGTCTATCTCTACAAGAGTGTGCCAAGTGGCTTTGAGCCTGTAGGAATGCTTGACCAGTTTGTTCCTGTCCGTTCAGGTAATCGCACGGTTGAGTTCGGCTTCAATTACACCTTCACCAATGAGGACGCGCGTGTTGGGAAGGCGACTTTCAAGGCCGTAGCCGTTGTCATTGAAAAACTCAATGGTTGGGTTGTCGAGCGACGGGACGTGTGGCCTGCCGACAACGAGGCAATTTCTTCTCCGACCAAAGTGAATCCCTAACCGAAGTGGTTAACGAAGTGTGATCGTTTGTGCCAAGTAGATCTGACGCAGGTGATTGATAGCCAAGTGATATGGGTGTGTTCAAAATGAGTTGGCCGTCTGGGTAGGGGTTTGGTGGACGGCAGACGAGCATTGGCTTGCGCAGACGATTTTTGTGAGCCGTCCACCAAACCCTTACTCGAAAGGTAGGGGTTCTGCACGCAGAACCCCTACCGCCGTTATTTATCAATTTGAGGCAGAGCCAGGACAAGCCTCGTCTGCGATCCGCCGTCTGCGGTCTCTCTAAGGATAGATCCCCCGCAGCTTGACAGCCTGAATAATGCGCCCGATGGCAATCGTATAGGCGGCAGTGCGCAGATCATGCCCGGTGCGCAGCGTCACCGAGAGGACTTCATCCAGGTTATCAAGGAGTTTGCGCTCCATCTGGTGGCGGATTTCGCCTTCGTCCCAGAAGAAAGCTTGCAGATCCTGCACCCATTCGAAGTAGCTCACCACCACGCCGCCAGCGTTGCAGAGGATATCGGGGATGACCATGATCCCCTTGTCGTTGAGGATCTCATCGGCTTCAGGCGTGGTAGGGCCATTTGCCCCTTCGGCAATCACGCGGGCGCGGATCAGATCCGCGTTTTCCGCTGTGATCTGTCCTTCCAACGCGGCCGGCACGAGGATATCCACGTTGAGTTCGAGCAACTCTTCATTGGTCAACGTATCCGCGCCGGGGTAGCCGAGTACACCGCCATGTTGATCGGCGTAGGCGCGCAGATGGCGCGGGTCCAGCCCCAGCGGATGGTAGACGCCGCCGTGAACGTCGCTAACCGCCACCACACGCGCGCCCCGTTCGTGCATGGTGCGCGCCGTCCAACTGCCTACATTGCCGAAGCCTTGTACAGCGACGGTAGCATCCTCAATGTTCTTGCCCAATTTACGCTTCAACATAGCCCGCGTCACATAGGTGACGCCCAACCCGGTGGCATATTCGCGGCCTACGGTTCCGCCCACCCCCAGGGGCTTGCCTGTGATCACTGCTGGCACCGAGTAGCCTTTGTGCATCGAATAGGTGTCCATGATCCAGGCCATGATCTGCGCGTTTGTGCCCACATCCGGCGCGGGGATGTCGATCTCTGGCCCGATGAAGGGCGTGATCTCAGTTGCGTAGCGCCGTGTCATCCGCCGCAATTCGTTTTGGCTCAACGCTTTGGGGTCCACGATGACGCCGCCTTTGGCGCCGCCGTAGGGCAGGTTCATCAGCGCGCACTTCCAACTCATCCACATCGCCAGCGCCCGGCATTCGTCTAGATCCACATCGGGGTGGTAGCGGATCCCCCCTTTGGTGGGGCCAAGCGTTGTATTGTGGTGGACGCGGAAACCAGTGAACATGCGGATGCTCTCGTCGTCCATCACCACGGGAAAATGGACGATCAATTCTCGGCGCGGCATCCGCAGGTATTCGACCATGTCTTCGTCAAGATTCATCACTTTGGCAACGCGCGTCACCTGTTCTTGCGCCACAGAGTAAGCGCTGGCGCGATGGATCTCAAGCGGGTGGGCTGATGGTCCGTCGGGAGGGGCGTCGGGCACCGATGGGAAATGTTGGCGCGAGGAGAAGTCGGCCTGACATGGCTGACCGTTGGCATGGGGTTCCTCCGCCAGAGGGGTGATCCCTTGCTCGCTGGTTTTTTCGACTTCTCGATCTGCCTCATCGTCTGTTTTTGGACTGTTTTTCGCCATTGAAAAACTCCTATGGAAAATCAACTGGTGGAAACAAAATGGATGCCGAATTTTATTATAGATCAGCTTAGCCCAATTGCCTGTCAGATTCAATACATGGGATCGATGAGAACCCTGTGTGAGCGTTTTTGCGTATCCTCTCTATTGCTTATAGAATTCTACTTGTACCCCGATTGAAAACGATACGACTGTCTTTACCATCTATTTCTCCAATCAGATTTGTGAATGACCGCGAACACATCTTGATCAACTCCGCTAACTAGCCTACGTAGGGGGGAACAACGCATGACTGACAAAGTGTCCAGAGATGATAGCAGCCGTCAAAAGAATGTCCAGGAGATGGAACGCATCCGTGAGATTGTCTTCGGCGCCCAGATGCGCAGTTACGATCAGAACTTCGCTACCCTGCGCCAGGACCTGAGCCGCCTTCAGAGTGCGATTGCTCAGATTCAGGAACAGATGAGCAAGCAGGAACAGGAACAAAGCCGACGCCTGCAGGCGCTGCGCCGTGAACTCAATGAGAGCGACGAACTTATCCGCGCCGAATTGCGGCAAGTGGCAGACCAGCTTTCCTCAGACAAAACAGATCGCTCCACTCTGGGCGAACTTCTTGTGGACTTGGGCAACCAGATCAAGGCGGGCAGTTCGTTGAGCCATCTGTTACAGGATCTCTTTGAATCCGATGAACAATTGGAATCCTGAACCGGAGGTCAACGAAAGCGCGCTGTTTGAAACACAGGATCTTGACCTTCTGCGCACGCTTCTGCTAGGCCATTACCGCGATAAACTGGCTGAGATAGAGGCGAACCTGGCTGCGCTGGAGATGAATACCACCGATCAGGATGCCCTGATCGATACGTTGACGCCTGTACTCGGCGAGCTGATCCGCAATAATATCCGCAACAATCGCGAGGAAATGATCGAGACGCTCTATCCGATCATTGGCAGCCTGGTGGTGCGCGCTGTCACAGAGGCAATCCAGGATCTTGCGCGCAATGTTGATGAGCGGATGCGTCGCTCCTTCGACATCCACTTCCTGTGGCGACAAGTGAAAGCGCAGTTTGGCGGTGTCTCTCAGGCAGAAGCTGTCCTGCGCAGCGCCCTTCCTTTTGAAGTAAGCGAAATCTTCCTGATTCATTTGGAGTCGGGGCTGCCGATCTGGTATGAGTCTAGCCGCACAGATGAACTGCCGGACGATTCCGACTTGATCGGCAGCATGTTGACAGCGATTCGTGATTTTGTCGCTGATTCTTTTGGGCAAGGTCTCACAGGAGACCTTGCACGCATCGAATACGGTGATCGCCAGATCCTGATTGAAAGCACCAGGCATATCTATACCGCCGTGGTTTTTCATGGCATCGAACCGTCAGGCTATCGTGAGACGTTGCGCAGATGCCTGATTGAAATTGAGTTCAAACATGGCAGACAACTTCGGCGCTATGATGGCGATCCGGGGCCGTTCAAAGGCACAGCCCAGGAACAGTTCCATCCCCTTCTAGCGGTAACTACGCCTGAACCGAAGGAGGAACTCACGCCGGATAGGGCAGAGAAGGTTTGGCTCTTTGTTGGGATTGTCGCCGTGGAAGTGATGCTGCTCATCGCTTTATGGATCTGGTATATGGGTCGTTGAGGGGATCTTCATGGACGTTGCCCGCGAAATCAGCAAAAAGGTATGTCTGCTCGGTGATTTTGCCGTGGGCAAAACAAGCCTGGTACATCGCTTCGTCTATGATCGTTTCGATGACAGATATATCAGCACCATTGGCGTCAAAGTCAGCCGCAAAGTGGTGATGGTCCCGCACGATGCCAGCCATTCTGTGATCAAAGTCTCCTTGCTGCTCTGGGATCTAGCTGGCAGTGAGGAGTTTCATTCCCTCCAATCGAGTTATTTGCGCGGCGCCAGCGGCGCGATCCTGGTCTGTGATCTCACACGGCCCAGCACGCTCGATAGCATCCCCCGTTATCTTGAAAGTCTGCACCGCGTTGTCAGCGATGTAGAGATCGTGTTGGCCGGCAACAAAGCGGATCTCACGGATCAACGTTGCATCACCGAAGACGCCATGATGCAGACAGCATCCTCGCTCAATGTTCCGTACGATTTCACCAGCGCCAAAGAGGGAGATCGGGTAGAAACCCTCTTTCGCAATATGGCTAAGGCTCTCATCGATTAACTGGATAGGAGCGCATTTGATTGACCAAACTATAGCCCAGGCAATTTGGGCAGACCGCAAATTTGCCTATCTGATTACCGATAGAGGTCTGCGCGTGGTTCAGGTTGGGGGGGACGCAGAGAGCTTTCCTGAATGTAGCCCCTCTTCACTTGGCTCTTCTCTGCTCGAACTCGTGCCAGAGTTAATCGGCAGCGAAGATCTGCTCGCCGAGATCCTATCGGGTCATGTTCCCCGCACCCAACTGAGCCTGGTTGCACGCCCGCACGCTGACAATGAACCACTTTACCTGAGCCTGCTCGACCTGCCGTACGTTACACCGTCAGGCGAGATCCAGGGGATCATCCATCTGGTCGAGGATGTCACCGATACGGGGCTGGTGTACCAGCAGTTGGCCCAACGACGCAACGAGTTGCAACTTCTGCAAGATCAACTCACCCGTAAAAATT
>JAHBVG010000083.1 GCA_019637695.1 Caldilineaceae bacterium | reverse complement strand
CCTGCTACCTGCTACTGGCTACCTACTTCTTCGCTACCTGCTTCTTCTCTACCTGCTACCTGCTACTGGCTACCTGCTTCTTCGCCAGCCGCCCCGCCTCCAGAATGTGTTGGTATGCGCCGCAGCGGCAGAGATTCCCGCTCATGGCGTGGAGAATGTCTGCATCCGAAGGGTGAGGTGTCCCCAACAGCAGGCCCTTCATACTCATCACCTGGCCGGGAGTGCAGAAACCACATTGGAAGGCGTCGGCCTTGATGAACGCCTGCTGCACAGGATCGAGTTCGCCGTCCGTCCCTAACCCCTCGATTGTCGTAATGTGGCGACCGGTGCAATCCACCGCCAGCAGCAAACAGGCGTACATAGGACGGTCGTCGATCAGCACCGTACACGCGCCGCAATTGCCCATGTCGCAGACCTTCTTGGCGCCGGTCAGGTCAAGATCATAGCGCAGCACGTCGAGCAGCGTGCGCCGCGTCTCCACCGTCAGCGCGTGATCCACACCGTTGACGATGAGCGTCACCTGCGCACGCAGCGTAGTTCCAAGGGTTTGAGACATGAGTGTTCCTTTCGGCGGAGATTGGTGAATGGGGCATGGTGACTGGTGATCGGGGATTGGGTAAAGCTTATGAACTCGTAACTACTAAGCCCTGCTCTAGCCAGGTCCGTGACCTGGCGGCGGGTCACGGACCCGCCTGGAGCATCGGGCTTGGTAGTTACATGAAATCGCTTAATCTGTTTTTCAGCGATTAGATCCTCTGTCCCCAGTCACCAATCCCCGATCACCAGTCACCATGCCCCATAACTTGACAATACCGTAATGTGATTCCGAGCGTAGCCGCGCTGGCGAGGAGGCTTCTGTTGGCAGTGTTCCAAATCGGGGCATAGGAGGGGGTATAGTTGAATGAAGATCCCAGTGATAAATCGTTTGCGCTCTCCTCTTTACTCTTCTATACTAAAACGGTTTATCTAGTGCAGAAAGATTTACTGTGTGGAAAAAGCGATATGTATTGGCGTTTGACGCGGTTTTTGCTCCCTCTGATCATCACGATCATTGTCCACGAGTTTGGAATCCAATTTATCAACGCTGGGATGGCTCGGATGCCGCGCGCTACAGAGACGTTGGCAGCGTTCGGGCTGGCCTACGGATTGGTACTCTTCCTCGCCAGCCCATTGGCGCAGGCGCGGCAGATGAGCCTCGTCCTTGTGGACAATCGCCCCAGCTTCCGCAAAGGCGTCACTTTTGTACTCGGCATGTCGCTAGTGCTGATGATCTTTCAGACCAGCCTTGTGGTGACGCCGCTGGGTAATTGGATCATCGACGATCTGCATCGGGTCGAGCCGACGCTGAGCGAGCTTGTGCGCACCGTCCTCTTGTGGATGGTGCCGGTGCCGCTGCTCCACAACAGCGCGCTCTTCCTCACTGGTTTGCTGATCCGGGCGCGGCGTACCGAGGTGATCAGCTACGCCACCGTGGGCAGTATCTCCTGCGGAATTGCGACTGTTTTTGTGCTACTGCCGCTGGAAGCGATCCGCGCCCAGCCCATCTGGCTGCCCATCCTCGCCACCTACGCCATGACGATTGCCGAGTTTGTGATCATCTATTGGGGATTCAGGCGTTACATTGTCCTCCCCGATCAATCGGATCTCGTCACGCCGCGCCCGCCGCTGACCTATCGTTATCTGCTTCAATTTTTCTGGCCGCTGGCGCTGGTCATGTTTGTGCAGGAATTGAGCCGCCCGCTGATCAACCTTTTTATTGCCCGCGGACCAGATGGCACGGTGGCGCTGGCGGTGTTGAGCATCACCTATGCCTTAGGACAGTGGCCGTACCGCTGGCTCAACGAGATCCGCAATCTGCCGCCCGCTTTCCACAACGAGGATCGAGATCTGCGCCGGGTGCGCCGTTTTGCCGCTGTGGCGGGGATCCTCTCGTTTGCTATCTCGGTGACGCTCTTTTGGACGCCGTTGCGCGATCTGATCCTGTTGCGGCTGGTCGGCGTCGACGCGGAACTGGCGCAGCGATCCCATGTGCCGTTGATGCTCTATTCTTTCTTCGCCTTTGTGGTGGCGTTGCGCGCCTATTTGCACGGCGTCGGCCTGCTAGAACGGCGTACGCAGGCATTTGCGCTCAGTGCTCCCTCGCGCATCTCGGCCATCTTGATTCTCATGATCGGGTTGCCTTTCCTGGGGATAACGGGGGCGACGTTGGGCGTGGCGGCGCTGTTGGGCGGCTTCACCGCAGAGACCATCGCCCTCTGGTGGGGCGTGCGTGGACAGGCGATCTTTGCCGCCCGCGCTCACGCCAGAGCCTTGCCGGTGACGCCGGGGAGTGATTAGAGATTGGGTATTGGATATTAGAGATTGGGTAGTGGAAAGTTGATGGGATGACCTCTGAAATCACCCAATCTCCAATACCCAACATTATTCAAGGATTGTTTCAATGAAGGCTCGCATTTCGTTTTCTGGGCTGCGTTCCCCCAAAGCCATGTGGGGACGCGCTACTGCTGCTCCACCTCCCCGCATAGAGGATGCCGCGCTGCCAGTGCCGCGCCATGTCGCACGACGTATCCTCATTGGCCTGATGCTGCCGTCCATGTTGATGCCGTTGACCTCATCCATGGCCGATGTAGCGCTGCCCACCATCCGCGATCAGTTCGCCATCCGCGCGGATATGACAGCCTGGGTTTCGACAGCGTTCACGCTGCCTTTTATGGTGCTGATGCCGGTCTACGGACGGCTCAGCGACGGCGTAGGCAAACGGCGGTTGATCCTGGCAGGACTGCTCCTATTTGCGCTGGGCACGATGATCGTCCTCTCTGCCACCAATTTAGGATGGCTCATGCTGGGCCGCGCCATCCAGGGAATCGGCAGCGCCGGCATTATGCCCCTCAGCATTGCCTTCATTACCGCCGTCTTCCACCCCAAGGAACGGGGAGAGGCGCTGGGCGCATGGAGTTCGGTAGGGCCGCTCGTGGGTTTTCTGGCCCCATTGGGGGCCGGTTTTGTGGTAGAATTCTGGGGTTGGCGCGCTGCCTTTGCGCCACCTCTCCTTTTTACTGTGCTGACCGTTGTGGTCGTCGCCCAATTTGTACCGGCCGGGCTGAGCCGGGTCATGCCCCATTTTTGGCGGCGCTTTGATTGGATGGGCGTGCTGCTGCTCACCGCCGCCGTGATCTCCTTCATCTTCTTCGTCTCTAGCCGGCCCATCACCGGCGTTGCTCCACTTCAGGACTGGCGGCTGCTGGGCGCGTCGCTGCTCCTTTTTGCGATCTTCATCCGCTGGGAGCGCAGGCATGAGAACCCCTTTGTGCTGCTGGGTCTCTTCCGCCGCGGTATGTTTACCCGCGCTTCATTCTGCGCTTCCATGCGCATGGTCACCATGAGTGGGGGAAGTTTTCTCTTGCCGCTCTTCCTCGTTGATGTCTATGGCCTGACGCCCACCACCCTGGGCGGGATGCTGATGATCATCCCTGGAGCGATGGCGCTGGTCGTGCGTTACGGCGGGCAGATGGCGGATCGCTGGGGCAGCCGCGTCCCCATTGTGATGGGCGGCGTCGTGCAGATGATCACCATGTTGATCCTTTCGCAGTTGCCAGCCCAGGCGTCGCTAGGGTGGCTCATCCTCGTGCTGGCTGGGCATGGGTTCGGCGTCGGGCTGATGTTGGCCCCGCTTCATCACGCCGCCATGCGTCAGATCAGCGACGGCGAAATGGGCACAGCTGCCGGTCTCTACAGCATGGTCCGTTTTGCCGGTTCCGCCGTGGGCACTGCGTTGATCGGCGTCCTGCTCCAATTCTTTTTGGATCAAGGTCTACCGACGGTGAATGCCTATCAGAACGCCTACCTCTTCCTCGCCGGGATCGCGCTCCTCGGCCTGATCGCCGGGATCGGCCTCAACAAAGCGGCAACTGTCCCAGGGCAGGTGGCAGAATAGAGCAAATGCGTAATGCGTAATCCAGAGTTCACGTCGTGCATACCGCGAATTACGCAGACAAAATCATAGGTACATTTCCCATCTACCACAGGAGGATACCATGCCCGTTCCCGTTGGATTGAACACCTGGTCGCGTCTGGTGGGGGATCTCTTCCCCTATTTGGATCAAGTGGTTGCGCCGTTCGATTCGCTCTGGTTCCCCGATCATGTGCAATATGGGGATGCCACGGTAGCGGAAGGGTGGAGTCTGCTGGCCTATGCGCTGGCTCGCTACCCAGATAAGATCTGCGGCCACGATGTCCTCTGTAACAGCTTCCGCAACCCGGCCCATTTAGCCAAGATGGCGGCTACCATGCAGATCATCTCCGGCGGGCGCGTGGTGGTGGGGATCGGCGCAGGGTGGAATGAAGAGGAATACCGCGCCTACGGTTGGCCCTTCCCCTCGGCGCGGGTGCGGATTGCGCAGTTGGCCGAGTCGATTCAGATCCTGCGCAAATTGTGGACGGAGACGCCCGTTACCTTCCACGGTGAGCATTATCAACTTGATGTCGCTTATTGCGAGCCGAAACCAGACCCTGCGCCGCCGATTATGGTGGGCGGCAAAGGTGAAAAGTATCTGCTGCGCGTAGTGGCGCAGCACGCCGATTGGTGGAACTACGTCTACGAGGATCGGGAGACCTATGCCCACAAACAGCGCGTTCTTCAGGATCACTGCGCCGCCGTAGGGCGCGAATACGATGAGATCCGCCAGGTGATCCACGTAGGGATTTTGATCGGCGAGAACGAGCGCGAGGTCGAACGCCAACTCGCCGACCCGGCCGTGCGACCCGTCGACGCCAGCACGCTTGTGGGCACGCCCCAAGAGATCACCGCAGGGCTGCTTTCCATCGTCGAGCAGGGCGCAGCGCGCATCACCATCCACGTCTGCGACGCGCCCCGCCCCGAAGGAACCCAACTCTTCGCCGCTTCCGTCCTGCCGCACCTGGCGAAGATCACACCGGGTCCGCAGTGAGAATTTACTATCAATCAGTAACTACTTACCCCTGCTCTAGCCAGGTCCGTGACCTGGCAGCGGGTCACGGACCCGCCTGGAGCATGGGGCTTAGTAGTTACATCAATCAGCAATAAAGGGGTTGTTCTTCACATCGAATTAGGGCAAAATAACGTACACTGATTTGGTCCAAACTTTACATGAAAGAAGTAACTGGGAGAGGTGAAGATGAAACGAGGAAATCACCCTTTACGATTAAACCAGCGAGCGACGCCCATCTTGTTGTGGGCTTTGTCGCTGATTCTGGTTGCGGTTTGCGCGCTTTTGCTTCCCACTAGCCAACGTCTGCTGGCTGGCGATCTGGCGCTGACCGGGCCGATAGATGGCGTCGAACCTTCAGCCGCTCCCCAGCAGGAGGCGGCGCCTGCCGTTTCCAGGCCGACGAGTCGAACCACCTATGTGGTGGAAGATCCCAACGCGTATGTTTATACTGTCCGCCTGGGTGAGTATTGGATCGGCATCGCCCGCCAGTTTGGGATTGAATATGCCGATCTGCGCGCCGCCAACCCCGAGCTTTGGAACCTGCGCAAGGAGGTGATCCGCCCTGGCGATCAGATGGTGATCCCCAATCTGGATGCCACACAGATGGTCGATCCTATCGATTATGTGGTTGTGTATGGCGACTCGTGGTATAAAATCGCCGACGCCTTTGGCATCTCCTACTGGGATCTGCGCCTGGACAATCTGCGCCTTTGGCAACGTCGCGGCATCTACATCCGCCCCGGCGATCAGATGATAATCAAGGACGCGCAGGTCCTACCTGAGACGCGGGCTGCGGTTCAGGAAGAAACCACCGAGGAAGCCGTTGATGTAGCGGAAGAAGTGACGCCTGCCGAGGAAGCGCAGCCACCTGCCGAGACAGCGGACACACCCACCCTGACCCCAGCGCAACCTGGCACGAGCATAGGCACACCGCTTCCTTCTTCGTCAGCAGGCGCGCCCATCCTTGTCCCCGAAACGCCAGAGGGGACGACCCTCTACACAGTACGCCCAGGGGATAGCTGGTTTAGGATTGCCGCTGCCTATGGCATTTCATTTCAGGATCTGCGCGCGGCCAATCAAGCACTGTGGTCCACACGTGGACAGAGCATCCGCGTTGGCGATCAGTTGGTGATCCCGCCGCATGGATCCCCGCCGCCGCCGCCCGAAATTCGCCAGGTTCCGTTAGAGCCAGAAGATGAAGACGCCGTTGACGAGGAAGTTGAAGAAGAAGCTGTGGGCGAGGAAGTTGAACTGATCCCTGCTCTGCCAACGGACGCTGCTACACCTGTTCCCCTGGCAACGGTTGAACTGGATGAAGAGCGCGTCGGTCCTATGCAGGCCGAGACGCCAGAAGCCGGTCGGCTACGGATCGAACTGGCCGAACCGACCATCATCTATGTTGTGCAGGCGGGGGATGACTGGGCCAGCATCGCCGCCAGGACAGGCGTCACCGTCGAAGCTCTCCAGGCGGCAAACCCTGCCTTAAGCGCTCGCGCCCTGCAAGCGGGCGATCAGCTTCGTTTGCCTTAAGCCATTCAGTGATCTAACGCAAAGGTGCGAAGGCGCAAAGACACAAAGAGGGAGGGAAAAAGAGAGGCATTTTTCTCTTCTTCCCTCCCTCTCTTCTTATCCGTCTCTGTATCTCTTTGCACCTTTGTGTTGAATCCTTCTCCGCCTCTGCCTCTCCGCTTCTCTACCCCTCTGCGCCTCTGCATTAAACTTGATCACCTCCAAGGGCTGTATTTTTCCCGTAGATGGCCGTCTCCTTAAGAGAAAAGCATTGCCCGTGGGGCAATCGATGTGAATCGTAGGCAAACAGTCCAAATTTCGTCGTAGAACGTTCTGATAGAGTTGTCAGAATCCGATATGCTAAAAGGTGACAATTATTGGATAGGGGTAAAGAGGAAACGTCAAGATCTTCTTGTTTGGCAGCGGTTTCTGGAGGGAAGCCCACCCCTACTCACCATGATCAGAGGCAGAAAGGAGTTGGCGATGGCTATGCCAGATTCTATCTCTCGTGCCGGGTATCATCAATCCGATTGGTATGGAGCGTGGGGGGGATCAACAGCGCAGGTGGCAACGATGACGTCCGATTTCGGCAATCGGACCGATCTTCGTTCAATGGTCAATGCTGCCCGATTAGGCGATGACTGGGCGTTTAGCCGGCTTGTCGAAGCCTATCACAGTTCCACAGAACGGGTCGCTTTTCATATTCTTCACACCGAAGAAGCCGCTGCCGACGCGGTTCAGGATGCGTGGATCAAGGTTCATCAGGCTATCTCGCGCTTTGAGGATGGCAATTTTCGAGCCTGGTTGCTGCGCATTGTCACTAATACCTGTTACGATCATCTACGCCGTCAAAAGCGGCGCCCCTCGGTTAGCCTCGATGAAATGCTCGAAGCATCGAATATTGAATTTGCCGATGATGAACAACAGACCGATCCTGAGCAGGCCGTCTTGCATCGCGAGCAGCGCGATCTGCTGATGAACGCCATTGAGGATCTTTCACCCTGGCATCGCCAAGTTGTAATTTTGGTGGATGTACAGGGTTACGATTACAGCGAAGCTGCCGATTTATTGGATGTTCCCCTGGGAACTGTCAAATCACGTCTCAGCCGCGCCCGCGCTGTCCTGCGCGACCGCCTTGTGGAAATGAACTTGTTACCCGCGTCGCCCAAGGTAATGGGAGAAGCGTGAAACGTGATCCGTGAGACGTGCTGCGTTGACTAAGTAAGTCGCACTAAGTTTTTGAAAAACCCGCTTGGTTTCGACAGGCTCAACCGGCGCTAGTCTTTATTCAAAAACTTTCTATGATCTACCTAGTGGTCCGCCAAAGTTATTTTGTGGATGTTCAGTAGGGGCGCTGCTTGCCGCACCCGGCGGGCGCAGCAAGCGGACGCTGCGTCCGCCAGCGCCCCTACGATTGTATGCACTCTATCTGTTTTCTCTATTAAGTTAATGAGTTCGGGTTGCAAGTGGCAGATTCGCAATTTGCTCCTCGCACTGATTTACGCCCCACTCAACACGCATTACTCATTACGTTTCACCCGTCACCCTATCATCTTCTCTAACCTCACGGCGCGCCACGTCCCCACAGGATGGAAGCCTAGTTTGTGGTAGATTGCGCCGGCCACAGGATTTACCCAGTAAAGGGTGGGCGTTTTGCCCAGTGCAAGCAGTTCGGCGCTGATCGCGCTCACCACGGCCTGGCTCAGCCCCTTGCCGCGCATATCAGGACGGGTAAAAACGCCGCCGATCATGGCGGCGTCTTTGATTTCGGCGTTGGTGAGCGCCGCCGCGCAGATCTCGCCTTCCACTACAGCCACCCACATCCGCCGCTCGCGCAGTGGACGTTCCACCGCTGCGGGCGAACGGCTCATATCGCCGGCGTCGGCGTAGAGCGCAACCAGCGCAGGCAGATCGGCAAGGGTAGCGCGGCATACCGTCGCCGCGATCTTCCGCTCATCTGGTCGGAAATCAGCCGGGTCGAGGATCATCAACTCCTCTTCCTCGACTATCCTGGCCCGGTAGCGGCGCAAATAGGGTAAGAATGAACCCACCCCGCCGGGGTTATCTTGCAGCCGCTCCGCACCGATTGGATGGCGATCCACCACATTGCCCAATCCGACCCAATCGGCGTTGGACGCGCCATAGACCACCCATCCAGCCATATAGCGGTTGAGGACGGCCTGCAATTCGCCGCCATCACCAAACGATCCCCAGAACTGACAAAAGTCGGCGCCAAAACCATGTGCATCCAGATTGCCCAACGCGTAGAGATTTTGGGCGGCGGCGCGCTGTAAAAGGGCGACGGTTTGGGCGCGATCTTCCTCAGCGAGAGGGCGGATCATAGGGATCGTATGCCCTCCAATGCGTCGCGCAGACGCAGGATATCCGCCTCGTCGTTGTAGAACGAAGTGGAGACGCGCAGCAGATCCGGCTCGTGGACCGAACGAATGACGATCTTTTGCTCTACCAATTTGGCAACCGCTTCGTCGGGCTTCACCCCTTCCATCTGAAAACTGAGCAGCCCGGACTGCGCGGGCGGCGTCACCACGACCACACCGGGGATCTCCTCAAGCATCTCGCGACACGTAGCAGTGATCTGCCCGATCTGGTTGTAGATCCAGCCATTATCCAGTTCTTCGCGCAAGCTCATGCTGGCATGGAGACCGGCGATCCCCGGCCAGTAGACTGTCCCCATTTCAAAGCGTTTGGCCCCGGCGGCAGGGAGGAAATTGCCTTCGGTGTCCAGCGCTTTGTGACTTGGGTAGCCCACAAAGGTGGGGTTGAGATCAGCCAGACGGTCGCGACGTACGAAGAGCGCGCCTGTGCCTTCGGGTCCACACAGCCACTTTTGGCCGGGGATGGCGTAGAAATCCACGCCCAGCGCCTGCACGTCAATGGGGATAGCGCCGCCAGATTGCGCGCCGTCCACCACCACCAGCGCGCCGTGGGCGTGGGCGATGCGCGTGATCTCGGCCACAGGCAAGACCGCGCCCGTCTTCCACGAGACATGGGAGATCGAGACCAACCGTGTGCGCGCGTTGATCGCCCGACGGAACTTTTCGATCAGAGCCTCGTCGTCATCGCTCAGAGCCACCTGCGCCACGCGGACGGTCAACCCAAAGCGGCGCGCCACGGCGTAGACTGGCAGCAATCCTCCGGGATGCTCGTGGGAATCGGTCACGATTTCGTCGCCAGGCTGCCAGCGCAACCCCCAGGTGGCGATGTTCATGCCGTTGGTGGTGTGTAGCGTGAGCGCGATCTCATCCTCATCTGCGTTGAAGAGACGGGCCAGTTGGCCGCGCAGCCGGTTCTGCATGGGCATGTACTCGTCCAGATAGATGGAGAAATTCGAGCGGCCCTCGTGCAATTGGCGGCGGTTGAGGATCTCAATGGCCTCGGCGGCGGGACGACTGAGCGGACCTGCCGATCCTGTGTTGAGGTAGGCCTGGGTCAGCGTGGCCGGGAAGTGTTCGCGAATCTCAGCAATCTCGTGGCTCATGGAGCGGGCTTCTTTCTATGGGCTTAGTAGTTACGGGTTGGGTGGGTTATGCACGCAGCCGGTCCACCGTCTGCGCGTAGACATCGTAGGGTTGCAAGCCGGTGATCCGGTGGGTTTCGTCAAAGATGAAGGTGGGGATCTGCTCAATGCCTTGCGCTTTGGCCGTGGCGTATTGGGCCATCACCACATCCCGGTACTGTCCGCTGGCAACGGCATCTTGGATGGCGTCGGGGTCAAGATCGGCTTGCTCGGCGGCGCTGCGGATCGTCTCCCAGGCGTACAGATCCTCGCCTTCGCCAAAATAGCGGCGCAAAAGAGCCTGCTGCAATGGACGGTACTTCCCCTGGCTGCGGGCAACTTCGGCAGCTTCATGGGCGCGCAGCGAATTGGAAACCGGCTCGCGGATCTGGAAAGGAACGCCCAATTCCTCCGTCAGGGCATAGAGTTTGGCGAAAATCTGGCGCTTATTGGTCTGCACATGGGGCGGCAGCGCACGTCCTTCGGGCGGCGTTGCAGGGTTGAGCAGATAGGCCCGCCAGGTGATCTCAATCTCCTTTTCCGCTTGCAGACGTTGCGCCAGGAATTGGCTCAAATAGCAGTACGGGCAGACAAAATCATGATAAATTGTCACAGAAATCGGCACGCGGATCTCCTTTGAACTTAGGAATTAGGAATAGCGATAAAATAACTCGATGACTTATTTAGTCGCTGGTCCTTATTTGATTACAGTGGATCTTGGGCGGCGATGGTTTGATCGCGCCGCGTCGCCTCCCGATACGCGGCAAAGGCGGTCTCCATCTCCGCATCGGGGTCGACGCCGTGCGCCCGACACCACTGATAATAGTGGATGATCTCCGGCTCGGCGCTGACCAGCTCCCAGTAGAAGAGTTGAGCGATCACGCCGCCGATCTCCAACAGGCCGCTCGTGTGGAAGGCTTCCAACGCAGGGCGGCGGTCGTACTCAATGCGCTGGAGGGTGACGCGCCAGCCGCCGGGTTCCTCGCTTTCTGGCGCGCTGTCGAGGATGGCAAACTGCGCACGCGGATCGCCATTCAGCGGCAGACCGACGCTGCCTGGGTTGATCAAATGCCAGTGGGCCACCGGCGAGCGATGGGCGTTGACGTAGCCGTCAAAATAGCGGTTGCTCTCATCGTGTGGGTCGGCAAAAGGATCGACGGTGTCGAGCAGAGAAAGATGGCGATCCACCTGCACATGGGTATGGGCCGAAATCAGCGTCCGTTCGCGGATCGACCGGATCTCCGGCACAATCTTATCGGCGGGCATCTCTTGATAAAAGCCCACTCGATTGCGTCCGGGGACGCCGTGGGCCACACGGATCGGCTGCGTGCCAGGGAAATAGAGGGTGCGTTCGTCGGGCAGCGCTGCCAGGTAAAGGATCTGCGCGGGTTCAATGCGATCCACCAGCCAGTGCAGACAGCCCCAACGTTGGGGATCGTCAGAGTCTGTGGCTGCCCGTGTTGTGCCAAAGTCGAGCAGGTAGAATTCATGGTTGCCGCGCACTACCGCCCAATCGGTCTGACGTACAAAATCGAGTACCTCCCCGCTGAAGGGGATGGGGTTGATCAGATCGCCGTCCACAATCACGTAGTCAGGCTGGAGCTTTTCCAATTCGGCCACTACCGCTTGAAGGGCAGGTAGATTGCCATGAATGTCGGCCAGAGCAGCAATGCGCATACGAGAGATCCCTGAGCTTGGAATTGAGTACCTCTGCGTAACTACTAAGCCCGATGCTCCAGGCGGGTCCGTGACCTGGCTGGAGCAGGGGTAGTAGTTACACTTCCGCTATGCTACCCACACCAGCGCGAACCGTCAAGGCTGAGGGGGTGTGTTTGGTTGACATGATCCACGGCTGGCGGTAAGATGGGCGAATTGCGAATTGCGAGGGGCGAATTGCCACCCGCCACCACTTTTGCCTTTTGCCTTTTGCCTTCTCTGCCTTTTTCTTTGCTACCTGCTACCTGCTACCTGCTCAAGGAGCCAACCATGTGTGGACGATTTACATTGCGGGCGACCCCGCAGGCGGTGGCGGATCTTTTCGATCTGCCGGAAGCGCCGCCGCTGGAACCGCGTTATAACATTGCGCCGACACAGCCGATCCTGGCTGTGCGCGAAAACCCGGAGACGGGCAAGCGCGAAGTGACCTTTTTCAACTGGGGATTGATCCCGGCCTGGGCGGATGATCCCTCGATTGGCAGCCGGATGATCAACGCCCGCGCCGAAACCGTAGTCGAGAAGCCATCGTTCCGCGCCGCCTTTAAGTATCGCCGCTGTATCGTTCCTGCCGATGGGTTCTACGAATGGCAGAAGATCAAGGGCGGCAAACAACCCCACCTTATCGGCATGGCCGACGGCGCTCCTTTTGGTTTTGCCGGTCTGTGGGAACACTGGGAACGGGACGGCTCGGTGATCGAATCCTGTACACTGCTCACCACCGACGCCAACGAACTGGTAGCGCCGATCCACAACCGGATGCCCGTCATCCTTCAGCCTGAGGACTATGAAGAGTGGCTGGCGCGCTCGATCCAAACCGCCGATCTATTGCGCCATCTGCTCCGTCCCTTCCCAGCAGAGAAGATGGCCGCTTTCCCGGTCAGCACTGTCGTCAACAACCCACGCAACGAGGACCCTGCTTGTGTCGTCCCCTGGTCGGGGAACGACGAGGGATGATCGGCCTGGCACACCGCATTTACGGGGGATTCAAGTATGCAAGATGGATTTGCTGGGCTTTTTGATACGTCGTTGCTCTTTACCATTGGGCTGGTCTTTTTGGCAACGTTGATCGGATCGTACCTGCGTTCACGTCGCAAAGATCCCTGCCTGTCTTCGTTTGAGCATTTCCACGTGACGCTGGAGCGCACAGATGATAAGATCATCTGGGGCAAGTTAGAAGTAGAATCGACAGGGCTGGAATTGTTCTACAAGAGCGATGTACAGGACGAGGCGCATCTGGAGTCGAGCTACATCCTCTACGGCGATGAGTACAATCAGATCCAGGCCATCTACCGCTATGTGGATGAGTTGACCCCAGAAAATCGCAAAAAACGGGAGAGAGACATTGAGCAGTCCTTTCATCCTGGGCCGTGGGAGATCGGGAAACGCAGGCTGCGCGCCTTCATCGGCACGGCTAACGACTCGTTCAGCGAGGTCTTCGGTATGTTAGTTGGGCGTGCCAAAAAACCAGCCGGTCGCTACATCACCGATGAAGGTGAGAGCTATCTCAACGAATTGGGGAAGAATTTGATCGGCCATGCAGGCGGGCTCTTTGATCCGCTGTTGGAGCGCTACATCGGGCAAAAGGTGGTTATCGAAATTCAAGAAGGCAGCGAAGTCCACGAGCATGTGGGCATCTTCAAAGAGTACTCGCCCGATTTTCTTGAACTCCTCGACGTACAATTCCCCGAAAAGCGGGCGCTGGAATTGGATTCAGGCGCTACAATCAAGAGCGATTGTGTGCAGGTGACCATCGCACAGGACAAGATGATCATCAGCAACCCCACCCAGCAGCCGGTGCTGATCCACTCGCTGGCGTATGAGGACGACGAAGAGTTGATCAATGTCGTCGTGGATAGTGGCGAGTCGGTCGAGATTTTTTCTGCGCAGCCGTTGCAGCAGGCGCAGTTGCATGTGCGGATCGTGCGCGAACTCGACATTATCGTGCCGCGCACGCGCTGTGTGGTGCGTCATCGCGCCGAACGCTTTAAGTTGAAGATCATCCCTGATATCATCTTTGATGTGGGTTTTCTGCTCAAACCCGACCGCCGCGATACGGAACGAGAAGTGCGCCTGCGCCGCAAACTGGCGAACAATCCTAAGTCCGCGCTGGCGGCGGCGAACCTGGGCATGTTGCTGCTCAAACGGCATGAGTATGAAGAGGCGCGTAAATGGTTGCATCACGCCTACAGCATGCGTAGATCCCTGCCCGACAATGGGCGACGGGTCGAGATGGAGTTGCGCGAACTAGAACGGCGCTCCTCTAAAACGGATACCAGCTATGTGATCGGCTCCTCTTCTTTCCGCCATGTGAATGAGGAGATCGCAGCCCAAGACACTCCCCTTATAGACGAAATTACCGTCGAACCCCCGGTACTGGGGATTGACGATTCGCCACTTCCGTCATCATCCGTTGCGCCTGTTTGACAATCGTTCATGCGCTGGCTATAATCGAACCTCCGAAGACGCCAATGGCGGCGATTCTGCCCGTAGCCAGGCGTCTTCTGTTTTTCGGTTAACCATAGCAGTTTTTATCCATTCAGGAGGGAACCGTGAACTTTCAGCGTTCTATCCAGCTCACAAGGCAACCAGACAATTTCGGTCAATTGGCCGCTGTTCACTGTCAATACTTCGCTTTCCCCGCTTGCTGCTTCTGTTGTACCTCCTGTTGTTGCTGTTAACCCCAAAACAGCGCTTTCCCAACCAACGCCGCAACTGATACTTGTATCGCGCCGCAGGGTTAGCTTTGCTATCGATTGCGTTGACGTATCGTCCCGATTGTTCTTGTGCGATTTCGGCCTTACCCTGTCCAATGATCGGGTATAGCCGGCCTACTTTATTCGTATAGCCACATATTTAGCGTTCACATTTTGACAAGGAGAACCCACATGACACAGGCAGCAAATGCAACAACCCAGAGTGGATACGCCAACCCTGACGTGCTGGTAAGTACCGAATGGGTGGCCGAGCATCTGAACGATCCCAACATTCGGCTGCTCGAATCCAACGAAGATCCGCTCCTCTATGACACGGGGCATATTCCCGGGGCGTTGAAGATCGATTGGCAGGAAGATCTCAACGATCCGCTGGTGCGCGATTACATCGGCAAGGAGCAATTTGAGAAGTTGCTGAGTCGGCTGGGTGTCAGCAATGATACCACGGTGATCTTCTACGGGGATAAGAGCAATTGGTGGGCGACCTACGCCTTTTGGGTCTTTCAACTCTTCGGCCATACCAACGCCAAGATCTTGAATGGCGGACGCCAGAAGTGGATCAACGAAGGCCGCGAACTGACGCGCGATGTGCCTAAGGTCGAGCCAGCCCAGTATCGCGCCAAGGATCGGGATGACGCCCGCATCCGCGCCTTCCGCAACGATGTGCTGGCGCATCAAGAGGCCGGCAAGCCGCTGGTGGATGTACGCAGCCCGGCAGAGTACAAGGGCGAACTGCTGCACATGGCCAACTACCCGCAGGAAGGCGCATTGCGCGGTGGACACATCCGCGGGGCGCGCAATGTACCCTGGGCACGCGCCGCCAACGAGGATGGCAGCTTCAAGAGCGCCGACGAACTGCGCGCTATCTATGAAAAAGAGCAGGGCCTCAACCCCAACGATGACATTGTGGCCTACTGCCGCATTGGCGAACGTTCCAGCCACTCCTGGTTCGTTCTCACCTACCTGCTCGGCTATCCCAGCGTCCGCAACTACGACGGCTCGTGGACGGAATGGGGCAACGCAGTGAACGTACCGATTGAGAAGTAAAGAGATTTAAGAGATTAGGCGATTGGGAGATTAAGAGGTTAGGTGGTTAAGTATCCAATCCCCTAATCCCTCAATCGCCTAACCTCTAATCTCTAATACCCAATCTCCTCAGTTCATGGGGCGTCGCGCCTCAAGCACTTCATGCAGCACCAACATGATCGCGGACCCAACCAGCAAAAAGGGACCGACAACTTCGAGCGATCCCTGTTCGGCGAGGAAACCGGCCAGCCAGGGGAGGATGGCGATGCCCAGGCTGGCCGCTCCCACCTGATAACCGATGGCATTGGCGGCGCGGCGACGTCCCAAGCGGACTGGGGTAGCCGTCATCAGCAGGGGGAAGAGAGGCGCGATGGCAAACCCCATCAACGCCAGCCCGGCAAAACTCACCAGATCCGATCCCTGCTGCCAGATCATCAGTGAGGCAACGAGCATGGCGATCATGCTGGCGCGCAGGGCCGTAAGCATACGGATGCGGTTGCCGATGATCCCAAAGAAGATGCGGCCCGCCGTGAAACTTCCCCAATAGACGCTTACCCAAAAGCCTGCGCTGGCAAGATCAGTGCCCCGGCTCTCGGTAAAAAGGGCAAAACTCCACTGCCCGGCGCTCATCTCCAACCCGGCGATGAAGAAAAAGACAAGAATGCTCAACCCAACGTCAAGCGGGGACGCCTCCGCCGCTTCCTCCGTCTGCGCCGCCGGGATCGGACTCTTGACTTCTTCCTCAGCAGAACGCCCACCCCAGCGCGACAATGTCAAGAGGAAGGCCAGCATGATGATCCCCTGCGCGACCCCCGCCGCCACGTATCCCCACCGCCAGGATGCCCCCGCCACCAACACCACCGTCAACAGGATTGGGCCAAAGGTCGATCCCAGGCCGAAGGAGGCGTGCAGCCAGTTCATCAACCGCGGACCGTAATTCATGGCGAAGAAGGCATTCATGGCCGAATCCAATGCGCCGCCGCCAAAGCCCGATAGAATGCCAATGGCAACCATAAAGAGCCAGAAAGGCGCGATGGCATAGCCAAAGAGACCCACGCAGGCCAGCGCCGCGCCCAGCGCCAGCACCTGTCCATTACCAAAACGGAGGATCATGCGTCCGCTCAGAAAGCTAGATGTGATATAGCCGATCTGCGCAGCCAGCAGCAGCGCGCCCACTTGATCCTGTGAGAGGCTGAACTGAGCGCGGATCGAAGGCCAGGCCACGCCCAAAAGACCGCCGGGCAGCCCCAACACCACAAACGCCGCAAATGACAAACCCACAACCAACAGCGAAGATCGTTGCGAATCAGAAAGACGAAGCGAAGAACGCGCGGCCATAGAGCAATTTCTGACTTTCCATGATGATTAGACAATAGTCCTGATGGTACACCAATTGATGGGGAATGGAAATTCTTTTGCTTTGGTTACCGGCAATGTACTCTTTCCATGAGATTGGGGGTAAAATGGCGTTACAACGGCAGAGGATCTGCCGACTGCCACTCAATGCATTCAGTTCGGTCGATCACTGAATGCCGACCTATCTGCCACACAATGCGAGAATTGCATCCATGCGACAGCTACTTATTGTTCACCCACAGTTTGATGGCATATGGCCTCTGGCAGCCGACGCCATGCACGATCTCTGGCGCCGACAGGCCGCAGTCGAATTCCTGCGGCTGCCCTATGAGGATCGGCGACCCATCGGCGCGATTGTTGAAAACCCAGCGACTGTCACGCGGTTGATTGGATTGGGCGTCCCGATTACCCCGGCGTGTGTGGAGCGCTTCACGGCGCTAGAGGAAGTGGTCTGTGAGCTGCTGCCAGATAGCTCGCTCGATCCCACGATTCGTGAGCAGTTCGCCGCCCGCGGTGTGCGCGTCTACACCCAACCCAGCGAAGGCTTTTGGGGACAGAGTGTAGCCGAGTTCGCCCTGGCCCTCACTCTGTGCGGTCTGCGGCGAATTCCACAACTGCACCATGCCATCCTCACCAGCCAGGCGCCCTGGAGTTACTCGCCGTCAGAAGGCAGGGGACGGTCCGGCGCACGCGGACAGCAATATGGCGACGACAGCCGCTTCACCAATGGAACTGTCGCTGGCAAGCGCGTGCGCATTGTGGGGGCGGGCAACATCGGCAGCCGCTACGCCAGCTTTGTCCACATGTTGGGCGCGGATGTCGCCACCTGGGATCCTTTTGCCGCCGAACCTGCCTTCCACCGCGCCGGCACCCGCAAAGAGTGGCGCTTGGATCGTCTTGTTAAGGATGCCGAGATCTTTGCACCCATGCTGCCCCTCACCCCTGCCACGCGTGGATTGATCACCAAAGCGCACATCGAGGCGCTGCCTCAAGGATGCCTTGTGGTGCTGGCGACCCGCGCCGCCATCTGCGACATGCCCGCCTTGCGCGCCCGCGTCCTGGCCGACGAACTTGCCCTGGCCGCCGACGTCTTCGACGTTGAGCCGCTGCCCCTGGATGATCCTTTGCTAGGCAGACACAATGTCGTCCACACGCCGCACAATGCCGGTCGCACCCGTCACGCCAACGAGCAATGGGCGCGCGCCCTGCTCGATCAGTTTTTGCCGATCACACACTGATCGAAGATAGCGAAGATGACCGCGAATCTGAGATGACCGCGAATTGTGAGCTTGTCTGGCTCCCTCGGCTGCGTGAATCCTCGGATCGTTACATCGGTTATTCGCGCTTTTCACTCATTCGCGGTCATGACGAAAACTATCCGATAGCCAGATTGCTGTTCACTGATTACTGGCAACCAATCCTGAATCACCAATCATCAACTATGGAGCCTCTATGACCCATCAACTCGCACCCTCCTTGTGGAAAGCGCTCAAATTCCGCTGTATTGGCCCCTCGCGCGGCGGTCGCGTGATTGCCGTGGCCGGCCACCCCACCGAAAAGGCAACCTTCTATTTCGGCGCAGTGGCCGGCGGCCTGTGGAAGACCGTGGACGCCAGCACGACCTGGACCAATATCTCAGACGGCTACTTCAAAACTGCTTCGGTGAGCGACATTGCCGTCTCGCCCTCGGACCCTAATGTGATCTACGTGGGCATGGGCGAATCGACCATCCGCACTGATGTAAGCTACGGCGACGGCGTCTACAAATCGGTGGACGGCGGCAAAAGCTGGCGACATTGTGGATTGGCTGACACCCGTCACATTGGCAAAGTGCGCGTCCACCCCCGCAACCCGGATCGGGTCTACGTGGCCGCGCTGGGCCATGCCTTCGGCCCGAATGAGGAGCGAGGCGTCTTCCGCTCCAAAGACGGCGGCGCAAGTTGGGAAAAGGTCCTCTTCGTGAGCGACAAGGCCGGCGCAGTGGATCTCACCTTCGATCCGCGTACCCCCGATGTTCTCTACGCCGCGGTCTGGCAGGTCTACCGCAACTTCTGGGAACTTGTCAGCGGCGGGCCGGAGAGCGGCTTGTGGAAATCGGTCGATGGCGGCGACACATGGACCAATATCTCCCGCGCCAAAGGGCTGCCCCAGGCCGAGATCCTGGGCAAGATCGGCGTGGCAGCGTCCCCCGCCAAAGAAGGCCGCGTTTGGGCCTTGATCGAAGCCAAAAACGAACACAAGCCCGGTCTGTATCGTTCGGACGACTTCGGCGAAAGCTGGCAACTGCTCTGCGACAACGCCGATCTGCGCCAGCGCCCGTGGTATTACATGCACGTTTTCGCCGATCCGCAGGACGCGGAGACCGTCTACGTCCTCAATTTGTCCATGTGGAAATCGACCGACGGCGGCAAGAGCTTCGCCGAGATCCCCACGCCCCACGGCGATAACCACGGCCTCTGGATCGACCCCGATGACAACCGGCGCATGGTCCAGGGCAACGATGGCGGGGCCTGTGTCAGCTTCACCGGCGGCGAATCGTTCAGCACCATCTACAATCAGTTGACGGCGCAGTTCTACCGCATGGACACCGACAACCGCTTCCCCTATCGCGTCTATGGCACGCAACAGGACAACTCCAGCGTGCGCGTGCCCGTAGACACGAGCAGCGGCGTCATCGCCTGGGGCGATTGCGACATTGCGGGGACCGGGGAAAGCGGCTTCATTGCCGTCGATCCCAAAGATGAAGAGATCATTTTCGTGGGCGCGGTCGGCTCTTCGCCGGGCGGGCAAGGCGCGCTGCAACGGGCGGACATGCACAGCGGTCAAATTCGGCTGGTCAACATCTGGCCCGAAGAGTACGGCGGCGACATTGGCCCGCGCGACCTCAAATATCGCTTCCCGTGGACTTTCCCCATCCTCTTCTCACCGCACGATCCCAACGTACTCTACGCCTGCGGCAACCTGGTTTTTCGCTCCACCAACAGCGGTCACAGTTGGGAAGCCATCAGCCCGGATCTCACCCGCGCCGATGTGAGCAAACTGGGGCCGTCGGGCGGGGCTATCACCTATGACACCAGCGGCGCGGAGCATTACGCCACCATCGCCAGCTTGCGCGAGTCGATCTACGAAGCGGGCGTCCTCTGGGCGGCCAGCGACGATGGATTGGTCCATATCAGCCGCGACGGCGGGGAATTGTGGCAGAACGTCACCCCGACGGATCTGCCCGAATGGGCTTACATCCAGACCGTGGAGTTGTCGCCCCACGACGCCGCCACCGCCTATCTGGCCGCTACCCGCTACAAACTGGACGACACCACGCCCTATCTCTTTAAGACGGACGACTACGGTCAGACATGGACGCTGATGGTTGAAGGCATTCCCGCCCACGATTACACCCGTGTGGTCCGCTGTGACCCGGAGGTGAAAGGGCTGCTCTATGCGGGGACCGAGACCGGCCTCTATGTTTCCTTTGACGATGGCGGGCAGTGGACGCGTTGGGAAGGCAATCTGCCTGTAGCGCCGATCTACGATCTGACAGTGAAGGGCAGCGATCTCATCGTTGCCACCCACGGGCGCTCGTTCTGGGTGATGGATGATTTGACGCCGCTGCGTCAGGCGTCCGTCGACTCGGGCGCGCTCCGCATCTACCCGCCGCGCCCGGCGTACCGGGTACTCTCCAATCTCTACGCCGATTGGATGCCAGCCGAAGGCCGCGTCTACGACATTGGGTCCAGCGCGACTTACATCGCCCGCAAGGACGAAGCCACCGGGCTGGTGGAGCGCCAGGTCCTCGACGCTGGCGAAGGATCGCCGCGCGGCGCGCTGATCTTTTATACGCTGCCTGCGGATCTGCCCACCGGCATAGAGATCAAATTAGAGATCCTTGACAAGGAGGGCACGACCCTGATCGCCTTCTCGCCCAAGCCTGCCGACTACGACAGTTGGGACGATCCTAAAAAGGCCATGAATCCCGGCCCGTGGATCGCCGCCAGCGCCGGCGCGCATCGCTTCCGCTGGGATCTGCGCTTGGCTGGCGCGACCAAAGTTTTGGGTAATAAGACAGCGGGCGAAGCCAACCGGGGACCGCTTGTGCTGCCGGGTCTCTACCAGGTTCGCCTCAGCGTGGGAGAGCAATCGGTGGAGGAGTCTTTGGAGGTGAAGGCGGATCCGCGTGCGACGGTTTCATCCGCAGATTTGAGCGCACAGTTCGAGGCGATTGGGCGCATCCTCACCAAGATTTCCGACGCGCACAAGGGCGTCAACCGGCTGCGAGAGGCGCGCGCTGGCGTGGAATTCTGGCAGAAACGGCTGGCCGATCACGCCGAGGTGACGGCGAAGGCTGGGGATGTGTTGAAAAAGTTGGGCGGGGTCGAAGACCAATTGATCCAGCCCGGCGATCAGAAGAACGTCTACAGCCTGACCAACCGGCCGCGGCTTAACAGCAAGCTCTCGTCGCTGATCCCGATTATCAGCACCGCCGACGCCGCGCCCACTGAGCAGGCCATCGCCCTTATCAGCGAGTACAGCGCGCAGATCGATGATCAACTGACCGCGCTGCAACGCATTATCGACGAGGATATTCTCGAACTCAACCGGCTGATCCACGCTGCGGACGCCATGCCGATTGCTGTCTAACTGGGAGAAAATTTAACGCAAAGGTGCAAAGCGGCAAAGGTGCAAAGGTTCAGAGTTCTGAAATCCTGACAATCCGTGTCCAAACCTCTGGAATCCGTGAAAATCTGTGTAGTCTGTTTCTGCCCTTTGCATCTCTGCTTCTTTGCGCCTTTGCGTTAAAACGCTCTGCGTTAAAGATCTCGCCCGTATTCGTAGGCGGTTTCGTACATGGCGACGATGTTCTCCGGCGGGCTGACGGCCTGGATGTTGTGACATGGCGCAAGGATGTAGCCCCCACCTTTGCCCAGAATCTCGATGTTGTCGATCACCTCCTGGCGCACGTCCTCAACCGAGCCGAAGGGCAGGGTCTGTTGGTTGTCCATGCCGCCGTGGAAGATCACCTGATCGCCAAAGGTCGCCTTGAGCGCGGCCCGGTCCATGCCCTTGCTGCGCCATTGGATCGGGTTGAGGATGTTGATCCCCGTGGCAATGAGGTCGGGGATGATGGGCCAGATCGCTCCGTCGCTGTGATGGAAGACGTAGACGCCGGCTTCGTGGGCCAGATCCATCATCCGCTTCATGCGCGGCAAAAAGGTCTGACGGATCGTCTTGGGCGAAAAGAGCAGGCTTTCTTGAGAGCCGAAATCCTCAGCCACATAGGAGAGGGTAATCTGCCCCGGCAGTTGTTCGTAGATGCGCCGTGTGTTCTCATAGGCCAGGTCGAAGAGTTTGTCCAGACAGTAGAGGGCGATTTCGGGCTGGAGCAGCAGATCCATGTACGCCTGTTCCATGCCGCGCAGCCGGGCGTAGATCAAAAAGGGTTCCGAACCGCCGCCCTGGATCGGATACTGTTCCTTGCCCTTGATCTGCGTGCGGATCTCCGAATAGTCGTACCAATCGGGGCTGGGCCAGGTGTAATTGGCCTCGATCTCCGCCACGCTATTGTATCCCGCCAACACATGGGATACGCATTCTCGATAGCGCCCCGTGCCGTAGTCCACATTGCGGAAGCGACAGCCAAACTCGTCGTAGCCGGGCCTGCGCCGCGGACCCACGTAAGTGGGCCGTACGCCGACAACTCGATCAATGTGCAGCCGTTTGTACATCTGCCAGACTGTGGAACAGCCTAAATGGCGCAGGAGTTTCTGAGTTGCTTCTTTGGTTCCCCAATAATCCAGGGGCAGGCGGTCGGGTTTTTGCCGGTTGAGTACAGCCAACCAGCGTTCCTTGGGCGTCATGCTCTCTTTGATTGTCACAGTGTCCTTGCCTTGATGGTGGATGACGATAGATCGATCTTCCCCCATTGTAGGCGCAATATGTCGCGCCCTCGCTGGACATCTGTCCAGCTCGAAAACTGGTCTTACGACCAGGGGAACGGCTCAACGATCCACGAAGCCACACCAAGGAACACGAAGGCAGAGGATGGACTTTCTTTCTTCGTGTTTCTTCGTGTGGCTTCGTGGATCATATCTGGCCCAACACTATTTTGTCATCCGCTGCGCCAGCCTGGAGAATGCCCAACGTGTGAACTCACTCAAACTTTGATGGCCAGAGTAAGCGCCGACGTAGCGGGCAAAGGAGAGAAGGGGCGATCCGTTCTGCGCCGGTTGAGGTCGATGATGGCGGTAGCGTTGCCACAGACTGAAGAGGCGACCCGATAGATGAGAACGCTTACTTTGTGCTGTGAAGAGATCCCGTTCCCGTGTAGAGATGGCGACGCGCTCAAGCGCAGAGAGGACTTCGGAGGGAATCAAAGCCGGAAAATACCGTTGCAGATAAGCGAGCCCTGTCCTTAATGCCAGTGTGGTGTGGATACTCTCGGCCATGCGGATAAGTCGATCCCAATCGATTTCCCTATGGCCGAGGAGCAGATACGCGTCGGCAACCCAACGCGCCGACGGCAGCGGCGCCCATGCGATCCCATGAACCACTATAAGCAAAAGCAGATCCGTCGGGTTCAGCGCCCGCGCCGACAGCTCGCCGACGGTGAGCGACTCAGCGCCATCCACAAAGAGCGTATCGGCAGCGCCAGTTATGTCGTCGGGCAGTGTCCGCCAATGCACGGCCAACCGGCGACCTTCCCCCGCCGTGAAGGTTTGCGCATGGCGAACCGCAAAGCAATCGTCGGTCAACTGGCTGCGCGAAAGGCCCACCGGCTGCCAGCCAAGTCTATCCAAGCGGGCGACGGCGTTGTGGATCTGGGCGCGCGGCACGAGCAGATCCCATTCTCCCAATGGGCGTGCGCCGTGGATCGGATAATGGCTGAAGGTCAAGGGGACATTTTTGAGCAGCACGGGCGCGATCCCCGCAGCGTGGAACTCGCTCATCACCGCGACGCCGGCCTTCCACTGCATCTCATTTTCCACCCAGGCGCGGCGGTGGATGCCCTTCATGCGCTGCATAAATGGATCATCCATCTCAAGCTGTTTCAAGTTGTGATAGACCAGCGGCAGCAGATGATAGCTATCTGGATCTGGATGGATTTCCTCGATATTGACTTCGGCGCGCCATTGCGTCCACGCGGCGAGGGCAGAGTCTTTGTCCAAAAGCGCCGCGCGCAGGAGCAGTTCCTGGTGTGGAGTGGGCCAACAGCCCTTTGTGAGATCAAGGTTGTTTTGCGTGTCTGTGTTGCGCTTGAAGATCAAGGTAGATTCTCCGTCATGCCGGATCTTGTGTAGTTGTCAACCGGAGCAGGGCGCGCGTCGGCGACCAAGCTGTTCTCGCAGCAGGGCCAAATATTCACGGCGGCCATTTTGCTCTCTGCGGGTCATATTAGTCGTATGCAAGCGGCGACGTAGCACCAGATCGGGCAGGACGGTATAGTTCAAACCGAGCCGGGTTGCTCGCGCCCACCAGTCGATGAACTCGCCATGTCGCCAGCGTGTATCAAAGCCGCCGATGCGTGAGAATGTATCGCGGCGGATCAGCAGCGCGCCGATGTGGAGTTCTCCCGTCTGCGTGGCAGACTTGAACAATGAATTGTGCTGATCTTGATCGAGATCTGGGCTGATGAAATTCTCGACCTGTCCTAGTACGGCCTCAAGGGTTGACTGACACTGCAACGCCGACACCTGTCGCGCCACTTTCTCCGGCGTCCAAAGATCATCCGCATCGAGGAAGGCCAGTAGATCCCCGGTGGCGTGGTCCACGCCCAGATTGCGTGCGGCAGCCGGGCCGAGGTTGGCCTGGGTCAACAGTCGCACCGGTGGGCCGAACGAGCGGGTAATGGTCCTGCTGCCGTCGATGGAACCGTCATCTATGACGATGATTTCATGGGGCGGCAGCGTCTGATCCAGCACGCTGTGGATTGCCGCAGCCAGATATCGCTCGCCGTTGTGGACGGGGATGATGGTGGTGATAGTAGGCGATGACACAGATAGATCACTCCGTGCGATATGCGTTAACGCTGTCCTTATCAGTAGATGTCAGCGCTCGTTTGCGCAGCAGAGAACGCTGCATCACCACGAACGATTCGCGGCGAAACTGTTCTCGTTGGATGGCATTGTTGGCAGCATGAATGCGTTTGTGCAGCAGTACCTTCTCCACCAGGGCCGAAGGAACGTTCATATCCTGAGCGCGGGCGAACCAGTCCAACTCAAAAGCCACGCTGAAGGCTGGGTCGAACGGGCCTACTTGATCGAACACAGCACGGTGGGCGAGCATCGTCCCTGGGAAGCGGCCCTCGATCCCGCGTGTAAACCCTTCTTCCTGAAAGCCTGGCCGCGGAGGAGTACCGGGTTCGTAAAACAATCGCAGCAGGGTAGTGGTGTACATCGGGTGCGGATTCGCCTGCATAAATGCAAGCTGGACTTGCAGCTTGTCGGGCGTCCACATGTCGTCGGCATCCAGAAAGGCGATGAAGTCGCCCGTGGCCGTGCGGATCGCCAGATTCCGCGCGTTGGCGATGCCCAAATCCTCTTGGAGGAGATAGCGCACGCCAGGGAAAGCCTGCGCTATTTCAGGCGTGCGGTCTGTAGATTGACCATCCACGATTATGAGTTCATCGGGCTGGCGGCTCTGCGCGGCGATGCTCTGCAGTGCATCGGCGAGGAAGCGTTCACCGTTGCGCACAACGATAATAGCGGTTACCTTCCCCTCAATGGGTACGAATCGATTCATATCGCTTCACTCACGGTTACGTCTCCTTTGCAGTGAAGCACGCGCTATATCCACTAAACGCAGAGAAGAGGCCAAAGAAGATTGAGAGATATTGCGGTCATGGAATCGTCTCCGAAAGAGTACCTCCGGTGTAATCGCAATGTGGATACCCATATCTCGGGCCCGAAAAAACCATTCGGTATCCTCTGCGGTATGATAGTTGAGATCTAGCAGGCCGATTTTCATCATCGCTGAACGGCGGATGAGCAGTGTGCAAAAGCTGTAAATGGGCGGTCGCTGCTCATAATACTCTCGATTAAGACTGGCCGGCCACGCAAATCCTGGCTCTACAAAGCTCTCCATATGGCCGACGACGCCGTCTAATTCCGGCTGGGCAGCTAAATGGGCCACCTGTCGCTCCAATTTATGGGGCAACCAGAGATCGTCCGCATCCAAAAAGGCCAAAAGCTCACCGGTTGCCAGTTCGATGCCCCAATTGCGCGCGGCGCTTGACCCCTGGTTGGGCTGGCGGGCCAGAAGCAGCCGGGTTTTCTCTAGAATAGGGAGACCGGCCACAATAGCGGCGCTGTTGTCTGTGGAACCATCATCCACCACGATCAATTCCCAAGGGGTGTAGCTCTGGGCCAGGATGCTGTCAAGGGCGGCGCGCAGAAACCGCTCTCCGTTGTAGACCGGGACGATGACACTGATCAGGGGCTGCCACGAATTTGGGTTCATTGGTTGCCTCGATTGTCGCTTCACGGCAGAAACGATACAACGTAGCCAGATAAGATGGGATGAACACACCCAGTGCAAAAGGCGTTGTCATGCTTTTTCTGGAAGCTGATTGTAGCGAATACCCTTGACGCTAGGCAAAATCAACAGGGAAGCGAGCCGATTGACCATCAAATTCCCTTGAACACGGCGGCGAGCCAGAGACTTTTTCAAGATTCCAATCATGCTGCGGTTGGTTTGGTCCTCATCGCTGGTCGAATTATTTTCGTGGCGACGGTAGTAGACCACCAGATCTCCATGAACAACGATTAGAAGTGAACTCTCCATTGCGCGAAAAAGCCAATCCACATCTTCGCCCAGGCGCATGGTTTCATCAAAGCCGCCAACCTGCTCCAAAGCCGCGCGGCGGAAGAGCATACTTTGAAGCAAGAACCTCGGAGACAAAGGAACAATAACGGACGACGGCGCTTCGCCCGGCGCAATATCACCGGCAAATGTGATGGCACATCCCCAAGCCACGCCCGCTAAGGGGTGTGCGTTCAATACCTGCATCTGGCATTTATTCTTTTCTGGGAGCCAAACATCATCTGCATCCAGGAAGGCCAGGAAATCGCCATGCGCCATTTGAATGCCGTGATTGCGCGCCGCGGCCGGCCCCTGATTTTCTTGATAGACATAGCGAATCGGCAGGGGAGACGTGCCTGCCAGCCCAGCCACAATTGCCGCCGAACCGTCGGTCGAGCCATCGTCCACCACGATGATCTCATCTGGCGGCAACGTCTGATTGAGCACGCTCTGAATCGCCTCGGCCAGGAAGCGTTCACTATTATAGACGGGAATGATGACGCTGACAGTTGGGTTGCTGGTCATGAAGGACTTCCTACAGGCGAAAGATTGCCTGTACTTTCATCTGGCGCCAGTTGCCATGTACGGTGTTGCATAGTCACAATATTTTTCACCAACCGACCTTCCCTATAAGAAATTTAGCGAATTTAACCAGGGGGTTTATCTTGCGGCGCAGATGATAACGCAGGGTGGGTGGGCGTTCAATCAACCAGTTGGTTACCAAGCCCCCCCCAGTTGCCTCTTGAAGCGAGACACCTTGTGGGGGTAGGGAGCGCCCGTCAAGTCAGTTCCAGTATACCCCAGAGCCGCCAGCGAGTTGAAGGTCATCCAGCGCAGAAAGGAATTCGCCCCCGTGTTAAGGTGAGCCTCATCCGAAGCAGCGCAAACCGTGTGGGTTATCGGGTGGGAACCGGTCAAGATCAATTGGGTCGCCACGGACCGGCCATCGGGCAGGCAGGCATGGTAGAGCCGGGCCAGATCCTGCGCCAATAGGCGCTGTACATAGGTGCGAAAGCTCTCGTTGGGCAGATAGAGGGGCGCGCGCTTGCGCAGATGAATCTGATGGTGCAGACGGAAAAAGCTCTCGAAGTCATCGTCTGTGGTAGTGGTTAATCCTAAGGAGTGTGCGCGCATGACTAGGCGGCGCTAGTTTTGATCCATGCGCGCCCAGGTCTCCGCCACATCGGAAAACTCGACCAGGTAGTTATAGTGTGGGCGCACCTGCCAGCCCGCAGCCTGAAAAGGCCGAACATCCGCAATGGGATGGCGAACCTGCAGCGCCATGTGCAGGCACGGAATCTGTTGCAACACATCGATCAGAGTCTCCAGGATTTTAAGGTGACGAGAGGTGCGTTCGCCAGGGTTGCCCGTAGCATATTCCCGGATCACCGGACTGTGGTACGAGAGCAAAGAACGATGGGATGCCACTTCACCCAATCGACCGCGCCGAAAATAGAGCGGCATTCCCCCCACCATCTCTTCCCTATGAAAGACGCCGACGATCTCAAAGCGGCCCCCAGCCGCCCCGCACAGGATTTCCAAATAGGCAGGTAGCGCAAAGATGCTCCCCGACGGCACAGCGCTGACCAGCGATATCCAGCGGTCGTAGTCGGCCTCGGTGAGGAGGCGGGTTGTGAAAGAGGTGGACATCGGGCAGTTTTCTAGCCTTGAAAAGAATATTGATAGGTTAGGAAGTAGCCCCGGCTGGCATATGCACCCAACGCAGACAACAAGCTTCATCGTTCACACCATAGGAGACCAACCATCTCTGATCTGGCCACGGCAGGGCGCCGCAAGGGTAGATGATGCCATCGGCGGATGGATTGGCCCGTCGGCGATAACGGCGTAGCGGCTCATCCTCCGGGCGCAGCACCGGCTCCGACGTGATCCAAAGGGGGCGGAAGGGTGGCGCAGCCTCGAAGGCATACGCACCGGCCACGTAGCGCACCTGGGCGAAGGGGCGGCGTAGTCGTCGCTCAAGAGCCGCTAAGTAGCGTGGCAGCTTCGTCCCCGGCGGTACTGGCCAGTAGCGCAGCACCCAACGCAGCGGGTTGATTGGGTAACGGGAATGAAAGAAGGAGACATAGGTATCCCCTTGACGCACGGGCGGCGCACCGCCACAGGGAGAACCGAAGCGACCGGCATAAGCGGCCACGTCCCAATCTGTACTATGAAGTGGACTGCACGTAATCGCCCCCTGCCCGGCCAGGTCTACCCGCAGGATCGTGTGTGGCGCGATCCGGTACACGGCCAGTAGGTCGCCTTCGTGCTCGAAGAGCATCCAGTTCTTCTCGATCTCCTGGCGAGGGCCGTCCAAATGCAACAGCCGCGCCGGTGATCGGGCTTCCAACGTATCCGGGTCGAGTTCAACCAGGTGGATTTGATTGGGACGAGTCAGAAAGTTGTTGTTGTAGTGAACGAAGAGCCGGTCGTGGTAGACCAGGAAACGCGGGTCGTAGTGACGCGGGTCGCCGCCCTGGATGGTGTCAGAAAGGGATCTGACCGAGCCGGAGACGACGTTCAGACGCGCATCCAGTTCGCACAGGCCGATGCGCCGCTGCATGGTCTTATGGTGGCCTGAGTCCACTCGGTAGGCCATGAGCAGGCTGTCGCGAAAGCAGACGATAGCAGGGTTGTACACGCAGGTTCGCTGATGAACTGGAATAAAGCCTGGTGTCAGGGATGAGCGCAGCGGAGTCAAGCAAGGTTCTGTTAACCAAACTGTCTACTCCCGCGCCGCAAAACTTCCAATGTAAATCCAATCCAATGCGCAGCGACGCGCATACACTGCAATCGCCTGCTTTTGTCGAATGGGTATAGCCCCAGTTTTAGCCACCGCCATATGACGCCACATCCTCTCCGCACTATATGTCGCGTTACACGTTTCTGTTGTAAAGAATCAGTCATCATCAGGCGAGCGCTGGTGCGTCCTTTAGCAAAGGCGAGCCGGAAGAAGTATTGTGTCTGCATTCGTTCCTTAGTAACATGGTGCTCAACAATGGCATGGGGTGTGTATATTATCGGTTGACCCTGCTGCAGAATACGTCGTTGTAAATCACTCTCTTCGCTGCCCAGCAAATTTACGCCTTGCCTGCCTAAATCAGAACGGAATAGGCCGATCCTTGCAAATGCACAACGCCGGCATGAAAAGTTGACTCCATATAGTTGTTCACCCGGGTTCAGTGGTCGTACATCATCACCAAAATCAAGCATCGACAGTTGAGGCAGGAGATCGTCTGTCAACCAGATGGGGCGTTCACCCTGCCACAAGGGAAGCACTTTTCCTCCCACCACCCAGGCGTCGGGATATATGGTATAAGCATCTAACATCGCAGCAAGCCAGTCAGGATTGGCGACAGCATCATCGTCCATGAAGGCAATGATGTCACCTCCGGCTATCTCGACAGCCAGGTTACGGGCATGGGAAAGGCCGAGAATAGGTTGCACTGCGCTGCGCAGGGTCACGTTTCCCCCAGCAGTGAGGTAACGGCGAATGATTTGTGACGTCCCATCCGTGGATGCGTTGTCAATCACCAGAATCTCAAAGTCCGTCAGCGCCAGGCTTTGGGCAAGCAGGCTCTCAATGGCGGCCGGCAACAGGGCAGCCCGGTTATGGGTGCAGATGGCTGCTGTGAAGCGGATGGGTTGCTCTGTCATACTGAATGACTAAACCTAAGACACAACAGACACTTGTTGATACAACCATTCATAAACCATGCGCACGCGATCAGGCATCTTCTCTCGCACTAGCCCTAAACCATCCGGCATCTGATCATAATGTGGGAAAGGCTAGTGTTGCGACACAGCGAATTTGATAGAAAAGGCCACCGGAGATATCCTTCTGTAAAACGCAATCAACAGGAGGAGAAAATGGGACGCAAGCAAATTCATGAAGTGAGTCTGAGTCAGTCGGAACGAGACCATCTAAGGAACTGGACATTGGCGAAAATGGAATGAGAACGCAGATAGGTGGTCTGGATAGGCATCCGACGAGAGGCGCGTGAACACAGATGAGTCGGCAGAGGCTGACCGACCCAGGAGGTGAGCGCTGGGACGAAGAGAAGGGCTAGGCTGGCGATGGTTGAAGGCGCAGGAAGTGATGGAGGACTTGCAGGATATCGCCGGTATCCTGCAACATGAGCAAAGCGCCTGTTAGCCAATCGAGCGCATGTTCGTCCCGATGTCGCCGAATGATGTCGCCGTAGGTCTTGATCTGAGCGGAGCGCTCGCAGGCGAAGCGACGTTCCACATAGGCCCAGGCCAAGAGAACGACAACGATATATTTGTCCACCGCCTCGTAGGAGCGCACCCGGAAGTCGGTCAAGCCCGCTTGCGTCTTGAGGTAGAAGTTGTCTACCTCGCACGACCACCGCCTGCGATAACCCTGCAAGGCCTGATGGGCCGAGCGAGTGAGATCCGTACACATGAAGTACGCCTGGGATTGCTCCCTGGGATGCCTTTTGGAGAAGAAGACGCGGATGTCGAAGGGTACATCGACCAGGCGGCCTGAGGTCTGCCGCACATAGTGAGTGGCCGGGGACCCATCGGCAGCGGCCACACGCACATGGGTGTAGCGCCGGTGTCTGAGTGCATAGGCGAGTTGGTCGAGGCATTTGCCGTTGAGCTTGCGGTTGGCTTTGAGACCGCAGGTGACATGCCATCCTTGACTTGGCCGAAGCATACCAACTGTCGAACTGCACATAGACCTGCCACGCCTTGGGCAGCAGGGCTTTCAGTTCGACCAGGATAGATCGGGCCAAACGGTACTTGCTGAAGAAGGGAATGCGCTCTTCTTGCGGGCGGCGCCGATTGATGCGGCGAACAGTCACCGCCCGCAGATAGAGACGCAGATCGACAGTGACCGTGAGATCTCCGATGCGTAAGGTGCAGACCAGATAGCAGATGCCATTCTTGTAGCGTGGCCTGCGCTTGGTACTCTCTACGTGGTCGTAATGCCAATCCACCGGTTCGAGATGACGGGTCTGCTTGTGCTTCTCGCCCAAAGAATCGTCGATATTGATGGTGATGAACTTGGGCAGACCCCGCCGCTCGGCTTCGGCGAGCAGCCAGGCTACCTGATTCGTACGCAAGGCACAGCGTACCGTCTGGGCTTCCCATGGACTGATGCGCAGAAAATCGGCTATGTTCGAGGCATCTGGCGCCTCCACAAACTGTTGTTGCAAGCCAGCCAGCGTCTTCTCGTCTCCGCAGACCAGCAACGCATCTGCCATGTTCTCGATATGGCGACGCTGAGGTTGACTCAGTTGCATGTCCAGTTGGTCGATAAATGCGCACAGTGCCTCGGAATTGTGTAGAATACGGGTGAGCATGGGGTTCCTCCTGTTAGAACAGGTAGTTTGGGCCTACTTCCAGTCTACTCAGAAGTCATCCCATGCTCAAGACTCAATTTTCGCCAATGTCCAGTTTAGTGTTAATTTTTGCCGCCAAGAGCGCAAGTTGGGCTGAAAATGGTCGCCTTGGCAGATTTGTAGAACCATATATTGCTCCGATGAGGCCAAAA
>JAHBVG010000082.1 GCA_019637695.1 Caldilineaceae bacterium | reverse complement strand
GATTTAGGCTCTTTTCTAAATCGAGAGAACACAAAGAGAGAAACCGGTGTTTGTGACAAACCCGGTTTCTCTCTTTGTTTACGACGAGCACGCGTCGGGAGTATTTCTGCTCTGGGGATGGCTGAGCGTCTGGTCAGCGACCCAGATCCACGAAGAGCGTATCGTTGGCAATGAGGATACTTCTGACCTCTAAGCCAGTCATTTCTGTCACACCTTGCAATGCGCCAGCCAGCCCATCGCGGACCTGCGCTTCGACGGGCGCAAGTTGATCCGCAACAGCATCCAATGGGAAGTTGACATCGCCCAGGCTTACACCTGCTACGGAGACGAGGACTTGCCCATCCTCAACGGAGAGTCGCAAGCTAATGGTAGGACGTACAGCCACGGTGATGCCATAAACGTCGAGATCGAGGCTCGCCGTCAGCCGCGCCAAGTCCGCCGGGACCAGATCGAAGATCGGGTCTTGGACCAACACCACGACCCCAGGCTGATCAGGGATCTCAATCGGCTCGGCAAGCTGTTCTCCCAGTGTCGTAGCGAGGAAGCTTTCCTCGATCTCAATGCGCAGATCCACGCCTTCGGCCTGCTCCATGGGGACAGGCGTGGGAGCCGCGGCGGGCTGGGCTGGCGTTTGCTCGATTGTGGGGGCGCAGGCGACCAGGAGCGCGGCCAGAACCGTTAGCCAGAGTAGCTTCTTGAGGATGTGCATAGAATACTCCTTTGTCGATTTGTGCTGGTTGGATACGAGTATAACATCCAAAAGATGTCAATAGAACGGACAATTCAGGCGGGGCGTGAATGTGCCCGTGGAGTTGTTCAATTGTCATCTGGATCAGAAAGGACTTCAACACTGGCGCCGGGCGCAGGTCCTCGATATTCGCCCAACTTTCCCTCTGTAACAGGTTTGGCCGTGGCATGTCGAGACAGGTTGGCTGCACTCTGTACAGGGAGTTTTTTCGATTTGGGCGGGCGAAAAGCCCGCCATCCGGCCAGCGCGCCCAGCAGGATCAGGATCAACGGCCACCAACGCCACCATGCTTGCTGTGAACGATCCTCAATGGGGATGACAAACAGACCAAAGACGACTAACACTGCGCCCGGAATCAACGCCCACCAGGGGCGACGTCCTTGATCTAATACGTAGAGCAAAAGAAAGACGCTGCCCATCCCTGTAAAGAGTACGGCGCCCAGCAATTCTGGATCAGTTGTGCGGCTACTCAGAGCAATGGCTACACCCAAAACCAACATGAAGCCACCGGGGATGATGGCCCACCAACGTTCCAGGCGATTTAAAAGATAGACATGCGCAAAGGCGATGGCCTGACCCAAAAAGAGCAGAGTAGCCGTCCACCGTTGATCAAGCGCCTCTAACGTCGAAAGATAGAGCATCCCAGCCAGCGCCAGCAGCGTCCATGCTGGGATCAAACGCCACCAATGGCTGCGATCAAAGAGATAGCTTCCAAAGAAACTCAAACCCCCTATCCCTAACAGCAGCGCCAACCCATATTGTAAGAAGGGTTCATAGACGGCGAACACCCCCAGATTGAAGAGCAGGAGGACGAGTCCACCCACTGCCAGGGCAGCAGCCCAGATTAGATACCCTGTGCGGTTGTCGTCACTGACTCTGCTCCGCACCGATCTGCTCCTTAGGCGCTTCGGCGACTTCGTGCGTTTCCTCTGCTTCCACCGGCAGATCCCAACCCCGGCGCCGGCCTGCCTGTGCATAGAGGAAGGTCTGCCAGGCGAAGATCAACGTCATCACGCCCCATATCAGCGTCTCCCACCAGGGGGCCGGTTGGTATGCTGTCACGCCATTGAGCGTCAACCCCAAACTGAAGATCGTCAGGCTCAGGCTCAACGGCGTCAACAGGCACGGACGCTGCCAGGCGTCGCGCCAACGCCAGCGGCGTAGATGTCGATAGTAATCTATATAGCTGAAAGTCGCAAAGACGCCGGCCAGTCCTAAGATCCAGAGAGCGTCGATTAAGACGTCGGTAAGTGTGAACATAGAGCGTCGTTAGGATGTGATCTATGCGCCGTAGAAGTGCAATCACGTGGGCAACGATGGAACACCTATATCATAGACCAATGCGGCGAAAAGTGCGAAAGCGCGAGGAAAGGATTGGTGATTAGGGATTGGTGACTGGGAATATATGCGACGACCGCTTTCCCAGCCACCAATCCCTAATCACCAGTCACTAACTTCCGCCACACGCGCTCAGGCGTCAGCGGCAGTTGATCGTACCAAACGCCCACGGCGTCATGGATGGCGGCGGCGATGGCCGGCGCTGTGGGGATGAAGGGCATTTCGGCCATGCCGCGCAGCCCCATCGGTCCTTGCGGATCGGGCAGTTCGAGGATGACGGGGACGATCTCTTCGACCACATCCGCCACGGTGGGGATGAGATAGTTGCTCAGATGCGGCGTCAGCGTCCGCCCTTCTTTTTGGATGAAGTTTTCCATCAACGTCCAGCCCACCGATTGAGCAACGGCGCCCTCGATCTGTCCTTCCACCTGTTGGGGATTGACAGCCTTGCCCACGTCGTTGACGCTGATCAACCGTTTGACCTTGACGTGGCCGGTTTCAAGATCCACTTCTACATCGGCCACCTGCGCACAGTAGCCATAGGTAATATTGGGATCGCTCTCGCCCGTCTCGGGGTGATACCCCGTGGTGGCGCGGGGATGGAAGACAAAGTCGGCGCGCGCCGGGCGCTCTTCGTCCTGCCAGCGGGCCAGGGCGCGTTCCGCCGCGCCTGCGATGGCGTTCCCAGCCATGAAAGTCATGCGACTGGCCGAGGCGCTGCCGCTGGAGCCGGTGACATCGGTGGTGTCCGCCACAAGTTCTACCTGCGTTGGCGCGATCCCCAGCGTTTCGGCGGCAATTTGGATGAAGGCTGTGTGCGCGCCCTGGCCCACATCCGCGCCCACACAGCCCACCCGCGCCCGTTCCACCTGCGCGCCGCCGTGCAGTTCCACCCAGGCATGGCAATGTTCGGGGAAGCCCAAACTAAAGCCAACATTTTTGAAGCAGATCGCAATGCCGCGCCCGCGAGCGATGCGCGTGCGTGAGGCATCAAGCGAGGTAGGGATTGGTGGCTGGTGACTGGTGACTGGGGTTTTGTCTATGTCCCCAATCACTAATCCCCAATCACCAGTCCCTGTTTGCCGCGCCGCTTCCTCCAGCACCTCCCGCGCCGTACAGCCGGCGGGGATGGGGCTGCCGGTGGCGAGGATCGAGCCGTCGCGCAGGACGTTGCGGCGGCGGATCTCCACAGGATGCAGGCCAAGGGCGGCGGCGAGTTTGGTCATCTGCATTTCGGCGGCGAAGTGACCTTGCGGCGCGCCGAAGCCGCGGAATGCGCCGCTGGGGCAGTTGTTGGTGTAGACAGTACGCGCGTCCACATGCACGTTAGGGATCTCGTAGGGTCCCAGACACATGAGTGTGGCGTTGCCCAGCACTTTGGTGCTGGTGTAGGCGTAGGCACCGGCGTCGCTGGTCACGTCCATCTGCGCGGCGATGACCTTGCCATCCTTCGTCGCCCCCCATTTGGCCTTGAGGATGAAAGGATGGCGTTTGTGGTGGCCGATAATCGACTCCTCGCGGCTCCAGACTGTTTTGACCGGGCGACCGGTTTTGATCGCAGCCAGGGCCAGCACGATCTGGATCGACATATCCTCGCGGCCACCAAACGCGCCGCCAATGGCCGGATAGCGCATCACCACCTGCTCGGCGGGGAGGCCAAGAGCGTGGGCGACCTGCGCCTGGTCCTCGTGCATCCACTGCCCGGCGACGACCACCTCGACGCGGCCATCCGGGCGGATATGGGCCAGACCCGCCTCTGGCTGTAAATAGGCGTGCTCCTGGGCGTGGGTGTGATAGACGCTTTCCACGATTACATCGGCGGCGGCAAAGGCAGAGTCTACATCCCCGCGGCGTAGATGATATTCGAGCAGCACGTTCGAGTGGAGGTTGCGCTCGCCGTAGGGAAAGTTGAAATTGTTGGGGTGCAGGATCGGCGCATCGGGCTGCATGGCGGCCAGCGGATCGGTGATAACCGGCAGCGGCTCGTAGTCGATCTCGATCAAACGGGCGGCGGCTTCGGCCTGCGCGGCGCTCTCCGCCACCACCAACGCCACATGATCCCCTTCCCAACGCACAACCTCAGCCTGGGGTGTACTGCCCAACCCGCAGAGGACCGGTTGATCGGGCATGATCAATCCATATTCGTTGACCGGCACGTCTTTAGCTGTAAACACGGCGATCACCCCTGGCGCGGCCTCGGCCCGGCGCGTATCCATGCGCCGGATACGGGCATGGGCCACACCGGCGAAGACGGTCTTCATCCACGCCTGGCCGGGTATGTCAATATCGCCAGGATAAGCCGCAACACCGGTTACTTTGTCCACGGCGTCGATACGTTGGAAGCTGCTACCTACGGCGCGCATACTGGGTCACTTTCTATGAAACTCATGCCCGATCCGGATGCCGCGGGGTGACGGTTTTGAAGAAGTCCATCATCCTGGCCAGATCTGCGTCGAGATTGCCAGTGGGGATCAGAGTAGGGCCGATGCCAACGGTGCGTTTGGGGTAGTCGGCGTAGGCCAGCACAATGGGAACGTTCGCCCCCATCGCAATGCGATAGAAACCGGTTTTCCACTTTTCCACCCGTTTGCGCGTCCCCTCTGGCGTGATGACGACGATAAATTTCTCGCGGCTGGTGAAGCGCTCGACGATCTGATCGACAAGGCCCACTGGCGACTGCCGATCCACAGGGATGGCGCCCAGCCAGCGCAAGATGCCGCTAAACGGATTGTCGAGGACTTCCCTTTTGACCATCCAATGGATGTTGAGGCCAGCCGCCCAGAGGACAAGCACAGCCAGCACGCCATCCCAATTTGAGGTGTGCGGCGCAGCCACAACAATGAATTTGGAGAGATTGGGCAACTGGCCTGCCGGTTTCCACCCGGCCAGCCACAACAATCCTGACCCTACCGTGCGCGAAAACCAATTGCCGCGCCGAGGGATGGCATCCCCGCTGATCCATGTTTTTTCAAATGCGTTGCTCACAATTGCACCTCTGGTGTGCGGATGGTTTGGATATGTCGCTTTTCATCATAAAGGCGGAAGCCGCGCGCCTGATAGTTGCGCAACGCCGCCGGGTGATCGAGAGAACAAGTATGGACCCAGACGCGCCGGGCGTCCATGGCCCAGGCGCGCTCAATCGCTGCCGTCAACAACGCGCCGCCGATCCCCTGGCCGAGGAAGGGTGGCAGCAGCCCAAAATAGGCGAGTTCCACGTTGCCTTGCTCTTGCGCTTCCAACTCGAAATAGCCCGCTGGTGTACCGCTGACATATCCCAGCCAGGTCTGAAGCGCTGGACGGTCCAGATAAGTCAGCCAGCGTTCCTCGCTCCAACTCAGCCGGTCGATCCACTGATACGCCGCGCCCACCTCCTGGTAGAGGAAGCGATTTAGGGCAGGATAGGGGATTCCCGCCCGGCGCACTTCAAATGGACGCTCGATGGGCCGCGCCGGTCGTAGATCTGAAGGCTCCAACATCTCCAAATAATAGGTAATCACTTCCTGCATTCAATCCGCTCCTACCGTTTGACTGCGCCGTTCCAGCAAGAGTACATCGCGCCAGACGCCGTGAAGCTGGCCAATGCGCTCTCGCCGCCCGACGATGCGAAATCCAAGTTTCTGATGCAAGGACAGGCTGGCCTCGTTTTCTGGGAAGATGCCAGCCTGGAGGGTCCATATGCCTGCCGCTTCCGAGGCAACGATCAGCGCGGACAGCAACGTTCGCCCGACGCCCTGTCCGCGCGCATCCTCTGCGATATAGATGCTAACTTCTGTCACCCCGGCGTAGACCGGACGGGCCGAGACGCGACTCAGGGCTGCCCAACCCAGGAGCCAATCCTCGCGGCGAGCGACCAGCCGCGGGGATAGCAGATGCCCGGCACCCCAGGCTTCCCATGTGGGTGCTTCCGTCTGAAAGGTCGCATTGCCAGTGGCGATCCCCTCCCGGTAGATCCGGCAGATCTGGGACCAATCGTTGGGGTGGAGAGAGTCGATGGTGTAGTTCATGGCTATCAGGAATTAGAGACTGGGGATCGGATCGAGTGTCTGAAATCTCCTAATCGCCCAATCGCCGTACACGATAGATCAGAGACTGGAGATTAGAGATTGTCAACCCAGTCCCCGATCCCCAATCACTCAACCAATCCACGCTGGCTGCGCATGGCGCCATCAAAATCACCAATGAAGGTCCACCAATTGGTGAGCGGACGCCCTCGATAGCTGAGGCCGTTGTGCGCGCCGGGCAGGTTTTGCATCCAATAGATGAACCATGTCAGACTATCACAGTTCCAGCGCTCACAATTTATACGTTGTTTTGGGCCGCCATCAGGACGCCAATCCTCAATGTCAGTGAGGATGAAGTCGCGGTTGGCCCAATCATAGTCGCGCACGCCGTTGGGCGGGTAATGGGACCAGCCACAGCGTCCCTCGCCGGGCTTGCCCACGAATTTGTCCCAAAAGAGATCAGGATCGATGTAGCGCAGCACGGCCTCGATCTGGTGCATGTGATCTTCCACCGCTTCGGAGGGGCCGCGTCCATAGTTATAATGATAGACCGTGTATGTTCGATCCAGCGCATGCAGATCGTAGGGATCGCGGTCGCTGTTGCTGATATCGCCCCACGGACCGGCCATGTTCGATTCCCACAGATCGATCACGCCGCCGTGGTATCCCCACAGCCAGACCTCTTTGACGCCCCGATCCTTCACCCAGGTTTCAATACCGATCCGATTCAAAATGGCGTTGTAATCGGTCATGGGCACGCGGTGGCGCGGTTTGGGGTAGGTGGGCAGCGGCTCCAAAATTTCAATCGTCTCGACGATGCGATAGCGAAGGCTGGGCTGCGCCGAAGGATCTTTGTAGCTGTGATGGGTGCTGCCCCGCTGCAAGGCGTCGATCACCGTCTGCGTCGTGTGCGCCACATGCTCGCGGATCTGCCCCAGCGGCGCAGAGACATCACCGGTGACGGCGCGATCAATGTTGCCGCTCTTCACGGGGAAATAGTCGATGCGCAGCACCGGGATCTCGTAAGCGGCGGGGGCTGCCATTCTTTGCGCGTCTGTCATTGCGGGGATCATCGGCGCTGGCGCGGAAACATCCCCGCGCAGCCAGCCGGCGATCCTACTTGCCCACGATTTCATCCATCACCCTCGATGTGCGCGCCGCGCTGTCGCCAGTGCTTGGGCAGCGCCCGCGGCCCTGTAATGCGTCCACAATAGTTTGGATCAACGGTTGCTGCACATGCTCCGGGTAGGGGATCGGCCATTCCTGCACGCCGTCCTCGCGTTCGAGCCGTACAGGATCAGGGCTGAACGCGGCAAAGGTGATCTTGCCCTCGCTGCCGAAGATCTCGATGGTGTCCTGTTTTTGGGTAGGGGAGACCATAAAGGCCCAGATGCCGCTGCCCATGACCCCGTTGGCGAAGCGGAAGTTGGCGCAGACAATATCCTCCGCCGGATAGAAACCGGCTTGGTTGGCTGTCTGTCCCTGCGCGGCGGTGATGGGGCCGAACAGATAATCGAGGAAATCAAGCTGGTGTGATCCCAGATCGAAGAAGTGTCCGCCGCCGGCAACTTCGGGGATCACCCGCCAGGGCCGGGTTTCGGGATCGCGCTCCGCCGGGCGGATGGGTTGCAACAATCGAATGGCGACAAAACGCACGTCCCCCACGGCGCCGCTTTCGACAAGCTCCTTGACTTTGACAAAGCTGGGCATGGCGCGCCGGTAATAGGCCACAAAGAGGGGAACGCCCGCCGCGTTGCAAGCGTCGATCATGTGCAGACATTCGGCGTAACTGCGCGCCATGGGTTTTTCCACATAGACCGGCTTGCCCGCCGCTGCAACCTTCAAGGTGTAATCGGCGTGGGAGTCGGGCGGCGTGGCAATGTAGACCGCGTCCACCTCTGGATCGTGGATCAGCGCGTCGGCGTCGTCGGTCCAACGGGAGACGCCATGCCGCCGCGCATAGTCCGCGGCCAGGTCGCCGTTGCGCCGCATCACCATCACCAATTCCGAACCGTCGATCTTGCGAAAGGCCGGTCCGCTCTTCACTTCGGTCACATCGCCGCAGCCGATAATGCCCCAGCGGATGGGTTGTGTAGGTTTGTCGGTCATTGTGTCTCTTTCTGGGGACTGGGGATCGGGAACTGGGTTGAGGATCTGAAATCGCCTAATCGCCTAATCGCTGTCAACCAGAGATTAGAGATTGGAGATTAGAGATTGTCTACACTATCCCCAGTCCCCAATCTCCAATCACCTCAACACGGACTTCGCCGTCGGGTTGAGCCGTGTCACGACGATCTTCGCACGGTCGAGCATGTCGGGTACTTTGGGCGAGACCTCATTTTTCCAAAAGTCGCTCTCGTAGACGGCAGCGTAGAGCCGTTTGCGATCCTCTTCGTCGTCGAAGCGGCGGATCCAGACGTAGAGATCCGGGTCATCTTCGGCCACGAAGCTGGCGACGATCACCATCCCCTTGGAGGCTTGAAAGGGGATGATCACTTCGTCCATGAATTTCACCCACTCGTCCCGCTTGCCGGGGTGGATGCGATATTGGCGTAGTTCAAAGAGCATACAGTTCTCCTACAGTTTGTTATGCCACTCAGACAGGCTTTCGAGATTAAGCGATTATGGGATTAAGCGATTGAGCGACTAAACGACCACCATAATCTCCTGATCGCCTAATCCCTCAATCTCTGCAAACAAGCTCGACTAAACGATTGATTACTTTCGCTGCTCCCCCGCCATCACCACCGCGTCGAGGATCTTGCGATAGCCGGTGCAACGACACAAATTGCCGGTGATCGCTTCCTGCGCTTCGCCGCGCGTCGGTTGCGGACGTTCCTCTAGCAGCTTGGCCGCGGACATGACAAAACCGGGCGTGCAGTAGCCGCATTGGACGCCTCCACTCGCCGCCAACGCGCTCTGCACCGGATGCAGCCGCGCCCCTTCGCCCAGCCCTTCCACGGTGATCACCTCGCTGCCGGCGGCCCGTTCCGCGGGGACAAGACAGGCCATCACCGCCATGCCGTCAAGGAAGACGGTACACGCGCCGCATTCCCCCTCGGCGCAGCCCTCCTTCACCCCCACAAACCCGGCCTCGCGCAGACTGTCCAATAGCGTCATGCCAGGGGGGAGGTGGGTGGGGATGCCGTTGACAATGGCGAGTTGCGAGGGGCGAATTGCGAATTGCGAATTGCGTCCGCTGTCCTCGGTAGCTCTGTCGTCCCTGGTCTGTCGTCTGCCGTCTGCCGTCTGTTGTCTCCCCTCCACCGGCCACTTCCCATCCGTCTCGCCCCACAGCAGCACAGGATGGGCGAGCCAGCCCTCACGTTCGCGTCCCTCGCCGATCTGGCGCAGGATGCGGGCGGTGAGCGTCTGCACCATGGCCCGTCGATAGTCGGCGCTGGCGCGAATGTCGTCGATGGGGGAGGCAGCTTCCATCGACAGCCGGGCCGCTTCAACCATGATCTCCTCGGTCAGCGTTTTGCCCGCCAGATAGGATTCCGCCGCCGTCGCCCGCACAACGCGCGGGGCCACCGCGCCCAGGCTGATGCGCGCCCGTTTGACGGTCTGCCTATCCTCGGCAAAAGTGATCACCGCCGCGATGTTGTTGACGGTGATTGCCTGCGCCCGCCGCAGCCCCAATTTGATGAAGTTGCCCCGCTCGCTTTGCGCCAATGGACGCAACGAGATGCGCGTGAGGATCTCATCGGCGGTCAGGTCCACGCGGCGGAAACCGGTGAGGAAGGCGTCGATAGGCAGCGTCCGTTCGCCACGCGCCGCACTCGCCACGGTGACGGTAGCATCCAACGCCATCAACGGCGTAATCGAATCATTGGCCGGGCTGGCGGTGATCACATTCCCGGCGATGGTGGCGCGGTTGCGGATCTGCGGCGCGCCCACTTCCCAGCAGGCCCGCGCCAGCGGAAAGGCCCTTTCGACGATCAACGGGCTGGCTACACATTGGTTGTGCGTCACCAGCGCGCCCAGGTGGATCCAGCCGTCCGCTTCCCAGATCTCGGCCAGGCCAGGGATACGGGTGATGTCGATGATCCCCACTGCTCCGCCGTCGGGCGCGGATCGCACACCCCGATCCAATTCGATGAGCAGATCGGTGCCACCGGCGATCATGCGCGCCCCCTCGCCGTGCTGGGCCTTCAACTGGAGTGCATCTTCAAGGGCGAGAGGGGAATGGTAGAATCGATACATTCAATCTGTCCTTCGTAATGCGCAATGCGTAATCCGTGATAGCAGATTGATCGCGCAGCGACGATCTCTTCTGAGTTACGCATTACGCATTACGTTCCATGTCTTCCGGTAAAACGACGCCTCGCTCAATGCCCGGTGATAGCCGGCTTCGTCGGCGAAGCGTTCGCCATCGATGAGATAGCCTTCGAGCGTCACCTCAAATTGATCGACGCCGTAGGGCCAGGGATCGAAGGTAATCGCACAATCGTTGTAGACTATGCGGATCTCCACGGTTGCGCCGGAATAGTCCAATGGGCAATGGGGGAGTGTTGTCTGCGCGGACCAGGGCACACTCACTTGCAGGCTGGCATGATCGCCGAATTGGAGCAGCCGCGTGTTGATCTCAATGGTCTCTTGCTGCATAGCGGCGAGCAGATCCCGATCCCCGCCGAGCAGACGTCGTGCCCGTTCCAGCATCTGCCGTTGGTCGGCCAGAAACGCGCGGACGACGCGCTCGTTCTTTCCATCATAGGCACTCTGGGCAAGGAATTGTTCGTAGAGGATGCTGGCATGGCGGCCCACCAGCAGCGCCGCATAGGGATGTTGCGCCCACACCCGGTTGATGCCGCGCTGCCACAGAGCCGTTTTCTCGACCTGATCGGTATGGGTCATAAAATCCATGGGGAAGCCGTCGGCGCGCAGGCGTGGGGCGAGTTCCCATTCATACCAGCCGTTGTCATGTTGGGCGATTGCCATCATCACCGGGGTGTAGGGCTGAGGAGCCGCAAAATCGGCGTTGCCCCAATGACGGCAGAACTGCGCCGCCATCAACGCATGGGTAGGTTGGGGAATACAGAGCAGACGCCCTCCTCCCATCTCACGGACGATCATGAGGAGTTTCCTTTTCGTTGCTTGTAAATAGCCACGCCGGCGACAATCCCCAACCCAAAACTGAGGAAAGTTTGCCATCCGCGCAGCCCCAGCACCTTCTGCCCGAAGACAAAATGGATCACCGTCAGGCCAACGCCGCCCAGAACCACATCGGGCGGAACCGGCGCTTCTACGCCCGGTGTGTTGAAGACAGCATCCTGCATTTTATCGAGCTGCCCTTCGGCGCGCTGTCTCGCCCATCCCAAAAAGAAGGAGAGACTTACAGCGCTGAAGAGTATGCTGAGGAGGAAGTTGAGCATAGTTGTTTTTGAGAGGGGATTAGGGATTGGTGACAGGTGACTGGGGAAGAAAGCGTGCGTCAATCCCTAATCCCCAGTCACCAGTCACCGATCTTTATCAAAACCCACCGGCAAACGTATCGATCATCAACTTCACATCGCCCAGCGGGTAGAGGATGGGGCAGGTAGCGCCGTTTTCCATGTATTCGCGCACTTTCTTCTTTACATCCTCCGGTGTGCCGCTGGCGGTGATGCGCATCACCAGATCGTCGGGGACAAAATGCATGGCCTGGCGCACCTGTTCTCGAGTGGCGGGCCAGCCCAGGATCGATTGGATCTTCTCCACCACGTCCTTTTTGACGCCGCTGGCCTGGGCAATGTGCGGCTGTTGGGCCAGATATTGGGTGAGCAGTTCACGCGCGCCATCCAAAGCAACCTGTCGATCCTCGTGGACGGAGCAGACGATCAACTGGGGGCGATCCACATCGTCGAGCGTGCGCCCGGCCTTTTTGGCGCCGGCCTCCAGCCGTTCCAGGGCCATGTGGTTGTAGTCGGGCGGCACACAGTAATTGAGCACACAGCCATCGGAGATCTCGCCGGTCATCTCCAACATTTGTGGGCCGGTAGCCCCGATCATAATGGGGACGTTGCGCGGCTCCTTGCGCCCGTGGACCACGTCCAGTTCCACGCCGCGCAGTTGGTGGAACTCGCCTTCGTAGGTGACATTCTCCAAATCGAGCAGACGACGCAGCAGTTCGATGGTCTCACGCATGGCGGCCAGAGGGCGTTTGCGGTCGATGCCCACGTTGCGCGCCAGCGGATCCCACCACGCGCCGATCCCGCAGATGATGCGATCCGGGGCCAGATCGTCCAGGGTGAGGAAGGTGGCGGCGAGCAGCCCAATGTTGCGCGTCCAATTGTTGATGACGCCGGACCCCACTTTGATCCGCTGGGTGACGGCGGCAAAGGCAGCCATGGGCACAATCGCATCGCGCACCAGACGGCTCTCCGCCTGCCAGACTGCCTCAAATCCCTTCTCCTCGGCATAGCGCGCGTACTCCATGCCATCGCGGATCGGGTGCTTGTCCTGTAAATAAAGGGCAACGCGGCTGTACTTCGTTTCGGCCATGCAGAGACTCCTTCGCGTGGAGAGGATAGTGATTGGTGATAGGGATCGGAATTCACTCTGGCCCAATCACCAGTCACCAATCACCAATCACCGAAAATGTCAGACAAATTCGTTGCCCTATTGTACCCCGCGCCCTGGTGAGCGTCAAGGGAAGTTTGGGCGTGGTTCGAGCCGTGCTATAATCGACGGATGGAAACAATGACGCCAATTTCTCTTGCCCAGAACGGTTCGGCAGCCTACGATACGCCGGATGCGGAGCGTCTTTTTTGGGCATGGATCCGAGGCAGGCGTTCGATCCGCCGCTACCAACCCCGCCCCGTGGAACGGACACTGTTGGAGAAGATCCTCACGGCGGCGACATGGGCGCCGTCGGCGCACAACCGGCAGCCCTGGCGCTTCTGCGTGGTCACCGATGAACGGATCAAGTTGGCGTTGAGCGAACGCATGGGCGAGCGTTGGCGGCGCGATCTGGGCGCGGATGGGGCAGATCCTGCCTTCATTGAGAAACGGGTAGCGATCAGCCACAGCCGTATCATTGGCGCTGGCGCGCTGATCGTGGTTTCGGTCTCCATGGGGGAGATGGATCATTATCCTGACCCTAAACGAGCGGACGCCGAATGGCTGATGGCGGTCCAGAGTACGGCGCTGGCCTGCCAAAATCTGCTGCTGGCGGCTCATCATTACGGATTGGGCGCTTGCTGGATGTGCGCTCCCTTGTTTGTCCCCGATCTGGTGCGTGATGTGCTGGATCTACCGTCCGACTGGCATCCCCAGGCGCTGATCACCCTGGGCTACCCGGCGGAAAGCAAAGAGAGAGAACGCGCATCCCTTGCCAGCCGGGTGATCTGGCGCGAGTAGACCGCAGACGACCGAAAAAAAAAGGATTGCTATGTTGTCTTCATTCACTCCAGGATTTACACAAATTCGAGTGACGGCGCTGGCTGGCGGCGTGGGCGGCGCCAAACTGGCCGTCGGTCTGCAACAGATCCTGCCCCCTGGCGCGCTGACGGTGATCGTCAACACTGGCGACGACTTTGAGCATTGGGGCCTGCACGTCTGCCCGGATCTAGATACCGTCCTCTACAATCTGGCGACCATCAACAATCCAGAGATGGGCTGGGGACGGCAGGAAGAGAAGTTCACTGTGCTGGATGAGATGGATCGGTACGGGGGTGATCAATGGTTCCGCATTGGCGACAAGGATCTGGCGTTGCACCTGCGCCGCACCGAGTGGATGCGCCAGGGCGTTAGCTTGAGCGAGGTCACCGACCGCCTGCGCCGCATGTTGGGCGTCCCTTCGACAATTTTGCCCATGTGCAATGAACCGGTGCGCACACTCGTCCATACGGATGAAGGTGATCTGCCCTTTCAACACTACTTTGTGCGCCGCCGCTGCGAACCGACCCTGGTCGATCTCTCCTTCCTCGGCGCGGAACGGGCCAAATTGAGCAACGAGATCAAACGGGCGCTGGATCGGGCCGATCTTGTGGTATTTTGCCCCAGCAACCCCTATGTCAGCATCGATCCCATCCTTGCCGTGCCGGGGATGCGCGACCGGCTTTGCGCCATCAAAGCGCCCAAAATTGGGGTCAGCCCGATTGTGAGCGGTCAGGCGTTGAAAGGACCGGCGGCCAAGATGATGCGTGAACTTGGCGAAATGATCAGCCCGGTGACGGTGGTCGATCACCTGGGCGATCTGTTGGACGGCTTTGTGATCGACGCTCAGGATAGGGATCTCTGCGAAGCGGTGATCCTGCCTACGTTGACCACCGATACCATCATGGTCGATCTCGAGAGCAAAGCAGAGCTGGCGCGCGCCGTCGTCGAATTTGGCCTTTCGCTCCACGCCAACCACATGCTTTCCCCCATCGACCAGCCCTCGCTCCAATAGCTCCATGCAACTCTGGCTGATCGTACCCGTCAAGCCGCTGGCGGAGGGCAAGAGCCGCCTCTCCCCATCGCTCTCTACCCACGAACGATATGAATTGTCCCGCCATCTGTTGGCGCAGACGTTGGCCGCCGCCGCTGATGTCGCTCTACTGTCTAGGGTGATGGTGATCAGCCGGGATGTGGAAGCGCTTGACATGGCGCGAGCCGCGGGGATGATGGTCTTCGAAGAAGAAGCCTACGCCAGGGAAAACGGCGACGATCCTGAAGATCCGCTCAACCGGGCGCTGCGTCAGGCGCGGATCGTTGCCATGATGCAAGGGGCAGACGCCATCCTCGTCTTACCCGCCGATCTGCCCTTGATCTCTGCTGCGGAGATCCGATCCTTTGTGCAACTGGGTGAGGATCTGGCGCATGGTCTTGTCATCGCCGCCAGCGGGGATGGCGGCACCAATGCGCTCCTGTTAAAGCCTCCCCACGCCATCGACTTTGCCTATGGACCCGGCAGCTTTCGAGAACACATCCGCCGCGCCGAGGACGCCGGTCTGCCCGTTGAGATTATCGAATCCGTCGTCCTCGCCCTCGATCTCGATTCCCCGGAGGATCTTCACACCTGGCAGGTTACGTTATCCAAATCGCCAAGAAATTAATCCACGAAGCCACACGAAGAAACACGAAGTCAGAAAAGAGCAGACGTCTTGATTCCCTTTCTTCGTGTGGCTTCGTGGATCGCTGTTTCTGTCCATGTGCCTCAGCCTAGCGCCTCATCCCCGCAGGCGGATCGATAGCCGCAGGCGCGGCAACGGTGAGGATCGGCGTGCTGACGATGGATGGCAGCGCTGCGGCGGGCAGAGCGGATTGCATCCGCCGCCTCAAGGACCTGCTGGCGCAGTTCTTCGCTGTAGGGGATGCACAGGGTGGCGTCGGCGTAGCGCAACAATCCATAAGGCGGACGCGCGCCCCATTGATCTTCCACCAGCAGGCAGTAGGTCATGAGTTGCAGCACATGGCTGGCGTGGGGGATGATCGGTCGCTTCCGGCTTTTCACTTCCACGGGGATGGTGATGGCTTTGCCCGCTTCTTGCGTACGCACGAGATAGTCGGGCCGCCCCACCAATCCGTAGCGACGGCTGATCAGCGGCTTTTCTAGTTTTTGCCAGTCTCCGGTATCACTATAGATGACCTCGCCGCTGGGGATGCCCGAAGCGATGCGTTGTCGCCGTCCCCAGATCAGCAGCGCTATCCCCAGCAGGCAGAGGAGCAGGGCAACGTACAACACCAGGCTTACGCCTCATCCACAGGCAGACTCTTGCAGAGGATCTCCCAATTGCCGCGCTGGCAGACTTCATCCTTTTGGTTGAGTACTTCCATTTTGAAGGTGACAGCGCCGCCGCCGAGCCGCTTCATCTCCTTCTTTGCCTCAATCGTCGTGCGCAGCCGCACTGTGTCGCCGATCATCACCGGGCGGCGGAATTGCCATTCCAGCCCCATGAAGGCTTGCACAGTCTCTTCCATAAAGCCCATACGCACCGCCAATCCGCTGGCAATGCTGAGGACGAGAAGCCCATGCGCGATGCGCTGACCGAACATCTGATCTTGGCTGTACTCGGCGTCAGTGTGGATGCGGTTCCAGTCGCCAGAGAGGGCCGCAAAGTTCACAATATCGGTCTCGGTGATGGTGCGTCCTACGCTCTCGGCGCTGTCGCCGATCTCAAATTCCTCGTAGTAAAGCCCCTTGGGCGGCGTCATTTTACGGCTAGACATGGATCTTCCTGCTTTCTCTAATGGTTATGGAATAAGATGACCTTCTCACCGAATTCATGGTATGATACATGAGTAACAGGTATGTGAGCAATCAATCTGGTTACCGTAGTGGCACGGGTGAGGGCGGGCTCAAACATCAGGTTCATGGCGAGTATGCTCCCCGCCCATGCCCTTACCTGACATGTATAGTCACATGATTAACGTCTTGAAAACGGTTTTTTAACAGTTCTTTTCTTGAGCGCTTTTCGCTTTGTTTCGCGTCGATTTATACTTGACGTCTTTAGCAATCGGACACTATATTCTTTGTTGCGCATACCGTCGCGCTGACCTGGGAGACCAAGCGCATGAAAAATGAGATGGTGAATCGATCTGCTTCTGCCGACGCCAAGGATGTTTTTGACCGGTCGGCTCCTACCCGACGCGCGCCATTGGTCATTCTAGCCGGGCGACAGGGACGACGCATTCGCGAATCGTTGCTTGCTTATTTATTCCTTGCGCCAGCTTTTATCATTGTCGGGCTATTTGGCATCTTCCCCATTGTCTTCGCCGCCTATCAGAGTACCTTGATTGGCATCAACCGCATCCTCGGCACCTACGACGGGTTTGGGAATTATCTGCGCGCGGTGGGGAATCTGACCTACATCCTCGGCTTCGGTGGCTCGCTGCTTTTGATCGGCTTCGCCGTCTACATGATCTGGCGGAGCTTTCAGGAGGCAAGAGCCTTCAAACAGCCTTTCTGGCGGTGGAGCCTGTCTGGGATGCTGATCGGCGCTGGCGGGTTGATGCTGTTTGGATGGTTGTTCCGTCTGTTGCCCCTGTTGCTTGCCATCCCCGAGCAGTTGCGGACACGTCAACGCACGCCAGAACCTTTCACTGTCCTGCTCAACCGCGCCCTGACCGATTCCAGCGTGCTGTGGATCTTCACGGCTGCCTTTGCTCTATTGGTGATCGGGATCATTCTGAGCGTTCTCTTCCAGCAGCAAGAGGCAAAGCGCACCTTTGTCCCGCGCAATTTCACCGGTCTCTTTGCCGGGGTTACCTTCCTCTTGGGGACCGGCGGCTTTATTCTGCTGCTCACCTGGGTGGAACTTCAAGTCCGCACAGCCCAGGCAGGCAGCACTGGCGGCCTGGACATCTGGTCTCAGATCCTGGTGGTGAGCGCTGGCTTTGTGCTGTTGGGGCTATCCTGGTGGCTCTGGCAAAGCGCCAGCGGACGCCCCTCGAATGTAGAGACCGGCTTGCGGCTGGCGGGTGGGGCGATGTTGTTGGTGGCGGCCTGGCTCTTGATCGGCGAACTGCCGCGGGTCATCGGCAGCGGCGACCGCGTCTGGTGGAACAGCCTCTCCGCCACTTTCTATTATGCACTGGGGACTGTCCCCACCCAACTGGTCATCTCCCTGATGTTGGCTGTGCTGCTCTTTCAAGAGATCAAAGGACGATCCTTCTTTCGGATCGTCTATTTTTTGCCTTACATTGCCCCCTTTGTGGGCACGGCAGCGGTCTTTAAGCTGCTCTTCTCCAGCCGGCCGGCGGCGCCCATCAACGCGATGCTCGGCGGCATTGGGCTGCCTTCACTGCGCTGGCTGAACGAACCGGGCGGCGTTCTCAGCCTGAGCCTCTCCGCCGTCGATCTACCTGCCTGGGCCGTGGGACCTTCGCTGGCGTTGGTGGTGATTATGATCTACGGCGTGTGGACCTTTTTCGGCTTCAACACGGTGGTCTTTTTGGCCGGGCTGGGCAACATTCCGCGCGAAATGTACGAGGCCGCTTCCATCGACGGGGCGAATAAATGGGCGCATTTCCGCCACATTACCCTGCCGCTGCTTTCGCCCACCATCTATTTTCTCACCCTCTACTCAGTGATCGGTACCTTCAAGGCGTTCAACCATATCTTTGTCCTGCGCACTGGGGCGGCGCTGGGGACGACAGACACCGCCAGCGTGGTGATCTTTCAGATGTTCAATCGCGATACGCGATACGGCTATGCGTCGGCGCTTGCCATTTTGTTGCTGCTGATTATTATTCTCTTAACCGTGATCAACAATCGGATTGCCAGCAGGCGGGTACACTATGGCTAGAACTGTCGCCCAACCTTCAACCATGCGATCCGTCTCCAACGGGGATCGACAACCACCTTCGATCCTGGGCAGTTTGGGCATCTACCTGATCCTGATTATCGGCGCGGCAGTCGCCATCATCCCCTTCCTCTACACGGTAAGCGTCTCGTTTATGAACCTTACCGAAGCGACGGGAGGGGCCTGGCTGCCCCGGCAGATCCAATGGGAGAATTATCGCCAGGCATGGGTGCAGGCGGCATTCTCCACCTACTTTTGGAATAGCGTGCGCATCGCCGTGATCACCATCGCTGGCGAGGTGGTATTCTGTACGTTGGCGGCCTATGCCTTTGCCCGCATGGAATTTTGGGGGAAGAATTTTCTCTTTGCGCTGCTGCTCTCGACGCTGATGCTGCCCGAAGCCGTGACCTGGGTTCCCAACTTCATCACTGTCTCCTGGCTGGGGCGGGTGGGGCCGATTTCGTGGATCAACAACTGGCCGGCGCTGACGGTCCCCTTTATGGCGAGCGCCTTCAGCATCTTCCTACTCCGCCAGTTCTTTATGCAGATCCCCAACGAGCTTTGGGATTCAGCTCAGATCGACGGGGCCGGCCATCTACGCTACCTATTACAGGTGGTTGTTCCGCTCTCGCGCCCGGCGGTGATGACGCTGATCCTTTTCGCCTTTATCAGCTCGTGGAATGCGCTGGCCTGGCCCATCCTGGTGACAACGACGCGCGATTGGCGACCGATTTCCTATGGATTGTATGCCTTTATCGACGAGGCCGGCTCGCAATTTCACTTACAGATGGCAAGCGCAATGATCACCATGGCGCCGGTGATCGTACTCTACTTCTTCACCCAGAAGACCTTTATTGAGGGGATTTCCACCACCGGCCTGAAAGGGTAGAAACTCCGCGGCCCGGTTCACGCTGGGTCGTGGATTGCAGTCTACATTTTGTTCGTTCATTATCCACAACAAGGAGTCTAAACAATGCGACAGAAGTCTACGATGATCTTCATACTTCTGCTGGTCAGTATGCTGGTGTTGAGCGCCTGTGCTGTGCCCACGCCCGCTGGGGAACCCGTCGCCCAGCCACCCGCCGCTGCCGCGCCCACTGCCGCCCCCGCAGAAGAACCAATGGGTGAAAGCTACGAAGGCGTCGATCCCAGCGGCCAGACCGTAGTCTGGTGGCACAACCACAGTGGTTCCCGCGAAGCCGGGCTGATGACCCTGGTCCAGGAGTTCAACGAGACCAACGAATGGGGCATTACCATTGACGCCCAGAATCAGGGCAGCTACAACGACATCCGCAACAGTGTCAACGCCAGCATCGCCGCCGGTGAAGTCCCTGCGGCCCTGGTCGTCGGCTATCAGAACGATCAATCCTTCTATCAGATCAACGATACCCTGGTAGATTTTGACGTGCTGATCGCCGATCCGGTCTACGGGCTGAGCGACGAGGAGATGGCCGACTTCTACCAATCCTTCCTCGAAGTCAGCGTCAACCCGCTCTTCGGCAACCAGCGCCTGGGCTTTCCCCCCAACCGCTCCATGGAGATGCTCTTCTACAACCAGACCTGGTTGGAGGAATTGGGCTTCTCTGGCCCGCCCACCACACCCGAAGAGTTCCGCGAAATGGCCTGCGCCGCAGCCGAAGCTAAGGGTGACGGCACAGGCGGCTACATCCTGCGCGAAGACGCCTCGGCGATGGCCGCCTGGACCATGGCCTTTGGCGGCAACGTCCTCACCGAGGACGGCACCGGCTATGTCTACAACGGTCAGGCCACTATCGACGCTATGACCTTCCTCAAAGGAATGCACGATGACGGCTGCGCCTACTTCTTCACCGAAGGCTTCCCGAATCCGCAGTTTGCAGCGCGCAACGCCATCTTCACCCAGGGATCCAGCTCCGGCATCCCCTTCTACCAGGGTGATGTGAACACAGCCGCAACCGAGCAGGGCCGCGATCCCGACCAATGGGGCGTGACGGCGATTCCGTACACCACGGCTGAGCCTGTGCAGAACGTCTATGGCGGCGACGTGATGATCGTCAAGACCACGCCAGAGCAGGAACTGGCGGCCTGGCTCTTCGTCAAATGGTTCACCTCGCCTGAGATTCAGGCGCGCTGGAGCGAGATCAGCGGCTACTTCCCCACCCGCGCCAGCGCCAGCGAATTCCTGGCCGATTACCTGGCCGAGCGGCCTCAGTATGCCCAGGCTGTGGAATTGCTGCCCTACGGCGCGTACGAGCCACAGTTTGTCTCTTATCAGGCTGTGCGCGATGCAGCCGAGCAGGCGTTCAACGAGATGATGCAGGGTGCGGACATCCAGACTACCCTGGACAACCTCACTACCTTTAGCAATGACCTGCAAGCGAGTATGATGTCTGAGCTTCAGTAATCGGTTCTGTTGATGAAAACAAAAGTGTACTGATCAACGACATGGTGGAATCTGTAGGTGCGGTTTGTAACCGCACGTTCACTTGTAGATGTGCGGTTTGTAACCGCACCTATGTTTCATCATCTTCCTGATCAATACATGATCGCCGAACCAAAGGGGGACGCCGGATACCGGCGTCCCCCTTTGGTTCGGCGATCATGGGTGGTGGGGTGATGAGTAGTGTTACGTGTTGCGTGGGCAATTTTCACTTGCAACCTGTGACTTGAAACCTGCAAACTTGCAAACCTGCCTCATCACCCTTTCTGCTCGCTTTCCTCCGACTCCTCCCCTTCCTCATCACCCCAGCGGTCGAAACGCATCCCTTTGAAGCGTTCGTAGTAGCGCATAGACCCGTCGGGTTGTTTGTCGCCCCAGCGTTCGCGCAGCCATTTTTCCACCTCTTTGGGTTTTTCAAACTGGCTCTTATGCGCAAGGATGGCAGAGATCTTGGTTTCAATATCTGCGCTGACATCGACCTCAACCGTGGCGTCGTCGTGCCCGCTAACGTAGAGCTGACTGATCTTGTGGGGATGGTAACCCTCGTTCGCCATATCCGGGTAAAACATAGGGTTGTCGGCGGCGGGGAAGATCGCCTCCAACGCCACCACACCAGCGTTGCGATGGTCGGGGTGGTTGATGTAGCCTTCCCCCACGAGATAGCGTTCGGGGTTGGGGCAGATGATTAACTGCGGGCGGATGCGCCGGATCTCGCGGCAGACCCGTTTGCGCAATTCAAAGGTGGGGCGCAGAAAGCCGTCTTCCTCGTCCATAAAAAGGACATCTTTTACGCCGCACAACTCGGCGGCGGCGCGTTGTTCCTCCTGACGCATGAGGATCAACTGGTTACGCGTGATCAACGGGTTGTGGTTGCCCTTGTCCCCGTTGGTGAGGATCATATAGGTCACTTCGATGCCGTGGCGCGCCATCTGAATGGCTGTGCCCGCGCAGCTAAAATCGGGATCGTCGGGGTGGGCCATCATTACCATCACCCGTTGGACGCCCTTCCAGTCGGGGCCTTGTAGCTTTTTTTCTTCTGTCATGGTCTGTTTATCTTTCTTGAGTGGTTACGGTCTTATTGATAGTACCGATCCAGCGAATAAATTCAAATTTGGATGGATATATTTTTGTCGAAAACAAAAACCCCTGCCAGCAGCAGGGGTTTTCATATGTACCTATGCCGAGATGTTCGTTAATTAGCTCATCTCTAACGCTGCGTAACCCGGCCCTTCGGTGAAGTACATTGCATTCAACTCAGTGCAATAGGCGTACTCTTCCGGCAGATCTTCTTCGGGCAAAATGGCATCCACGGGGCATTCCGGCACACAGGCGCCGCAATCGATGCAGGTGTCAGGATCGATGTAGTACCAGGGCCATTCTTCCTCTGGCTGGCCGGGGATAATACATTCGACCGGACAGACTTCGACACAGGCGCCGTCACGGATGCACAGATCGAAAATCACATGAGTCATACAGTAACCTCCTAAGAGAACGGGTTGATCTTACGCCGCGTATGTGGATAACAATTCAATCTTCCAATTTGTACAATTGAGAGGGCTAGACTCAAAAGGATCTATCCACGACGCCGCAATTGCACAGAGGATGGCTTCATTTGTAAAACTGTTCACATTGTAATGCTCACCCCAAATCATGTCAACTTCATAAGCCGATTTTGGATAAATTTACTCAGCTTCGTCAGACTTCTGCCACTTCTTGAAGTTTCTCGCGGCCCAGGATGCGGATACGCTTGCGGCCAATCTCGATCAACCCCTGTGTTTTCAGATCGTTGAGTACTTGCGTTGCTGTTTCGCGATAGGTGCCGACACTTTCGGCCAGATCTTGATGAGTTAAACCGCGCACCTCGTTGCTGCCCTGTTCATCGGCAAGGCGTAGCAGCAGACTCGCCAGCCGCGCCGGAATGCCTTTAAAGGCCATGCTTTCTAACCGTTCCTCAGCTTCGCGCAACCGTTTACCCGTGATCTCCAGGATGCGCAGGGCGACTTGCGGCTTGCTCAAGATCAGCCGTTCCAGATCCGTGCGGCTCATCACGCAGATCAGACAGTCTTCAATGGCCTCGGCAAAGGTGTTGTGCATTTTGGTGCCCAGCAGAGCCATCTCGCCGAAGAGCGTATGCGGCCCCAGCGTGGTGATCACCAACTTCTTGCCTTCGGGGCTGATGCGGTAGAGTTGAACCCGGCCTTCCTTGAGGATGAAGAGTACCTCACCCGGTTCTTCAGGACGATAAAAGACGCGGCCGCGGCTGACGGTACTCATGGTGGTGATGCGGTTCAACTCTTCCATCTCGCGCGGCGTCAAATCTTGGAAAACAGCCAGTTCTGAAAGATATTTCATTTTTTCGGCCGGCTGGGGAACGCTGCTGTGATAAGTGGTTTCCATCATTCATCCCTCATTCCTCTGTAAGATGCCAGCCAGGATGCAGATCCCTGGCGTATGGTGAGGTTTTCAACTCTCGACGCCAGCTTATTTCACCCGTCAATACCGGCGAGGGCGGCTGGTGATTTAGGATTTGAACTGCTGTCATTATACCTGTTGCCGGGTAAAATTCCAAGCATTCTTGTTGGTTCCCTCTGTTATTGATAGAATGATCCTATGAAACGTGACCTCACTTCAGCCGACCGCTTCTCTCAGCGACGCCGTCGCAACCAAAATCGTTCCACCCTGGCTGCTATCTCTCTGATTGCATTGCTCTTGTTGATCTTCGCGGGGACGCGTTGGTATGTCGATCAAGGATGGGCGCTGAGGGCGACGGCGACCATGACAGCTACACCCCGCAATGCGACGCTGACACCGACGATAGATTTCCGTGCTACCCAGATCGCCGAGGATCGCGCTCTACAGCAAGAGTACGCGCTTATCGCTCTGGGGCTGGACACGCCCACCCCTACCATCACGCTTACCCCTACAGAGACACCCACGCCTCTGGATACACCAACGGAGACGCCAACTGTCGAAATGACGGTCGTGATTTCGATGCCGTCGATTGTTGGGGGTGGACCGCCAGCGTCGGGGCTGATCACCACACCAACAGACATTGTCCCCACGGTTTCCCCCATAGAGACGCCAACACCCATCAATGGCGACGGAAACGGTGGGGATCAGACGGCGACCGATGAACCTTCCCTCGCAGAGACACAGACACCGACAGCCACATGGACGCCTGTCATCGCTGCCCAAGAGGATGTGCTGTTGCAGGCATTTACCATCCGCGCCGCGCCTGTACGAGAGGGTCCCAGCACGCTTTACACATTAACAACCACGATCCCTGCGCAGCAGCGGCTGGTTTTGCGTGGGCGAGATACCTCAGGCGAGTGGATCTACGTCTGTTGTGAACAGAATGTTAACGGGTGGATACGGCAGGCCAATTTGGATCTGCGTGATAATCAGCTTCCACCGAGCGCGCCCAGCAATGGCACGCCAAACGACGCGCGCTGGCTGCTTGAAAAACAGTCTACGGCTATCGCCCTGACGCCTATCCCGGCCAAGACGCCCATCCCGGCTGGGGATTTTCCGCTTTACCGCCGCAGTTCCGCCGGCCACGCCCAGGTAAACAATACCTTTTTATCGACACTTCGCGATGCCTGGCCGCAGCCAGCCCAGGCGCCACTGTCACTTTCTTCACCGGTCATCGTTGCAGGGCAGAGTGTCATCGTTGCCAGCGAGGATCTAGAACTCAATAGCTTCGATAAAAATAGTGGCAACCAGCGCTGGCGTCATCGATTCACCCATGTGATCCGCCATGCTGTCGCTGTTCTGCAGCCCTTTGTCTATGTGGTGGATACGGATGGCAATCTCTTTTCCTTCATCGATCAGGGCAATGCCATTTCACCCTATTGGCAGGTAAAACTGCCGACGCAACCACGAAGCGCCCCTAATCTATATGGCAATTTTCTCTTTATCGCCGGGATGGATAACCGGCTCTACGCGATCAACAAAGACAATGGAGCCGTTGTCTGGTCCATCGCCACGCCTGGCAGCAATCTTCAATATCCAATCGCCGGCAACCAGTTGCTCTACGCGGGCAACAATTCGCTGCAAGCTGTGGATATCTACAATAACGGCGCTGTCGTTTGGGAAAGATCGGATATTTTCAGCTCGGTCTCTGCGCCGCCAATCTATAGCCAGCCGGGTGTCCTGGCGCTGGCCGAACTCTATGCAGCCAATGGCAACGGCAATATCTACGCCCTGGACGCCAATACGGGGAAGGAGATCTGGACCTATTCGAGCAATGAGCGTGTCGAAATGATGGCGCTGGACCGCAGCAATCTTTACGCATCTGGCAACAACTTCATCAAAGCGATTGCCCGCAGTAATGGCGCGCTCCTGTGGAACTACCCTGTGAGCGGGATCGTCGGCGGGCCGATTGTGGGGGAAGGACGCCTCTTTTTTGCCACCGAATCGGGAACGGTACAAATTCTGGATGCCTTCCAGGGCGTCTTGACAACAGGGTTTAATGTTGCCTCTGTGGCGGGTCAACCGGCAGCGGGTGACGGCATGATCTTCGTGCCGGGCAGAAATGGAATCCTCTACGCACAGAGAGAGACCAACTGATGAAGTCGTCCCTCCCAGATGCAACTGTGTCCCATTCCATCCGCTCCCCTGGCTGGGATGCGCTGCTGCTGGCTGTGCTGGTTTTTGCCCAACTGCGCATTGGGAGCCTGGCTGAGCCTTTCGCCCTGCCCTTCCTGCGCCAGGATGTCTTGCGCCATCCACTCTTGGAGACTGCTGCCACTGAAGAGGATCGTGGCGATGGGCGAGCGAGTTCCCTGGCCCGGTGAACCGCTGGCCCTGGTCTTGATCGCCTCGACCCTCGGTTTGACCTTCCTCTACCTTTTGATCGATCTGACGCGCCCCTCCCGTCTGCGCCAAACGGCGAAATGGCTGTTGCTTACCCTCATCCTCGTGACGGCGATTGCATTGCCCACCACCAAACTCATGTTGCTGCGCCAACAAAGCGGACCGGCGAGCTATAGCCACGATGGCGGTGTGATCCAGACGGAGTCGACCATCGATTATTTTCTCACGGGCCGCAACCCCTATATCGAGGATTACACGCAGACGCCAATGGCGGAATGGGGCTTTGACAAATACCGCACGGCGCTCTACCACTACCCCTACCTGCCGTGGACCTTTGTCTTCAGCGCTCCCTTCGTACTCTTGGGCAAAAGCCTGGGCTTCTACGATCAACGGATGGTCTACTTGTTGCTATGGGGATTGGCCCTGGCGCTCGCTCCACTTTTGGTACACGGGCAGCGCAAACAACTTGGCCTCGTCATGCTCTTAGGCTTAAACCCCATTATGGGCTTGGATCTGATCTTCGGCCAGAATGATGTCTTTGTCCTCTCGTGGATCTTGTTTAGCCTGGCGGCGTGGCGGCTTTGGCAGAATGCACGCCAGCAAGGACGCAGCGCTGCGGTCTGGCTCATCCTTTCGGCGCTGCTCTATGGATTGGCCTGCGCCTCCAAACCCACAGCCTGGTTTTTTGCGCCCTTCTATGGCCTGCTTCTCATCTGCGGGGAAGGCGATCCGTTGCGGCTGGGCTGGCGCGGATTGGCGCAGAACATCCCCTTGATTGTACGCCGGGCCTGGCTGGCAATCCTGATCTTTGCGCTGCTGATCGGCCCCTATCTACTGTGGGACGCCGAAGCCTTCTACGATGACGTCTGGCGCTGGAGCAGTGGACAGGGCGAAACGGGCTATCAGATCTGGGGATGGGGCGCCAGCAATTTTGTCCTGGCCATGGGCTGGGTAGAAAATCGCTTTGATCAATGGCCTTTTTGGATCTTGCAGATCGGGTTGACCCTGCCGATCCTGCTCTGGTTTTTGCATCGCCAGCAACGGGCCAACAGCCTGGGCATGGCCTGTTGGCATTACGCCATCCTCTTGGCCGTCTTCTTCTACGGCAGCCGCTTTCTCAATGAAAACTACCTGGGGTACATCCTGGCCTTTTTGGCGATTGGATATATGGCAGATTCATCCGAATCTTTCGATCAGGGATAACTCCCCCGATTTCAATTTTCACCCCACTCAGGAAAGGCATTTGTAATGGAGTCAAGCACCAAGGAATTTTTGAAAGCGCTGTTGGCCGCGCCACGACCTTCGGGCTATGAAGAGCCAGCGCAGGCCGTGGTCCGCGAATACGCCAAAAGCTTCGCCGACGAGGTGATCACCGATGTCCACGGCAATGTGATTGTGGGCAAGAATGTGGGTGCCCCTGTGCGCGTGTTGCTGGCAGGCCACTGTGATCAAATCGGCCTCGTCGTCACCCATATCGACGACAAGGGGTTCATCTACACCTTGCCCATCGGCGGCTGGGATCCACAGCAGTTGATCGGCCAACGTATGACGGTTTGGACGCAGAGTGGGCCGATCTCCGCGGTGATTTCGCGCAAACCAATTCATCTGCTCAAAGAGGACGAACGAAAACAAGTTGTCAAGCTAGAGGAGATGTGGCTCGATATCGGCGCTACCGACAAAGCGGATGCCGCCAGTGTTGTCCGCATTGGCGACCCGGTCACGCTGGAATTGGGCTACCAGGAGATGCGCAACGGTCTCGCCAACGCCCCTGGCATGGACAACGTCACCGGAACCTGGGTGGTGATCGAAGCGCTGCGCCGCGCCGTCGAGAAGGGTCTCAACGTAGCTGTCTTCGCCGTCTCCACCGTGCAAGAGGAAATCGGGCTGCGGGGAGCCATCACCAGCACCTTTGGCGTTGCCCCTCACATCGGCGTTGCCGTGGATGTCACCCACGCCACCGACTGTCCCACCATCGATCAGCGCCAACAGGGCGACATCAAACTCGGCGGCGGACCCGTCATCGATCGCGGCCCGAATGTCAATCCGCGTCTTTTTCAGCGATTGGTTGACGCCGCCATTGGCGCCAACATCCCCTATCAGATTTCAGCCCACGGGCGAGGAACCGGCACCGATGCCAACGCCATCCAGCTTTCACGGGCAGGCGTCGTCACCGGGCTGGTCAGCATCCCCAACCGCTACATGCATAGCGCCGTGGAAACCATCGCCCTCTCTGATCTCGATGGCTGCGCCGATCTGCTGGCTGCCCTCATCGTCAGCCTCAACGGGGACGAAGATTTTGCGCCATGAAAGAATGGCGACTGGTGATAGGGGATAAGTGACTGGGGCAGAATTTCTACTCCAATCACCTATCCCCTATTACCAGTCGCCTCTTCTGCTACAAACGCGTCGATGAGACGGCGGGCGATGCTCATGGGGGGCGGCAGCAGGGGCAGGGAATCGGCGGCGAACCATTGGGCGTCGTCGATCTCGGCGTCTTCAAGCTGGAATTCGCCGCTGGCGTATTCGGCGGTGAAGCCGATCATCAACGAATTGGGGAAAGGCCAGGGCTGGCTACCAAAGTAGCGGACATTTTGAACGCGGATGCCCACTTCTTCCCAGATCTCCCGTTCGACGCACTCTTCCAACGATTCGCCCGGCTCCACAAACCCAGCCAATACACTGTAGCGCCCCGGCGGAAAGCGATGGTTGCGCGCCAACAAGATCCGCTTTCCAGCCTCCGTCTGCCGGGTGACGGCTGTGATCGTCGCCGGGGAGAGCCGAGGATAGCCCGACAACCCACAGGATGGACATTTCTTCGCCCGCTCCCCAGGGATGGCCTCGGTGGGCGCGCCGCAACGTCCACAGAATTGATGGTTGCGATCCCAATCCACGATCTGCACGGCGCGCCCGGCAATACCAAAGAGCGGATCGTCCAACCGCCCATAGACCTGGCGCAGTCCTTCCGCCGTCAGCCCAGCCGGTAACGTCGCCTCGCAATCCGCCGCATAACAGTGGATCGGCGCCTCCGTCCCATTTAGCAGATAGCCGAGGTATTGCGGATGCCCCGGCGTCAACCCCAAGGAAGCGAGTTCCTCCGCCCGTAGCACCGTCACCCGTCCCTCGTCCACCACATGGACAAGCAACTTGTCCTGTTGGAAGATGAACCAATAGGCCCGCTCCACAACCTCGCTAGGCGGGGAAATTCGCGAAACAAACTTGTATATCGACGCGTCGGCCATAGGTTACGATTCACTTTCTAAAGGGGAAGAGATCAGGCGATTGGGCGATTAAGTGTATTGGACAACGACATGGTGGAATCTGTAGGTGCGGGCCGACCGCTGCGGTCGGACTGTAACCGCACGTTCACCTGTAGTAACCGCACGTTCACCTGTAGACGTGCGGTTACAAACCCACCTACGTTTCATCATCTTCCTGACCAATACAGATTGGGCGATTAAGAGATTCATCGTACCGCCAAACTCCATTCTGCACAAAGCCCACCCTCTCTTCCCAGTCCCCAGTCACCAATCCCCAACCCCTATCTTTTGGCATACGGGTTCTCCACCTCATCCGCCGGGTGAGGGATCAACACATCGTCGCGCCAGCGTTTGCGGAAGGAGGGACGCACCAGCGCTTCAGGGGATTGCAGCGTCAGCCCGCCGTCCGCCGTGAGCGTAATGCCCGTGACAAAGGAGGACTCATCCGACGCCAAAAAGAGCGCCACATTGGCGATCTCCTCAGGCGTGCCGTAGCGGCCCAGCGGATAGCAGTCGCGGCAGGCCGCTTCTTCCAACGGATCGAGGGCCAGCCGTTTCTGTTCGCGCTCGCCCACGATCTGCCCCGGCGCAATGGCGTTGGCGCGGATGCCGTCGCGCCCATAATCCAGCGCAATGCTGCGCGTCAGCGCGTTGAGTCCACCTTTGGCCGCGCCGTAAAGCCCAAAACCAGGGTTGGTAATCGTCCCATTCACCGTGGAGATGAAGACGAGCGAGCCGCCGCCACCCTCGATCATGGCGGGGATACACGCCTTCGCCCCCAACCAGGGGCCAGTCAGGGTGACGGCGAGTCCGCGATCCCACTCTTCCTGGCTGAATTCGACGGCGCGCTTGACGAACGATTGCGCCGCATTCTGCACCATTACATCGAGCCGCCCAAAGTGGGTCAGCGCTGTCTCGACCAGCGTTTGCCAGGTTGCCTCCGCCGCCACATCCCCCATCACGGGGATCGCCGCACCGCCGATGGCGCGGATACGATCCACCGTCTCGGTCAATTTCTCCTCGCGGCTGTGGGTATTGACCACCACCCGCGCCCCTTCCTCGGCAAAGCGAAACGCCGTCGCCGCCCCGATCCCACCCCAAGCTGCACCCGCCACTATCGCCACCTTGCCCTCTAGCCGCATTGTCGGTATCCTTTCTGTGAGTAATTGAACAATGGATGAAGTGTAGCACAAAGGGATCGGGGACTGGGGACTGGGATCGCGACGAGCTTCTGAAATGCTTAATCGCTCAATCTCTTATAACGGCGATTAGGCAATTAGGAGATTTCAGAAGCTTTACACGATCCCCAGCCCCCGATCCCCAGTCCCCAACCACAGGAGAACCCCATGCACATTGATGAACTCGATACCCCTGTCCTCACGGTTGATCTCGACGCGTTGGAGGCGAATTTGGATCGCTATCAACGCTATTACGACGAACACAAGATCGGGCTGCGCCCTCACATTAAGACGCACAAGACGCTGGCGATTGCTCACATGCAGATGAAAGCCGGCGCCATTGGGCTGACCTGCCAGAAGATCGGCGAGGCCGAGGTGATGGCCGGCGGCGGCATTACTTCGGATCTGCTGATCCCCTATAACATCCTCGGCCAGCAGAAATTGGATCGGTTGATGGCGCTGGCGCGACAGGCTCATGTCACCGTCGCCGCCGATTCGGATGTGGTAGTGCGCGGCCTTTCGGCAGCAGCCCACGCCGCCGGGTTGACGCTGGGGGTGGTGATCGAGGTGGAGACCGGCTCGAACCGCACCGGCGTCCCCACGGCAGAGGAAGCGTTACAACTGGCTCAACTCATCGACAAGTTGCCTGGGCTGGAAATGCGCGGGTTGATGGGCTATCCCACACCGCCCGAAGCGCGCCCCATTTTTCAACAGACAATCGATCTGCTCGACCGCGCCGGTTTGCCCCATCCCATTGTCAGCGGCGGCGGCACGCGCTGCGCCTTTCAGGCCCACGAAATCCCCGAATTGACCGAGTATCGGATCGGGGAACACATTGTGGGCGGGGTCGGCCATCTATTGGCGGGCCGACATACAGTGGAGCAATGCGCGCTGCGCGTCATCGCCACCGTCGTCAGCCGCCCGGTGGATGGTCGCGCCGTCCTCGATTGTGGCAGCAAAACCATGAGCGCCACCATCCTCCAAACCGAGAATGGACCGAGCATTGGCCACATTGTCGAATATCCCGACGCCCGGTTCTACAGCTTCTCTGAGGAACACGGCCATGTGGATGTCTCCGCCTGCGCGCGCAAACCCGTGATCGGCGAACGAGTGCAGGTGATCCCTGTCCATCCTTGCCCGTGCGTCAACGAACATGACGAACTTATCGCTGTGCGCAAAGGTCAGGTCGAGGCGATCTGGCCGATCTACGCGCGCGGTAAAATTCGCTAACAGGAGGAAAAACCGTGTCCCAATCTACATCCCCCTTGCGCGTTGCCATCATCGGGACGGCGGCGCGTTCGGATTATCTGTACGGCCCGATTTTGAAGGCGCTGCCTCAGCAAGTGGAACTTGTCTCTGTTTGGGGACGCAGTGAAGGATCAGCGCGGCGGCTGGGCGAAAGTCTGGGCGTCCCCTGGTTCACCGATCTCGATCTGTTGGCGCGCGAGACCGCGCCGCAGATCGGCATTGTCTCGGTGACTTATGCAGCCAATGGCGAGGTCGGCTTGATGGCCGTGGAAGCCGGTCTGCACGTCCTTTTGGAGACGCCCATCGCCCACAAACTGGGCGAAGCGGACGCCATCATGCGCGCCGCGGATCGGCGCGGCCTCAAGATCGAAGTGGCAGAACAGTTCCACCGCCGCCCGCTGGAGCAGATCAAGTTGAAGATGATCGAGGCGGGGATCTTTGGCCGCGTCTATTCATCCTTCAACGACTTTGCCGGCCACGGCTATCATGGCGTCAGCGTCATGCGTAGCTATCTTGGCTTCGAGGCGCAGCCGGTGCAGGTGACCGGCGCGGTGCGCAAGTATGATCTCACATCCCATTGGTCGCGCATTCAGGACAAAACCACGGCGCGCCCCGAAACGCAGGAACATGGCATCATCGAGTACGCCGATGGCCGTCTGGGTATCTTCCATTGGACGAGCGTGGGCTACGATTCTCCGTTGCGCTGGTGGCGCAGCAGCCGCTTCCTGGCCGAAAAGGGTATGGGCATCACCATTGGCATCGGGCTGGACGTGGAGGAACGGCTCTCGCTGCTCTCGCCCGACGGCGAATCGCCGCTCTTCGTCACTGTGGAACGGCGCTGGGATCGGGTGGATGGCGGTGCGCTACTGGGGATGATCGCCCACACCGGCGATCCCGACCAACCCACCATCCGTTGGGACAATCCCTTCCGCCCTGTCAAAAAGGGGCATGGCGTCCAATGGCACGACGACGAGATCGGCGTGGCGGGCTGTCTGCTCAGTCTGGTGGAAGCCGTGCGCAGTGGCAGTCAGCCATCCTACGGCGCGTATCAGGCCCGACTTGATCAAGAGATCATCGTGGCGATCCGAGAATCGTCCAAAGCAGGC